>CAWCTS010000013.1:0-26532 GCA_963798515.1 uncultured Alphaproteobacteria bacterium
GACGCCGAGCGTGCGGAAGCCGATGTCGGCGGCTCGATGCCGGTCGTAGCGCGTGAGCGCATGGCCGAGCTCGCGCCGATTGGAGAGGTCGACGCTCGCGAGACAGTCCTCGAGATCGGCGACGTCGCGCAGGCTCAGATTGAGCCCCTGCGCCCCGATCGGCGGAAACACGTGACAGGTTTCGCCGACGAGCGCCACGCGGTCCTTGGCATAGGCCGAGACGCGCATGCCGCCCATTCTGAACTGACCGATGTCGCCCTCGATCGCCATCGCGCCCAAGCGCCCATGCGCGCGGTCCTCGAGCTCGAACTGCAGCTCCAGACGCGACTTAGCGAGCCTGCGGCTCGCGTCGGCGACGCTCATCAGCCAGACGAGGCTCGAGCGATGCGGCGCGCCCTCGCGGCCCGGCAGCGGCACGAGCGTGAAGGGCCCGGAGCGCGTGTGGAACTCGACCGAGACCTCGTCATGCGGCAGCTCGTGCCGGAGCATCGCGGTCAGGGCGACTTGAGGATAGCTCCATTCTTGCGTGTCTATGCCGGCGACGGCGCGGGCGCGGCTGCCGCGTCCGTCGGCCGCCACGACGAAATCGGCCTCGACGCGCCGACCGTCCGCAAGCCTCGCCACCGCGCCGTCGCCGTCGAATGTGTAGTCCGCGATGTCGGCTTCGACGATCTCGAAGTCTGAGCGTTCCCGCGCGGTGGCGATCAGGATCTCGACGAGCTCGTCATTCGAGATGTTGACGCCGAGCGCGGGCAGACCAATCTCCCGCGCCTCGAGCACCAGATCGGGCGTCGGCAGGAACTGGCCCGTGTCGTCGACCATGCGGATGGCGGCGATCGGCGAGCCCTTTTCCCTCACGCTCTGCAGAACGCCGAGCGCGTCGAGAAAGCGGATCGAGGCCTCGAAGAGCGCGACCGTGCGTCCGGGAAGCGGCGGCGGGAAGCGCCCAGCGAGCACGACCTTGAAGCCCGCGCGGGCGAAAGCCATCCCTGCGGCGACGCCGGTCGAGCCGGCTCCGGCGACGAGAATCTGCGTCTTGATGGTCTTGGCCTCGGCGGCAGGCTCGGTCATGGCGTCATTCTCCCTTGCCGGCTATATAGCGCCTGAGGACGGGGGGCGCGAGGCCGCGCCGCCGCCATTGGACGCACTACCAACGATTTAACCGGGGATTTTCGATGACGACAGTCAAAGCCGTGCGCGTTCATGCTCCGGGCGCTCCCGACGCGCTGCGTTACGAGGAGGTGGAGCTCGCGCCTCCGGGACCGGGCGAGGCGCAGATCCGCCACCATGCGATCGGGGTCAATTACATCGACGTCTATCGGCGTTCGGGGTCTTATCCGGCCCCTTTGCCCTTCATTCCGGGCCATGAGGGCGCGGGCGAGGTCCTCGCCGTCGGCGAGGGCGTCAAGGACGTGAAAAAGGGCGACCGGGTGGCCTATGTGACCGGAGGGTTCGGCGGCTATTCCCAGGCGCGCAACATCGAGGCCGCCTCGCTCGTGCGCCTGCCGAAGTTCCTGTCCTTCGAGCAGGGCGCCGCCATGATGCTGAAGGGCCTCACGGCGCAATATCTTCTCCGCCGCACCTTCAAGGTCAAGAAGGGTCATCGCGTGCTCGTGCAGGCGGGGGCGGGGGGCGTCGGGCAGTTGCTTTGCCAATGGGCCTCCGCGCTCGGGGCCAAAGTCATCGCCACCGTCGGCAGCGCGGAGAAGGCGGAAATCGCCCGCAAGGCGGGGGCCGATCACACGATCCTCTATCGCGACGAGGACTTCGTCGCCAAAGTCCGCGAGTTCACCAAGGGAAAGCTTTGCGATGTCGTCTATGACGGCGTTGGCAAGGCGACCTTTCCCGCCTCCCTCGATTGTCTCAAGCCTTTTGGCCTCTTCGTGAGCTTCGGCTCGGCTTCGGGACCGATCGCCGCCTTCGACATGGGATTGCTCGCGCAAAAGGGCTCGCTCTATGCGACGCGGCCGTCGCTTTTCACCCATATCGCGGATGTGGAGACCTACCGCGCCATGACCGAGGAGGTCGTCGCGGCGCTCAAGGCCGGCGACATCACGCTCGATGCGGTCAGCGCGCGCCCGCTGGCGCAAGCAGAGCAGGTGCATTGCGACCTCGAGGCGCGAAAGACAATGGGATCCCTTGTACTCAAACCTTGAGCATAGCGACTGAGAAAAAATTTTGGGGATAGTGACAAATTTGTTACGTAGCTTCCAAATCGCCGCTGCAATTTGTCAAGTGACGAGAACAAAAGAATCTTTTTAAAAAATTATGACGCTTGTCCTATGCTGGAGCGTCATAAACGCGTTCATTTTGGCGAATTTTAGGGCTTTCACGAAAATATAATGCAAGAAATTTGTGGCCGAATCGCTTAGTCTGTTTTCACGTTATGGCGAACAGGTTCCTCCCGCCTCTCGATGGGCCATAACCCCCCTGAACCCGGCTCGTTGGAGAGCCGGGCTCTTTTTTTGGCGCAGCGCCCGGCCGCCGCCTCCCTCCCGCAAGCTATCATGCTCCGCTACCGCTGCGGCCCGTATATGACGGTGATCTTCAGCGTGATCTCGCGTCTTGGCGGATCGAAGGGCGCCGCGGCGCGGATCGTCTGAAGCGCGCTTTCATCGAGCTTCGCTTCGCCGCTGCTCGAGACGATGCGCAGAGAGTTGGGGCGCAGCGCGCCGTCGGGGAGGATCGAGAAAGAGACGGCGGCGGCGCCGCGCAGTCCAGCCCAGCGGCCGTTCTCGGGATAGACGAGCCGGCTCTGCACCTTTTTCGTCAGCCGCCTTGCGTAATCGCGCAAGGGATCGGTCTGACTCTCAGGCCGCAGTTGCAGTCGGCGCGCCTCTTGCCGCCGGTCCGCGCCCGTAACTTCCTGCGCGCCGGGCGAACCCGCTTTTGCGGAGGTCGCCGGTCGTTGCTCGGCGGCGGAAGGGGACCTGGCCTCCAGCGTGGCCATGTCGGAGGGGGCGTCTTCCCCCGCCTGGGTCATGGGGCGCGGCGGCAGGTCCTCGGCCTTCGAGCCCGGCGCGCCGCCGGTCTGCTCCTTCAGTCTTTCTTCGGCCTGCTCACTGGCTTCAGCGCCCGAATATTCGACGATCAGCGTTTCGGCCTCGTCGATCACCGGCGTCATCGCCCAGGCCGCCATCAGCAGGATCGCCACATGGATCGCCAAGGACGCCGCCATTCCGGGTTTGACCGCTCGCCACATGCTCTGAAGCCCGTCCCGGCGGCGGGTCAGGGGGCGGGGCGGGCGCTGGGCTCCGCCGGGAGCGGCGCGCGCTTCTGTTTTGCCGACCGTTGAAGGGACAGGTCGTCTTTCCCGAAGTGGATGTACGGGGCGAAACTCCGGACGATCTCCCGGCTGAGCGCGGGGAGCACGTCGCGCTCATAGCGATAGATGCGTCGCTGCAGCAGGGCGAAGCAGTAATAGGCCGGCACGGCGACGAGCAGTCCCCACATCGTCGAAACGAGGGACTGGTCGATCGCCATCACCAGGGCGACCATGTCCCTGTCTCCGGCGATCGCGAATTGCTTGAAGGTGCCCATGATGGCGACCGTGGTGCCGAGCACGCCGAGGAGCGGCGCCACGACATAGGCGGTCGAGAGGGGCATGAGGGAGTGATAGAGCCGGTCCGTCGAATCCTCTATCGGCTCGCGATTGATGTCGGGATGCACCGGCTCGCCGCGCTCGCCGGCTTCGATATATCCCAGCAGAACCTGAGCGAGAGGGCAGGCGTCATCGACGAGCCCTTCCCGAAAGGCGTGGAACTCCTCGTGGCTCTTGATCGAGCGCGCGGCCTCGACGAGGCAGGCGGGAGTCACGCGAGACGGGCGAAGGTCCAAAAGCCGCTGAAGGGTGACGCCGAGCGTGAAGATGGACAGCGGGATGAGGAAGGCCATGGTGAGCCCGCCACGCAGCACATATTCCTCGAAGATCGCCGCAACGGCTTGCCCGAACTCATGGACTCCCATCGGCGCGACCCTTCTCCGTCTCGATCTTCACCTTGGCGATGCCGGCCTGCTTGCAGGCGCCGAGCACGTCCACCGTCGCCTGTAGCCGGCTCTCCAGGTCGCCGCGCACGATCACGCTTTTCAGATTCGGATTCGCCGCCTTTTGTTCGCGCATGCGCGAGGGCAGCTTGTCGGCGGCGACCTCGTCCTGGCCGATGAAGTAGCGGCTGTCCTTGGTGACTTGGATCAGCAGTGATTCATTGTCCTTCGCCGTCGTCTCTCCGTATTCGGTTTTCGGGACCGCGACGTTCAACGATTTCGTCACGGCGAGTTCCGTCGCGAAGACGAAGAAGAGAAGGATGTTCAGCACCAGATCGAGAAAGGAATTGAGGCTGATGTCCGGCTGCTGCCTGCCCGGCGACAAATGTCTCGGTCGCTTTCTCATGCCGGCGCCGCTGCGCGAGGCGCCCAGAACGCGCGTAATGATCCGGACGAGGAGATTGAATTCGGCCTCGGCCCACGAACCTCGACCGCTGGGGAACGCGCCTTTTGTCGCACTCTGTGTCCGACCTCCAGAGCCACGCCTACAACCCTTCCGCTGAGGGCGGAGCGCCTGCCAATTCAGCAGGATAATGGGAAGGAGGCGATCTGTATACGGAGTGCATATAGCCCAAGCGGCGGCAAATGAAAACCGCCGCGGTCCGGCGCGGAAAGCTCGGACGTAACGGGTAGCTAGCTGCGCTGCTCTTCGTATTGGCCGAACGAGCGACAGCGATAGAGATATGACGGCGCGGCGCTTTCAAACGCCGTCGGCGCGATTCCCAAGCCCTCGAGCGTGCGTCCCTGCGCCTTCGCCGCGTCGGAGACGACGTTGTCGTGCTTCAAGAACTCGACCGGGTCGGTGGTCGTGCGCCGGCGGACGTGAGGAGCGCTCGGCCCCTATTCGCTGCCAACGTAGCGGCCGAGCACTTCCTGCCACCAGCTAGTGTGGATCGCCTCGATAAGCGCGATGTTGAGCGGCTGCCGTAGCTCGCTGTTGAGCGGCAGCGCGATCGCATAGCGACCCGGGTCGAGCCGCAAATCGAGCATTTGGAGCTCGGTGGGGAAATTCTCGTGGATTTGCCATGCCAGGATGGGCTTATCGTCCACCACCGCATCGAGCTCGTCGTCCGCTAACGCCCGCAGCGCGTCCTTCAGCGTGGCGAAGTCGCGGTGCGCGATGTGGTTGCGGTCGAGATACGCGAGCGTCGCCTTCGAGTCCCGCCAGGCGCCGACCCGGGCCTTGTGCAAATCCGCTTCCTCGCGCACGAGGCCCAACATTTCGCGGGCGGTCAGATGGCTCGTGATCGCGGCGGTAAAGGCGGCGATGAGGGCGACAGACCCGATAACCCAAACCGCGCCCAGCACACGGCCGGGCCTCGTCGATGGCGCGCCCGCAGCGGCGCCGCCCCGAGTCATTGTCTGGGCGGCCCAGGTTGCGGACGAGACGAGCCCGTCGACAGGCGGTCCGCCGAAATACTCCGTGTGCTTTCGTTCGAGGTACCAGATTGCCAGAGTGACCAGCCCGATCGCGACGAGCAAGCCGATGACCAAGGAAAGGAAGCGCCAGGTCAAAAAGCTCCGCGCCGTGCCCCACCAATCCAGTTGGGTCTGCTTGGGCGCCGCGACGCCAATCCCGGTCAGGAAATAGGGTTGGGTGAAGTCGGTCTCGCGAAGCCGGTCCGCGGTGACGGAGACTGCGGAAAGCGATACGTCGATCGTGCCGTCGGCCAGGCCTTGGCGCATTTCGTCGGGTGTGGTCTCGACAAAACGGTAGCGCAGGCCGATCTGCTCGGCGAGATGCCGCCAGAGATCCGCGCTGAGCCCGGCCCAGAGCCCGTCCTGCGTCTTGATCGCGAAGGGTGGGGCTTCCCGGACGGCAACGTTCAACTGGCGGCTCGGAACCTCCGCCCTGGCGGGCGTAAACACACCGACGAGCAGTAGCGTCATCAAAAGCAAAACGCGGCTCATGAGCATTCCCTCATTCAACTCCCATCATGAGGGCGGGGGTCTCGCTCACGACGGTGCGGCGGTCTCGTCCAATTTACTTTCGGCAGACGGGAACGCCAGCCGCACGCTAGACCGTCAAGCGGCTCCCCCCGGGCCGCCAAGCACAGGATGACGAAGAGCTTGGCTAGCTGCGCTGCTCCTCATATTGGCCCGTCGGGCGATAGCGATAGAGATAGGACGGCGCAACGCTTTCGAACGCTGTCGGCGCGATCCCCAGCCCCTCCAGCGTGCGTCCTTCCGCCTTGGCGGCGTCAGAGACCACGTTGTCATGCTTCAACAGCTCGACCTGATCCGTGGTCATGCGCAAAAGCTTCGGGAAGAGCCCGAAAGACACCGCCTCGAGCGTCTGCATGATCGAGGCGACGAATTTGCCCGTGCCGAAGGAGAGATTGACGACGCGGCGCTCGCGGTCGGACACGGCGAGGACATAGCGCACGAGCGATTCGAAGCTTCGCACCTCGGGCCCGCCGAGCTCATAGGTCGCGCCCTTCTGCGCCTTGCCGGAGACCGCGCGCACCACGGCCTCGGCGACGTCGCCGACATAGACCGGCTGGAATTTGGTGGCGCCGCCGACGACCGTCTCGAAGGGGAAGAAGCGCCCCATCGCGCCGAAGCGGTTGAAGAAATCGTCCTCGGGGCCGAAGACGACGGAGGGGCGAAGGATCACCGCGCCGGGGAGCGCGGCGCGCACCGCCGCCTCGCCGGCGGCCTTGCTGCGCGCATAGGCCGACGTCGAGGACGCGTCGGCGCCGATCGCCGACACATGCACGAAATTGTCGATCCCCGCCGCCTTGACCGCCTCGGCGACCGCCCCCGCGCCCTTCCCCTGGATCGCGTCGAAGCGCTGCTTGCCGCCTTCGGCCAGAATGCCCACGAGATTGACGGCGGCCGACGCGCCCTTCAGGGCTGCGGCGAGCGAATGCGGATCGCGCAGATTGGCCTGGACGGGGAAGATCTGTCCCGGCACGCCGAGCGGCTGCAGGAAGAAGGCGAGGTCGGGGCGGCGGCAGGCGACGCGAATGCGCCAGCCCTCTTGCGCCAGCCGATTGACCACATAGCGTCCGATGAAGCCGGAGCCCCCGAAAACCGTGATCAGTTTCTGCGTCTCCTGCGCCATCGCCCTATCCCCATCAATCCGCCGCGTCGCCCGGCCGCCTTTGCGGCGCCGCGACAATCCGCTGGGGGCTCTAACGCTTTTTGCGCGCGAAGGGAATGCCGTCGCGCGCATTGGCCTCGCGCTCATTGACAGGGACCGACGCCAGCCCGTAAGAGACGCCCCGATGCCCAGGTGGCGGAATTGGTAGACGCGCTGGTTTCAGGTACCAGTGGTGAAAGCCGTGGAGGTTCGAGTCCTCTCCTGGGCACCAAATCAAAGGCTTTGCGCGCCCAAATTTTTTTGCAATTCCTTCAAAGCGCTG
The DNA here is from genome assembly GCA_963798515.1 of uncultured Alphaproteobacteria bacterium. GTDB lineage: Bacteria > Pseudomonadota > Alphaproteobacteria > Rhizobiales > Beijerinckiaceae > Methylocystis. Next base: position 7,413 of record CAWCTS010000013.1, read on the forward strand.
TTCGCGGCTGCCAGCCCTTGCCTCGATCATAACCTCGACTGCCGCCCACTCGGCTCTAGCTCTGGAATCTGCAGCCTTTGCGCATTCCAGCCCAACATGGCTGCGCCTTTGCGGGAGAGCAGGCCATGATATCGAGACGAAAGGTTCTTACGGCCACAGCGGCGGGCGCGGTTGTCGCGGCGGCGAATGAAGGGCGCGCGGCTTCCTACGGCAATCCGGACGAGCCGGCGCAAGGCGCGATCAACGCCACAAATCCGGCAAGCCTCACCGATCCCGGTCCGCAAAACCCCACGCTCGCCAGCCAATTCCCCGCGGCGCAATCTCCGCCGCCGACCGACGTCGGCGATCTCCCGCAATTCTGGGCCTCCTTCAACAATGCGCCGAAGCGCATCCAGAACGGCGGCTGGGCGCGTCAGGTGACGCAGGCGGACTTCGGCATTTCCGAAGCGATCTCCGGCGTCAACATGCGGCTCACCGCCGGCGGCATCAGGGAGCTGCATTGGCATCTCGCGTCTGAATGGGCCTATGTGACCTATGGCGGATGCCGCGTGACGGTGCTCGACGACAAGGGCCGCGCCTATGTCTCGGACGTCAAGGAAGGCGACCTCTGGTATTTTCCTTCGGGCTTCCCGCATTCGCTGCAGGGCCTTCCGCCGGACGGCTGCGAGTTCGTCATCTGCTTCGACGACGGCAAGGCCACCGAGTTCAACACGACGCTGGTGTCGGATTGGCTCGCCCACACGCCGCCGGAAATTCTCGCCGAGAACTTCGGCGTGCCGGCCAGCGCCTTCTCGCAAATCCCGCTCTACAATCGCTACATCTTCCAGGGGAAGAATCCGCCGCCCCTCGACGTGGTGAAGCGCGCGATGGAGAAGCCGGGCGAGTTCCCGCCCTATCCCTTCACCTATTCGCTCGCCTCATCGGCGCCCGTGAAGAAGACGAAAGGCGGCGAGGTGCGCGTCGCCGACAGCAGCAACTTCAACGTCTCCAAGACCATTGCGGTCGGGCTCGTCACCATCCATCCCGGCGCGCTGCGCGAGCTGCATTGGCACCCCAATGCGGATGAGTGGGCCTATTGGATCAAGGGCAAGGCGCAAGTCACGGCGTTCCAGACGGGTCCAAAGGCCGTGACCTTGAACTTCACGCCCGGCGACATCGGCTATGTGAAGAGAAACAACGGCCACTACGTCAAGAATACCGGCGACACCGATCTTCAATATATCGAGGTGTTCAGGAGCTCCTATTACGCCGACATCTCCTTGTCCGACTGGCTGGCGCATTCGCCGCCCGAAATGGTCGCCGAGACGCTCAACCTCGAGCCGGCGACGATCGCGAAGTTTCCCAAGAACCGCCCGCTCGTCATGCCGGAGTAGGGCGGGCGCGCGTAAGCTGCGGGCGCAGCGCTGCGCCTCGTCAAGCGTCGCGCAAGCTCGAGCCTGTTTGGTCTTTTCGGTTCATGCGAGCCCCCGCTTGGTCGCTGAACGAAGCGCTCCGCCCCGGATGTACGGGCGGGGCGCTTTTTCGTCGCGCGAGCGCTTCGCTGTCGCCTGCGACAAACTGTCCGCCTTGACGCTCTCTCGGGCGCAGCCTAGCCTGCTCGCGTTCCCGAATGGAGAGCGGACGTGATCGGATGCGGCCGAGCAAGTCTTGCGAGGAGGAGCGCCTTTGTGGCGTTGCTGCTGGCGTGCGCGCTTGGCGTCCAGGTTCTGCTCACGGGAATGGCGCTCGCTGGCGCGGCCGCTTCGGGAGAAGCGGGCTTCTCCCAAGGCTGCGCGACGACGAGCAGTCAGGACCCGCTCGCCCCTCGTGGGGATGGCCACGACCACGGCCTCTGCTGCGTGCTCCACTCCGGTCTGGCGGACCTCGGCGCTCCCATCAGCGTCGGTGATCGGCTGACGCCGCCGGTGGAGGCCACACTCCCGGCGAGCCGCGAGAATCAGGTCGACGCGCAGGCGCCGCCTGAGCTCGAGCCGCTCGCGCCGCGCGCCCCGCCGACCTTCCAAATCTGAGCCTCTCCTCCTCGATGCGCCGGGCGTAGCGAAGCCGCTCCCGGACTGGCCGCAGAGGAGTTCGAGCGCCGACGCGCAAGCCCTGAGCTGCGCCAGTCTTCAGATCCTCCCCTCGACGCCGCGTTCCTCCTCGAGGGAGACCCGTGTCGCAAGCCCAGAAGACCCAAAAGGTCGCGCCTTCGCGCGTCCCGGCCCGCGAGCCCATTTCGCGGCGCGCACGATCTTCGAGCTTTCAGAGGATTTGAATCATGAGCGTCAACCAAACCGTCAGCAGCAGCGCTTCACTCGGCGCTAGAAATCTCAGCCTGCGCACTTTCACGATCGGCGGGGCCATTCTCGCCGCGGTCGTCCTCGGCCTGCGGCTCTACGAGCAAGTCTTCGCCTGGAGCGCCGGGCTCGATTCCTTCTCCGAGGAGTATCGAATTTACTGGCACACCCTGCTCGTCGTCTCCATTCCGGTCTCGGCGCTGGCCGCCGTCGCCGCCGGCGGCTTCCTCTGGCGCACGCGCGACCGAAACTTGGCCGCTCTCGCGCCGGCCGAGGAGCTGCGCCGCTATCACGTGCTGGTTCAGTTGCTTGCGCTCTATGGGATCGCACTTTTCCTCGGGCTCAGCTTCTTCACCGAGCAGACGGCGGTCTGGCACATGACCGCGGTGCGCGACTCGGACTTCACGCCGAGCAACATCGTAACTTTCTACATCTCCTATCCGCTCTTCGTCGTGGTCGGCGTCACCGCCTACGCCTATGCCGTGACGCGGCTTCCCTATTTCGCGAAGGGCGTCTCCCTTCCCTTCGGCCTGCTCCTCGTCGGAACCTTCATGACGATTCCCAACATCGGGCTGAACGAATGGGGCCACACTTTCTGGGTGCTCGACGAGGGCTTCGCGAGCCCGCTGCATTGGGGCTTCGCCTTCTTCGGCTGGATGGCGCTCGGCAGCTTCGGCGTCACGCTGCAGATCCTGGCGCGCCTGCGCGAGCTGCTGGGGCCGGAATATGCGCCAGCGTTGGCGAGACGCGGCAAATAAGGGTTTGGCGCTCGGGCTTTCCTCCCCGCCCGGGCGCCTGAAAGCACGCCGTCCCCGGCGATAGCGCTTCACGCAGTCGATCTCCCCTCGCGTGAAGTCAGCCAACTTCCCCGCTCGACCTTCCCCGGCCGGCGGGGCTTTTTTTTACGTCGACGCGTTCTCGACGGGAGCCCTGGCGCGGCCATTTGATGTAGCATCAGCTATTCAGCGAGGACGGGGATAGACGACGCGATGTGCCACCAGTCCGAACGGGCGGCGCTGAAACAGGCGATCCAGGCAGCCATGCCGTCGCTGCGCGCCCGCGCCGTCGGACTTTGCGGCGATCTGGATCGCGCCGACGACCTGCTCCAGGAGACGCTCGTGAAGGCCCTCGGGTCCTTGGGGTCCTTCACGGAAGGGACCAATCTCAAGGCTTGGCTCTACACGATCCTGCGCAACACATTTTACTCCGAATGTCGCCAGCGGGGGCGTGAGGTCTCGGACCCCGACGGTCATATCAGCGAGCAATTCTCCGTGCCCGAGTCGCAGACCGGCCAGGCGGATCTTCGAGACATCACGGAAGCGATGCAACATCTTTCTCTGGAACAACGCGAAGCGCTGATCTTGGTGGTGGCCGAGGGCAGATCCTACGAAGAGGCCGCAAAAATCTGTCGATGTCAGATCGGGACGATGAAGAGCCGAGTCAGTCGCGGCCGAGACCGCCTCGTGGAGCTCCTGGGTCGGGAGCAGCGGCAGACGGGCAAGGCCGCGAAGTCGAGCCAGCGCAAAGCTTCCGCTGCTCGCAAAAAAATGGCGAAACCCACCTCGGACGAATGAACGGGCTTGCGGCGGTCCGGCGCCGCCAAAGTTCTGGGCCGCCGCGGAGAGCTGACCCTCGCTGCTGGTCGCCGGTCCAGGGCCTTGTCAAAGGCGGCAATAGCGAGCTAACGTTGACTTGATCGACGAAGTTTCCGATCCACCCGGGCGAGGACGAGATAGGCGGAATGCGACGCAACGCGATCGCAATCGTGCTGTTTGCACTGGCGCTGGGACTGAAGGTCCTGCTGCCGGCGGCGGCCGTCGTCCAAGTCTCGAACAATTCCGCCGCCCAGACCGCTTGTTCGGCGTCAGCACCCCTGAGACAGATTGGCGGGGTTGAGGAAAGGAGGATTTCTGGCTCATCGTAACCGTCAAGGAGTGGAGATGAGCCAGAAATCCGATAGCCCCAAACCCTCATCCGAGCGGTTCGTGAAGGACATCCGCCGCGCGACCCGCCGGCAATATTCCGCCGAGGAGAAGATTCGCATCGTGCTCGACGGCCTGCGAGGCGAGCACAGCATCGCGGAACTTTGCCGACGCGAAGGGATCGCCGAGGGCCTGTATTATTCCTGGTCGAAGGAGTTCCTGGAGGCCGGCAAGCGGCGCCTGGCCGGCGACACGGCGCGGGCGGCGACGACCGGCGAGGTCAAGGATCTGCGTCGGCAGGCGCAAGAGCTGAAGGAAGTCGTCGCCGAGCAGGCGCTCGAATTGCGGCTGCTTAAAAAAAGCATGATCGCGGATGGGGGAGACGAGGAATGAGATATCCCGCCTCCGAGAAATTGGAAATCATTCGCCTCGTCGAACAGTCGCATCTGCCGGTCAAAAGGACGCTGGAAAAGCTCGGCGTGTCGCGGGCGGCGTTTTACAGATGGTGCGACCTCTTTCAGGCTGGCGGGCTTGAGGCGCTGGAAGATAAGCCGTCCCGGCCATCGCGCGTCTGGAACCGCATCCCTGACAAGGTGCGGGACGAGATTGTGCAGCTTGCGCTTGACGAACCGGAACTGTCGCCGCGTGAGCTGGCGGCGCGCTTTGTCGACACGAAGCGCTACTTCGTCTCGGAAGCCTCGGTCTACCGCCTGCTCAAGGCGCATGATCTGATCACAAGCCCGGCCTTCATCGTCGTCAAGGCGGCGGACGAGTTCAAGGACAAGACCACGGCGCCAAACCAGCTCTGGCAGACCGATTTCACCTATCTGAAGGTGATCGGCTGGGGCTGGTTTTATCTGAGCACAATCCTCGACGACTTCTCGCGCTACATCGTCGCCTGGAAGCTGTGCACGACGATGAAGGCCGAGGATGTCACGGAAACGCTGAACCTGGCGCTGCAAGCGTCGGGGCTGGATCAGGTCAACATCGCGCACCGGCCGCGGTTGCTGTCGGACAATGGTTCGTCCTACATCTCAAGCGACCTGGCGACATGGCTCGACGACCACAACATCAAGCATGTCCGCGGCGCGCCCTTGCATCCTCAGACGCAAGGCAAGATCGAGCGTTGGCATCAGACGCTCAAGAACCGCATTCTCCTCGAAAACTATTATCTTCCTGGCGAGCTCAAGGCGAAGATCGGCGCCTTTGTCGAGCACTACAATCATCGCCGCTATCATGAGAGCTTGGGCAATCTCACGCCCGCCGACGTCTACTTTGGGCGCGGAACGAAAATCCTGCGCGAACGGGAAAGGATCAAACGCGTCACAATCCAAAATCGACGCTTGCAACACCAACTGACTGCCGCATAAAATCAACCCGCGGATGAGCCGAACCCTCCTTTAAATCGCGCCGCCCAGTGTCTCAAATCATTCGACGACGGACACCGTTGCGTTTCAAGCGCGATCTGCCGTTTTCTCTCAGCGTCCATGACTAAAATCCCATGTCTCTGAGGGTGCCGCGTCCGGGGGGCGGTAGGTCCGGGGGCTCGCTCGCCCGTCTTTTGCGCGCTTCCCACTCTCGGACGAGACTCGAGAAGGATTTCACCCGAGGCGCCAACGGCGGCCGTTTCCTCGGGATAGGCGGCGCGACAGGGCGCTTAACGGCTTTCCAGTGGTGCGACTTTTTCCGGCTCATTGTCTTCCGCCTAGGGTGAGAAGGCGTGATAGCCTGACAATATAGTCTAGATTTCACCTATGGACTAAATCATTTTTTCGTGTATTAGTGCCTGTAGAGCCATGGCTGTGGCGACGTATTGACCTAAATATTCAGGAACGTGAAAATCAATTATTTACTTTAAACATGAAAACCACCACCATCATGATTTTCAGGGTGAGGCTGATCATCCCCCAACTACGGAGCCGAGACATGGCGACGAAGACTGAGAAGACGGCGCGAGAGGCGGACCTTGCGAGGAAGATCGTCCTTCTGTCGAAGGCCAACCCCTATCGCGAGGAGACCTTTGCGCACGACGCTTTCGAGAAGATGCGGAAGCGGCCCACGATCCGCGCCTATTTGGCGAAATGGGACGAGGCGGACAGGAAGACGGCTCGCCGCGTCCTCTGGAATTTTTGCGTTAGGGACGGCACGGCGGAGCTGAAGGGCTAGGGGGCTGCGCTACGATTGCCCGGAGACGTGGGCGAGCGCTCTTGGGCGGCGAGGGAGGGATATAACTCTGACGCTTGGCGCCTTGCTTCGCGTCCCAAGCGGGGCCGCCGACGCGGTCAGGAATCAAGAGCGGACCCTCTTCCTGCGAGGTTCCATAACGGGACTTATGCAACTGGCGACGTTTTTGGTATGGGAAGAAAATCAGAGGTCAACGATGGGCAAACTTTTGGAGGGTGAAGCGCGACGATGTCGCGAACTTGGCATCGATACCTAGGGGACGGCCATCAAGCGCATCTGAAAAACAGTCCGCGGGCCTATGATCATGAATTGCAACGGCGGGTGATCGAAACTGAGCGTTCAATCCTGGAAAGCCCTGTATGGTTGTGGCTTTGGTGTCAGCGATTGCATCGGTCATCAGCGCCGTAACAGCGTTTGTTGCGCTTCGCGTGTCAAGGTAGCACGTCTCTCAATAACCATGCTTGAGCGAGAGGAGAAAAGAAATGGCGGTCATAAATTGGATGCTAAGTAAGGCCATGGGGCTGCCGACTATTGATAAAAACTGTTCTGATCGCGTTCTTGTGTTTCTAACTAAACATAATATCGATGAGCCAACTTTTTCATTTGTCAATGGGGAAAGGTCTGAGACAAATAGGAACTTTTTCCAGAGGGTATACATCGGGCGCGGTCGTCGAAAAGGAGCAGATGTTGCTTTTATCCTTGATGTTAACGAAGATATACCGCGTCCGCGTGGCGCGTTGATCGATGCAAATAAAACGATAAGTCTAAAAGATATTCGTCAAGAATGGCTTGATGATTGCAATGAGATGCGGCGCGAGCTTGGTATGCCCGACTTCCAACCTGGGACGCTCTTTACATTTGCCTTAAAAAAAGCGGGCGGTCCATTGGAATCCCTAGAAGATTTGTAAGGAAATTTTGACATGTTTATTGATTCTACACTGTGCCCCGCTCTAGGCTGAGCGAGGCGCGGGAATGTTGGTTTGGTCAAAAGTGGTCCGGTGCAGCCGCAGCCAATCGCGCGGCCGGGGGGGCTCCAAGAGTAAGACAGTGACCAATAAGGGTTTCTAACAAGGAGAGGCGGACGGGAGCCCCCGCGCCCTCCTGAGTCGTCTCTCTGAGAGGGCGATTTCCCTTATTTTGGGCCGCCGTCGAATAAGGACAGCCCATAGCTTTGTCCAGTAAGCCTTTGATTTTAGGGGTTTTAGTTGGTGAGCGCGCTGGGACTCGAACCCAGGACCCCCTGATTAAAAGTCAGATGCTCTACCGACTGAGCTACGCGCTCGCTTTAGGCGAAAGCGGATACGGCGACCGTGCGCCGCGACCGCCGGAAAACGAAGCGCGTGGCTTCGACCTTCGCCGGGGCTTTTTCCGGCGCGTGCGCCGGATGGTTCCCACTAACGGGCCGGGTCCCCAGGGTCAACCCCGCGGCTTCGAGAGAATGCGTCGAACGCCTGAGACGGCGATGGTCAACCGGGCCTCTCTGTTCTATTATCTTGATTGGCTGGAGGCGGCTCCACGCCATCCGGATCGCGTCCATGGGAGACAAGGAAGCGCTATTCGCCGAAGTCGAGGAGGCGACACCCGCCTTGCGGCGCTATGCGCGCGCGCTCTGCGTCATGGCCGGCTCCATTGCGGCGGACGACCTCGTTCAAAGCGCGATTGACAATGCCGCCCTCGCGATCCGCGAGCGTCGCCTGCGCGAACCCGGCGCCGCGCGGCTCTGCGCCTATCGGGCGCTGACTGCGGCTGCGCGTGAGGAGCTCGCGGGCTCGGAAAGCGCCAAGCTTTCGGCGCGTCATCCCGCGATCGCACAGGGCTTGGCTTCCTTGCCTTTCGAGGAGCGGACGGCGATCCTGCTCGTCGCGCTCGAAGGCTTTCCCTATGACGTCGCCGCCGAGATCGCCGGAACGCGGCGCGAGGCGCTCGTTGCGCGGCTCATGCGGGCGCGCGCAGCGCTCTCGATGCTCGATTTGCGGCCGCCCGCGCCTTCCGACGGGCAGCGCCGCGCCGGAAGCCATCTGCGGCTCGTGAAATAGGCGCGCCCATGGGAACGCCTCCGGCGGTCGATGAGGCCGATCTTCACGCGCTCGTGGACAATGAGATTTCCGGCGAGGAGCGCCGCCGCGTCGAAGACCATCTGGCGAATTGCCCGGAGGATGCCGCGCTCGTCGACGGCTGGCGGCGCCAGAATGCGGCGCTGCGCGCGGCCTTCGAGCCCGTCGCGCAGGAAAGGCCGCCGCTGTCGCTGCGCAATGCGGCGCAAAGGAACGCCTCGGCGGGGGCGCCGCCCATCGAGAGCGGAGCCATTCACTGGGGGCGTCCCTCGAGCTCGACGCGCACGCTGCGCCGCTTCGAGGAGGCGCCTGGGGGGCGCCCAACGCCAGCCATCGCCGCGACGCTTCTGGCCCTCCTTGTCGGCGCGGCGCTCGCCGGCGCGGTCGTCTTCGTGATCATGCGTCCCGACGCCCCGCCGCCCGCCCCTGAGCCGTCCTACGTGGAGCGTGCCGATCTCGCCTATCGCACCTATGCCTTCGATCCGAAACCCGTGGAGTTCGAAGCCGCGCAAAAGGACGAGCTCCTCGGCGCGCTTCGCCTGCGGCTCGGCTTCGCGCGCGCCCCCGACCTCTCAAGCCTCGACTTGAAGCTGCTCGGCGCGCGGGTCGCGCCAGGGCTGCGTGGACCGGCGGGGCTGCTGATCTATGAGCGGGGCGATTCCAGCGCGCGCGTTGCGCTCTTTTACGAGAAGGCGGAATTGGCGAGCTTCCCGCGCGTTGCGCCACACGTCGATCAGGCGCTCACCGCGATCGAATGGCGCGCCGCGGGCTATGATTTCGTGCTCATCGGCCCGCTTGGACCCGAGGCCATGCAGCTGGCGGCCGAGCGCGCGGCCGCCGAGATGCTGACGGTGACGCCCGCTCAATAGGCCCTTGCCGCGAACGCGGCAGACTCGACTGGGCGTGCGGCGCTTGAAATTGCCCGACGCTCCGGTCTAAGCAGCCCTGGGCAATCCAAGAGACAAGGCCGCGAGATGACCGGGGACGCCACGGCGGACGCCTTACAGCAAGCGAGAATCCTGACGCAGGCGCTGCCGCATATGCTGCGCTATGACGACACGATCGTCGTCGTCAAATATGGCGGCCATGCGATGGGCGACGATTCGGTCGCGCGCGACTTCTCCCGCGACATGGTGATGCTCGAGCAGTCGGGCGTGAATCCCGTCGTCGTGCATGGCGGCGGTCCGCAGATCGGGGCCATGCTCAAGAAGCTCGGCATCGCCTCGCACTTTTCCGACGGCCTGCGCGTCACCGACAAGGCGACGATGGACATCGTCGAGATGGTGCTCGCCGGCGCGATCAACAAGCAGATCGTCGGCTTCATCAATGCGGAGGGTGGACGCGCCATCGGCCTTTGCGGCAAGGATGGGCGCATGGTCACGGCCGCCAAGCTCTCGCGGACGGACGCTTCCGGCGTCGATCTGGGCTTCGTCGGCGAGCCGGTCAAGGTCGACACGACCGTGCTCGATCAGGTGCTCGGACGCGAGCTCATTCCGGTGCTCGCGCCGATCGCGCAAGGACCGGGCGGCGACACCTACAACATCAACGCCGACACTTTCGCCGGCGCCATCGCTGGCGCGCTCGGCGCAAAGCGTCTGCTGTTCCTGACCGACGTGCCCGGGGTGCTCGACAAGAACAAGAAGCTCATCGAGGAGCTGAGGGTCGGCGACATTCCCGGGCTCATCGCCGACGGCACGATCACGGGCGGGATGATCCCAAAGGTCGAGACTTGCATGTACGCGATCGAGCGGGGCGTCGAAGGCGTCGTGATCCTCGACGGCAAGCTGCCGCATGCGGTGCTCATCGAGCTCTTGACGGACCACGGCGCGGGAACGCTGATCACGCGGTGACGCGGGACGAGAAAAGACCGGCGCCGTCCGCTTCACGCTCTGAAGGAGAAGCCGCGCGCATTGCGCGAGCCTTCTCGGGGATCGAGACCTTCGTCTTCGATCTCGACAACACGCTTTATCCCGCCTCGAGCGATCTTTGGCCGAAGATCGACGATCGCATCACCCTCTTCATGATCCGGCTTTTCGGGCTGGACAGCCTTTCTCTGCGCGCCCTGCAGAAGCATTATTATCTGCGCTACGGCACAACGCTGCGCGGGCTGATGACGGAGCATGGCGTCGATGCGGAAGCCTATTTGCGCTATGTGCATGACGTCGATCGCTCGTCGCTCGAGCCCGATCATACGCTGGCCGCCGCGATCGCCGCGCTGCCGGGCCGCAAGCTCATTCTGACCAACGGCTCGCGCGAGCACGCCGTGGAAACCGCGCGCGCGCTTGGCGTCGATCATTTATTCGAGGATATTTTCGATATCGTCGCCGCGGATTTCGTCGCCAAGCCCGACGCCGAGGTCTACGAACGCTTCTTTCTCAAGCACGCGATCGATCCCCGCCGCGCCGCGCTCTTCGAGGACATCGCGCGCAATCTGGAGATCCCGCATCGCCACGGCGTGACCACGGTCCTGGTCGAGCCGTCGTCGGAAGTCGCGGCGACGCGCGAGCATTGGGAGATCGCTGCCGGCGTCGAGCCCCATGTCGATTTCGTCACCGGCGACCTCGCCGCCTTCCTCGATATCGTCACGACGCCGGAAGGCTGAGATCAGGCGCCTTCTTGCTCCTCGGCGGAAATCTCGCGCCCCTCGATACGCGCGCGCAAAAGGTTCGACGGCCTGAAGGTGACGACGAGGCGGGCGGAGATGTCGGCGCCGGCGCCCGTGCGCGGATTGCGGCCGACACGCTTCGGCTTCTCGCGCACGGAAAAGGTCCCAAAGGAGGTCAGCTTCACCTCCTCGCGCGAAGACAGGCTATCGACGATTTCGCCGAGCACCATCTCGACGATCTCGGCGGCTTCGCGGCGCGGCAGACCTAAAGAACTCTGAATCGCTCGCGCGAGATCCGCGCGGGTGAGCGTCCTGCCTTGGGCTTCGTCTTCGTTATCTTCGGTCATGTTTCAGGCCCCACACTCGGAACCTCGGCGGCGTAAATGGAGCTAGGGCGGAATGTTTCGCGCGCAACGCCTTGAACTGAGGAGTAGAATTGCTTCTGAAACGAAGTCTAGTTAAAATCCCGAAAAAATCAAGGTTCTAGACGCGCGCTCAATGCCGCAGCTTGAGTCACAGAACCCTACTAAAACAGTAGTATCTGGCCCAGGATCGAATTGCGTGGGCTGCGAGCCCGTGATAAGAGCGCTTCAGCTCGAACCCGTCGGCCAGAAGGCGGGACGAGAGGCTTACGCCAAACAGCTGGAGGAACCCATGGCCTGGACCACGCCCACCATCGTCGAAGTTTGCGTCGGCATGGAAATCACTGCCTACGAGTTGGCGGAAATCTAAGCCCGACCGCACAGGCCCGGCCTTCGGCCGAGCCTTCATTCCTTTCGAGCCGGCGCAAAGCCGAACGCGCTCTCGGTGTCGAGGCCGTTTGGACTTGGCGCCGGCTTTCGCTTGAGCTGGTCTCGAATTCAGTCTCGGTTTGCTTGGACTAATGCGGGGGCGACGGATGCAAAGGACTCTGGCGGCGGCAGGACTTGCGGCGCTTGCCGCGATGGGTTGCATAGGGAGCGCGAGGAGCGCGCCGGCGAAAAGCCCGCTCGAGGACGCCAGGGCGCATTTCCAGCCGCTTCCCAGCCTGCCGACGGCCGCCGCAGCGGGCCTGCGCGCCGAGCTCGGACGCCGGCTCTTTTATGAGAATCGGGTCTCCGCCGACGGCAATGTGAGCTGCGGCCATTGTCATCAGGAGGATCTCGCCGCGACCGACGGGCTGCCCAAGGCCATCGGCGTTTTCGGCAAGGAAAACCCCCGCAACGCGCCGTCGATCTTCAACGCCTCGCTCAATTTCAAGCAGCACTGGCGCGGCGACCGCGAGTTGCTCGAAGAGCAGGCGGAAAAGTCGCCGACCGGCGCCGCCACCTATGGCAATCCCGAATTCGCCGCCGTCGTCGCGAAGCTGAAGGCCATCCCCGATTACGCCGACCACTTCTCCAAGGCGTTTCCGGGCGAGAGCGATCCGATCAACCAAAAGAATTGGGGAATCGCCATCGCGCTTTTCGAGCGCACGCTGCTCACGCCCGGACGCTTCGACGCCTTCTTGAGAGGAGATGCGAAGGCGCTGACGCCTCAGGAGCAGGAGGGTCTGCAGAAGTTCATCTCGACCGGCTGCGTCAATTGTCACAACGGCCCGCTGCTCGGCGGCAACTCCTTCCAGAAATTCGGCGTCACCGAGGATTATTGGAAGGAGACGGGATCGCCCAATCCGGACAAGGGCCGCTTCGACGTGACCAAGAACGAAGCCGACCTTTACGTCTTCAAGGTGCCGCAGCTGCGGAATGTCGCGAAGACCGCGCCTTACTTCCACGACGGCTCGGTCGCGGAGTTGCCGAAGGCGGTCAAGATCATGGGCAAGGTTCAGCTCGGTCAGGATCTGAAGGACGAGGAGGTTGCGGCGATCGTCGCCTTTCTCGGCGCGCTGACGGGCCCCGTTCCGGCCAATTACACGCCGCTGCCGCCGCTTCCCGACGCGACCACGAAATGAGCCGCTGAGCCGTCTCGTCCCGAGCGGCGATGACCGTCGCCGGGATCAAACGCCGCTTTACGGGGCAGAGGCTATTCGTTGAGCGACTTGGCCGGCGCGTAGACGCGGCAATGCCGTCGCGCTGCTCTCCTTGCGCGCGGCGAGTTTCTGGCTCGCGACGCCTTGGTTTGAGGATTGCAGCGTCGCGGCGGCGATGACGGGCGACGACGCCGGCGTGAGAGACGGAGCGGCCGAGACGCCAGCCGCGCGCCAAGTCCAGGCTGCGAGCAAAAGCACGGCGATCATCGCCAAGGTTCTAACATGCATGAGTGGCGCTCCCGACGAAGTGACGCTCTGGCGAGCATCGGTGAAAGCAGATCAGCGCAGCGCGTGAAGCCCCTGCGCGGCGACGCGCGGCATTGGCGCGAACCTCATGCGACGCGCGATGCTTGCCGTCGCAGCTGACAAAGAGGCTGAGGTGCGAGCGAGCCCGATTGCGCCTCGCGCGAGCGGACGCGCCGTCGATAAGGCGGGGTTCGGCCGGCTCTTCGCCGCCGTTCCATGTTGCGCCAACAAAAAGGACTTTCGGCACGCTCATGACTACGCCTCATCGGTAAGAAAAAGTTAACGATCGTAAACGCATTGTGTCAACGGCGAAGCCAAGGTGTGGACAAACGATGGTTTGGGTCCAACGAAAATAATCGTCATACGATATAATATTCTGGAGTCATCGAGAAAACATGGTATTGCGGCGTGCTTGAAAACAGCGATAGCGCCTTTCAACGCTCTGTTTTCGACTGTGGCGGAAAAGACACAGGCGTCGGAAAAAGCGTCGCGATAGGACCGCCCTCGATGAAATGGAGAAGCGCGGCGCGGGTGAGCGCCGCTGGCGCGAGCCCGGTGCGAAACGGCGCAGCGGACCATTTTCGGACACATTTTTCCGCTGACTCGGTATAGAAGTCTTCGAGACATTGAGAACGGGGCCGCCGAGGGCGCTGCGCCGGCGCAGTGATGGGGCCAGAACCTTGCCGAACACCAGAATTCTCGGAACCGGATCCTACGCGCCCCTAAAAATTCTCACCAACGCCGATCTCGAGACGCTCGTCGCCACCAATGATTCCTGGATTGTCAGCCGCACCGGCATTCGAGAAAGGCGTATCGCCGCGCAAGGCGAGGCGACTTCGGACATGGCCGCAGCCTCGGCTAGGCAGGCCTTGGAGCTTGCCGGCGTCGCCGCGGAAGAGATCGATCTCCTGATCGTCGCGACCGTGACGGGCGACGCCGCCACCCCGTCCTGCGCCGCCTTTGTTCAAGCCAAGATCGGCGCGCGCAACGCCTACGCCTTCGATATTTCAGCCGCCTGCGCGGGTTCGCTCTATGGGCTCGCGATCGCAGATCAGTTCATCCGCAGCGGCGCGGTCAAGCGGGCTTTGGTGATCGGCGCCGAGACCTTGAGCCGCGTCGTGGATTGGACCAATCGCGAAACCTGCGTGCTCTTCGGCGACGCCGCCGGAGCGATGGTTCTCGGCGCGACGCAGGAGGCGGAGCGCGGCCTGCTCGCCTGCAATCTGCGCACGGACGGCTCCATGACCGGCGTGCTCGGCATCTATGAGCATGGCCTGGGTCCACTCGCCAACGACCGAGAAACGCCGGGCCCGGCGCGCATCCGGATGCGCGGTCGCGAGGTCTATAAGGCGGCGGTGCGTCTCCTGCCGGAAACCGTGCAGGCGGCCCTGGACAAGGCGGGGCTCACGACGGACGACATCACGCATGTCATCGCGCATCAGGCAAATTTGCGCATCATCGAGTCGGCGCTCGAGACGCTTGGCGTTCCGCTCGAAAAATGCTGGGTCAATATCGAGCGCTACGGCAACACATCGAGCGCGTCGATGCCGATCACGCTCGATGAGGCCAACCGCGCGGGACGGCTCAAGCCCGGCGACGTCGTGGCGATGATGGCGATCGGCGCGGGCCTGACCTGGGGCAGCGCCATCGTCCGCTGGTGAGCGCTCGGAATAAGCGAGCGCTCACGCGGGAGAAGAATCGTGATGGGAATCCAAGGGCCGCCGCATGAGGTCTATCGCTCCAGTTCTTCTCGCCTTTGGGTAATGTTGTTTGGCAGCCTGGGCTTCGTCGCGCTGGCGATCTTCAACGCGACGCGCGGCGGCAATTTGGCTGTCGCCCTCTCGGGCGCCGGTTTTTTCGCCTTGAACGCGGTCATTTTCGCTGCGCTGCTTTTGCGTCCGCAGACCCTCGTCATCGATCGAGACGGCTTTGAGCTGGGCGGCGGCTTGATGCGCGCTCCTCACAGGACGGCGTGGCGAGACGTGCGCGGGTTTCGCGTCTGGCGAAGCGGGCGATGGTTCGGGCCGAAGCTCGTCGCCTACGATTACAGAGTCGGCTGGGAGCCGCCTCCCGAGACGCCGCGGGCGGCGAAGCTCCTGAAGTTCAATCGAGACCGAGGCTGGCCCGATGCGGCTTTGCCCGGGATGTGGACGCTTTCCGCATCCGCTTTGAGCGAGAAGCTCAACGATTGCAAACGCGAGGCGGCTGCGGATGCAAGCGAGGGATAACCGCCGCCTCTGCGCGGCGCTCATCAGGCCGCCGGCTCGCCCAGCGTTTCGACGCCGCTCTCGCTCGCGACGAGTACGCTCGTCGCAATCCCGATGAAGAGGCCGTGCTCGACGACGCCGACCGTCTGGTCCAACGCGCGCGCCAGCGCTTCCGGGTCGGGGATGGCGCCATAGGCGCAATCAACGATGTAATTGCCGCCGTCGCTGACGAAAGGCGCGCCGTCGCGCGACAGCCGGAGTTTCGTCTGCCCGACGAGCCCGAGCGCTTTCGCGATCGCCTCGATGCGCGCTTGCGTCACCCGCGCGCCGAAGCGATCGAGCTCGACGGGCAGCGGAAAGGCGCCGAGCGTCTCCTTGCGTTTCGAAGCGTCGGCGATGACGACCATGCGCTTTGAGGCCGACGCGACGATCTTCTCGCGCAACAGCGCGCCGCCGCCGCCCTTGATGAGGCGCAGCCTGGCGTCAAATTCGTCGGCGCCGTCGACGGTCAGATCAAGCTCGGGACAGTCGTCGAGCGTCGCGAGCCTTATGCCGCAGCGCTCGGCCTGAGCGCGCGTCGCCTCCGAGGTGGGGACGCACAAGAGCTCCAGGCCCTCCTTCACCTTGTCGCCGAGAACGTCGACGAAATGCGCTGCGGTCGAGCCTGTGCCGAGGCCAAGCCGCATGCCCGGCTTGACATAGGCCAAGGCCGCCTGCGCCGCCTGTCGCTTCAATCTGTCCGCCATGTCTGCGCTCATGTTGCTCACCGCCGAAAGTTGGTCACGCCCATCCGGCGAGCTCGCGTCGCGCCAGAGTCTCGAGGAGACGCAACCCTTCCTCGCCGCCGTTGAGGCAGGGGATGCGCGCGAATCTTTCTCCGCCCCCCTGCAAGAAGTCGTCCCGTATCTCTACGCCGATCTCCTCGATCGTCTCGAGGCAGTCGGCTGAAAATCCCGGGGTGACGACGACGAGGCGTTTCAACCCGTCCCGGACCAGGTCCGCCACGACGTTGGCCGTGAAGGGCTCGATCCATTTGGCGCGCCCAAAGCGCGACTGAAAGGAGATGCGCAGCTGCCGCTCGGAAAGGCCCATGGCCTCGCGCAGCAGCCGCCAGCACGTCTCGCACTGCGTCTTATAAGGGTCGCCCGCGTCGATCTGCGCCTGCGGCAGTCCATGAAAGGACGCGAGGATGACCTCGGGCTCGAAATCGAGCGCCGCGAGGCCAGAGCGCAGGCTCCCCGCGAGCGCGTCGATATAGGCCGGGTCGTCGAAATAGGGCGGCAGGAAGCGCAGGGTCGGCTGCCGGCGCATGCCCGCCAGAACCCGCGCGACGGCGTCGAAGGCCGTGGCCGTCGTGGCCGCCGCGTATTGCGGGTAGAGCGGCATGATCAGGATGCGCTCGCATCCGCGCGAGATCAGACCCGTGAGGCCCGCCTGCAGTGAGGGAGCGCCGTAGCGCATCGCGAAATCGACGACGATGGGCGGCGCGCCGCCCTGCAATCTTTCGCCGAGCCCTTCGGCTTGCGCGCGGGTCGCCGAGCGCAGCGGCGAGTCGTTTGTCTCCTTCTCCCAGACCGCCGCATAGGCGGCCGCGGATTTTCGCGCGCGTATCGGGAGCACGACGCCGCGCAAGAGCGGCTGCCAGAAGAGTTGCGGGAGCTCGACGACGCGCGGGTCGGAGAGGAATTGCGCCAGATAGCGCCGCACGGCCTCAGGCTCGGGGGCGTCCGGCGTGCCGAGGTTGACCAGCAGCACGCCCACCGGCGCGACGGCGGATTGATTCAAGCATCCCTCCTCAAAGGCTCCGCGAGAGCGCGCTCGAAAGCCTTACGCTCGTCCCCGATCAAATGAAACGCATGCTCCGGGCCAGGAAAGCGACCCGAGCGGACGTCCGTCGCATAGGCGGAGAGGGCGGAGCGCAGCGCGTCGCCCAGCGCGCCGTAACGGCGGTTGTGTTTGAAGTCGCGGCGGGTGACGCCGGCCAGATCATTGATCACGAGCACTTGTCCGTCGGTTTGAGCGCCCGCGCCGATGCCGATGGTCGGCGCCGCGAGCCGCGCCGAGATGGTCGCGGCAAGCTCCTCGGGGATGAGCTCGAGCACCAGAAAATCCTGTCCCGCCGCATCCATCGCCCGGGCGTCTTCCAAGAGCTTCAAGGCGGCGGAGGCCGTCTTGCCCTGACGCCGCTTTTGCTCCTGGTGCTGGGACTCGAGGCCGATGTGCCCGCAGACGTCGATGTCCGCGGTCTTGAGCGCGCGCACCAGCTCCGCGCGGGCGCCTTCGAGCTTGACGCAGTTCGCGCCGGCCGCGCGCAAAGCTTCGGCGCTTTCGAGCGCTTGCGACGGCGTCTCATAGGTCGCGAAGGGGAGATCGCCGATGATGTAGGCTTCTGGCGCGCCGCGTCGCACAGCGGCGATGTGATGGCGCATGTCGGCGAGCGTGACCTCGCGCTCATGCGCATAGCCGAGGACATTGACCCCGACGCTGTCGCCGACGAGGATGATGTCGACGCCGACCTCGGCCGCGGCTTGCGCGGTGGGCGCGTCATAGGCCGTGACGACGACGATCTTTTCGCCCCGACGCTTCATGTCGGCGAAATGGGAGGCCTTTGGCGCCATCGCGGCTTTCCGGAACGGGTTTCTCCGAGCGCGCTATCGCTGCTGCTGGTCGGAGCAGGACGTCGGAGCCCCAGGAACGCGAATCTCCTGAAATCCCCAGGTGCATTTATCGCAGCCCGAAAGCAGCGCACAAAGCGCCGCCGCCGCCGCGATCATCCAATGGCGCCTCATGCCTCTCCCCATGCCGTAAGATACATTCCCGATACTACCCGTGCGCCGGGCGTCTGACCAGAATAAGGCGAGCGCGTTAAAGCGGCTTATCCGGAAAACGGCACAGGTCGCTGAGCAGGCAGCGCCCGCATTCCGGACGACGCGCCTTGCAAATATAGCGGCCGTGCAGGATCAGCCAGTGGTGCGCGTGCAGCTTGAACCGGTCCGGGACAAGGCGCTCCAGGCCCGTCTCCACGTCCAGCACGGTCTTGCCCGGCGCGAGCGGCAGCCGGTTCGACACCCGAAAGATGTGCGTGTCGACGGCGATCGTCGGTTCGCCGAAAGCGATGTTCAAGACGACATTGGCCGTCTTGCGGCCCACTCCCGGTAGCGCCTCGAGCGCCGCCCGGTCGTGCGGCACCTCGCCTCCATGACGTTCGAGGAGAAGCTTCGAGAGGCCGATCACATTCTTGGCCTTGGCGCGAAAGAGGCCGATGGTCTTGATATGCTCGATCAATCCCGCTTCGCCGAGCGCGATCATTTTCTGCGGCGTGTCGACGGTGCGAAAGAGCGCCGCGGTCGCCTTGTTCACGCCCGTGTCGGTGGCCTGCGCGGAGAGCACGACCGCGACGAGCAGGGTAAAGGGATTGCGATAGTTGAGCTCGCCCGCGGGATGCGGATTGGCTGCGGCGAGGCGCTCGAAGATCGCCTCGATGCGCGCCGCTTCGCGCGCGCCGCCGGACGTCTTGCGGCGCGGAGCTTTCAAGATTCCGTCTCCGCGCTCTCCGCCGCGAAGGCCGCCTCCGCCTCGCGCATGAGCCGCGCTTCGTGGCGTCTCACATAGATGACG
>CAWCTS010000014.1:0-30504 GCA_963798515.1 uncultured Alphaproteobacteria bacterium
ATCCCGGCTGCGGGGCGAGGCCCGGCACTTCGGCCTCCGTCGTCGTCTCGACGCCCGTCCCGGGGAAAGCGGCGAATTGCGGCGCCAAGGTCTCGACGAAGGCCGCGAGGCGCTCCTGCGCCAGATGCATCGGCGCAGACGGCAGGCCGCGAAACTCCCAATGGAAGGCGCAGTCGCGCGCGACGATGTTGCGCGCCGTGCCCCCGGAGATCACCCCGACATGGATCGTCGAATAGGGCGGATCGAAGCGCCCCGTCGGATCGCCCTCCTCGCGCAGCGCCGCGCCGATCCGCTCCAGCTCGACGACGAGCCGGCAGGCGATGTGAACGGCGCTCACGCCGCGATGCAGATTGGCGGAGTGGATCTCGAAGCCGCGCACCTGCGTCGTATGCGTCGTCACGCTCTTATGGGCGTCCGCCACCTGCATCGAGGTCGGCTCGCCCACGATGACCGCCCCCGGCTGCGGCAGATCATGGCCGAAGCGGCGGATCGCGTCGATCGGACCGACGCAGGTCGTCTCCTCGTCGTAGCTCAAGAGGATGTGGATCGGGCGCTTGAGCGCCGCCGCCTTGAACTCAGGGATCATCGCAAGACAGACGGCGTCGAAGCCCTTCATGTCGACCGCGCCGCGGCCCAGGAGCCGCTCGCCCTGCCGGCGCAGCTTGAAGGGATCGGCGCTCCAAACCTGGCCCAGCACGGGAACGACGTCGGTGTGGCCCGAGAGCAGCACGCCGCCCTCGACATTCGGGCCGATCGTCGCAAAGAGCGCGGCCTTGTCGCCCGTCTCATTGGGGATGCGGACGAAGGACAAGCCCTGCTCGCGCAGATAGGCCTCGACGTCGGCGATGAGCGGGAGGTTGCTCTTGGAGCTTTCCGTGTCGAAGGCGACGAGCCTCTCGGTCATCGCAATGACCGCTTCGAGACGCGACATGCCGGACCTAGTTCAGCGTCGGCTTCGACAGCGGGCTGTCGAGCGAGAAGGCCGGCACCTCGACATCGAAGCTCTCCCCCGCGTCGTCGACCATGCGATAGCTGCCTTTCATCAGGCCCGACGGCGTCGTGAGCGGGCAGAAGGAATGATAGCGGTAAGTCTCGCCCGGCTCCAGCACCGGCTGCTCGCCGATGACCCCCGGTCCGCGAACCTCCTCCTTGCGGCCGAAGGCGTCGATGATGACCCAGTGGCGGGTGAGGAGCTGCACGCGCCGGCGTCCAAGATTGGCGATCTCGATCGTATAGCCCCAGAAGTAGCGGTCCTGCGCCGGGTCGGAGCGGTCCATCAGAAAGTCTGGAATGGCGGTGACCTGAATGTCATGGGTGACTGAGACATACATGGCGGACTGGGTTCTGCTGCGTCGAGAAAGCGGGGCGAGAAGGTCTGGGCCAAGCTCGCGTCTCAAATAAATTAGGGCGCCCGCGCGGAAAGTGAAGCCGATTTGTTGTTCCGCGGCGGGCGCTTTTTTAGGCGGAGAGGCGGCCGCGACTGACCCAATCGCGACCGCCCCAAGCGCCTTGCTCGCGCGCCTCGCGCTTAAAGTCTTCCGCCTCTCAATAGGCCCCCGACCAACGAGACGACGAACAGCACAACCGCGACCCAGACCAGGATTCGCGCCCCCTCGACCGCGGCGCCCGCCGCGCCGCCAAAGCCGAAGATCGCGGCGACGATCGCGACGATGAGGAATACGACGGCCCAATAGAGAAGATTGCCCATGACTGGCTCCCTTGCTTCATGACGAGCAGATGCACAATTTTTGGACTCCCGCGATGGGCCGCTCTGAGGCGTCTTTCCGACGCGGGGTCCGAAGCGGTTCCGCTAGTGAAGAGTCTTGAGCCACTCGTCGACGTTCTTACGAACCTGGTCTTTCGCCACGCCGTAGCGCGCCTGCAGCCAACCTTCGAGCTGATTGCGATTTCCTTCGATCTTCATCAGATCGTCGTCCGTGAGATCGGCCCATTGCTCCTTGATCTTGCCTTTGAACTGCTTCCAGTTCCCCTCGATCTGACTCCACTCCATCGAAGCCTCCGTGTGAGAGATGCGTCGTCGAGAGGCCGCGTCGCGCGCGTCTCCCGCAAGACGAGTGAGAAGTGGAAAATGAGCTTGGCGCAGACCAGATCGGTTTGATACGTACGGAGTGTTCGAAGGCCACACGCGCAAAAGCGGCGGGCCGCGCCCGCCGCTCTCGTGAAAGCGATATTGCAGTAACCGCGGGGCTTAAGCCCCGCCGGCCCTTCAGGCCCGCTTCATGGCGACGATGTTGTCTCCACCCGCGTGCTTCGCCGGTCGCCCGTCGATCAAGAGCCCGTTCGCATCGGCCGAGACCGCCACGCGCGCGCCGTCCTTGATCTCGCCCGCGAGCAGCCGTTCGGCGAGCGCGTCCTGCAGCTCTTTCTGGATGACACGCTTCAAGGGCCTCGCTCCATAGGCCGAGTCATAGCCGCGTGCGCTAAGCCAGTCGCGCGCCTTGGCGTCGGGCTCGAGCGTGATCTTGCGGTCGTCCAAAAGCTTCGCCAGCCGTCCGAACTGGATATCGACGATCGCGCCCATGTCCTCGCGGCGCAGCCGGTGGAACAGGATGATTTCGTCGACCCGGTTGAGGAACTCGGGGCGGAAGTGCGAGCGCACGACCTGCATGACCTCGTCATGCACGGCGGAGGAGTCCTCGCCCTCCTTCTGCATGACGAGGAACTCGGCGCCGAGATTCGAGGTCATCACGATGAGCGTGTGCTTGAAGTCGACCGTGCGCCCCTGCCCGTCCGTGAGTCGGCCGTCGTCGAGCACCTGCAGCAGCACGTTGAAGACGTCGGGATGCGCTTTCTCGATCTCGTCGAAGAGCACGACCTGATAGGGCCGTCGGCGCACGGCCTCGGTCAGGGCGCCACCCTCCTCATAGCCGACATAGCCGGGAGGCGCGCCGATGAGGCGGGCGACCGAGTGCTTCTCCATGTATTCGGACATGTCGAGACGCACCATCGCGGTCTCGTCGTCGAAGAGGAAATTGGCGAGCGCCTTGGTGAGCTCCGTCTTGCCGACGCCCGTCGGCCCCAGGAAGATGAAGGAGCCGATGGGGCGGTTGGGGTCTTGCAAGCCGGCCCGCGCGCGCCGCACCGCCGTCGAAACGGCGACCACCGCCTCCTTCTGGCCCACGACGCGCTTGGCGAGCTCCAGCTCCATGTGCAGAAGCTTCTCGCGCTCGCCTTCGAGCATCTTGTCGACCGGCACGCCGGTCCAGCGCGACACGACCTGCGCGATGCGGTCGCTCGTCACCACCTCGTCGACGAGCACATCGGCCTTGCCTTCGTTTTCCGCGAGCTTACGCTCGAGATCGGGGATCACGCCATAGGTCAACTCGCCGGCGCGGCGGAAATCGCCGCGTCGCTGCGCCTGCGCCAACTCATTACGCGCATTCTCGAGCTGCTCCTTCCACTTCTGCGCCTGCCCGAGCTTGTCCTTCTCGCTGCGCCAGCGGGTCGTCAGCGCGGCGGATTTCTCCTCGAGTCCGGCGAGCTCCTTCTCGAGCCGCCCGAGGCGGTCCTTGGAGCCTGGATCGCTTTCCTTCCTCAGCGCCTCCTGCTCGATCTTGAGCTGCACGATGCGGCGGTCGAGCTCATCGAGCTCCTCGGGCTTGGAGTCGATCTGCATGCGCAGACGCGCGCTCGCCTCGTCCACGAGGTCGATGGCCTTGTCGGGCAGAAAGCGGTCGGAGATGTAGCGGTTGGAGAGCGTCGCCGCAGCGACGAGCGCCGAGTCGGAAATGCGCACGCCGTGATGCAGCTCATATTTCTCCTTCAAGCCGCGCAGGATCGAGATCGTGTCCTCGACCGTCGGCTCGCCCACGAAGACGGGCTGGAAACGCCGCGCAAGCGCCGCGTCCTTCTCGACATGCTTGCGATATTCGTCGAGCGTGGTGGCGCCGACGCAATGCAGCTCGCCGCGCGCAAGCGCGGGCTTCAAGAGGTTCGAGGCGTCCATCGCGCCGTCGGCTTTGCCGGCGCCGACGAGCGTGTGCATCTCGTCGATGAACAGGATGAGCTGGCCCTCGGCCGCGGTGACCTCGTTGAGCACGGCCTTCAGGCGCTCCTCGAACTCGCCGCGATATTTCGCGCCGGCGATGAGCGAGCCCATGTCGAGCGCGAGCAGCTTCTTGTCTTGCAGCGATTCCGGCACGTCGCCGTTGACGATGCGCAGCGCGAGGCCTTCGACGATGGCGGTCTTGCCGACGCCGGGCTCGCCGATCAACACAGGATTGTTCTTGGTGCGGCGCGAGAGCACCTGCACGGTGCGGCGGATCTCCTCGTCGCGGCCGATCACCGGATCGAGCTTGCCCTCGCGCGCGGCTTCCGTCAGATCGCGCGCATATTTCTTCAGCGAGTCATATTGGTTTTCGGCGGAGGCGCTGTCGGCCGTGCGCCCCTTGCGCAGAGCCTCGATCGCCGCGTTAAGCGTCTGCGGGGTGACCCCGGCCTCGGAGAGGATGCGGGCCGCGTCGGTACCCTTCTCCAAGGCGAGCGCGAGCAGCAGGCGCTCGACCGTGACGTAAGAATCGCCGGCCTTCTGCGCGATCTTCTCGGCGTTGTCGAAGAGCCTCGCTGTGGCCGGCCCCATATACACCTGGCCCGCGCCCGAGCCCTCCACCTTGGGAAGCTTGGCGAGGGCGGCTTCCGTCTTGGCCAGCGCCTCGCGCGAGCGGCCGCCCGCCCGGTCGATGAGCCCGGCGGCGAGACCCTCGTTGTCGTCGAGCAGAACCTTGAGGAGGTGCTCCGGCGATAATTGCTGATGGCCCTCGCGCTGCGCCAGCGATTGCGCCGATTGCACGAAGCCGCGAACCCGATCCGTATATTTGTCGATGTTCATATGTTCCCCTGGAAGCGAAATGGATGCTCTCGTCGAAGAGAGCAAAGCCTTAGGCGCGATATGGGAGGGATTTCATGATTTCAAAGGGGGCGGGACGATGCGTCGCGCCGGTTTGAGGCGTCGTCTTGAGACTGCGAAGCCCGCGGGGTATCGTCGCTTCCGATGCGGCTTGGGATCGAGGAGCGTCTCGCCCGGGCGAGGCGGGTTCACGCGTCAGGCGCCGTTCGAGAGGCCACCAAAGATGCATGATCCCGTCACTTTGCCGCTCCAGGAGGAGCGGGCGAGCTTTGCCGGCGACGACGCCGAGTTTCGTCGTCTCGTCACAAAAGGCGCGCTGCTCGAGCTCGTCACCGCCGGTTTCTACCGCTTCTGGCTGGCGACCCGCATTCGCCGCTACCTCTGGGGCGGAACGCTTTTTGGCGGCGACCCTCTGGAATATCTCGGGACCGGGCGTGAGCTGCTCTACGGCTTTCTCTTCGCGCTGGCGATCCTCGCGCCCATTTACCTTGCCTATCTCCTGATCGGACTGGCGGCGGAGAGCTACAAGGCCTTCGCCTCCGTGCCGCTCGCCCTCTTCTTCATCGCCTTCGGGCAGTTCGCGCTCTATCGCGCGCGCCGCTACCGGCTGCACCGCACCGCCTGGCGCGGGCTGCGCTTCGGCATGGGCGGCTCGGGTTGGGCCTATTCCTGGCGGGCGCTGCTTTGGGGCGCGGCGATCATCGGTTCCCTGGGTCTCGCCCTGCCCTGGGCCGAGGCGGCGCTCGAGCGCTACAAGATGCGCAACACATACTATGGCGAGCTGGAGGGAAGCTTCGTCGGACGCGGCTGGGACCTGTTCAAGCGCGGCTGGCGGATCTGGCTGGCGGCCCTGCTCACGATCCCGCTGCTCGTAGCCGCGGCGCCGAAAGGGCCGAAACCCGATCCCGCGCAAGGCGCCTTCTTCTTTTTTGCGATGCTCGCGGTCCTCGTCGTCGCGGTCTTTCTCTACGGCGCCTACAAGGTCGTCCTCTGGCGGTGGTGGCTCGAAGGCGTGCGCATCGGCGAGATCCGCGCGACCTCCGATCTCCGGACCTGGGCTTACATCGGCAACTCATGGAAATTCATCGGCTGGACGGCCCTCACATTCCTCGTCGTCGGCGTTTTCGCCGCCTTGGCGAGCTATCTGCTGATGCGCTTCGCCGGCGTGAGCTTCGACAAAACGCACGGCGTGCAGAGCCCCGCCTTCTTCGTGACGATAGGCGGCGCCTATCTCGTCAGCCTGCTCTCGCTCGGCGCCCTTTACCGAATCTACTTCATTCAGCGCGTCTGGAAGCTCGTCGTCCGCTCGCTCACCCTGCACCGGCTCGAGAGCGCGCAGGAGGTGCGGGCGCGAGAGGGAACGGCAGACGCGGTCGGCGAAGGGCTGATGGACAGCCTCGACGTCGTCGGATTTTAACGGGGTTCCTATGAGCGACGTAGCCCAGAACGCCGCCCCGCCAGCCGACTCGACCTTCTTCGACGGCGCCTCCAGCCGCAGGCGCGTCGTCACGCTCGACCTCGAGCCGACGCTCGCCATCCTCGAGGACGGCGTCGCGATCGCCGAATGGCCCTATAAAAGTGTCCGACGCATCAGCGCCGATAACGGCCTGCTCAGGCTCAAGTCGGTCGGCGCGCCGGAGCTCGCGCGGCTCGAGCTGCGCGACCCGGCGCTGCAGGCGCGCCTCGTCGCGCTCTGCCCGAAGATCGGCGAAGCGGCTTCGCCCGACGTCTCGACGCGCGCCGTGGTCTTCTGGTCGCTCGCCGCGATCGCGTCCATTCTGGGACTCGTCTTCTTCGCCATACCGCATGCGGCCAAGACGATCGCCGATCACTTTCCCGACACGCTGGAGCGTCGCCTCGGCCGCATCGCGGAAGGTCAGGTCGTCAGGCTCTTTCCCGGCCAGCAGTGCACGGCCCCGAAGGGCGTCGCGGCGCTGCAAAAACTCTCGAAGAAGCTGCAGGACGCGGCCGATCTCCGCCTGCCCGCGGAGATGGTCGCCATATCCTCAGGCGTCCCCAACGCCTTCGCGCTTCCCGGCGGCAGGGTGTTTCTCTTCTCCGGCCTGCTCGCCAAAGCGCAAAACCAGGACGAGATCGCTGGGGTTCTCGCGCATGAGCTCGGGCATCTGCAGCATCGCGACCATGTGCGCCGCATGGTCGAGAACGGCGGCGGCGCCTATCTCATCGGGCTCCTCTTCGGCGACGTGAAAGGCGGCGGCGCGCTTGTCTTCCTCGGCAAGCAGATGTTCTTCGCCGCCCATTCGAGGGAGGCCGAAGCCGCCGCCGACGTCTTCGCCGCGCAAACGCTCGCAAAGCTCGGGCGCCCGGCGAAGCCTTTGGGCGAGTTGCTCGAACGCGTGACCGGTCCGGAAGAGGACGGCGCCTTCACGATCCTGCACGACCATCCGCTGAGCAAGGAGCGGCTCGCGGCGCTCGCGGCGGCGGGCACGCGCGCGACAGGCCTTCCTCTGCTGACGGACGAAGAGTGGCGCGCGTTGAAATCGATCTGCGGCGGCGTCGAGACCCAGCCGAAGGGCGTCGCGGTCGATCCGGTCCAACTGACCGACGCCTATCGCCAGGCGGCGCCGCTAGGCTGGGCGGCGGCTTGGAACCAACAGGGTCTTGCGCTGAAGCGGCAGGGCGATCGCGAGAATAGCCTCGCGCATTATCAGCAGGCCGCCGCCGCCTATTAGACGGCCCTGACGGTGCGGACGCGCGAGACGGTTCCGTTCGACTGGGCGGCGACGCAGCACAATCTCGGCGTCGCTCTGTTGGCGCTGGGCGAGCGCGAGCAAGGGCAGGCCCGGCTCAAGGAGGCGGTCACTGCGCTCCAAGCCGCGCTCACCGAGCAGACGCGCGAGCGAGACCCAAACCAATGGGCCGAAGACGAGCAGGATCTCGGCTTCACGCTCATCCGGCTCGGGGAACGGGAGAGCGGAACCGCGCATCTGTCGCAGGCGATCGAGGCCTTTCAGGCGGTGCTGTCGGAGCGCGCCCGCGCGAAGGCTCCGCTCGAATGGGCGCGCGCCGAGAATGGGCTGGGCAATGCGCAGGCGGCGCTCGGCTGGCGCGAGGCCGGCGCGGGCGCATCTCGACGAAGCGGTCGCGAGCTACCGCGCCGCGCTGGAGGAGCGCACGCGCGAGCGCGGTCCGCTGAACTGGGCGAGCACGCAGCACAATCTCGGAGGCGTCCTCAAGACCCTCGGCGAGCGCGAGAACGGCAGCGCGCGCCTCGAAGAGTCCATCGCCGCCTATCGGGCCGCGCTCGAAGAGCGGAGCGCGGAAAAGGTTCCGCGCGACTGGGCGATGTCGCAGCAAGGACTGGGCGGAGCGCTCCTGGTTCTCGCGGATCGCCGGAGCGGAACCCTCGAGCTCGAGCAGGCCGTCGGCGCCTTCCGCGCCGCGCTGACGCTGTGGACGCCCGAGACCGCGCCCCAGGATTGGCTACGAACAGAGGGCGAGCTCGCAAGCGCGCTGCACAAGCTCGGCGAGCGGCGCGGCGACCCGGCCCTGGTGAAACAGGCGGTCGCCGCCTATCGCTTGGTGTTGACCGTGCAGACAACGGATAAGGATTCGCTGAATTGGGCATTGACGCAAAACAATCTCGGCAACGCGCTCTCGACCCTCGGAAATTGGGAGCCGGGGCCGGCCCGACTGGAAGAGGCCGTGGACGCCTATCGCGTCGCCTTGACGCAGGCGACGCGCGAGCGCGCGCCGCTGATTTGGGCGAATGTGCAGCATGGCCTCGGAGGCGCGCTCACGACGCTCGGCGTGCGCCAGGGGGATCCGGCGCGGCTGGAGGACGCCATCCACGCCTATCGCGAAGCGCTCACCGAGAGATCGCCGGAACGCTGGCCCTTGCTCTGGGCGCTGACGCAGATCAGTCTCGGCAACGCGCTTGCGCAAGCCGCGCAGCTGCAGGCCAATCCCGCGCGCCTCGAGGAAGCCGTCGCCGCCTATCGCGCCGCGCTGACGCAGCTCACGCCGGAGCGCGCGCCGCTTCCCTTCGCGAGCGCGCAGGAAGGTCTCGGCAATGCGTCTTCTGGCCCTCGCCGCGCGCGAGCGCGGGACCGAGCGGCTGGAGCAGGCGGTCGCGGCCTATCGCGCGGCCTTGCAGGCGAGGCCGAAAGAACGCGCGCCGCTCGCCTGGGCGAGCGCCGAGCACAATCTCGGCATCGCCTTGCGTTATCAGGGCGAGCGCGAGACGGGCACGGCTCGGCTCGAGGACTCCGTCGCTGCCTTCGGCGCCGCGCTCTCCGAGCGCGCACGCGAACGCGTCCCGCTCGACTGGGCGGCGAGCTACGGCGAGCAGGGGGTCGCGAAGTTCGACATCGCCGGCCGCAAGCAGGACGCCGCCTCCGCCAAGGCCGCGCTAGCGCAGATCGACGCGGCGCGCCATCGCTGCGAATGACGCCGGCCGCGCGCCGCTCGCCAAATATTTCGAGGGCATCATGACGCGCGCGCAGGCCGTCCTCGCCAAGCTGGCCCCGCAAAAATGACAGAAGAAACATTTGGCGACCGGCGGAGAGCTCAGGAGCCGCGACGCGGCCGAGCGGTCGTTCCGCCAAGGACAGGCGGCTTGCCCATCCTCGTCGTCACGGGCCTCGTGCGGGAGGCCGCCTCGCTCGGCGCGGGCGTCGTTCCCGTCATCAGCGGCGCCGACTGCGACACGCTCCGACGCGCGCTCGCCGAGGCGGCGCAAACGCCCTTTTCCGCCGTCGTGAGCTTCGGCCTCGCCGGCGGACTGGACCCGGCTCTCAGGCCCGGAACGATGATCGTCGCGAGCGCGGTCGTCGCCGGGAACGAGCGGCGCGAATGCGCGCCGGCGCTGGCGCGTATGCTGATCGAAGGATTTGCCGGCGCGGGCGTCGTGGCACTCGCGAGGGACTGGTTGCGGGCGTCGAGGCGCCGGTCATGACGCCCGAGGCCAAGACGACGCTGTTTCGCGAGAGCGGCGCGCTCGCCGTCGACATGGAGTCGCATCTCGCAGCGGCCTTCGCCAAGCGGCAGGGGCTGCCCTTCGCCGTGGCGCGGGCGGTCAGCGATCCGGCCAATCGCGCGCTGCCGCCGCTCGCCGCCAAAGCCGTGCGGCCCGACGGCTCGGTGGATATCGGCTTCATTCTGCGCGAGCTCCGCCGCGAGCCGCATCAGCTCGCGAGGCTCATCGCCGCGGGGCTCGACTCGCGCGCCGCTTTCGCGACGCTCGCGCGCTGCGGTCCGCTCATCGGCCCGCTGCTGCGCCTCGCGCTCTGAGCCCGGCCGCGCTCCCGAAAATACGCAATTTGACGCGGGAACCAAGCGGCGGAGCGCTCGTTGAACATAGGCGCAGTCCAGGTCGTCATCGACAAAACCCGCGCAAAGCCGCCAAGCTTCAAGCCTTCGGCGGTCTCATAAAATGAGGGGAGGAGAGCATGAAATTTTTCAAGCCGTTGCCGGTGGTCCTGGCGCTTTGCGCCGTCGCGGGAAGCGCCTTCGCCAAGACGCCGCTCACGAGCCCCGCGACGGTCTTTTCCGGCCCCGGCGCGTCCTGGCCGGTGATTGCGCAGATTCCGGCGGGCGGGCATGTGGACGTCATCAATTGCTACGGCGGCTGGAATCAGGGCTGGTGCCAGGTGCGATACGGCAAGGTCACGGGCTATGTGAAGGGCGGCGTGCTCGCTCCGGCGGGTCACGGCAATGTCGCCATCGCGCCCGTCGTCGCGAAATGGGCGGTGCACATCCACAGCGGCCCAGGGCGGAACTGGCCCGTCGCCGGGATCGTGTCCCAGGGCAAGACCGTCAATAAGGGAAGCTGCGTCACGAGCTGGCGCGGCCATTGGTGCCGCGTGAGCTCCGGCGGCGTCTCGGGCTGGGCGCCCGAATGGGAGCTGAAGCGCGCGGGCGCGATCTTCGACTGAGCTACGCGGCGGCGGTCGCCAGAGCGACCGCCGTACTTTAGCCTCAAGCCGCGGGGCGGTTCTTCGCCCGTTGCTCGGCCTCATGCTCGCGAAGCTGCGTGAGCGTCGCGACATTGGCGTCGAAGACATATTCCGCCGGGCGCTGCTTATCGAGCGGGATGTCCGGCGCCGTCGGACCCTCGGTGTTCACGCCAAACAACGCAATCTTGCGCCGCGCGCCAGGGGCGTCTCACCGTGTCGGCGACGGCGGTCGCCTCGAAGCCGGAATGGACCATGCAGTCGGCGCATTTCTCGTAATTGCCGACGCCGTAGGAGTCCCAATCCGTCTCCTCCATGAGCGCCTTGAAGGTCGGCGCGTAGGATTCGCCCAAGAGATAGCAGGGGCGCTGCCATCCGAAGACCGTTCGCAGCGGCATGCCCCAGGGCGTGCAGTGATAGCTGACGTTGCCGGCGAGGAAATCGACGAAGAGCCCGGACTGCTGCAGGGCCCAGTTCCGCCCGCCCCGCCCGCGCTTGAGGATGGCGCGGAACAATTCCTTCGTGCGGGCGCGGTTCAGGAAATGCGTCTGGTCCGGCGCGCGCTCATAGGCGTAGCCCGGCGAGACCGTCATGCCGTCAACGCCGAGCTTCGTCATCTCGTCGAGGAAGGCGGCGGCGCGAACGGGATCGGTGTTGGAGAAGAAGGTGCTGTTCGTCGTGACGCGGAAGCCCTTGGACTTCGCAAGCTTGATCGCCTCGACGGCGCGCTCGTAAACGCCCTCCTGGCAGACGGCGGCGTCATGCATGTCCTTGTCGCCGTCGAGATGGATCGACCAGGTGAAATAGGGGCTCGGCTTGAACTGATCGATGCGCTTGGCGAGAAGCAGCGCATTGGTGCAGACGATCGCGAATTTCTTGCGGGCGATGACGCCCTCGACGATCTCGGCCAGCTCCTTGTGCAGGAGCGGCTCGCCGCCGGCGAGCACGACGACCGGCGCGCCGCATTCGTCGACCGAGGCGAGCGCGTCCTCGACCGAAAGGCGGCGGTTCAGGATTTCGTCCGGGTAATCGATCTTGCCGCAGCCCGCGCAGGCGAGGTTGCAGCGGAAAAGCGGCTCCATCATCAAAACGAGCGGATAGCGCTTTCGGCCGGAAAGCTGCTGGCGAAGGAGATAGGCGCCGACCTTGGCGACGTAGCGGAAAGGTAAAGACAAGCTCAAGTCCTTGAGTTTCGGGACAATCGACCCGAGGGCGCGCCGCGCGCCTTCGTTTTGGGGCCTATATACGGCGCTAGCAAGGCGTTGCGAAGCCCCCGGACCGACAGGCTGCGGAGAGCGGCTTCCGAAGATGGCGGCGTCGAGATGACGGTCGCGGGGAAGTCGTTTCTCTCCGCTTCACGGCCGGCCAGCGGCCGGTCAGCGCCTCAAAACAGAGTAAAGCAGCTCTAGCCGATCTTGCTGAAATACTGCACCTGCAGAATGTGCGCCCAGTCGCCCTCCCAAATAGTGCTGATTGTGTTTCCCTTTATGATTGCTAAACCTGACGGATCAATAGGAGCTGTAAAGGCGGTTCCAGTGATTTTGTCATCATTCATTCTGTAAAATAAGAGAAAATATTGCTCCCCGACATCAGTGATGGCGTTGAAATTCGTGATCACGATCCAATTCGTGTCCCAATGTCCGGCTGACACGAGCTTCCCGATGTCCGGGGCGCCTATGTCGGAGTGATAAGCCACGGGTGTAATGAAAACATTTCCATCGTCAGCGTTGAGGATCAGAAAATACTTATCTTGAATCTGATAACCAATCAAATGAGCCCATGTTTTGTCCCATAGACCGATCTGAATCCCTTTGCTTGCACTGAATTTTCCGCTGCTGGGATCAACCGAAAGCGTTGTGGAGAAGGCGCGACCGTCGGATCTCCGATACAAGAGGAACCTTCCAGCTTCATACCAAGGCGTGATGAGAGACCAGTCGTTCTCCCATTGATCAATCTGGAATGGCGGGAAAAACTCAGTTGGACCGGCCATCTCCGATAGATAGACGGCTCCATCGTTTCTATAGAGGAGCAAGTAGGCGGACCCAAATCCAGTTTCGCCAGCAATCCTCGTGTAGCAGATATGATTCCAGTTACTCTGGCCCCGTTCATCTTTCAGGACGCCGACGTATGTCGTTTTGGGGCCGATGCTCGAGCCAGAATGAACGTCCGAAATAAACGCGTCGCCGTTGCCGCGGACCAACAGTATGCTCATGATTTTATCCTCCGGCTTGGGATCGCTCGTTGTAGGCCTTGGTGGGAGGCCAACGACGCGATCTTCAGTGAACCGAAGAGAGCTTGCGAGATATTGCGAGAACGCGCATCGTCCGATCGGACTAAGACAGCCAATATTATGGGGGTGAAATAGCGCGCAATCTCACCCGGCCTTATCCGTGACTTTCAGCAAACTTCAGCCCCGAATCGATCGTGAGCCCCATGCCGACGCTCGCGAATTTATTGCCTCGCACGATCTTCGCCTGGGCGTGTGCAGCAGGCAGGCTCGCTCCACGGCCGGCGTCGAGGTGCTGCCGCCGGTCAGGAACACCGCGTCGATATCGTCGGCGCGAAGGCCCGCGCTTTTTATGCATTCGTCGACGCAAGCGGCGATTTTCGCGCATTCCCCCGGATCGTCTCCTCGAACAGCGCCCGCGAAGTTTCGATCGAGAGACCCTCGACGATCGAGGCCAGATCTATCGTCGCGCTGTCGCTCTTCCGAAAGCACGATCTTCGCCTTTTCCGTTTCCCCGGCGACCCTGTGGCCGGCGCGCTCATGCACGACCCGCAGGAAGCGCTCGATCTTTCTCCGGCTCCTCGGCGATGGCGCGCAGATGCTTCAACTCCGCCTCCACCTTGTGCGTATAGAGAAACGCAATCCGATGCCACAGAGCGAGCTCGTGGAAGTAGCCGTTCGGCAGGTCAAG
Organism: uncultured Alphaproteobacteria bacterium; assembly: GCA_963798515.1. Taxonomy (GTDB): domain Bacteria; phylum Pseudomonadota; class Alphaproteobacteria; order Rhizobiales; family Beijerinckiaceae; genus Methylocystis. Next base: position 13,701 of record CAWCTS010000014.1, read on the forward strand.
CTCCGGGCGCTTGCGCTGGCGCGTCTGATAGCCGAAATGCGGCATGACCTGCTTGAGGCTGAGCTTGTAGTCGAGATCCGTGCCGCCGACATGGACGCCCGCGTAAGAGAGGATGTCCTGCTTGCGGTCCGGCCCGTTTCGGCGCACGGCGGAGACGCGGACGATCGAGAAATCGGACGTGCCGCCGCCGATGTCGGCGATGAGCGCGATCTCCTCTCCCTTGACGCTGCGCTCATAATCGAGCGCCGCCGCGATCGGCTCATATTGAAACTCGATATGCTTGAAGCCCTGCGCGCGTGCGACCTGCATGAGCTGGTCCTGCGCGATGCGATCGGCCTCGGCGTCGCTATCGACGAAGAAAACCGGCCGGCCGAGCACCACCTGCTCGATCGGCGCGCCCGCCTGTTCCTCCGTGGTCTTCTTGATATGGCCGAGGAAGCTGCCGAGAATCGCGGTGAATTTGGCGCGCTTGCCGCCCGCCACGGTGGTTCCAGTGATGAGCGAGCTGCCGAGAATGCTCTTGATGGCGCGAAAGAGACGCCCGTTCTCGCCTTCGACATAGGATTCGATCGCGCGAACGCCGAAGCAGATGTTTCCGCCGAAGGCCGGATAGAAGATCGCGCTGGGGATGGACGTGCTGTCGCCCTCGACCTTCACGAGCACCGGCGCGCCATCGCGCACGAAGCCTGCGGAGGAGTTCGAAGTCCCAAAGTCGATTCCGCAGGCAGGGCTCACGGGCTTTTTCCTTGAGGGCGAGCGCGCCGGACACGGGCTGCGCTGGCGTCCGTTTCAGCGACATTTTGTGCCGAATGGGGCCGGCTTTCTACGAAGCCTGAGCTATTTCCAGCAAGCCGCAGACCCGAAGGGCCTTTGCGCCTTGCCCTCGCGCGCGGCTCCTGTCACCTTCGCGCGTCCCTTCACGAGGAGGCCCGCCCGTGAGCTTCGACCGACTCAAACCCGCCCTGGACGTGGACATTCCCGGCGGCGTTTTCGTGCTGCGCTTCGACGAGGAGGGGCGCGCGACGCCGGGAGAGGCGAGTGACGTCGAGAAGCTCGGCGCGCCGGGCGAGGGCTTCGTCTGGCTGCATCTCAACCTGGAGGACGTGCGCGTCCACGGCTTCCTGAAAAAGCTCCCCGCGCTTTCCGACGACGCGCGCCAGACCCTGACGCAGCCGATCAAACATCAATTCATTGATCACTCCGCAAATCTCGTGCGCGGCGCGATTGTCGATTACGAGCGCGGCCTCGGCGGCCGGCTGCCGCAAACAGGCTATCTGCGCTTCGTCTTCGGCGAGCGCTTCCTGATCAGCGCGCGGGAGCGGCCGCTCGAATCGGTCGAGGCGACGCGCCTAGCGCTTTCGGCGGGCCGTCTCGACCGAGACGCCGCTCGACCTTTTCGAGACCTTCGTCGGGCATGTCTGCGACGAGCTCGGCAAGATCGTGTTCGAGCTCTCCGCCGCGCTCGACCAAGTCGAAGAACGCATCGTCAGCGACGCCGGCGGCGCGAGCGAACGCGCGACGCTTGGCGTCACGCGTCGCTCGGCCCTGCGGCTCGCGCGTGAGATCGCCGGGCTGCGCTCGCCGCTCCTGCGCCTCGAAGCGACGCTGAGCGAGCCCGAGCATGACGAGCTGAGGGAAACGGGCGCGCGGCTCGCGCATCGCGCCGACATTCTGGCCCGCGATCTTGGAGAGGTGCAGGATCGCGCCCGTCTGCTGCAGGACGAGCTCAATGCGATGACGGAAATGGTTCTCAACGACCGCCTCTATGTTCTCACCGTCGTGACGACGCTGCTGCTGCCGGCGACTTTCGTCACGGGCTTCTTTGGCATGAACACGCGCAATCTTCCCTTCGCAGACGCGGAATGGGGCACGGCCTTCGCCTTCGGCCTCTGCGTCGTGGCGGCGCTCGCCATGTTCTTCTTCATGCGGCGCATGGGGCTGACCCGCCCTCGCACGAGTTCGCGGCGCTGACGCAGCAAAATATCGCTCTACGATCTGCTGCGCACCAGGAAGGAACCAACGCCGCTCACGGGCGTTTTGATTTTCGTGGCTCGCAAGGAGGTTGAAGCAAGGGATTGACGGCGCCGTTCATTGACCGCGAGCCGAATTGCCAAGGCGCCCCCTGCTCTTTGAGAACAGAACCGAGGAGGCGACCATGGCGAATCCCGGACAGCCCACAATCCAAATCGGAGCAAGCGGCCCCGTCGTAAGGCGATTGCAGAGAGCGCTGCGCCGCACCCCCAACCTCGGCATCGTTGTCGATGGCGTGTTCGGCGCTCAGCTCGCCGTCGCCGTGAAGGACTTCCAGCAAGGCGCGGGCCTTGCGGCCGACGGCGTCGTCGGCCCGCTCACCTGGGCCGCTCTGCCGGACGGCGGCCCCATGCCGACCCTGCAGGAGGGGTCATCGGGCGCCGTGGTGAAGAGCCTGCAACAGGTCCTTTCGACCGGCGCCAGCGAGTGGGGCGTGGGGCCGGGCGCGATCGACGGTCAATTCGGTCCCAAGACGAAGGCTTCGGTGATCGCTTTTCAAAAATGGGGCGGCGTCACGCAGGACGGGATCGTCGGAGACCAGAGCTTGGTCCGTCTCGCTGCACGCGGCAAGCGCGACGCTGGAGTCGTCGGTCGGGCTCAATTACGTCATCGGCTGACGCAGCGGCCCGGACGAGCCTCTAGCGGAAGAATTCCGCAAGCTCGACCGTCAATCCCCGGCGGATCGAGGGTCAGCGATCCTTCGCGCAGGATCGTTACGCCGATGCGCGCCTCGCCTTCGCGGCGATAGTGCAGAACGATCCGCTTCGCGAGATCGACGACGAGATAATGCGCGATCGTCGCGACGCTGAAATAGCCCTCGACCTTGAGACCCGTGTCCCGCTTCGACGAGCTGGGCGAGACGACCTCGACGACGACGACCGGCGCGGGAGCGAGCATCGAACCGGTCGGAATCTTTTCGCCGCAGTTCACGAGCGCGTCGGGCTCATAGGCCGTGTCGGAATCGATCGCCACGGAGAGCCCGTCGACGAAGGCTTCGCAAGAACAGCCCGCCTTCTCGATCGCCGCCGCAAGCGCGCGCCAGATCACGGCCTTTGCGCGCACATGCTCGACACGCTCCGGCGCCATCGCGACCAATTCGCCGCGCCAAAGCTCGAAGCGCCCGCGCTCCTGCTTTTCGGCAAAAGCGAGAAAGGCTCGCCACATCCATCGATTTTTGCGCAGGGACGGACATGACGGTATTATAGTCTAGGGTCATCCTTTCTCGAAGGGGATCGTTTGGATACAGAGTATGTTTCTCGCGGCGAGCGCCGCTAAACCGACCCGCAATGACGGACACGCTCCCGTGATTCTCGATCTCGCCGCCGCGGCCCTGCGAGGGCTCGACCCGGAAACCGCGCATCGTGCGACAATCGCGGCCTTGCGGCTGCTCCCCAAGGCTCCTGCGCCGGCAGACGAGCCACGCCTGAAAACGAGCGCCTTCGGACTCGCCTTCGCCAATCCCCTCGGCCTCGCGGCCGGCTTCGACAAGAACGCCGAGGTTTTCGACGCGGCGCCGGGGCTCGGCTTCGGCTTCCTCGAGGTCGGAACCTTGACGCCGCTTCCGCAACCGGGAAATCCCCGTCCGCGCGCCTTTCGCCTGTCGGAGGATCGCGCCGTCATCAACCGCTACGGCTTCAACAATGACGGGCACTCTCCCGCGCTGGCGCGATTGGAAGCGCGCGCCCGCAACGGCGTCGTCGGGGTCAATGTCGGCGCCAACAAGGATTCGGCCGATCGCGTCGCCGATTATGTCGCGGGCGCGAAAACATTCGCCAGCGTCGCCGATTATCTGACGATCAACGTCTCCTCGCCCAACACGCCGGGCCTGCGCGATCTGCAAGAGGCCTCGGCCTTGCGCGAGCTTCTCCTGCGCGTCCTGGACGCGCGCGAGAGCGCGGCGCGCCGGCCGCCACTGCTGCTCAAGATCGCGCCGGACGTGACGCTCGCGCAGCTCGACGACGATCGTGCGCGTCGCCCGCGACGCGAAGATCGACGGAATGATCGTCTCCAACACGACGATCTCGCGCCCCGACAGCTTGCGTTCGACCTTCGCAAAGGAGACGGGTGGACTTTCGGGACGACCGCTCTTCGCACTGTCCACGCGCCGCCTCGCGCAAACCTATCTGCGCGTCGAGGGGCAGTTTCCGCTCATCGGCGTCGGCGGCGTCGATGGCCCTGAAACCGCCTTCGCCAAGCTCGAAGCCGGAGCGAGCCTGTTGCAGCTTTATTCGGCGCTTGTCTTCGAGGGACCGGGACTGGTCTCGCGCATCAAGCAGGGCCTGTTGACGCGCCTCGGCGCCGAAGATGCGCCGCTCTCGGCCATCGTGGGGCGACGTGCGGGCGCGTTCGCCGTTGAGGCCTAAGCGCCCAGAGCAACTATTGAAGAAAAGTCGGGAACCAGCCCGCCGCCGGCGGCGGCACCGTTTCTGAGGCCCAGGGGCTCTTGCCGAACTCGACGCCGGTCGGGAAGATATCCGGATTGACCGGCTCGTCGATATGCGCGACCTCCGGGACAGTCGGCAGCACCGGCTCGAGAGTGGGCGAGAGCCTTTTCAAATTCTCGTCCTTCCAATCGCCGCCAAGCGCCATGAACAGGCCGACCACGTCGCCGAGCCGCTGGCCCTCGGCGCTCATGCGCGTGACCGAAGCCGCGAGCCACGTCTGTTCCGCGTTCAACACCTGCAGCATGTTGACCGCGCTGCCCTCTCTCATGAGAAACTGCTGCTTGACGATCTCGAAGCTCTTCCGCGCCACCGTTTCCGCGTGGACGGCGGCCTGCACCGCCTTTGCGTCCGCCTGCAAGGCGCGTAGCGCGTCGGCGACGTTCTGGAAGGCGCCGATCACCGTCTGACGGTATTGCGCCTCGGCCTGCGTTAGCCCCGCTTCGGCGGCGCGCTGCTTGTTCAAGAGCGAGAAGCCCTGGAAGACCGGCTGCGACACGCCCGCGGCGAGCGTCCAGAAGCCGGTCTGCGGCAGGAAAAGCTGCGACATGCTATAGCCCTGATAGCCGCCACCAGCCGACAGCGTGATCGTGGGCAGCCGCGCCGCGATGGCCACGCCGATCTGCGCGCTCGCCGCATGCATCGCGGCCTCCGCCGCGCGCACGTCGGGGCGCTGGCGAACGAAGGCGGAAGGCAGCGTCACAGGCAGATGCGCGGGAAGAGTCAGCGCTCTCAGATTGAAGGTCTCGGGCACCTGCGCGGTCGAATATTGCCCGGCGAGCGCCGTCAGCAGATCGCGCTGAAAGGCGAGCGACTTTTCGAGCGGCGGAAGCTGTTGCTCCATTTGCGCCAGCGCCGCCTCTTGCACGAGCACGTCGGCCTGCGCCACCGCGCCGATCCCGTAACTCTTGCGCAGGATCGTCACGATGTTGCGCGCCTCCTGGATCACCTCGCGCGTCGCGGCGAGCTGGCCGCGCAGCGTCGCCTCCTGCACCGCCGCCGAGGCGACATTGCTCGTTAAGGCGAGATAGGCCGCCTCGAGCTGATAGCGCTGCTGCTCGGTCTGCGCCTCGAGCGACTGCACCGCGCGCAGATTGCCGCCCCAAATGTCTGGCGAGTAGGCGATCGTCAGCGATTTCAGAAAGAGCGAATAGGGATTGGTCGGACCGCCGGGATTGACGTTGAACTCGACGGGCGCCTGCAGATTGCGACTGTCGTTCGACTCGAACAGGACCGAGGGCAGGAACCCGCCCTTCTGCGCCTCGGCCTGATAATAGGCGATGCGGATCGCGGCCTGCGCGGCCTGCAGCGACGCATTGCGTTCGATCGCCGCCTCGATGAGCGCATTGAGATTCTTATTGTGGAAAACTTCCCACCAGCGCGCCGGGATCTCGTCCACGACGACGACCTTCTGGGAGCCGGCGCTTTTGACCGGCTCCGGCGTGAAGCGATCCGCCATGGGCGGGGGCGGCGAGACGAAGTCCGGTCCCACGGCGCAGCCCGTGAGAACAAGGACGCCAAGCCCCGCCACGGCGCGGGCCGCGACCGCAGTCAGCGGACACAGCCTGGCGAAAGGCGCTCGCAGGGATTGCTTCACTCGCCGTTCTCGTGATTTGGCTGCACGCTGGACTGGCTTTTGGTTCCAGCCGCACGACGCGGAGGCGCCGGTTTGGCCGTCCCAGAAGCCTATCCTCCCGCCGCGCCCTATCGCAGCCCCGAGGCGATATTGCAAATGCGTCCAGAGGAGGGCTACGGTCGTTTCGACAGTGAACCAGAGGCTGGCTCCCTGTCCATAGCTCCAGTCACGAGGCCCTGTGCGCCGGCTTCGCCGCCTTGCGGCGCCAGCGATCCGGACGGGGGAGAGATACGCCTGTCGCGGGACGGTTGAATGAGCGAATCTCCCAAAAGAGCGCGAAACTATGCGAGCTACGGCGTCGCCGCCCTCATCGCGCTCGTCCTGGCCTATGTGGGCTATTCATTTTTCCTCGCGCGAAAACCCCTCGAAGAGGCGCCCGCCGCGACGGAAACGACGCCCGGAGAGCTTGCAGTCGACCTCAACGCGAAGCAGGTCGAGGCGATCAGCATCGGCGTGGTCGGAACGCGAACCTTCGTCATCGAGCGGCAAGCGGTCGGCAATATTGATTTCAATCAAAACCGGCTGACGCAGGTCTTCACGCCCTACCAGGGCCGCATCCTCACCGCCATTCCCAATGTCGGCGACAAGGTCGAGAAGGATCAGGTGCTGTTCACCATCGACAGTCCCGATCTTCTCGCCGCCGAATCGACGCTGATCGCCGCCGCCGGCGTGCTGAAGCTCCAAAACACGACGCTGGCGCGCGCCCAGAAGATGAAGTCTTTCGGCGGCGCCTCGCAGCAGGCGGTCGACCAGTCGACCTCCGACCAGCAGACCGCGGAAGGCAATTTGAAATCTGCGCGCGACGCGGTGCGCATCTTCGGCAAGACCGACGCGGATATCGACGCCATCATCGCCATGCGCAAGGCCGATCCGAGCCTCATCGTGCGGAGTCCGATGACCGGCTATGTCACGACGCGCAACGCCGCGCCGGGCCTCTTCGTGCAGCCCGGCGTCGCGCCGCCGCCCTTCACCGTCGCCGATCTCTCCTCCATGTGGCTGCTCGCCAATGTGCCGGAGGCGGAAATTCCGCTCTTCAGGGTCGGGCAGAAGCTCAAGGCGCATGTCGCCGCCTATCCGGGTCGGGACTTCGACGGCACGATCACCGTGCTCGGCCCTTCCGTCGATCCCAACACGCGCCGCATCTTCGTGCGCTCGGAGATCGAGGACCCGCAGCATCTCCTGCGGGCCGGCATGTTCGCCGACTTCACCATCCGCATCGAGGACGCCGTGAACGCCACCGCCGTGCCGGCCGCCGCCGTGGTGCGCGAGGGCGACGGCACGCTCACGGCTTGGACGACCAAAGACGACCGCCACTTCGTGCGCAGGACGGTCAAGGTCGGTCATATTCAGGAAGGTTTCGACCAGATTCTCGAAGGCCTGCAGCGCGGCGAGCGCGTTGTCACAGAAGGCGCGTTGTTTTTGAGCAATAAGCTGGCGGGCGGCGCGGCGGATTAAGCGAGGCTTTGGACGGTGCTAAAGGCCATACTGCAATTCGGGCTGACGCGCCGCGCGATTGTCGTGCTCGGCGTCATCATCTTCGTCGCCGCCGGGCTGCTCGCCTTTTCGAAGCTCAACATCGAGGCCTATCCCAATCCGGCTCCGGTCATTCTGGAGATCACCGCGCAGGCGGCCGGCCTCTCCTCCGAGGAGATGGAGAAATATTACACCATCCCGATCGAGACCGCGCTCTATCCGGTGCCCGGCGTCATCAACGTGCGCTCGACCTCTTTTTACGGTCTCTCCTTCGTGCGCGTGACGTTCAAATACGAGATCGACTATTATTTCGCCTATCAGCAGGCGGCGATCGCTTTGCAGCAGGGGGTGACGCTGCCTGGCAACCAGTCGCCGCAAATTCAGCAGTCGAGCCTCACCGGCGAAATCTACCGTTACCAGATCAAAGGGCCGCCGAACTTCGGCCTGACCAATCTGCGCACGATCCAGGATTACATCGTCACGCGGCGGATGCTCACCATCCCCGGCGTCGTGCAGATCAACTCCTGGGGCGGCACGACGAAGCAGTTCAACGTCAACGTCGACCCGCAGAAGCTCGAAGCCTATAATGTCACGATTCCGCAGATCATCTCGGCGATCGGCAACGCCAATGTGAACGTCGGCGGCCGCGAGATCCAGATTGGCCAGCAGTCGATCAACATCCGCGGCGTCGGCCTCATCGACGACGGCGGAAACGACGATCTGACGCGAGGAACCCGCACCGAGGACATCGAAAACATCGTCCTCTCGCAGACCAACGGCGTGCCGGTGACGATCAAGAATGTCGCGAAGGTCGAGGTCGGCTATGTGCCGCGTCTCGGCATCGCCGGGCGCGACCATGAGGACGACATCGCCGCGGCGATCCTGCTCATGGGCCGCATGCAGCACACGAACGACGTGCTGCCTCTGGTCGAAGCGGAGACGGAAAGGCTCAATCACGACGGCTCGCTGCCGCCAGGAGTGAAGCTCGAGCCCTATTACGATCGCAGCGCCCTCGTGGAGGTCACGACGCATACGGTCCTGCACAACCTCTTCTTCGGCTGCGCGCTCGTCTTCCTCATTCAGTGGATCTTCCTCGGCGATCTGCGCAGCGCGATCATCGTCGGCGTGAACATTCCCTTCGCGCTGTTCTTCGCGATCATCATGCTGGTGATCCGGGGCGAGGACGCGAATCTGCTCTCCGTCGGCGCGGTCGACTTCGGCATCATCGTCAACTCGGCGGTCATTCTGGTGGAGAACATCTTTCGCAACTTTCAGGCCCCGAAGGCCGCGCGCGAGCGGCTGCTTGGGCATTTGACCGAAGGCTTCTGGGGGGAGGACCCCACGACGCCGATGGGCTCGCACGGCAGCGCGGCGATCTGGACCAACCGTCTGCGGCTCATCTTCATCAGCGCGCTGCAAGTCGACAAGGCGGTGTTCTTCACCGCAACCATCACCGTCACGGCCTTTCTGCCGCTTTTCACGATGACGGGCGTCGAAGGCCAGATTTTCGGCCCCATGGCGCGCACCTACGCCTATGCGCTCGCTGGCGCGCTGATGGCGACCTTCACCGTGACGCCGGTGCTCGCCTCGCTCGTGCTGCCGCAGCATGTCGAGGAAGTCGAGACCTGGGTCGTTCGCCAGCTGCGCGATCGCTACACGCCCGCGCTGCGCTGGGCGCTCGCCAACGTCAATCTGGCGATCGGCCTCGGCGGCGCCTTTCTGCTTTTCAGCGTGCTCATCGCGACGCGGCTCGGCAGCGAATTCCTGCCGGCGCTGGAGGAAGGCAATTTCTGGATCCGCGCGCAGCTGCCGCCGACGATCTCTCTCGACGACGGCACGCAAGCGACGCGCAAGATGCGCGAGATCCTGCTGCGCCATCCCGAGATCGTCACCGTGGTCTCGCAGCATGGGCGGCCCGACAATGGCTCCGACGCCTCGCCCTTCTCCAATGTGGAGCTCTTCGTTCCGCTGAAGCCCTTCGATCAATGGCCCGCCGGGCTCTCAAAGGAGAAGCTCACCGACATCGTTCAAAAGGAGTTTGAGGACGAGCTTCCCGGCATCGGCTTCAATTTCTCGCAATATATTCAAGACAACGTGGAAGAGGCGCTTTCCGGGGTCAAGGGCGCGAATTCGGTCAAGGTCGTCGGCCCCAATCTGATCAAGCTCGAGGAGCTGGCCGACCAGATTTTGGCCGAGGTGCGGCAGGTGCGCGGCGTCGAGGATCTCGGCGTCTTCCATGTCATGGGCCAGCCCAATCTCAACATCAAGGTCGATCGCGCCAAATGCGCGCGCTATGGGCTGAACGTCGGCGACGTCACCACGTTCATCCAGGCGGCGACGGGCGGCGTCGTCGCGACCACGGTGCTCGAAGGCGATCGGCAATTTGGGGTGCAGGTGCGGTTGCAGCCGGATTTTCGCAATTCGATCGAGAAGATCGGCTCGATCAATGTGGCGGTGAACACGCCGGCTTCGGTCAACGCCTATGTCCCGCTGCGCGAGCTCGCGTCGATCTCGCTCGATACGGGCGCCGCCTTCATCTACCGCGACCGCAGCCAACGCTATGTGCCGATCAAATTCAGCGTGCGCGGGCGCGATCTCGGCAGCACGGTCGCGGAGGCGCAGGAGCGCGTCGCCAAGACGATCAAGCTGCCGACGGGCTATCAGATCCTCTGGGCGGGCGAATTCGAGAATCTGCAGCAGGCCAAGAAGCGGCTGGCCATCGTCGTGCCGGTCACCTTCGCGCTGATTCTGCTGCTGCTCTACGGCCTTTTCAACTCTTTGCGCGAGAGCCTCGTCGCCATCGCCGGCATTCCCTTCGCGCTGGGCGGCGGCGTCATCGCGCTCTACATCGCGGGCCTCGACTTCTCCATTTCAGCGGCCATCGGCTTCATCTCGCTCTTTGGCGTCGCGGTGATGGACGGCATTTTGAACATCACCTATTTCCGCGAACTCACGATCCAAGGCATGGGCTATAAGGAAGCGATCTTCCATGGCTCCGAGCAGCGCATGCGGCCGATGCTGATGACCGCGCTGTCGGCGGGCGTCGGGCTGTTCCCCGCCGCGATCTCGCATGCGATCGGCTCGCAGGTGCAGCGTCCGCTCGCCACCGTCGTCGTCGGCGGCATGCTGATCGGCCCGGTGATGCTGCTCGTCGTCGCGCCCGCGCTGCGTTCCGTCTTCCTCAACCCGCCGCGCCCCGAAGGCGAGGAGGCTGAGCCGGAGCGCGAAGACGAGGACGAGACGCGCTAAGCTCTGCGCGGGCGTGACGAATCTCGTTTTTGATTGCTGCAAAGTAAGCTTTTCGCCATGATCGACGCGAGATTTCGCTAATCGCGCGCCGCTGGGCGAGGGAAAGAAAAAGAAAATGAAATGTGTGACGGCCGTCATCCGGCCCTTCAAGCTGACCGACATCAAGGACACGCTCCGCAAGATCGGCGTCATGGGCTTGACGGTGACCGAGGTGAAAGGCTACGGGCGGCAAGCCGGCCACACGGACATCTACAGGGGCGCAGAATATGTCGCGATGTTCATCCCCAAGCTCAAAATCGAGGTCGTGGTGAACAGCGAGCAGGTCGAGAAAGTGATCGAGACGATCGTCGAGGTCGCGCGAACCGGAACGCATGGCGACGGAAAGATCTTCGTCTACACCTTGGACCAAGTTGTTCGCATCCGCACCGGCGAGCGCGACAAGGAGGCGATCTGAGCCGCGCCAGCGCCGAGCTTTTCGTTCATTGCGCCAGAGCGTCGACCTCATCCACGCCATAGACGTCGTCGCGAAAATGCACGGTGCCGTCGGCGGAGGCCCAGCCCGTCATATAGACCCAGACGACCGGCACCGGATGGTTCAAGCGCACGTCCTCGCGCTCGCCGCTCGCAATCTTCGCCTTTAAGCGTCTCCGCATCCCACTGGCTCTGCCCGTCGCCCTGCAACAGCCAGAGCGCAAGCTCATCCACGCCCTGCACGCGCACGCAGCCATGCGAGAGGAAGCGATAGTCATTGGCGAAAAGATTGCGCGACGGCGTGTCGTGCATATACACGGAGTGCGGGTTCGGCATGGCGATGCGGATGAGGCCAAGCGAATTATGCGCGCCTGAATCCTGGCGCAGCGTGTAGTTCAGCGCGCGTTCGCTCGACCAGTCGACGCGGCGCGGATCAACCTCCTCGTTCTGATGGTTCAGCACGCGGATGTGCATGCGCGAAAGATAATTGGGGTCCTGCTGCATCTTGGGCGCGATCTCGTTCTTGATGATCGAGACAGGAACGGTCCAGGTCGGATTGATGTTGATCGCCATCACCTTGGCGGCGACTTCCGGCGAATGATGCTCGGGACCGCCGACGATCGCCGCATAGCGGCGCACGACTTTGTCGCCCTCGACGGCGTCGACGGCGGTCGAGGGAATGTTCACGGCGATATAGCGAGGGCCATAGGGGAAATCGACGCTCGCAAGGCGCATCGCGCTCGCCGAAAGCTGCCGGGAGCGCACATCCGCCGGCACGTCGAGCTCGCGCAGCGTGGCGCCCGCGACGATTCCCGTCTGGCGCAGCCCCATGCGGAACTGGAAACGCTTGACCGCCTGAACGAGCGCCGGGTCGAACACGTTCCCCGTTGTCGCGACGGTGTCGTCCTCGGCGGCGAGACGACGGCGCAGGGCCTGCACCGCGGCGCCCTTCGCGCCGGGATTGAGCTTGACGCCGACACGCGGCCAGCCTCCCTGATCGACGATCGTCGCATAGCGCTCCGCGGCCTTGGCGGTCGCGAAATAGGTTTCGGGCTGCAGCGCCGGCGTCGGATCATCGGAAAGCGCCGTCTCGCGCGGCGGCTGCGGCTTGGGTTTCGGCTTGGGCTTGGGGGCCGGCGCCTCGGCCTCGGCAGCCGGCGCCGGCCGTCGAGGGCGCGACGGTCGAAGGGAAGACCGGCTCCGCGCCCAAGAACTCGTCCAACGGCTGCTGCGCGAAGGCGGCAGTCGAGATAAGGCTCGCCGCCAGGGCGAGGAGGAGAGGCGACAGTCTCAGGCGTCGAAGTTCAGGCATGCCCTGGCCCGCAGCGCGAATCGCTCTTCCATTCTACACGAGCAGCGCGATGGGGCGCTCGATCGCGCGTTTGAAGGCCGCGAGAAGATCGGCGCCCAGCGCGCCGTCGACGGCGCGATGATCGCAGGAGAGCGTAACGGTCATCAGCGTCGCCACCGCGGGCGCCCCGTCCTTGACGATGGCCCGCTTCTCTCCCGCGCCAACCGCGAGGATTGTCGACTGAGGCGGATTGATCAACGCCGTGAAATGCTTCACGCCGCGCATGCCGAGATTGGAGAGGCCGGCGACTCCGCCCTCATATTCCAGCGGTTTCAGCCGGCGCTCATTGGCGCGCGCCGAGAGGTCGCGAATCTCGGCCGAGATTTCGCGCACGCTCTTCTCCTCGGCGCGTCGCACGATCGGCGAGACGAGACCGCCGTCGGAGAGCGCCACCGCGACGCCGATGTCGCTGTGCTTGTGACGCAGCATCGCGTTTTGCGTGAAGGTCACGCGCGCGTCGGGCACGTCGCGCAAGGCGACGCCCAAGGCCTTCACGATGAAGTCGTTGACCGAGAGCTTCCAGGCTGGCTTTCCCTCGGCGAGGCCCGGCGCGGCGGCGTTGGCTTCCTCGCGCAGCCGCAGCAGCGCGTCGATCTCGACGTCGCAGGTGAGATAGAAATGCGGGATCGTTTGCGCGGCCTCGGTCATGCGGCGCGCGATGGCCTTGCGCATCGTATCGTGCGGGACTTCCGTAAAACTGTCGATCTCAAAGAGTTTTCGCGCGGTTTCGTCCGAGGGCTGAGGCGCGAGGAACGGCGGCGCGGCGGGAGGACGCCCCTGGCTGCCCGCGGCGAGCGCCTGCGCGACGTCGCGCTCAACAATGCGGCCATGCGGACCCGACCCTTGAAGCGCGGAAAGGTCGATTCCGCCCTCCCGCGCGAGGCGGCGAGCGAGAGGCGAGGCGAAGCTGCGTTCCGGCGCCGCCGGCGCTGCATAGGTCATCGTCGGGGTCCTCTGGCTTTCCGCGGAGGTATGGCCTGGGCCTCGCATTTGCGCCGGCTCCTGGAGGAATATATTAGGCGCAAGATACGGCCGCGTAAACGAAGCCCGCACCGCGCATACAGTATCGCCGCCAAAGCTTGCGCGGGCGCTAAGCGCCTCGGATTTTTCTCAAATGAAGCGCCTCTGTGTGTTCCTCTTCGCTTTCGCGCTCGCGACGGCCCTGCCGCCGGCGCATGCCGCCAATGAAAAGCGCTGCGGCTGGATCGTCAACCCGACGCCCGGCAATTGGAGCCTCATCGATCCCAAGGGCGAGTGGGTGCTCGGCGCGCAGGGCGGCTATCAGGCCTATGGCATGGACAATCTGCCCGACTTCACGACGAAGGAGTGGGTGAAGACCAATGGCGATTACGGCTATGGCTGCGCCTGCCTCACCGTGCAGACCGATCCGAGCGCGATGCGCGTGAAGAAGGTGATCAACGCCGTGCAAAAACCGCTGAAGCCATGCGAGGCGGACAAAAAGCTGAAGAAGCCGGCGGAGTAGAGGCGTCGTGCTCCCTCTCCCCGCGAACGGGGAGAGGGAAAAGCGGCTGGCGTCAGGCGCGGCGCGTGCGCGTATAGAGGCCGGCTAGCGCCAGAGCGGCGAGGCCCGCGACGCCAGCGCCGGGAACCGGGCCGGGGGCGCCGTTGGGAGGAACCACAACGAAGGTCAAAGTTGCTGCGTCGCCGCTATTGGTCTCGGCTCCAGAATAACTTCCTGGGCCGAAAACGGGCTTCTGCTCCGTGCCGGTATATAGCTGAGTGGCCGGAGTGGTAGCGAAATCATAGGCTAGATTCGGGAACCCGGTCCCACCTTGAGTCTCCAAGCCGCCTAAGTTGGATTGGGCGAAGTAAGACATATTCGTCCAACCGGAGATTACCATCGATCCGGTCGATACCAAGCCGGAAATCGACACGAGCGTGTAGGACCCCGTCTGAGCGCTGATCGGCATGGGCTTTGAGTCCTGCAACCAAGACACGTCAACCCCTTGACCCGGAATGTCTAAGGTCACCTTTAAGGTGGAAGCTCCCGCCGCCGCGGGGGCCAGCGCCGCGAGCGCGATGGCGCCGCTTACCAACAATTTAGCCAAGCTCCTCATTTAAGCCCCCTGAAAACGAGACCGCTCTCGGCTGAAAACAACTCCGGCCGCCGACGATCCAAAGCTGCGACAGGATGCCGCAAAAATCAGTTTTGTAAACCAAAATTTGCAGCAAATGATGCGAATGTACACCGCTTTAGGCAAAGCTCGCAAGGTGATTTTGGATGAGAGCGGCGGCCCCACGCGTCCATGAATCGAGTGCGCGATTCACTCCGGCGCCTCGGGGGCCGGTCCCTTCGGCGCGCGTTTCGCTTCCGCCTTTGCCGCCTCTTCCTTTGCGCGCGCCTCGAGCTCGCGCTTGCGCCGCACCGAATAGGGCTCGCGGCGCGGCCCCTCGACGAGCCGCCTGACGACACCCCAGAGCGTGCGCACGTCCTGCTCGCTCATCGCCATGCGGTGGAAGATGTTGCGCAGATTGCGCGCCATCACCGGCTTCTTGCTCGCCGGCCGGAAGAATTCGCGCGCGTCGAGCTCATCCTCGAGAAAGTCGAAGAAGGCCGCCGTCATCTCGCGTGTCGCGGGCGGCGAGCGGTCTGTCGCGTCGAATGGCGGCGTGTCGCCATGCGCGGCGCGAAACCATTCATAGCCCGTGAGCAGCACGGCCTGCGCGAGATTGAGCGAGGCGTAAGCGGGATTGACCGGAAAGGTCAGGATTGCGTCGGCCTGCGCGACCTCGTCATTGTCGAGGCCGGTGCGCTCGGGCCCGAAGAGCACGCCGGGCCGCTCCCCCGCCGCATAGCCCTCGGCGAGACGCGGCATGGCTTCCGAGGGGAGATGCACGGGCTTGGCCTGGCCGCGCCCGCGCGCCGTCGCGGCATAGACGAAAGCCAGATCCTTGATGGCGCTCGGCACGTCGGGGAAGACCTTCGCGCCCTCCAGGAGATGCACGGCCCCGGCCGCCGCGGCATAGGCCCCCTTGCGATAGGCGTCGGTGCGCGGCCACCCCTCGCGCGGCGCGACGAGGCGCAGGTCCGAGAGGCCGAAATTCGCCATCGCCCGCGCGCACATGCCGATGTTCACCGCAAGCTGCGGGCGAACGAGAATCACGGCGGGTCCGCCCTCGATTCTCAGCTTGCTGCGGTCTGTGCCGGCGCCGGTCATGGGACGCTTTTTACTTTGGACGCCCGCCTCGGCGCACGAACGAAAAAGGCCCCCGCGCGCGGGAGCCTCGTCGAGCCGTTAGTTGGGCAGTTTACTTCTTGCCGAAGGACATGTTGCCGAAGCGCGTGTTGAAGCGCGAGAGGCGTCCGCCGCGGTCGAGCAGCTGCGCCGAGCCGCCGGTCCAGGCCGGATGGGTCTTCGGGTCGATGTCGAGATTCAGCACATCGCCCGGCTTGCCCCAGGTCGACTGGGTGAAAAATTCCGTGCCGTCGGTCATGACGACCTTGATCATGTGATAGTCGGGATGGATATCGGCTTTCATCGCTCTGCTCTTGATCGCTATTTCGGTTGATTTTGCGAGACTTGTCGGACAGCGCGGGCGCGCCCAAAACTCGCGTTGCGGCGCTCATAGCCCATTGCCCGGCCGAGGGCAACAAAGGCGCTCGAGCCCCAAGCGACGGCTTAGCCGGGAGCCAGTCCGGGTCCGTCAGGTTCAAGCTTGCGGCCGCGGGCGGCGCCGAAACATTGCGCGAACACAGCAAGACAATTCAAAGATGGAATAAAATCATTGGCTTTTCGAGAGCCGGGTCGGCCGCCCTGCGTCGTAAAGCCTCTTGCGGGACGCGGCGTTTGGCGCCACATTCGAGGGCGATGACTCACGCCGCAGAATCCCGCTTGCTCGAGGCGCTCAAAAGAGTCGACCTCCATGGCGACATCGCCCCCGCCTATGTGCAGGACCCGATGACGATCGCGCTGCGTCAGACCGCCATTCAAGCGGATCTGATGCGTTGGGACGACTCGCGCGGCCATTACGTGCTCACGGGCACGGGTCGCAATCGCATCGCCCAACGCAACCGCGCGCCCGGCTCGGTCGTGCGCTTCCGGCGGCGGGACGACTCCGAGATGCCGCAGCACAAGCCGCACCGCGCCGGCGAGTAGCGGCTTCCTTTCGAGGAAACCGTTCGAGCGCACA
>CAWCTS010000015.1:0-25562 GCA_963798515.1 uncultured Alphaproteobacteria bacterium
ACGGCTACGACATCGGCATCACGATGGACGGCATGAACGTCAATCAGCCGTCGCACATCCACAGCAACGGCTACGCCGACACGAACTTCCTGATCCCCGAGCTGCTCAGCGAGTTCGAGGTGCGCAAAGGGTCCCTATTTCGCCGACGAGGGCGTGTTCTCGGCCGTCGGCGCGGTCCACATGAACTACATCGACAAGCTGCGCGAGGGCCTCGTCATCGGCTCGGGCGGCAGCTTCCTTTATGGCCGGGCGCTCGGCGCCAAGTCCTGGGCCGTCGGCCAAGGCGAGCTGCTGATGGCCCTCGAGCTCGCCAACTATAACGGCCCCTGGCAGCGTCCCGACGAAGCGCGCAAGATCAATGGCTACGCGCGTTGGAGCGAAGGCACGGACGCAAACGGCTTCTCGCTCACGGCGATGGCCTATTCGCAGCATTATTTTGCGACGGATCAGATCCCCTACAATCTGGTCTCGGAAGGGCTCATGTCGCGTTGGGACACGCAGGACCCGACGGACGGCGGCAATGGCGCGCGCTACAGCCTATCGATGCGCTGGAGCGAGACCAATAAGAACGACTGGTCGCGCGTCGAAGCCTATATGATTCACAACGACACCAATCTCTATGACAACTTCACCTACTGGCAAACCAATCCCGCCAGCCTGCTCTTCCAGAGAACAGCGCCAACACCTTCGCCTCTGGGGGACCAAACGCACCAATTTGACCATCGCCAGCAATATGGCCTCAAGCTCATGCATGGTTGGAAATACACCCTGCAGGACGTCTCGATGGAGACGCGCATCGGCTATCAGGGCCTCGCCGACTTCATTCTGAACGGCAACGGCGACTTGTTCCAGAGGATGCAGTTCGACCAGATCTCGAATAACTACATCAAGGAATATATCCACGGCGCCTGGACGGACACGACGCAGTTCTGGACGCCCTGGTTCCGCACCACGGAAGGCTTCCGCCTCGACTATGTGCACGGCTCGGTGAACTCTGTCGCCAATCCTCTGCTCGCGCTGGGCTCCTTTCCGCCCTTCGTGCCTGACCCGAGCGGAACATTCCTAGTTCCGGCGACCCCCTTCTATATGGGCAGCCTCAACAATGGCGAGCTCGGGCGGTTCTTCACGAGCCCCAAGGTCGGGACCGTGCTCGGACCCTATAACAACACCGAAATCTTCTTTAACTTCGGCGAAGGACTGCGCGCTGAGGACATGCGCGGCGCAACCAATCACTGGTCGACGGATGGCGGGTCCTATTCCTACATCCCCAACGTGCAGCTTCTGACGAAAACCCGCGGCGCCGAAGGCGGCTTGCGCAGCAAGGGCATCCTGCCGGGATTGGACGCGACCATCACGCTCTTCTGGCAAGACCTCGACGCCGAGCAGACCTTCAACGCCGACAGCGCGACGAGCGTCTACGGGCGCCCCGGCCGCCGCTACGGCTTCGAATTCACGGGTAACTACGAGATCACGAGCTGGGCCCATGCGGATGGCGAGGTGACCGGCACGCATGCGCGCTTCCGCGGCTACGACCAGCAGCAGTTCGCCAATTGGTTCACCTATCTCTCGGGCGGAGTTGCGGGGGACCCGCTCTGGCCGCTGGGCCTGCCAGGATCTCTCCCGGCAACTATCTGATGCTCGCCCCGGTCTGGGTCTCCACTTTCGGCCTCGAGCTTGGCGAGAAAACCGGCTGGTTCGGCGCGTTGCGCGGTCGCTATTTCGGCGCGCGGCCCTTGACCGAAGACGGCCAGATCGAGTCGCATGCGACATTCACCGTCAACGCGCGTCTCGGCTATCGCTTCGACAATGGCTGGAAGGTGCAGGTCGACGGCTTCAACATCCTCAACTCGCGCGCCGACATGATCGACTATCAGGGGAATGTCTTCGGCAAGCAGGATTTCGCGATTAACCCCTGGTACGTCGGCGGCAGCGCTCTGGGCATCTCGGAGCGAACCTTCAAGCCGATCGATCCGCCGGCGTTCCGCGTCACGGTCAGCGGTCCGCTCGACTTCTTCGACAAGAGGCCGATCGTCGCAGGATTTTGAGGAAACGTTCACGCGCTGCGTCTGAACGGCAAAGTTCAAACGCAGCGTGACCTCTGCAAGGTCGCGAGAAAGGCTCGGTCAAAGGCCTCGCGCGCCGCGGTGTCGCCGTCTCAGGGATGGGAGGGTGCGGCCTGCGCCTCGGTCTGCCGAATGGCAGGAGTGGAGGGACTCGAACCCCCAGCCCCCGGTTTTGGAGACCGGTGCTCTACCAATTGAGCTACACTCCTGCATGCCCGCGAAGGACAGGCTCTCCATGCCGCAACGAAGGGCTGGATGCAAGGGCGGCTTTCTAGGCCAAGGCTCGATGCGCACTTATTCCTCGCCGTCCCCCTCCGTCTCGCCGCCCTCCTCGAGGATCTTCTCGGCGACGACGCCGGCGTTGGCGCGGATCGCCTGCTCGATTTTGGCCGCGGCCGCGGGATTCTGCTTCAAATAGTTCTTGGCGTTCTCGCGCCCCTGCCCCAGCCGCTGGCTGTCATAGGAGAACCACGCGCCGGATTTCTCCACGACGCCGGCCTTCACGCCGAGATCGACGAGCTCGCCGACCTTGGAGATGCCCTCGCCATACATGATGTCGAACTCGACCTGCTTGAACGGCGGCGCCACCTTGTTCTTGACCACCTTCACGCGCGTCTGATTGCCCACCGCCTCGTCGCGGTCCTTGATCGCCCCGATGCGCCGGATGTCGAGCCGCACCGAGGCGTAGAACTTCAGCGCATTGCCGCCCGTCGTCGTCTCCGGCGAGCCATACATCACGCCGATCTTCATGCGGATTTGATTGATGAAGATCACCAGCGTGTTGGAGCGCGAGATCGACGCCGTCAGCTTGCGCAGGGCCTGGCTCATGAGCCTGGCCTGCAGGCCCGGCTGCACCTCGCCCATCTCCCCCTCGATCTCCGCGCGGGGCGTCAGCGCCGCGACCGAATCCACCACCAGCACGTCGACCGCGCCCGAGCGCACCAGCGTGTCGGTGATCTCCAGCGCCTGCTCGCCCGTGTCGGGCTGCGAGATCAAGAGCTCGTCGAGCTGCACCCCGAGCTTCTTGGCGTAGATGGGATCGAGCGCATGCTCGGCGTCGACGAAGGCGCAGACGCCGCCCGCCTTCTGCGCCTCGGCGATGACATGCAGCGTCAGCGTCGTCTTGCCCGAGGACTCCGGCCCGTAAATCTCGACGATGCGCCCGCGCGGCAGGCCGCCGACGCCGAGCGCAATGTCGAGCCCGAGCGAGCCCGTGGAGACGGTCTCGATCTCGACCGGCTTCTGGTTCTTGCCGAGCCGCATGATCGAGCCTTTGCCGAACGCGCGCTCGATCTGCGACAGCGCGGCGTCGAGCGCCTTGGTCTTGTCCACGGAGGTCCCTTCAACGACGCGGAGATTGGCTTGGCTCACGGCGAAAAATCCTTCTGACAGGGGAACGCGGGCGGCGCAACGGCGGATCAAAGCAAAATGCAGCCCGTCCAGCCTGCGATTATTGTGCATGCTTTGTTCTCAAACACAAGCCCGTTTTCTAGCTTTGTTCGCCCGCGCCAAGCCGGACCCAGAAGTCCTACCGCGCCGCATTCTCACCACAATCGACGTTATAATATAACATTACATCTCCACTCCGACGAGAATGGACAACGCGATGCGCCGAGGGCTGGCCAGACGATCTCTCGCTTTCCTTGCGGCGATTCTGGCGCCGCTGCCGGAGCGCGACGTCGCCGCTCAATATTCGCTTCCCGACATTGAGCTGGCGCAAAAGCCACGCAAGCAGGCCCGAAGTCGACCGCCGCAGCCGGCGCGCCCGACGACGACGGCGGCGCGTCATTCCGCGCCGCAACCCAGTCAGCGCGCTGTGGCGGCGGTCCCCGGCCCGCCGTCTCCGGCCCCCGCGCCCGCGCCGTCGCCGGCGGCGCTGACAAACCCCGAGAGGCTCGATCGTCTGCTGCCGAAGATCGGGGTGAGCCAATATTCGTTCGACCGCGCGGCGATAGAGGCGCTTCCGCAAGGCAATGAGACGCCGCTCGATAAGGTCCTGCTTCAAGCTCCCGGAGTGGCGCAAGATTCGGCCGCCAGCGGCAATCTGCATGTCCGCAACGAACACGCCAATCTGCAATACCGCATCAACGGCGTCCTCCTGCCCGATGGCGTCTCCGGCTTCGGGCAGGTCATGGACACGGGCTTCATCGGCTCCCTGTCGCTGGTCACCGGCGCGCTGCCGGCGCAATACGGCCTGCGCACCGCGGCCCTTGTCGACATCATCTCGCGCGCGCCGCCCGACACGCCTGGCGGCAATGTCACGCTCTACGGCGGCAGCCACGCCACCGGCCAAACCTTCTTCGAATATGGCGCCAAGAGCGGACAGTGGGAGGTCTTCGCCACGGGTCGCCTGGTTCGTAACAACCTCGGTATCGAAAACCCGACGCCGAGCCATGAGGCGATCCACGACCTCACCGAGCAGGGGCGGTTCTTCGGCTATGCGGCCTACGCGATCGACGACGCGACGAAACTCAGCTTCATCACGGGAACGTCTGTCGCCAATTTCCACATCCCCAACAACCCCAATCAACCGCCGAATTTCGAGGCCTTCGGCGTCAGCTGGTTCGACTCTGCGAAGCTCAACGAAATCCAGGACGAGCGCAACTTTTACAATGTCATCGCCTTGACGCAATCCTCCGCCGCCCTGGACACGCAGCTCTCCTATTTCTCGCGCTACTCGACGCTGCATTACGTCCCCGATCAGATCGGCGATCTCATCTTCGACGGCGTCGCGTCTGACGTCTATCGCGCGAGCCTCGTCAACGGGCTGCAAGGGGACGCCGCCTATCGCATCACGGACGCCCACACATTGCGCGCCGGATTCACCGCCAGCGGCGAAAAAACCCATGTCGTCAACAATTCGAGCCTCGAGCCGCTCGACGCGAATGGCGATCCGATCGACCAGCCTTATGGAGTCTATGATTCCAGCGCAAAGGTCGGCTGGATCGCCGGCGTCTATGCGCAGGACGAATGGAAGCTCAACGATCAGCTGACGCTGAACGGCGGCCTGCGCTTCGATCAGATCTGGCAGTTCGTGGAGGCGAACCAAGTCAGTCCGCGCTTCGCGCTCGTCCTCAAGCCGATGGAGGGAACGACGCTGCACGGTGGCTACGCCCGCAATTTCACGCCGCCGCCACAGGCGCTCGCCTCGCCGACAACTCTCGCCTTTTACAACAACACGACGCAGCAGCCGGAGATCCCCTTCTCGAGTCCCGTGCGTCCCGAGCGCGCGCATGTTTTTGACGTCGGCGCGACGCAGAAGATCGCGCGCGAGCTCGAGGTCGGCCTGGATTTCTACTACAAGCGCGCGCGCAATCTTCTCGACGACGGGCAGTTCGGGCAAGCCTATGCGCTGACGGCCTTCAACTACGATCGCGCCTACAACAGCGGCGTCGAGCTCTCGTCCAAATTCGAGAGCGGCGACTTTCGCGCCTACGGCAATCTCGCCTGGGGCCGCCAGCGCGCCACGCAGTGGACATCCAATCAATTCCTCTTCGACGCCGACGAATACGCCTATGTGGCGAACCATTACATCTATACAGACCACGCCCAGATCTGGACGGCCTCAGCCGGCGCATCCTACGTCCTTTCAGGGACGCATGGCGCAATCGACATGATCTATGGCAGCGGCCTGCGATCGGGCTTCGCCAATACGACGCATGTGTCTCCCTACACGCAGGTCAATCTCGGCCTGTGGCGCGAGATCGGAACCCTGTTCGACAAGCCGCTCACGCTTCGTTTCGACGTCGTCAATCTCCTCGATCACGCCTATGAGCTGCGCGACGGCTCGGGCATCGGCGTCTTCGCACCGCAATATGGGCCGCGGCGGGGATTTTTCGTCGCCTTGAAGCAGGCGTTCTGACGGCTGGAAGGTCTCACGGCGCCCCGATGACCCGCGCAAAAACCTCCCTCACCCTAGATTGCGTCTCGGCCAGATGCGCTTCGAGATGCGAGAGGTCGGGGGCGGCGGCCGCATCGAGCACGAGGCTGGTCAGTCCGCGCGAGGCCGTCTTCGGATCGAAGTTCTCCGGCGCCGCCAAGCGCAGGATTTGCGTGAGCGCCTGATAGAGCGTCGTCGCCTCGCTCAAGGTCGCGATGTCGCCCTCGGGCAGCGCGCCGATCTCGGCAAGCTCTCTCAGCGCCTCCGCAATCGCGGTCGAGAAACGGCGCCCGTCGGCGCGCCGCTGCGTCAGCTCAAGGAACTGCATCACGAATTCGATGTCGATCTGGCCGCCCGGCGCCTGCTTGAGGTCCCAAAGCCCGCCCGCTCCTTTCTCGCGCTCGAGCCTGCGGCGCATGTCGAGCGCGTCGGCGGCGACGGATTTGGGATCGTGGGGGCGCGAGAGCGCCTCGGCGATCGCGCTTTCGACGCGCGCCGAGAATTCCGCAGGGCCCGCCACGACGCGGGCGCGGGTCAGCGCCATGCGCTCCCAGGTCCAGGCTTCCTTGGCCTGATACTCCTCGAAAGCCTGCAGCCGCACGGCGATCGGCCCCTTATTGCCAGAGGGGCGCAGCCGGAAATCGACCTCATAGAGCAGCCCTTCCGCGGTCGGCGCCGACAGCGCGCTGATGAGCCTTTGCGTGAGGCGCGCGTAATATTGCGCGGCGGAGAGCGAGCTCTCGCCGCCCCGGCTTTCGCTGAGCGGGTCGGCGTCATAGAGCAGCATGAGGTCGAGGTCCGAGGCCGCCGTCATCTCGCGCCCGCCGAGCTTGCCCAGCGCCACCACGGCGGCCGCGCCGCCCTCGATGCGGCCGTGCCTCCTCGCGAATTCGTCCTCGACGCGCGCCAGCAGGGCGCGGATCAGCGCTTCGGCGAGATCGGCATAGGCGGCGCCGGCCTGCGCCGGCGTGAGCTCCCGAGTCATGAGCCGCACGCCGATCAGGAACCGCTGTTCCTGACCGAAGATGCGGGCGCGATCGAGCGCGTCCTCATAGGAGCGCGCCTCCGCAAGCGCCGCACTGAGGCGCTGCATGAGATTGTCGCGGCCCGCCGTGGCGGGCTCGATGAGCGCCGCGATGACGCGCGGCCGCCGCGAGAGTGTCTCGGCGAGCTTCGGCGCCGACCCCATGATCGTCGCGAGCAGGCGCAGCAGGCGCGGATTGGCGGCGAGCAGGGAAAAGAGCTGAAGGCCCCCCGGCAGGCCGGTCATGAATTTGTCGAAGGCCAGAAAGGCCTCGTCCGGCTCCCCGGTCGCGGCGAGCGCCGCCAGCAGCGCCGGCGTCAACTCGGTCAGCCGCTCGCGCGCCCGCGCCGAGCGCATCGCGGCGACGCGGCCGAAATGCCAGGCGCGCAGGCTCTCGGTCACGAGGCGCGGACGCGTGTAACCGAGCCGGGTCAGCGTGGCGAGCGTCTCGGGATCGTCCTCGTCGCCGGTGAAGACCAGATTGCCCCCCGCCGCCGAGAGCTCCGGCGCGCCTTCGAAAAGCCGCGCATAATGCGCTTCGACCGTCTCGAGCCGCCGGCGCAGGGCCGGCGCGAAATCGTCATAACCGGCGAAGCCCATCATGCGGCCAATCGCGGCGACCGCGTCGTCGCTCGCGGGCAGAGCGTGGGTCTGCCGATCATCGACCATCTGCAGCCGGTGCTCGACCTTGCGCAGAAAGAGATAGGCTTCCGCGAGCTCGTCACGCACGCTCGCCTCGATCCAGCCGGCCGCAACGAGGCTGTCGAGCATGCCGAGCGTCGAACGCCCCCGCAGCGCGGCGTCCCGCCCGCCGAGAATGAGCTGCTGGGTCTGCACGAAAAATTCGATCTCGCGGATGCCGCCGCGTCCGAGCTTCACGTCGTGCCCGTTCACCGCGACGACGCCGTGTCCCTTATGCGCATGTATCTGCCGCTTGATCGAATGCACGTCGGCAAGCGCCGCGAAATCGTAATGCTTGCGCCAGATGAAAGGCGAAAGTTCTCTCAAGAAAACCTCGCCCGCCTCGATGTCGCCGGCGGCGGGCCGCGCCTTGATGAAAGCCGCGCGCTCCCAGTTCTGGCCCATGCTCTCATAGTAGGCGTAGGCGGCCTCCAGCGGCAGCACGATCGGCGTCGCGCCGGGATCGGGCCGCAACCGCAGATCGAGACGAAACACATAGCCGTCGACGGTGCGCTCGCTCATGATGCGCACGGCGCGCTGCGTCAGCCTCACGAAGAAATCCCAATCCTCCTCGGATTTGGCGAGCCGTGCGCGCGAACGATCGAAGAGCACGACGAGATCGAGATCGGACGAGTAGTTCAGCTCGAAGGCCCCGCCCTTGCCCATGGCGAGGAAAATCCAGCCCGAGCCGCGCGACGGCGCGTCGGGATCGGCAAGGGTCAGCCTCCCCGCCTGCGCCGCCTGACGCAAGGTGAAGTCGACCGCCGCGCAAAGCGTCGCGTCGGCGAAATCCGTCAGGGCGCGCATGACGGTCTCCGCGTCCCAGACCTGCGCAAGATCGGCGAGAGCGATGAGCAGCGCCGCCTCCTCCTTGGCGACGCGCAGCGCGCGCATCGCCTCGGCCTCCGTCTCAGGCCGGGCGGATCGCACGCGACATAATAACGCAGCGAGGCTTTCCTCGGGGGGCGCGAGCAGCAGGCGCGCCAAACGCGCCGGGTCTCGGGCGGAAATATCGGCAAGAAAGGGAGAGCCGCCGAAAACCCCGGCAAGCAGTTCTCCCGCCTTGGAATTGCGATCCAGCAGGGCGACGAGCGCCCCCTCGCCGTCGCGCTCTCTCACCCGCTCCAGGCCCCGTCGCGCCAGAGCGGGATCGCCGGCGGACAGAGCGCTTCCGGCGCGGGAGAGAAGACTTTGCGACGCCAGATTGACCGCGGCGGGGCCGGTTTTTGACGAAGACACAACTCCCGCCTTGCTTCTTGCGCCGAATTCTAAGAGAGTCGGACGCGATGCTGGACCCCATGGGAGGAGCGCCCGCGTCGCATGCAGTTGCTGCAAAATAACACAGAACAGGGAAGAGGAAATAAGATGAAAGCCACCGCAATTCTCGCCGCCGCCGCTTTGTTTCTCGGCATGACGGGCGCCGCCTTCGCGGAATGCGACACCCACAAGGGCGATCGCGACACCGACAAGCAGACCAAGTGCTCCGAGAAGTGCGAGGACGCTTACACATCCCGCACCATGGTTTACGGCTCGGATTTCAACAAGCTGAAAGAGGAGGCCGTCGCCTGCTTCAACGCTTGCGGCTGCGAGGCGCATGGCGCGCAGTTCGTGAAGGAACACGGCACCAACCAGGAGCGGTAAGGCTCTCCGGCGCCGGGCTCAGCGTCCGGCGCCGCTGCCCCCTGGGCGAATGACGTTTCGATTTTGTGTTTGCCTCGCTTTTATTTCGATTATGCTTCGTTACAAAAGCTGACCGGCTAGCGCGCGAAATATGCCTCTTCCGCCTGCCGCCACTCCGCGCTCTCCGTGATGCGCATCAAGGCGCGATCGATCGGCCTCTTCAGCATGCTGTGTCCGGGCAACGCGATGGCCATGTAGGCCGGCGCGAGCAGCGGCTCCGCGACGCGCATGGATTTGGAAAAGCGCGTCGCGACAAGAAACCGCAGCGCGCCGACGCTGTTCACGACGACGTCTTCGCGGCCCGCCGCCAGAGCCTCCAGCGCTTGCTGCAGGCTCGCATAGTTTTTGTGGGCGATGTGCTGGTGATCGAGGTATTCCGCGCCCGAGGACGCTTCCGCCGCCGCGACGCGCTTGCCCCAGAGGTCGCTCTGCGAAAATTTCATTGTGGCGCCCACTTGCTCCGCGGTGAGTTGAGAGACGAGGCTCGCAGACATCAAGGACACGAGCGCAAGGCTGCTCAGCATCCAAAGCGTGGCGACGAAAAATCCAAGCGTTGTTTTTGGAGTCTTGTCGCCGTAGCCGACGGTCGTCATCGTGACCACGGCCCAATAAAGGCCCTCGCGCAGCGTGCGCACCGCTGACTCCGTTTTGGAAGCGTCCCTCGCCAGCCGCTCGACGAACCACATGGCGATGCCGGCGACAAACAGCAATGCGAACATAACGCCGAAAAGCGGCCCCAGCTCGGAAGCGGCGCCCGAGAAGGAGGCGACGGCCGCGCGCGTCCCAAATTCTCTGCGCAGCGCCGCCGCGACGCCAGAACGATGCGTCGGATAGGAAAAATCGACGCGCGCCGACCGATCCTCCGTGATCGTGATCGCCCCGATCGCAGCGTCGTACTTCCCTTGCTCGATCCCGCGCAGCAATTCCTCCATGCTGGTCACGAGCATGAATTGGTAGTTTCTGCCTAGGTCCTCGGCGACGCGACGCCAAAGGTCCACGCTTGCGCCCGTAAAGGAGCCGTCCCTCGTGACGCTGGCGTAAGGCGCTGCGTCATAGACTGCGACGCGTAAAGGCTGCGCCTTCGCCCCGAAAGCTCCCGCGAGAAGCCACAACGCCAGTAGCCCACCTGCCGCGACGGGGCGGCCTGCGGCAGGCCAACTGAACTTCAACAGAACAAATATATGACGCGCCATGGCGAGCTCGGGCTGGCTCCAGACCTCAATCCTTGCGCGCGATTGCGAAAGGCGTGTGTCGGTCGCGGGGTCGTCAGACCCCACCCGCCGGCGCTGAAGCTCGCGCACTTCCACTCCAAGGACGATGCAACGCCAAAGCAACGACTGCTTGAGAAAGAGTGGACGGCCGCTATTTATCGGTCGAAGAGAAGTGGAGGCCCCCGTGTCACAGATCGAAGGCGTCGTTTATGCTCCGCCAACGACCGACTATCCCGCCGTGATCGTGTTC
Organism: uncultured Alphaproteobacteria bacterium; assembly: GCA_963798515.1. Classification (GTDB taxonomy): domain Bacteria; phylum Pseudomonadota; class Alphaproteobacteria; order Rhizobiales; family Beijerinckiaceae; genus Methylocystis. The sequence continues at coordinate 10,790 of CAWCTS010000015.1, forward strand.
TTTGGTCCGAATGGGGACATTCTAGCGTCCCACGCCGCCGAGACGCAGGCGGCCGCACAGGAGACGCTCGTCCGTATCCTGAAGCAGGTGCAGGCGAGGCTTGACGAGGAAGGCCTCGTCTCGACCTATGAGGAAAAGACCCGGGAAAAGATCGTATCGACGTGCTTGCAGTGATAGGAGAGGTCGAAGAGCTGATCGAGCTCGTCGCTCGTGAGCCTTGAGGCGACCGCCGGGTCGGCGCCGAGCAGCTTGCGGAAATCGCCCTCCCCGCGCCATTGCGCGAGCGCGCTGCGCTGCACGATCGCATAGGCGTCCTCACGCGACACGCCCTTCTGCGTCAGCGCGATGAGCACGCGCTGCGAATTGACCAGACCGCCGAGCTTCTCGAGGTTTTTGCGCATCGCGTCCGGGTAGATCACGAGGTTTTCGATCACGCCCGCGAGACGCGTCAGGGCGAAGTCCAGCGTCACTGTGGCGTCGGGGCCGATCATGCGCTCGACGGAAGAGTGAGAGATGTCCCGCTCGTGCCAGAGCGCGACATCTTCGAGCGCCGGAATCGCCATGCCGCGCACGAGGCGCGCGAGCCCGGTGACGTTTTCGGTCAGCACGGGATTGCGCTTGTGCGGCATGGCGGAAGAGCCTTTCTGCCCTTCCGAGAAGAACTCCTCCGCCTCGAGCACTTCCGTGCGCTGCAGATGACGAATTTCCACGGCGAGGCGCTCGATGCTCGACGCGACGACGGCGAGCGTCGCGAAGAAGGCGGCGTGCCGGTCGCGCGGGATGACCTGAGTCGAGACCGGCTCGACCGCAAGGCCCATCTGCTGCGCCACATACGCTTCGACGCGCGGATCGATATTGGCGAAAGTTCCGACCGCGCCGGAAATGGCGCAGACCGCGATCTCCGCGCGCGCCGCGACGAGCCGCGCGCGGGCGCGCGTAAATTCGGCGTAGGCCTGGGCGAGCTTCAGCCCGAAGGTTGTAGGCTCGGCGTGCACGCCATGCGAGCGCCCCATGGTGAGCGTGTATTTGTGCTCGAAGGCGCGTTTTTTCAGCGCCGCGAGCAGCGCGTCGACGTCGGCGATCAGGAGGTCGGCGGCGCGCGAAAGCTGCACCGAGAGGCAAGTGTCGAGCACGTCGGAGCTTGTCATGCCCTGATGCACGAAGCGCGAGTCGGCGCCGATGAACTCGGCGAGATGCGTGAGGAAGGCGATCACGTCGTGCTTCGTCACGCGCTCGATCTCGTCGATGCGCGCGACGTCGAACTTCGCGTCCCTGCCCTTCTCCCAGATCGCCTTGGCGCTTTCCTTCGGGATGACGCCAAGCTCGGCCATGGCGTCGCAGGCGTGCGCCTCGATCTCGAACCAGATTTTGAAGCGCGTCAGCGGCTCCCAAATATCGGTCATCGCTTTGCGAGAATAGCGCGGGATCATCGTGGTGGGCCTTCGGCGAATTGGGGAGAGGCGCGGCCCTAGCATGGCCGCGGAGCCGCTGTCCACTGAGCCTAGAAGCGCATCAGAGGCGACATTCCCCCGCCGGCTGCTATAAATAGCCGAGGCGCCGGCGGACGACGGCGCTCACGCTCTCGAGATCGCTCACGATGGTCATACCTCTCTCGGACAACGCGGAACTGAGATTTGTGCGGCGTCCCGTCGTGACCTGGGCGCTGATCGCCATGAACGTCGCCGTGTTTCTCATCGTGCGCAGCGAGATTTTCGGCGATCCCTTGACCGTCATTCGCGGCTTCGCGCTCATTCCGCGCGTGCTCTTCGGCGAGGCGCAGCTCGCCAAATGGATCGTCGGACCACCGGCGCCTCTGACGCTGCTCACCTCGCTCTTCTTCCATTCGGGCTGGCTGCATCTCATCGGCAACATGCTTTTTCTCTATGTCCTCGGCGACAATGTCGAGGACGCGATGGGACACCTGCATTACCTGCTGTTCTATCTCACCTGCGGCGTGGCCTCGGGCGTCGTCTTCGCCTATGCGGCGCCGGAGGCGATCACGCCGCTCGTCGGCGCCTCCGGAGCGATCTCCGGCGTTTGCGCCGCCTATCTGATGCTTTATCCGCGCGCCACGATCTTCGGGCTCGCGGCGATCTTTCCCATCCGCGCTCCGGCCTGGATGTTCGTCGGCGCCTGGATCGTGCTGCAGATCGTGCACGCGACTTTCGGCGAGCAGGAGCATGTCGCCTGGGTCGCGCATCTCGGCGGCATCGTCGCGGGGCTTATCCTCACGCCCATATTCGCGCGCCGCGCGACGGCGCCGCGCCCCCCTCGGCGCACGCCAGGGCCGCCGCCGAGCGAAGCGGGTCCCTCCGCATGACACAGCCAGCGCAGACCTTGCAGATCGGGGCGCTCCTCTACGAGGGGGTCGATCAGCTCGATCTCACGGGACCTTTCGAGGTGCTGGCGCGCACGCCCGGAGCGACGCTTCGCCTCTACGCCAAGAGCCTCGCGCCGGTGGCCGACGTGGGCGGCCTGCGGCTCCTGCCTGACGCCACCTTCGATGACGCGCCGCGTCTCGACATCCTCGTCGTTCCCGGCGGCTTCGGCCAGGAGGCGCTGATGGAGGACGAGGAGACGCTCGCCTGGGTTCGCGAAAAGGCGGAAGAGGCCTCACATGTGCTCTCGGTCTGCACCGGCGCGCTGATCCTCGGCGCCGCCGGCTTCCTGCGCGGGCGGCGCGCGACGACGCATTGGGCCGTTCATCACCTGCTGCCCTGCTTCGGCGCGATCGCGATCGACGCGCGCGTCGTCACCGACGGCAAGTTGATCTCGGCCGCCGGCGTCACCTCGGGCATCGACGGGGCGCTGCGGCTCGCCGCGGCCCTGCATGGCGATGCGACGGCGCAGGCAATTCAGCTGTTCATGGAATATGCGCCGCAGCCGCCGTTCGACAGCGGCAGGCCGGCAAGCGCCCCAGCTCCCGTCGTCGAGGCGGTGCGACGCATGACGAGCGACATCACGGCCCGGCGCGAGGCCACCGCGCTGCGCGTCGCGGCGAAGCTCGGAATCGGGGCGTAGAGCGCCTAATCGCGATGCGGCGCGCCGAGCGCGGGCGCGAGCCGGTGCGTCAGCGCCAGCGCGGCGAGCGCCAGCAAAGCGAATCCGGCGCTCGCCAGGAAAGTCGCCACGGGGCCGTAGCTGTCCCAGAGCGCGCCGGCGAGGAGGCTCGCGAGCAGGGTCGCCACCCCCCCGACCAGATTGAAGAGGCCGAAGGCGGTGCCGCGCAGCTCCGGCGCGGCGACATCGGCGACGAGCGTCGCCAGCAGCCCCTGCGTCAGGCCCATATGCAGGCCCCAGAGCGCGACGCCGAGGGCGACGGCCAAGCCTCCGTAGGGGACCGCGAGCGCGATATTGGCGCCGATGAGGAGCAAAAGCCCCACCGCGAGCGGCGCCAGCCGGCTGCGCCCGTCGGTGAAGGCCCCGGCGGGAAAAGCCGAGAGCGCGTAGACGACGTTCATCGCGACGAGCACCAGCGGGCTCAAAGCGATGGGCAGCCCCGCGTCGCGGGCGCGCAGGATCAGGAAGGCCTCGCTGAAGCGGGCGAGGGAAAACAGCGCGGCGGTCGCCGTCACGAGCCAGAAGGGCCTCGAAAGCCGCTTGAGCTCGTCGACATGCAGGGGAAAGCGCGGCTTGCGCAGATTTCCAGTTCGCGCGGGCTCCGTCACGGCGACGAGCAGAAGCCCCACCGCGAGGAAGGCCGGTAGGACCGCGACCCAGAACACGAGCTTGAAGTCATCATGGCTGCGCCACATCAGCAGGATTGCGACCGCGGGGCCAAGGAAGGCGCCGACCGTGTCGAGCGACTGGCGCAGCCCGAAAGCCGCCCCGCGCAGCTCGGCGGGCGCGATATCGGCGACGAGCGCGTCCCGCGGCGCGCCGCGTATCCCCTTGCCGACGCGATCGAGGAAGCGCGCGGCGACGAGCGTGTCGAGGCTCTGCGCCAACGGAAAGGCGGGCTTGGTGAGCGCCGCCAAGCCATAGCCGACGACGGCGAGGAGCTTGCGCCGGCCGAGCCAATCCGAGAGCGCGCCGGAGAAGATCTTGACGATCGACGCCGTCGATTCGGCGACGCCTTCGATCACGCCCACCTCGGTCATCGAGGCGCCGAGCGCTGTGACGAGATAAACCGGCAGCAGCGCATGGATCATCTCGGAGGAGACGTCCATCAGAAGCGAGACGAGGCCCAGCGCCCAGACGCCCTGAGGGATTTTTCGCAAGCTTTGCGGCGCGAGGAAAAAGAGCGTCATGGCGTCTCCGGCTGGGGCCTCATTAGCTCTATAAAGCAAAGCTGTCGCCTTTTCCCCGCCGATGCGGCATGGATGAAGGTCGGCCCCTTTGACGAAAGGGCGTCGCAGGCTAACATGCAAGAGACTCGAACGGGGACCCAGAATGACGGTGGAGGAAAAGGACGGAGAGGATTTTGCGGCCGCCGATCTTGCGGAGCCGAACTCCCTGGCGCCCCAAGAGATGACGCTTCTCATCGTCGATGACGACCGGCCCTTCCTGAACCAACTCTCCGCCGCCATGCAGGCCCGCGGCTTTCTGGTCTCGGTCGCCAACTCCGTCAAGTCCGGCCTCGCCGCCATTTTGCAAAGCCCGCCGGCCTTCGCCATCGTCGACATGCGGCTCGGTGACGGCAACGGCCTCGACGTGATCTCGGAGCTCAAAGCCAGACGGCCCGACGCGCGCGGCGTGATGCTGACCGGTTACGCCAATATCGCGACCGCCGTCACGGCGGTGAAGCTCGGCGCCTTCGACTATCTGGCGAAGCCCGCCGACGCCGACGAAATTTATCACGCGCTGATGGCGACGCAGTCGGAAAAGCCCGAGACGAGCGAAAGCACAATGTCCGCCGACCGCGTTCGCTGGGAGCACATCCAGCGCGTGTTCGAGGCCTGTGACCGCAACGTCTCGGAGACGGCGCGCCGGCTCAACATGCATCGCCGCACTCTGCAGCGCATCCTCGCCAAGCGCGCGCCGCGCTGATCTCAGGGTTCGCCAGGGTGCAAAGCCGCGTGCAGACGCGTCGCCGCCAAGGCGCCGAAGCGCACGAGGAGCGCGCGTCTCGCCGCTGGCGTCATCGCTTCGACCGGCGACTCCCGTTCGATCGCCGCCCCGTGCGCATCCGCGACGATGAGGCCGGCTTCGAGCGGGAAAATCCCGGCGTCGAGGCTTTCGGCCAGCGCAAGAGGAATGGCGAAGTAAAAGCGATCGCAGAACGGCCGATAGTGGCGCCATTTGCCGTCGGCGCGGAAGTCGGCAAGAGAGGACTTCACTTCCACGATGCGGATCGAACCGTCGCGCCCCAGCGCCACGAGATCGGCCCGCCTGCCGTTGGAGAGCGGGAACTCGCCCAGCACCGCATGGCCCAGCGAGCGCATGAGGATGCGGGACCCCCGTGTCACGCTCCGCGTCAGGTCCGGGCGCAGAACGAAGGTTTCGAGAGATTCCCCGGGCGGGTCGTGAGGCACGTCTCGCAGCTCCCCTTGCGCCGTGAAGGGCGGCTGGCGGTCGCCCAATCGCGCGTCGCCAAACCCCTCGGAGGCATGTTAACAACTGCAATCCTCCCCGCCAAAGGGCGCCGATAATGAAAAAGATCCTGGCCGCGCTGCTCGCTCTCGGCGCGCTCTCGTTGGCTCAAGCCGTCGCCAAGGAGCGGGTCGTCAACGTCTTCAACTGGAGCGACTATATCGACGCCAAGACGCTCGACGACTTCTCGCGCGAAACCGGCATCAAGGTCGTCTACGACACCTACGACTCCAATGAGATGCTGGACACGCGCCTGCTCGCGGGCTCGACCGGCTATGACGTCGTGGTTCCTTCCGCGACATTCCTCGCGCAACAGATCAAGGCGGGAGTCTATCAGCCGCTCGACATGAGCAAGCTGCCAAACGCGAAGAACATCTGGCGCGAAATCGCCGCCAAGCTCGCGCGCTACGATCCGGGCAACCGCCATGCGATCGACTACATGTGGTACACGACCGGCGTCGCCTATAATGTCGGGAAGGTGAAGGAGAAGCTCGGCGACAAGGCGATCACCAGCTGGGACCAGATCCTGCGGCCGGAGAATCTGAAGAAGCTTGCGGGCTGCGGCGTCTACATGCTCGACAGTCCCGAGGACATGTTCGCCATCGCGCTCAACTATCTCAAGCTCGACCCCAATTCAAAGAAGCCTGAAGACATTCACAAGGCCGACATGCTGCTCTCTAGCCTGCGGCCTTACGTCAAGAAATTCCATTCCTCGGAATATATCAACGCCCTGGCGAACGGCGACATTTGTGTCGCCATCGGTTGGTCGGGCGATTCCTTCCAGGCCCGCAACCGCGCCAAAGAAGCCAATAATGGCGTAGATATCGCTTTCGCGATTCCGCGCGAGGGCACGTTGATCTCGCTCGACGCCCTCGCGATCCCCGTCGACGCGCCGCATCCCGAAGAAGCCTATGCGCTGATCGACTATCTGCTGCGGCCGGAAGTCGCCGCGCGCAACACCAATGCGACGCATTTCGCCAATGGCGTCGCCGCCTCACGTCCGCTGATCGATCCGACAATCGTCGGCAATCCGTCGATCTATCTCGACGATGCGGCGATGAGCCGGCTCTTCGCTGTGACCCCGGCGGACCTCGCGACGCAAAAAGCCATCACGCGGGCCTGGACGCATGTGAAGACGGGTCACTGAGCGGCGCCATCTCAATCGCACGCCTAAGCTCGGTCGTCTGACCCATCGGATGAAATCCCGCCGCGGCGCAAAACCATCGTGGCCGATCACTGCTCGTTGAGCATGCGCTTGAGCAGCTCGACGACCTGAGCGACGCCATTGTCCTTGGCGATGAGATTTTCGATCTTGCGCACCGCATGGATGACGGTCGTGTGATCGCGGCCGCCGAAGCGGCGGCCAATCTCCGGCAAGGAGCGCGGCGTGAGGGCCTTCGAGAGATACATCGCAACCTGACGAGGCAACACCACATTGGCCGTGCGGCGAGAAGAGACGATGTCGGCGCGCGAGACGTTGTAATGGCTCGCGACGAGCTTCTGGATGTCGTCAATCTTGACACGCTTCGGCTCATGCGCATTGACGAGGTCGCGGATCGCCATTTCAGCGGTCGTAAGGCAGATCGGCGCTCCGCTCAGGCTCGCGTGAGCGAGAAGCCGCGAAACCGCGCCGTCGAGGTCGCGCCCGTTCGAGGTGATGACCTTGGCGATATAGGTCACGACGTCGCGCGGCACCACGAATGCGTCGTGCTGTTCTTTCGCAGCGGCGATGCGCGATTCCAGAACGCGCTGACGCAGCTCTTCGTCGAGCGGGCCGATCTCCACGCATAGCCCGCCTTTGAAACGCGACGAGGCGCGCTCGTCCAGCGACTCGAGCTGCACGGGCGGACGATCCGCGGCGACGACAATCTGGCGGCCGGAATCGATGAGCGCGTTGACGAGGTGTGAAAATTCGGCGCGCAGAGTTTTGCCCTGGAGAAACTGGAGATCGTCCACGACGAGCATGTCGATCGAACGCAGATCCTCCTTGAGCGCATAGGCGGTCTGATCGCGTAGCGCATTGCCGAAGTTGTGCATGAAGCGTTCGGCGGTCAGATAAAGAACGCGGCGCCGCCCGTCGCTGGCTTCTCGCGCCATGGCCTGGAGAAGATGCGTCTTGCCCAAGCCGACCGACGCATGGACGAAAAGCGGATTGAAGAGCGGCGCAGCGCCTTGCGCGCATTGCTCCGCTGCGCGGCGCGCCGCGGCGAAAGCGAAGTCATTGGACTTGCCGACCTTGAACGTCGCGAAAGTCAGCCGCCGATCCAAACGCGATCCGACAACGCCGTCAGCTTCCGCTGCGCCATTGCCTCTCGCAGCGCTGCTGCGCCGGGTAGAGACCGAAACGGACGGGCCCTGCCCCTCGCTCGCCTTGGCCGGAGCTTGCTGCGGCGTCGACTTGAACCCGGATGCAAGCGTCCGCAATCCCGGCGCGGCAGCCAGCATGGACGCCATTTTCGGATTGGGCGTGCGCACCTCGATGACCACTTTGTCAACGCCCTTGAATTCGGCGGCGACGCGCGCCCTTATGAGCTCGAGGTAATGCTGATTCATCCAATTGCGCAGGAACTTTGTGGGCATGGTCAAATAGAGGAGGCTGTCCTCCTGCCGCAGCAACTCGAGGGCAGAGAACCACGTGTCGTATTTTTGATCTCCAACCTCAGCACGCATGCGTTCGCGCGCACGATCCCATTGTTGCCGGTTCTCGTTCGAGAACAGGCTGAGCGGTTGACGGTCGTCTGGCATGGAAGCGTCCTAAGAGAAAGCTTTCGCGTCCGAGCGGCGCGGAAGAGCCGTTCGGTGTTCGATCATTTACGAAATCGGGAAGTGATGACGGCGGCGCGAGCGCGCCGCCGCGCCGACGGTAGAGGTCAGCGCGTCAGCGATGCGTCAGGCGAGATTGCGCGGCTGCGAGCTCCTTGAGGCGTCAATGGAAATGAAAGCTTGGCTCTCCCCAGTTCTACTCCCGGGAAATCCGTTGCAATTGAACCCCAGCCCAGCCCGCATAACCAGCCCTCCATGCACCCAAATCCGGTCGACGCCCACGAGCGCGCAAGCGCCCGACCACGCATATTGTCACGCGCGGCGTCTCGACACACCTTACGGAGATCAAACTTCAAGAGACGGCAGCATTCCGCATCGCTCAACCGATCGCAGACACGAGCGCCGACCACGCTTTCCATCTTCGCAGCGATACGAAGCGCACATGCGTCTCTCTGTCTTCGATGAGAAGACATTAGTCGGCTCCTATGCGCCTCGCAATCGCAAAGATTGGAGAGGGCGCGCGAGAACGAGGGCGCGAGAGAGTTGCAGCGCGCGAAGCGCGGCAATGCGATTGTGAATTAACGCATTGCCGAACGCGCCGCGTGCGAAATTTTTTTTTCACCGGATCGTCATCGATGATCACGCAGCGTGCAAAAGCTGGCGCAATTGAGAGCAACAAAGGGCGCTGCGCCAACCTTGTACGCAAGGAATTGAAATTCAGAAAAAATTAATGTTCGGGCAAATTTGCGTCTAGGAATTGACCACAGCTACGTATTAGCCCTCATCTCGTGATGACATTCACCGCAGTCAGGAAAGATAAAAAGGCTTCTAATTCCCGCGCGGAGAACCTCGGCTTCAAGCAGCCGAGGCGAGCGCCTTCACGCGCGACGTCAAACGCGACACTTTGCGCGAGGCGGTGTTTTTGTGAATGACTCCGCGCTGCGCCGCGCGCATGACGATGGGGGCCGCGGTCTGCAAAGCCGCAGCCGCCGCGGCGGCGTCGCCCGAGGCGATCGCCTCTTCAACCTTGCGCAGGAAGGTGCGCAGCTGGCTGCGACGCGCGCGGTTCACGGACGTGCGGCGAGCAATTTTGCGAACGGCCTTTTTGGCCGAACTCGTGTTAGCCATTTCTATTTCCTTTGAAGGGCCTGCGAGACGCCCAAAGGGCCTCGAAGCGCCAAATGCCGCGAGATGCGGCAAAGTGGCAGGCCTTATAGGCCGAGGGCCGCGTCCGCGTCAATGCGTAGCCGGCGGGCTGTCGGCGGGCAAAGCCCGCGTCAATTAGGCCCAGGGCCGGCCGACCCCTCAGCCGGCGCGCTGCAGGCGGATGGCCTCGTCCCGCTCGAAGAGATAGAGCAGCACGCGCAAGGCCCTTCCCCGCTCGCTCGTCAGCTCGGGATCGCGACGCAGAAACAGCTCGGCGTCATCGCGCGCCACGGCGAGCAGCCGCGCATGCGTGACGATCTCGGCAAGACGAAAGGCCGGCAACCCAGACTGGCGCGTGCCGAGAATTTCCCCCTCCCCGCGCAGGCGCAGATCCTCCTCGGCGATCCGAAAGCCGTCCTCCGTCTCCCTGATGGTCTTCAGCCGCTCCTTGGCCGTCGCGCCAAGGGGGCCCTTATAAAGAAGGAGGCAGAAGGAGTCGTGGCCGCCGCGGCCCACGCGGCCGCGCAGCTGGTGCAGTTGCGACAGGCCGAAGCGCTCGGCGTGCTCGACCACCATGATCGTCGCCTCCGGCGTGTCGACCCCAACCTCGATGACCGTCGTCGCGACGAGAAGCTGCGTACGGCCTTGCTGAAAGGCTTCCATGGCCGCATCACGCTCCGGACCTTTCATGCGGCCATGCACGAGCCCGACGCGCGAGCCGAAGCGCTGTTGGAGGGCAACGAAGCGCTCCTCGACCGCCGCGAGATCCAGCGCCTCGTTTTCTTCGACAAGCGGGCAGACCCAATAGACGCGGGCGCCGCGCGCGAGGCTGCGCTCGAGCCCTTCAAGCACCTCCTCCATGCGCGACGCCGGCAGGGCGCGCGTCTTGATCGGCGTGCGGCCCGGCGGCTTTTCATCCAGGATCGAGCTGTCCATGTCGCCGAACAATGTCAACGCCAGCGAGCGCGGGATGGGCGTCGCTGTCATGACCAGCGTGTCGGCCGCCTCGCCCTTGGCCCCAAGCGCCAGACGCTGCGCGACGCCGAAACGGTGTTGTTCGTCGACCACCGCCAGACCGAGATCCTGAAAAACAAGGTCGCCCGTGATCAGCGCATGCGTGCCGATCACGATGCGGGCGTCTCCCGCCGCCACGGCCGCATGCAAGGCGGCGCGCTCGCCGCTCTTCGCCCGTCCCGTCAGGAGTGCCGTTTCCACGCCTTGCGCGCGAAAGAGCGGCGCGAGTTTCTCGTAATGCTGCCGCGCCACGATCTCGGTTGGGGCCATCAACGCGGCTTGGCGACCAGCCTCGACGATTTCCGCCATCGCCAGAGCGGCGACGATCGTCTTGCCAGAACCCACATCGCCTTGCAGCAGACGCAGCATGCGCCGATCGGAGGCGAGATCGGCGTGAATGTCGTCGAGCGCGCGGCGCTGAGCCCGCGTCAGCGCAAAAGGCAAGGCGGCTTCGATCGCGCGCGCGAGCCGCCCCGCGCTTATATGCTCGCGCCCCGGCGGGCGACGCATCTTCGAGCGCAGCAATCGCAAGGCGATCTGCTGAGCCAGAAGCTCGTCGAGCGCGAGACGCTGTCGCGCAAGACTCGCCGGCGCAACGTCGGCCGGCTCCTGCGGGCGATGGAGGCGCTCGAGCGATTCAGCGAAGCCGCTGAGCTTATGGGCGGCGAGAACGGCGGGGTTCTGCCATTCCGGAAGCGGCGGAAGCCTCTCCAGGCTTCGATCGACCGCGCCGCGAACATGGCGCTGCTGCAAGCCTTCGGTCAACGCATAGACCGCCTCGACGGAGGGCAGACGGGCTAAGCCCGCCTCGTCCAAAATGCGGTCGGGATGCACGATCTGGCGATACCCGTCATAGAGCTCGAGCCTGCCGGAAACCCAGCGCGTCGCGCCGATCGGCAGGCTGCGCTCGATCCAATCGGCATTGGCCAGGAAGAACACGAGCAGAGCGTCGCCGGTCTCGTCCTCGACGAGCACCTTGTAAGGTCCCTTGGAGTAGCGCCCCTCCGGCCTGCGGTGCTCGGCGACGCGCACCTTGACGAGCACCATCGTGTCGAGCGGGGCCTCGGCGAGGCGCGGCCGGATGCGGCGGTCGAGCGTGCCGGTCGGGGGCGCAAACAGCAAATCGACGAGGCGCGCCTCCTGCCCCGGCTTCGCCAACAGGCGGTTGAACAGCGCCGCGGTCTTGGGACCGACGCCCGGAAGAGCGGCGAGGCGGCCGAACAGAGGATCGAGGATGGAGGGGCGCATGGGGCGCGCAATCTCGCCTAAACGGCACGGCTTGTCATGTGGCGAAGCGCCGGCAAGGGCGGTATGTTGAAGGGTGGTGAGATTTTGATGAGGACGCCGGCATGAACGCCATCCCCAAGGAGCGCATGACCGCCGAAGAGTTCATCGCCTGGGAGGAAGGCGTCCCGGGGCGCTATGAGCTCGTCGACGGAGAGATTTTCGCGCAGGCCGCGGAACGTGCAGCTCACGCGAAGATCAAAGGCGAGGTCTTTGTTGCGCTTCGCGAGGCGATCCGGAGGGACGGCCTGCCCTGTCAGGCGCTGCCGGACGGCATGGCGGTGCGCATCGACAAAGGCACGGTCTACGAGACAGACGCCCAAGTCTACTGCGGGCCGGAGCTTCCCGGCGACGCACTGGTGTCGGAAGCGCCGATCATCGTCGTCGAGGTCATGTCTCCCTCGACGGGGCGTAACGATGCGCTGCGCAAGCTCGAAGGCTATTTCCGACTGCCGAGCGTGCGGCACTATCTGATCCTCTCGCCCGACGAGCCGATGGCGATCCATCATGCGCGCGGCGAGGGCGAGACGATCATAACGCGCATCTTCCGCTCGGGCGTCATCGCGCTCGATCCGCCGGGATTGAAACTCGATCTGACGGATGTTTATGGAGCGATCAATCCCGAAAGCGCGGGATGAAGCGTTCCGAAGAGTCGCGGCAGCGACGCGCGCACCCTTTCTCACCTCACCTCACGAACCGCTCCCTTCGCCGCGCTCATCGCCATTGACGCATAGGCGCGCAGCGCTTTCGAGACCATACGATGCCGCTTTTGCGCGGGCGCGAAGCCCTTGGCCTGCTGGGCCTTGCGGCGCGCCGCTAGCTCCGCGTCGCTCACCGCGAGCTTGATGGAGCGGTTGGGGATGTCGATCTCGATCCTGTCGCCGTCCTCGACGAGCGCGATGAGCCCGCCTTCCGCGGCTTCCGGCGAGACGTGGCCGATCGAAAGGCCCGAGGTGCCGCCCGAAAAACGCCCGTCGGTGATGAGCGCGCAGGCCTTGCCGAGACCTTTCGATTTCAGATAGCTCGTCGGATAGAGCATCTCCTGCATGCCGGGGCCGCCGCGCGGACCCTCATAGCGGATCACGACGACGTCGCCTTCCTTCACATCCCCCGTCAAAATCCCGCTGACCGCTGCGTCCTGGCTTTCGTAGACTTTGGCCGGACCTGCGAATTTGAGGATGCTCGCATCGACGCCGGCCGTCTTCACGATGCAGCCCTCTTCCGCGAGATTGCCGGAGAGCACGGCGAGGCCGCCGTCCTTGGAGAAGGCGTGCGCCGCGTCGCGGATCACGCCATGCGCGCGATCCATGTCGAGCGACTCGTAACGGCGGTTCTGCGAGAATGCGACCTGTGTCGGCACGCCGCCCGGCGCGGCCTGGTAGAAGTTTCGCGCGGCGACGCCTGCGCCGCCGCAAATGTCCCAGGCTGCGATGGCGTCTCGCAGCGTCTTGCTGTGCACGGTCGGCAGGCCGTCGTGAATGAGCCCGGCGCGCAAAAGCTCGCCCAATATAGCGATCACCCCGCCGGCGCGATGCACATCTTCGAGATGCACGTCGGCCTTCGCGGGCGCGACCTTGCAGAGCACGGGCACGCGGCGGGACAGCCGATCGATGTCGGCCATGGTGAAGCCGACCTCGGCCTCATGCGCCGCGGCCAGAAGATGCAGCACCGTGTTGGTCGATCCGCCCATCGCAATGTCGAGCGCCATCGCATTCTCGAAAGCCTTGAAGCTTGCGATGGAGCGCGGCAGGACGGAGGCGTCCTCCTGCTCGTACCACCGGCGCGCGAGCTCGACGATGCGCCGGCCGGCTTCCAGGAACAGCTCCTTACGGTCGGCGTGCGTGGCGAGCACTGTGCCGTTGCCGGGCAGCCCCAGCCCCAAGGCCTCGACGAGGCAGTTCATCGAATTCGCCGTGAACATGCCGGAGCAGGAGCCGCAGGTCGGGCAGGCCGAGCGCTCGATCGTCTTGACCTCGGCGTCGCTGTAATGGTCGTCGGCGGCAGCGACCATGGCGTCGACGAGATCGAGCGCGATCTCCTTGCCCTGCACCTCGGCCTTGCCGGCCTCCATCGGGCCGCCGGACACGAAGATCGTCGGAATATTCAGCCGCAGCGAGGCCATCAGCATGCCGGGCGTGATCTTGTCGCAGTTCGAGATGCAGACGAGAGCGTCGGCGCAATGCGCATTGGCCATATATTCGACGCTGTCGGCGATGATCTCGCGCGAGGGCAGCGAATAGAGCATGCCGTCGTGCCCCATCGCAATGCCGTCGTCGATTGCGATGGTGTTGAATTCCTTGGCGACGCCTCCGGCCCGCTCAATCTCGCGCGCAACGAGCTGGCCGAGGTCGTGCAGATGCACGTGACCCGGCACGAATTGCGTGAAGGAATTGGCGATGGCGATGATCGGCTTGCCGAAATCATCGTCGCGCATGCCCGTCGCCCGCCAGAGTCCTCTCGCCCCCGCCATGTTGCGGCCGTGGGTCGAGGTGCGCGAACGATAGGGAGGCATGGCGGACTCTCCATTCCAGCCGGGGCAAGGGAGAGCCGTGACCTACCCCAACCCGCCCCGAGCCGCAACACGGGATGTTACGGCGAGGCGGGGGAGCTTTTTAGGCGGCGCGGCTGGCGAGCCGGGGCGCGGTGGGCAGCCTCTCGAGACAGGCGACGATGGCGTTGATCGAGGCAAAGCTCTGGCGTCGCAGCATCGAGACGGGGAACTCGATCTCGAAATAGTCCTCGAGCGCGAGCATCACGCGGATAGCCGCGAATGGCGTCAGTCCCTCGTCATAGAGATTGGCGTCCGAGGAGAGAGTCATCGCGGGGCGGTGCAGGCAGCCTTGCTGATCCAGAAGGCGGCGGACGGTCTCGTTCATCAATTCCAGGCTCCATCAGAACCGGCTTGGGTTGCAGCTCCTCGCTGAGTCCAGGGCCGGCGCGTCGTGACCAATGTATTTGAGGCGACGGCGCCTGAACGGTTAGTGAATTGCTGCAAGTTTTAGCCATCGATGGTTAAGGGTTGGTTTCGGCGCCT
>CAWCTS010000016.1:0-52475 GCA_963798515.1 uncultured Alphaproteobacteria bacterium
TATCTGGTGACGCCGCCGCCGCCGCGTTTCATTTTGGCGGCGGCGGCATCGCCTCGAAGTTTGGAATATCGGCGCGCTCCGGATCCCAGACCGGGCGCCGCGTGGCGTAAAACGCCATCTGCGGCTGAAACCAATCCGAGTCGTCGAAGACACCGGCGGGCAGATTGATCGCGCCGGGCCGCGCGGAATTGCGGCCGAACATGCGGCTGCCGCAGGCCGGACAGAAATAACGGGTCAGGGTCGAACCGCTGTCCGCGATCACCGCATAGCCTTTCGTCTCGCCGGAAATCTCGACATCGGCCTCGCTGAAGAGCGCATTGGTCGCGTGCCCCGTGCCCGAAATGCGCTGACAGTCGCGGCAATGACATTGCGCCATCCGAAAAGGCGCGGCCTTCGCCGTCACCTGCACCGCGCCGCAGAGGCAGCGCCCCTTGGCGAGAAATTCTTCTGTCAGCGCGTCAGCGTCTTTCGTTTGAGAGAGAAGGCTATTCGCGGCAACCGCGAAAAGGAAAGGTCTGCGAATATCCGATGCGGTCGCCGACGGAAATCACGTACCAAGTCTCGACCTTCGTGCGTTCGATAGCCTCGAGCTTGAGATCCACGCCTTCCTCGAATCCGATCTTCCGGCCGTTGAATCGCGCCTGGAGCCATCCCTCTCCGTGCGAAAAGACCGAGTCGATGATGTCGCCGGCTTTCAAGCCCGCGGTGGGTTTGATCACTCCGACGATCCTGTAGCTCCCCGGCGCGAGGATGCGCGAAAATGAGTCGCCGTGACCGGCCTTCACAGGTTTCTTGTAATCGCCGAGCAGCTTCGACGAGACGCTCATCTCCTCGTAAAGGCGGAACGCCTTATTGGTTATCTTCTGACCCGAGCAGCCGCACCCTTCTCCCTGGCACCCAAAGACGAGCTCCGCCCCGCGCTCGGGTGTTTCGGCGTGTGCGGCCACGATCAGGAAAAAACTGCACAGGGTCAAAATGGCGCGCAATCTCGATGTTCCCTCTCCTTGTCTCGCTCTAAGCGATCTCTCGCGCCCGCTCAAATCATCTTCAGCCCCTTCAGGCTCGCATGTCCGTGCCGCCCGATGACGAGATGGTCGTGCACCGCGATGTTGAAGGGCTTGGCGATCTCGACGATGTCGCGCGTGAGCCGCACGTCGGCAGTGGAGGGCGTCGGATCGCCGGAGGGATGATTGTGCGCGAGGATCAGCGCCGAGGCGCCGAGCTCGAGCGCGCGACGCACGATCTCGCGCGGATAGACGGGCGTGTGGTCGACCGTGCCGACACCCAGCAGCTCGTCGGCGATCAAGCCATTGCGCTTGTCGAGGAAGAGCACGCGAAACTCCTCGCGCTCGGCGTAGGCCATTGAAGCATGACAGTAGTCGATGACCTCGACGAAGGAGGAGAGCGCCCGACGCTTCCCGACCTCGCCGCGCGCAAGGCGGCGGCCGGCCGCCTCCATCAGCTTGAGCTCGCAGATCGCCGCTTCACCGAGCCCCTCGATCTCGCGCAGCCGCTCGGGACGCGCGGCGACGACCTCGGCGAAGGAGCCGAAGCGCGCGACGAGCGCCTTGGCGAGCGGCTTCACGTCGCGCCGCGGGATCGCACGAAACAGGACGAGCTCGAGAAGCTCATAATCCGAAAGAGCCGCCGCGCCCGCCTCCATGAAACGGTCACGCAGGCGCTGCCGGTGGCCGTGAAAATGCGGCTCCGCCATTTCCTGCAGGCCGTCGGGAATAGGCGTTTTGGCCTTCATATCCCCTCTACGGCAAAGGGCGCTCGGCAATCGGACGGGACGCGAATAAACGAATGCCTACTGCCGACCGCCTAATGCCGCCACAGGATTGTCCCGCCCCGTCGGCGAGAGCGTGAAAATCTCGACGCCCGTCTCCGTCACGCCGACCGAATGCTCGAACTGCGCGGAGAGCGAGCGGTCTCTCGTCACCGCCGTCCAGCCGTCGGAAAGGATCTTCACCTGCGGCTTGCCGAGATTGACCATGGGCTCGATCGTGAAGAACATGCCCGGCTTCAGCACGACGCCCTTGCCCTTCTCGCCGTAGTGCAGAATGTTCGGCTCGTCGTGGAAGAGGCGCCCGAGCCCATGCCCGCAGAACTCGCGCACGATGGAGCAGCGCTCGCTCTCCGCATAGCGCTGGATCGCCGAGCCGATATCGCCGGTCGTCGCTCCGGGCTTCACCGCGGCGATGCCGCGCAGAAGCGCCTCGTAAGTCACGGCGATGAGCCTCTCCGCGCGGCGGGGAATCTCGCCGACGCCATACATGCGCGAGGCGTCGCCGTGCCAGCCGTCGAGGATGAAGGTCACGTCGATGTTGACGATGTCGCCCTCGCGCAGGGGCTTCTCGTCGGGAATGCCGTGGCAAACGACATGATTGATCGAGGTGCAGATGGATTTGCGATAGCCGCGATAGTCGAGCGGCGCCGGATAGGCGCCATGCGACATGGCGAAATCGAAGACGAGCTTGTCAAGCGCGTCGGTCGTGACGCCGGGGCGCACATGCTCGATCAGCATGTCGAGCGCCTCGCCGGCGAGGCGGCCGACGCGGCGCATGGCCTCGAAATCTTCCGCGTTGTGCAGCTTGATGTGCCCGCTCTTGCGCCCCGCGGGCGCGAGATGGGACTCGATGAAGGTCATGGAGGCAGTCTTTTCCTCAAGAGGGTCTCGTCTCTTAGCGAAGCGCTACAGTAGCGGGGAGGCCGGCGCCCATGCAAGCATTTGGGGCGCGCCGCGGGCGCTGGTAGGCCGGACAGGACTCGAACCTGTAACCAGACCGTTATGAGCGGTCGGCTCTAACCAATTGAGCTACCGGCCCGGCTTTTCTCGCCAGGAGAGAGGTTCCTACTACCTGCGACCGCGCTCGCCCGCAACGGGGCCTGTTGCCTCCGCGCTGTTTCGAGCTGTAGTTCTCGGGTGGAGCCGCCATGACCACACTCCTTCCCGCCTCAAGCGCCGCGATCGAGCGCGCCGCTGAAATTTTGCGTCAGGGCGGGCTTGTCGCCTTTCCGACCGAGACCGTCTATGGGCTCGGCGCCGACGCCGTCTCTCCGGCGGCGGTCGCGGGGATCTACGCCGCCAAGGGCCGGCCGCGCTTCAATCCGCTCATCGCCCATGTCGCCTCTCTCGACGCCGCGCTCCGCGAGGCTGCTCTGCCCGAGGCCGCACAAGCTCTGGCCGAATGCTTCTGGCCGGGCCCGCTGACGCTCGTCGCCCCGGCTCTGGAGAGCGGCGGCGTCTGCGAACTCGCGCGCGCCGGGCTCCCCAGCGTCGCGCTGCGCGTCCCGGGGCATCCCGTGGCGTTGGCGCTGATCGCGGCGTTCGGCGGACCGATCGTCGCGCCTTCCGCCAATCGCTCAGGACACGTCAGCCCGGTCACGGCCGAGCATGTGATGAGCGACCTCGCCGGCCGCGTGGACCTCGTCCTCGACGGCGGGCGCTCGCTCGAGGGTCTCGAATCGACGATCGTGGCCTTTCTCGACGGCCGGCCAACCCTGCTGCGGCCGGGCGCGACGCCGCGCGAGGCGATCGAGGAAGCGCTTGGGCAGGAACTCGCGTCGGCCGGCGAGGCGGTGATCGCTCCGGGCATGACGCAATCCCATTACGCGCCCCGCGCCCGGCTGCGCCTTGACGCCCTCAGCCTCGAGGCCGGCGAGGTCGGCCTCGATTTCGGAGGCGCGCTCGCGGCCAGGGGCCAGCCCGTGGCGCTCGATCTTTCGCCCGCGGGCGACCTCAAGGAGGCGGCCGCGAATCTCTTCTCGCATCTGCGCGCGCTCGACGCCCTCGGAGTGGAACGCGCCGCGGTCGCGCCGATCCCCGCGCAGGGCCTCGGCGAAGCAATTCGCGACCGGCTGCGGCGCGCCGCGAGCTGAGCAGATGGACGGAGCTTCAGTCGAGCAGCGCGTCGGCGCGCTTTCGTTCCGTCGCGAAGCGTAGCTGCACGATCTGCTCCGGCGTCAGCCAGTCCACCTTGTCGGGCTTCATCTTGCGCATCAGCACCAGGGCTTTCGGACCGTCGACGCCCATCTTCGTCAAATGCGCCTCGGCGGCGGCATAGACCGCCTCGCTCGGCGCTCCCTTAGGCAGATGGCGCTCCACGACTCCCGCGCCGAAGAGCCAGGGGGCCTGAACGACGACATGTCCGCCGACCGAAACCGTCTCTCGCTTGAAGAGCGCGACTTTTTGCTGAACGTCCTGCTCGAGCTGGGTCATCTGATGCACGCCAAGGGAGGTCTCGAGCGGCGCATAGCGGCGAACACCGCCCGCGAAGGCGAAAACGCAGGCCGAGGCGCAGAAGCCTCTCTCCGAGACGACGACATTGGCGCGCGGCGCGTCCTGCGGCGTCTCGCCGAGAATGCCAACGTCCCGCGGGTCGATCTTCGTCGCGGCGATGGCCGTGTCGAGGCCGAGCTCGCGAATGCGCTCGCCCATGCGCACCGCTGAGCCGACGTCCCCGCCCACAGAATTGAGGAATACGGGCGGCTTGGCGGCGCCGAGCGTCGCGACGAGCGTCTCGAAGGTTTCGAGCGTCGTCTTGTCGATCGCGCCCTGCACCACGATCCACTGGCATTTTTTCGGACAGGGGCCGTCCATGCGGACCAGAAACGGCCGCGCGGGCGACGCCGGCGGGGGCGCCGCCAGCGACGGCGCCGCGCGAAGCGCGGGGATCAGCGCGCAAAGGACGAGGAGATTCTTCCACCGCAAGACGCCGGCTCCTTCCGTGGCGAAGGCCCCCTGCCCTATATCACCAAACGGGCGGCGATCAGCCGGTCAGCGACCCGCCCAATTCGGCACGAGGATCACGCGGAAGTCGTTCACATTGGTGCGCGTCGGGCCCGTGATGATCAGATCGCCTAGCTTCTCGAAGGCCGTATAGGCGTCGTTGTTGGCGAAGAGCGCCTTGAGATCGACGCCCGCCTTCTCGGCGCGCGCGAAACTGTCCGCGGTCATGATCGCGCCGGCGTTGTCCTCGCTGCCGTCGATGCCGTCCGTGTCGCAGGCCACCGCGCTGACGCCGCCGAAACCCTGCAGCGCCAGCGTCAGCGCGAGCAGAAATTCCGCGTCGCGCCCGCCCTTGCCGTGGCCGCGCACCGTCACCGTCGTCTCGCCGCCCGAGATGATCGCGCAGGGCGGCGCGAAGGGCTGGCCGTGGAGGGCGACCTGCCGCGCGACGCCCGCGTGCACGAGCGCCACGTCGCGCGACTCGCCCTCGAGATCGCCCAGAATGCAAGGCGTGAAGCCCGCCTTGCGCGCGACCTCGGCCGCGGCGTCGAGCGAGCCCTGCGGCGTCGCCGTGAGAATATTCTCGACCCGCGCGAAAATGGGGTCGCCGGGCTTGGGCGTCTCGCAGGCGTCGCTGTTGAGATGCGCGATGACGGCGGCGGGCGCGTCGATCTTGTATTTGGCGATGACCGCGAGCGCGTCGTGGCGCGTCGTGGCGTCCGGCACGGTCGGCCCCGAGGCGATGACGGAGAGATCGTCGTTCGGCACGTCCGAGATCATCAGCGCGACGACGCGCGCCGGAGCCGCGGCGCGCGCCAGGCGGCCGCCCTTGATGGCGGACAGGTGCTTGCGCACGCAATTCATCTCGGAGATCGTCGCGCCGCTCTTCAGAAGCGCCTTGTTGACGGCCTGCTTCTCTTCGAGCGTGACGCCCTCGGCGGGCAGCGCCATGAGCGCCGAGCCGCCGCCGGAGATCAGCGCCAGCACGAGATCGTCCTCGGTCAGACCCTGGACGGCTTTCAATATGCGCGCGGCGGCCTCGCGGCCGGCGGCGTCGGGCACGGGATGCGAGGCCTCGATGACCTCGATTTGCGCCGTCGGCGCGCCATGCTCGTAGCGCGTCACCACGAGGCCTTCGAGCGGCGCGGGATAATGCTTCTCAACGGCGGCGGCCATGGAGGCGGCAGCCTTGCCCGCGCCGACGACGACCGTCCGGCCCTTGGGCGGCGTGATTTTGGCGATATGCGCGGGCAGGCAGGCCGAGGGATGCGCGGCGCGGACCGCGGCGTCGAACATTTCGCGAAGCAGCTTTCGGTGGTCTTCGGACATCGGGCCTTCTGCGTCTCAAAGGAAACAATCTGCGGCGCCGGCCTCTCTCGCCGCCAAGAGCCGCGCCGGACCGCGCCCAATGTTCTTTTTTCTGAGGCTTTGTCAAACGATGCGCTGCCGCAGCCGGAGGGCGGAGCCGCCCGGCCGAGAGCGGCGTTGCCAGCGCGCGCCGAGCCCCCTATAAGACCGGCGCGTCGGAGTGTAGCGCAGCCCGGTTAGCGCACTTGTCTGGGGGACAAGGGGTCGTGGGTTCGAATCCCGCCACTCCGACCATTGAAACAGATGCTTACAACATTGGCGCTCAGCCCTGGCAGCCTTAGGTCGCCACCGAGTCGCCACGCCGAAACTGATTTCATACCGAAGCTTCGCGACGATCTCCTCGGGCCCGTGCCGTTTCCTGCCCATCTCAAATCCGCCTCAAGGCTCCAAAAGCCATATTTCAGGGGCGACCACTTTTCAGGGGGGCAGACCCCTAAATCGCCAGCCCCATCGCCTCGAGAGCGTCCATCAACTCGGGCCGCGCGCGCTCGACCGCGTTTTCACCCTCTTTGATGGCCTCCTCGGCGCGTTCGAACTCCAGCAGACCGATGTGTCCCACGCGCGGCGCGATATGCACGTCGGGTGGATCGCCCGCGAGACGCGACCTCGTGAGGCGGTCTTGCATGATGCTAAGAGAGGTCATCATCACACCGAAAATATTGGGGTTGTCGCGCCCTGCCCCAAATATGCTCTGTGTCAGGCTCTCGGGGGGAGCATGATCCGCCCCTTCGCCTTGCGCGCTCACGAGACCGCTCGGATCGAAGCCGAAAGGCGGACGTGAGGCGGCGGAGCCCTGCCGCATCTTCCCGAGAATGTCGGTGTTTAAATTGACGGCGATGACGAGATCCGCCCCGAGGGAACGGCAAGCCGCGACGGGCATGGGATCGAGCAGGGCGCCGTCGGCCAGCCAGCGATTTCCGAACTCGATCGGCGGCAGCAATCCCGGCATGGCGATAGAAGCGCGGATCGCTTCGGCGAGATCGCCTTCCCGCAGCCAGACCTCATGGCCCGTGCCCAGATCGGTAGCGACCGCGATGAAGGGAGCATGGAGATCTTCGATTCGCTGCTGTCCCATGAACTTCCGCAGTTCGTTCTTGATCTTTTCTCCCTTGATCATGCCGCCCCGCCCGAAGCTCAGATCGAGATAGCCCACGACACGGCGCGGGCTCAGGCTCAGCGCCCATTCCTCCAGGGCGTCCAGTTGCCGGGCCAGATAGCAGCCGCCGACGAGAGCGCCCGCCGAGCATCCGGCGATGAGATCGAAGGGAACGCCCAATCGGGTCAGAGCCCGTATGGCGCCGATATGCGCCCACCCGCGCGCCACGCCACTGCTCAAAGCGAGGCCCACCCTCCGGCGTCGCAAGCGGCTTATTGAAGCAACATTGCCCATGGCTTCCTCGCTGCTCCGCCGTTGAGCCCTTGCCCTCAGCAGGCTTTCATGACCACCATGGCGATGTCGTCATCGAGCGGATGGTCCCCGCAGAAGCGCTGAGTGTCCTTGAGGAGAGCCTTCACGACGCCCTCCAGATCGAGATCCTTGTGCTTGCGTAGCGACGCGACGAGCCTCTCGACGCCGAAGAATTCGCCGCCGGCGTTCTGAGCCTCGGTCACGCCGTCGGTGTAGAGCAGCAACAGGTCCTCGGGAGCGAGCTCGACCGTCTTCTCCTCGAAGTCGACGTTGCGCAGCGCGCCCAGAACGAGGCCTTCGGCGTCGAGCATCGTCGGCCAGTCCTCGCGCGCCCGCAGCAATATCGCGCGGTTGTGCCCTGCATTAGCATAGGTCAATCGCCGTCGATGCGGGTCGTATTTCATGTAGAGCATCGTGATGAACAACTCGGAGCGCGTGAGATCCTCGTAGAGCAGCTCGTTCAAATCGGCCAGAACCGTGGCCGGCGAGACCGCCGCGCTCGCCTTGAGCGCCTCCACACGCAGCGTGCTGCGAACTTCCGTCATCAGCAGCGCGGCGCCGACGCTATGTCCCGAAACGTCGGCGATGACGACGTCGACCGTCCCCGCATTCTCGAAATAGTCGAAATAGTCTCCGCCGACATGGCTGGCGGGCGCGCAGAAGCCCGTCAGCTCGACGTTGGGCAAGCGCAGGGGGGCGTTCGGCAATAGCGAGAGTTGAATATGGCGTGCGATCTCGAGCTCATGGTTGCGCTCGGCCGCTCTGCGGCGCTCGGTCACGTCGGTATGGATTCCCACATAATTCGTGATCTCGCCAGCCTCGTCGGCGACGGGCGAAACAAGGAGCTCGTTCCAAAAGGATGTGCCATTGCGGCGATAGACCCGCAGCGTCACCCGGCAATCTTCCCCGGCCCGCACCGCGCGATTGAAGCGTTCTAGCGACGCCTCATCCGTCTCGGGTCCACGCAACATGCGCAAGTTTCTGCCAAGGAGCTCGTCACGGGCGTAGCCTGTCATACGACAGAGCGCAGGATTGACGTATATGTTGGGAATTCCGCGCGCCTTCGCATCGCTGATCGAGATGCCCACATGCACAAACTCCATGGCGCGATCTCGGAGACGCAGCGCATCCTCGAAGGCCTTTTGCGCAGTAATGTCGTGATCGACTCCCCTCCAGCGCACGAGCCTTCCATCTTTGTCGAAAATGGGCGCGCCGCTCAACTCGGTGAAGACCAAACTCCCATCCTTGTGGCGATATTGATTGACGAGGCGGAAAAAGGGTCGGGGCTTCTGCGTAGTGGAGGAATTCTCGGTCTCGCTGTCAACATATAGTTCGCGATAGCTTTTGCCGATGATCTCTTCCGCGGCGTATCCTAAAATGAGTTTCACCCCTGCGCTGCTATAGATGTATCGTCCGGCGGCGTCCTGCTCCCAGAGCCACTCTCCGGTCATCTCTGCAACATGACGGAAACGCGCCTCGCTCTCAATCAGCGCCTCTCTGTCACGCTTCTGCGCGGTGATGTCCTCCTGAATCGCGATGTAATGCGTGATCTCGCCGCTTGCTTCGCGCAGAGGCTTGATCGTCTCCACGGCCCAATAGAGGCTTCCGTCCTTGCGACGGTTCTCTATTTCGCCGCGCCATTCCCGACCTTCGCCAATCGCTCGCCACAGACGTTGATAATGCTCAGGCGCCGTATGGCGAGAGCCTAGCACGCGCGGCGTCTGGTTCACGAGCTCCTGGAGGACGTAACCCGTAAGCTTCGTGAAGCTGTCGTTCACATATTGGATCCCGCCCTCCTTGTCCGCAATCAGCACCGCAGCTGGGCTCTGGTCCATCGCCGAGGAAAGCGTCAAATATTTCTGCGCTGCCTGCTTCCTTTGCGTGAGATCATGCGTCACCCCGAGAAAGCGGCGTCTTCCGTGCAGCCAGAACTCGCCGATGGAAAGATAAATGGGAAAAAGCGAACCGTCCTTCCGCCGCGCGATGACTTCGCGGCCGACGCCGATGATTTTCCTCTTGCCCGTGCGCAGATAGCTGGCGATATACTCGTCATGCGCTTCTTGGGTCGGCGAAGGCATGAGCATTTTCACATTTTGGCCGACCGTTTCCCGATGCGCATATCCGAAGAGCCGCTCCGCGCCGGCGCTGAAAAACTTTATCAGTCCAGCCTCATCGATCAGGATGACGCCATCGGGGATGGTGTCGAATATCTGACGGAGCGTAGCCTCCTGCTCCTCGCGATCCGCAGCGCGTTCGGAAGAAGAAGCGGCGCGGCGCATGATCAATAGTCTATGACCCGCGCGGCTGCGCGCGAGGCTGCGAACATCGACCTCGATCCCGATTTCGCTTCCGTCCGCTCGGCGCAGGCGGCACCTGCGCATTCCAGGAACCGGCTCGTCACGCCCGGCGCCAATCGGTGGAGAAAAAGGCATGGGTGCCCCGAGGCATTCGGCTTCCCTAAAGCCCGTCAATGCCTCCGCGGCTTCGCTCATCAACAAGAGGGCGCCGCCGTCATCAATGATGCAAACGGCTTCGTTCACGCTGTCCAGAGCCGCACGCAAAAGACGAGCGTCCCCTACATCTGAACTCTGCCGCAACATCGCCAGCCTCGAACACGAAGACCACGCTTCCCTGGAAACATAGGACACGACCCCGGTTCCGCCAGCGGCGCAAGCTGGACGGCTGCGCCGCGGTCAGGCAAGCTCAGGGCTGCACTGCGCCAGAGGCCGCCGCGCAGGCGTCCACAAAGGAATGAACTTCGCTGATCAAAGCGGCGAATGGAATTGACGTCGTGGGATCCGCTTCAATAAGCTCAGAGCGAAGCGCTTGAAGTTTGGCGAGACGCGCTTCCAGCGCATGTCCATCGACAAATGCGGAAAAGTCCCGAAACTTCGAGGAAAACTCTACACGAACGAAGCGCGCCGCCGCCGATCGAAGCTGATCGTCGAGGGACCGCTGCAGGCGACGCTCCCAGAGATCGCGCGGCTTCAGTTCCGAGAGCATCGTTGAGAGTTGGCGCAATCCGATCGCCCGCAGGAAATCCTCGTATGCCTCGGCCACTTCTCCGAGATTTTGCCCGGTGTTCCTCGTCAAATCGACTAACACGGGAAAGTCCCGCAAGCGGTTCAAGAAAAGCAGCCGCGCTGCGTCCGGCGCCGCGGAAGTCAAGACGGTGAATTCCGGGCTCGTCTTGAGGTAGCCTTGATACCGCGCCAGCTCAGCCCGCCATTGCTCAATCGTGCGCGAATCGGGCCTTAGGCGCCTGCCATGCTCCCACGCCCAACGACACAGAAAGGCAATCGCCTCTTCCAACTGTAGCAGCAATTCGGTACTGACGTTCTGGCGTCATTTTTCCGTCTAGCGCGCGCACGGCGTCTCGCCATCGTTCGCCCTGCAATATCTGATCGAAGGCGAGATAGAGCGCCACCGCCTCGGCGACGCGAGCCGGGTCCAGACTTCCGGCGCCAGAGAGAAAGCCGATCCCGGCATGATCGATAATCCTGTTGCAAATGACGGCGCAGGCGATCTCCTTTCCAAGCAAATGGTCCTTCAACGCCGAGCCATAACGCGCGCGGACGCGCTCCGGGAAATAGTCCGCGCCGACAGTCTGCGCCCATTCGTCTGCGAGATTGTCTCCCGCCTCTAGGAGCGAGCGCTTCAGCGCCAGCTTTCCCTTGGCGAGCAATAGGGCGAGCTCCGGCCTCGCGAGCCCCTGTTCGCCACGCGCAAGCATCTCCTTTCGCGAAGGGAAAGCTTCAGCGGCGCGTTCCAGCAAGCCGGCATTCTCTAAATGATCGGCTGCCTCGAGAAAGGGCCCGAGATCGGCGCGACAGCGTTCGCGTTCGAGCGACAGGCAAAGGTTCTGTCGATAATTATTGTCGAGAACCTGGGCGCACACCTCATCCGCGAGCTCGCGCAAGAGGAGATTGCGTTGCTCTTGACTCGAGCGCGCCTCTCTGGACTCCGACTCTGAAGACATCAGGATTTTCAGATTGACCTCGTGATCCGAAAGATCGACTCCCGCAGAATTGTCGATCGCGTCCGTGTTGATGCCTCCGCCGCGCCGCGCATATTCAATTCTGGCCCTCTGCGTGAAGCCGAGATTTGCGCCCTCGCCGACAACCTTCGCGCGAAGCGCTGCGGCGTCCACGCGGGACGCGTCATTGAGATGGTCTGCGACCGACTCATTGGTTTCTGCGCTAGCCTTCACATAGGTCCCGATTCCGCCCATCCATAAAAGGTCCACGGGAGCGGCAAGCAGCAAGCGAATCAACGCGTCGCCATCCAAGCTTGCGCTGCGTGCGCCCAGCCATTGCGCGACCGCGGGACTAACGAATATGTCCTTGGCGCTGCGCGAATAGACGCCGCCGCCCGGCGAAATCAGAGCGCGATCATAATCGCCCCAGCTTGAACCCGGCGTCTCGAAAAGGCGGCGACGTTCCGCGAAGGAAATTTGTCGATCGGGATTGGGATCGATGAAGATAAATTGGGCGTTGAAAGCGCCGAGCAGGCGGATGTTGTTCGACAACAGCATGCCGTTGCCGAAGACGTCGCCTTCCATTCCACCCACTCCGACGACCGAGAGGCTGCGCTCATCGATGTCATATCCGATTTCGCGGAAGTGTCGCGTCACAGAGATCCAAGCGCCGCGCGCGGTGATGCCGAGCTTCTTATGGTGAAAGCCGTGCGAGCCGCCGGTTGCGAAGGCGTCGCCGAGCCAGAAGCCATATTCAGCAGCGATCTCATTCGCATAGTCTGAGAAGTTGGCCGTGCCCTTGTCGGCGGCGACGACAAGATAGGGATCGGGATCATCGTAGCAGAGAAGCTCGGCGGGGCATTGCTCGCCAGCGTCCTTGGGGTTGTCGGTAAGATCCAGAAGACCGCGGATGAAAATTCCATAGGCTTCCCGCGCTCTCAGCGGCGAGGCGCGCGCGCCAACCGCCGAG
The DNA here is from genome assembly GCA_963798515.1 of uncultured Alphaproteobacteria bacterium. Lineage (GTDB taxonomy): Bacteria > Pseudomonadota > Alphaproteobacteria > Rhizobiales > Beijerinckiaceae > Methylocystis. Next base: position 12,455 of record CAWCTS010000016.1, read on the forward strand.
GGTTTGAGAACCAACCCCCCCTTTGCCCCCTGGGGGACGATGACGGCGTTCTTCACCATCTGTGTGCTCATCAGCTCCAAAATCTCGGTCCTGAAATCATCCGGGCGTTCGGACCATCGAACGCCGCCGCGCGCCACCCGCGCTCCGCGGAGATGCACGCCCTCCATGAACCGCGCATGCACGTAAATTTCGGCGAAGGGCCGCGGGCTGGGCATGTTGATGACGCCAAGACTGCCAATCTTGAGAGAAATGCTGCGCTCTGGCCCCTTGTGCGGAAGGAAAAAGTTGCTGCGCCACGTCGAGTCGATGAGATTGAAGATGTCACGCAAAATCCTGTCTTCGGCGATGTCATCGACATCATCCAGCGCGTCGATGAGCGCCTGACGAATCGCGGGGAGCGTCTGGATTTCTCGCTCCGCCGGACCGGCAAGCGCAGGGTCCGGCTTGAAGCGCGCTTCGAAATATCGGTAAAGCAGGGTGGCGGAGCGGAAATTCACCAGAAGCGCGCCGTGAATCCTTCGCTGGTCGAAGCGATCGGAGAGTTGCAAATAATAGTTGCAATAGGCGCGAAGCAGATCGATCTGGCGCCAATCGAGAGCGGTTCTGAGGATCAAGCCATTCAGAATGTCGTCTTCAACCTTGTTGTTGAGAAGAGCGTCCATGGCGGCCGCCAGAGACGCTTCGATGGCGCCCGACCAGTCGGTCTCCGCGCAGCTTGACCTCACGCGAAAGTCTCGAATGAAGAGCTTGCGTCCATCTAGAGCGACATCAAAGAGGGTTTGATCGATGACGCGCAGCCCGACATTTCGCAACAGCGGGAGGATCTCATCTAAATTTCGCGGTTCGACGCTGTAGAGAGCCAGGCGCCAAGGTCCCTTCGTCTGGCCGCGCTTCGCCGGACTGATGCGCAGAGCGTCACGCCGGTCCGCGAAGATCCCGGCAAGGCTAAGGGCGTCTCGCACCGCTTCGCCCGGCTGGGCCGCAAGCTGGTAGGCTTTGGGGAAAATGACCTCCCGCAGCGGAGGCTCCGGCCGTGGGCGCGCCTTCATAAGGCGATCGTAGAGCGCGCGAAACTCCTGCTCCCAATTCATCTGCGCCTGCACATTTTCGCGATTGTCGCATCGCGCGCCATCGCCGAGACCGAAGCGTCGCCGGCTAACGGAGCTTCTTCCTCATCTCGAGCACGTTTCCGCCTTCGGTTTTTCGATACTCCACGGAATCCATCAATGTGCGGATGAAGAACAGCCCGCGGCCGCGCTCATGCAGCTGATCGACCTCGGGAATGGTCGAGCTCGCGAGATCAAAGCCCTCGCCGTGATCAAACACGCGCACGCAGAGATCGCATTTCTCGTAGGACAGCAGAATTCTCACGCGGTCTTGATTATCTGGCGGCGAGCCATACTGGATCGCGTTTGTCACGGCTTCGGTGACGACGAGATTGAGGTTATAGGCGAGAGCCTCGCGGTCCGCGCCGCCCGCGCCGATCTCCTTGGCGATGAGCTCGGTGATGTTTCCGATCAGGCCGAGATATCGTGTCTGGTTCGGAATTTGAATATCCAGATTGAGGATCGTCGCCGGCGTGTCGCACATACGAACCTCCGCCTCATTCGCTCAAGGCTTCCTGAAGGCCTGGATAGATCTCGAAGACACGTTGCAGACGCGTCAGCTCGAACATGGAGCGGACCCGCGGTTGCAGGCCGGCGAGAGCAAAGCCGGTCGAGCGCTGCGCTGCGTTCTTATGTCCCGAAAGCAGAGCTCCCAACCCCGAGCTGTCGATGAATTGCACATTGCGCAGATCGACGAGCACGTCCCGACTGCCGTCTTCGAACAGCTTGAGAATCCGATCCTTCAGCTCCCCGGAATTATGCGCGTCGAGGCGCTCTTCCTTGAGTGTGAGGATCGTTTTGCCGCCACGCTCTTCGGTTAGAAGCTTCATTGCTAAGCCTCAGTAAGGGTGCCACGACGGACTACGAAGAAATACATAGGTGTCCGCGTAGTTTTGGAAACGGGTGGTTTTCCTGGAAGCCGTATCTCGAGCGCTTCTAACTCTCTGCAACGCCTCCGGACGCCCGGAGCTGCGCAAGCTATCTGGCAGCTGAAAGGTCGCGCATCGCCGCGGCAAGAAATCGCCCCGCCTCGCCTCCGGACACTGTACGATGATCGAAGGTGAGGCTGAGAGGCAGCACGCGACGAGCGACGAGGGCCCCTTCATGAACGACGGGCTCCCGACGTATGCGGCCCGCCCCGAGGATAGCCACGGTTGGGGGCACCACGACAGGCGCCGCATAACGGCCAGCGATGACGCCGAAATTGGAGAGCGTGATTGTGGCTCCCCGCATCTCGTCAGGAGGCACGCGGCGCGCCGCAAGATCGGCGCGCATGCGGTCGACGCCCGCGCGCAGGTCAGCGGCGTCTCTTGCTCCAACGTCCCGCAGCACGGGGACGAAAAGCCCTTCCGGCGTATCGACGGCGACGCCGAGGTCGATCTTGCGCAGCACGCGCCGCGCCAGAGCCCCGCTCTCAAACCAGGCGTTCAGCGACGGCTCCGCTCGGCACGCAGCCACAAGCGCGCGGATGAGTCTCACGGTGACGTCCTCGCCTGCAGGCCAGGAATCGATATCGACGTCATCGACGATCGTCGCCGCGGCCACCTCGGCTTGTGCGAGCGCCATGCTCTGCGCCATGGCGCGGCGAAAGCCGCGCAGCGGCTCGGCCGGTTCAGTCTCGCTCAAGATTCGCGAGACGCGCTGAACGTCTCCCGCCGTAATCACGCCCTCGGGACCTGACGGCGTGACCATGGCCAGCTCGACGCCGAGCTTATGTGCAAGCGCGCGCACGGCTGGCGTCGCGCGAACGCCCACGCCGGCGTGACCGATCGTCTGCGTCGTCTCGGCCAGCACATGTGAACCGGATTCGACGGCGCCGACGACCGATCCGGAATCTTCGGCTTCCGCGCCCTCGCCTTCGAATCCCACGAGAGGCGCGCCGATGTGAACGATGTCGCCGATCTCGGCGAAGAGGCGGGCGACGCGTCCCGCTTGGGGCGAGGGAATCTCTACGACCGCCTTGGCGGTCTCTACGGCGAGCAAAGGCGCGTCGACGGCGACCACATCCCCCGGGCAGACGAGCCATTCGACGAGTTCGGCCTCTTGCAGCCCTTCGCCGAGATCGGGCAGTTTGAAGATCTTCACGCTGCCTCCATGCATTTATGCACCGCTCCCACGATGCGCGCCACGCTCGGCATGTATTGCTTCTCCAATTTCGCGAGCGGCACGACGACGTCGTAGCCCGTCACGCGCACAACCGGCGAGAGTAGAGAGTAGAGCGCGCGTTCGGCGAGTTCCGCGGCGATTTCGGCGCCAAAGCCTCCGGTGCGCGGCGCTTCGTGGACGATCACGCAGCGCCCCGTCTTTTCCACGGACTTCAGGATCGTCTCCGCATCATAGGGTTTGAGAGTAGCGAGATCGATGACCTCAATCTCGACGCCGCGCTGCGCCAAAGTCTCGGCCGCGGCCATGGCCTCGGCATGCGAAGCGCCCCAGGTTACGACGGTGGCGTCACGCCCCTCGCGAGAAACGAAGCATTCATCGAGCGGGAGAGCTTCACCATTGTCCGCGACTTCCTCCTTGAACAGCCGATAGAGCCTTGTAGGCTCCAGAACGACAACGGGATCGGGATCGCGTATCGCCGCAAGCAGCAGCCCATAGGCGCGCGCCGGGGTCGAAGGCGCGACGACGCGAAGCCCTGGCATATGCGCGAACATCGCTTCGGGGCTTTCCGAATGGTGTTCCGGGGCGTGAATTCCCGCGCCGCAGGGCGAGCGCAGCACCATGGGGCAAGTCAGCCGGCCGCGCGTGCGATTGCGCAGACGCGAGGCGTGATTGATCATCTGATCGATGGTCGGATAAATGAATCCAGAGAATTGAATTTCGGCCACCGGCTTCAGCCCGAGCGCCGCCATGCCGATGGCGACCCCGGCTATTCCCGCCTCCGCAAGCGGCGTGTCGATGATGCGCTCGCGTCCGAAACGCGCCTGCAACCCGTTCGTCGCGCGGAATACGCCGCCATTGACGCCAATGTCCTCGCCGAGCAGCACGACCGAAGGATCGCGCGCCATCTCGAAGCCCAGCGCCATGTCGATGGCTTCGACGAGGGTGACTTCAGCCATGCCTGCCCCCCGGCGCCGGCGCATGGCGTCGCGCTTCCTCACGCTGGCGCAGCAGGGAAGGCGGCAGCGTCGCGAAAAGATGGTCAAACATCGAGTCGGACGTCGGCGTGGGAGTCGCGAGGTAGCACGCCACCTCTCTTTCGACCTCATCGCCGCAATCCTTGAGCAGCGCAGCTTCCTGCTCTTTCGACCAAAGACCGCGTTCGATAAGCAGAGTGCGCAGGCGCCCGATGGGCTCTCTGGTCCATGCTGCGCGCACGCTTTCTGGATCACGGTAGCGGCTCGCGTCGTCCGCGGTAGTGTGATCGCCGAGCCGATAGGTGAGCGCCTCGATCACGGCCGGCCCGCCCCCGTCTCTCGCCCTTTCGACAGCGGAGCGGGCAGCCTGGTGCACGGCCAGCACATCGTTGCCGTCAAGCTGGACGCCATCGATTCCGGCGGCGATGGCTTTCTGCGCCAGCGTTTCCGCAGCGCTGCCGAGCGCGCGCGGAGTCGAGATCGCCCAGCCATTGTTGTTGATGACGATGAGGAGGGGAACCCGCCACACGCCGGCCATGTTGAGCGCTTCATAGAAGCCGCCGTTCCCCGTTCCGCCGTCACCGATAAAGCAGACGACGACACGCTTCTCCTTGCGCAGCTGAAAGGCATAGGCCGCGCCGACGGCGTGGGCGACTTGCGTGGCGACCGGCACGCAAATCGGGAAATCGGTTCTGGCGTTCGCAAAATCGCTGCCGCGCTCATCGCCGCCCCAGTAGAGCAGGATTTCCGTCATGCTGACGCCGCGCAGGAACTGCGCCGGGTGGTCGCGATAGGAAGGAACCAGCAAGTCCTCGGGGCGCATCGCCGAGGCGACGCCGACGCCGACGGCTTCCTGTCCGAGGGCGGAGGCGAAGGTTCCGAGCTGTCCGGTCCGCTGCAAGGCAATGGCCTTCGCGTCGAAGAGTTGCGCGCGTGTCATCGCTCGATGAAAGCCGATCAGCAGTTCCGCATCTTGAGCGATCGCGCCCACCGCGTCGCTCGGCTTGCCGGCCGGCGAGAGCAGCTGGAGGTAATCGACGTGAAATTCAAATCCCATGGCGCAATCCTGCTGGGCGACACCTTGCTTCTTTCCACCAGCGGAATTAGTGCGCGCGCGCCTCGAAGTCAGTCGTAGCGCCGGATTTTTGTCGCGGCGCCGCAGCAAGTGGGGCGGCGCGCATCAGATCTCGCGCTCGATCGCTAAGGCCGTCGCCTCACCGCCGCCGATGCAAAGGGCCGCCACGCCGCGGCGCAAGCCATATCTCTCCAATGCGGCGAGCAGGGTGACGACGATACGCGCGCCCGATGCGCCAATCGGATGGCCCAGCGCGCAGGCGCCTCCGTGAACATTAACCTTCGCCTGCGGGAGCCCGAGGTCCTTCATCGCCGCCATGACGACGACGGCGAAGGCCTCATTGATCTCGAAGAGGTCCACATCGTCGCGCCTCCAGCCCACGCGTTGGAGAAGCTTCTCGATCGCGCCAATCGGCGCGGTGGGGAAATCGCGGGGCGCCGCGGCATGAGTCGCATGCCCGACAATCGTGGCGAGCGGCACGAGACCGCGAGACTGCGCCAAGTCGTCAGTGCTTAAAACCAGCGCAGCCGCTCCATCAGAGATAGAGCTCGCATTCGCGGCGGTGATCGTTCCGCCCGGGGCGAAGGCCGGCTTCAATTTCGGAACCTCATCGAGGTTTGCCTTGTGCGGGGTCTCGTCGGCTTCGACCGCCTTCGTCTCCCTCCTCCCAGTGATCCGCACCGTGACGATTTCAGAGTCGAAGGCCCCTTCGGAGGCCGCGCGCCTCGCGCGGGTGAGCGACGCGATGGCGTAATCGTCCTGCTCGCCCCGCGTGAACTGGTAACTCCTCGCGCAGTCTTCGGCGAAGGAGCCCATGAGACGCCCCTTCTCATAGGCGTCCTCGAGTCCGTCCAGAAACATATGGTCGATGAGCCTACCGTGCCCCATGCGATAGCCGGCGCGCGCACGGTCGAGCAGATAGGGAGCGTTGCTCATGCTCTCCATGCCCCCGGCGACGATGGCGCGCGCGCTTCCAGCACGCAACGCGTCATGCGCCAGCATGATGGTCTTCATGCCCGATCCGCACATTTTGTTGACGGTGACGCATCCTACCGCGACGGGCAGTCCTGCCGCGAGCGCCGCCTGCCGTGCGGGAGCTTGACCAAGGCCGGCGGGGAGCACGCAGCCCATATAGACCTCGTCGAGACTCTCACCGGGCAACAGGGACCTGGCCAGGGCGCCCGCTATCGCGCAAGCGCCAAGCTCGGGCGCAGACGCCTCCTTCAGCTCCCCCAGAAAAGCGCCGATAGGCGTGCGCGCGGCGCCCACGATGACCACTTTGCCGGATGCATTCATTCGAAACCTCTCGACCCATGCATATACGACTCAAGCCCGCCGCGTCCCGCTTCCTGCTGCATCCGCTGCGTAAAGTTCCCCTGCTTCGAATGTCGGGGGCTCGTCGTCCGTTCCCGCGAGAAGCGCCGCAATCGTCGCATCGTCGACCCCAGCGAGCGTCGCCGGGGACCATTTCGGGCTCTTGTCCTTGTCGATGATGGCGGCGCGCACGCCTTCGTGAAGGTCGTGCGTGTCGAGCAGAGCGCAGGCCACGCGGAACTCCCGCAGAAGGCATTCTTCAAGAGATTGCGAGCGCTTCGCGCGTTTCAGCAACTCGTGGGTCAGGCGCAGGCTTGTCGGAGATTTGCGCTCGAGATCGCGCGCCGCGTCTCGTGCGAAGGCCGAACCGTCGAAGACAAGTGCTGCGATGATGTCTTCGACGCGTTCCTGCATCAAGGCGTCATTGAGAAGCGCCCGATGCTCGGCAAGGAGGCTTTGCCCCGGCGCGCAGGCTGCGCTCAGCAGCGCCGCATTGACATCCTGCGAAATCTTGCAATTGCTTAAAGTCGAGATCAGGCTTTCGATGTCGTGAAAGTCGATGCAGAGGTCCGCCATTCCGACCAAGATCGCGTCCGCCGCCCCGACGACGGCGCCGGAAAGGCCCATATAGACGCCGGCGCCCCCGTCGCGCGTGAGCAGCCAAGTCGCGCCCACATCGGGGATGAAGCCGATGCCCGTCTCCGGCATGGCGAGGCGCGTCCGCTCCGTCACCAGGCGGCGATTGCCATGCGCGGAAATGCCGACGCCGCCGCCCATGACGATGCCGTCCATCAAGACGACATAGGGCTTGGGAAAGGTGGAGATTTGCGCATTGAGGCGATATTCCTCGCGCCAAAACTGCTTGTAGGGGCTCTCCTCTCCGCCGGGGCGCTCAAACATGCCTCGGATGTCGCCACCCGCGCAAAGGCCGCGTTCGCCCGCGCCCGTCACCAGAACGGCGATCGTCTCGTCGTCGCGACCAAACGCGTCGAGCGCCTGCGCGAAGCGTCGCACCATCGTTAGCGTCAGACTGTTCAGGGCTTTCGGGCGGTTTAATTGGATGTGGCCCAACCGACCGACGCGCGAGACGAGAACATCGCTCTCGCTCATGGCGCGCCTCCGATCCGTCGATCCGTCGACGGGTCGTTCAAGAGAGAGCGTGCGACAATCATCCGCATGATCTCGTTGGCGCCTTCGAGAATTTGATGGACCCGCAAGTCGCGCACGATCTTCTCGACTCCATAATCGCAGAGATATCCATAGCCGCCGTGAAGCTGCAGCGCGTCGTTGGCGACCTCGAAGCCGGCGTCGGTGACGACGCGTTTCGCCATCGCGCACAGCGTGGAGGCTTCGCTCGCCTGGGCGTCGAGCGCCGCCGCCGCGCGCCAGAGCAAAGCGCGGGCGGTCTCCAATTTCGTCGCCATGTCGGCCAGACGAAACTGCAGAGCCTGAAACTCGTCGAGACGGCGGCCGAAGGCCTTCCTCTCCCCCATATAGGCGAGGGTCTTGTCCAGCGCCGCCTGTCCCCCGCCAAGCGAGCAGGCGCCGATGTTCAGCCGTCCGCCATCCAAGCCGGCCATGGCGATCTTGAAACCCTCCCCTTCTTTTCCGAGAAGATTCGAGGCCGGCAGGCGGCACTCCGAAAAGCTCAAGGCGTGCGTCGGCTGCGCGTTCCACCCCATCTTGCGCTCGGCTGCGCCGAGCGTAAGCCCGGGGTTCTCGCCCTCGACCAGAAAGGCCGAAACGCCGCGGGGCCCATCTCCGCCCGTGCGCGCCATCACGATATAGAGGTGATCGCGTCCGCCGGCGCCGGCGCCGGAAATGAACTGCTTTTCGCCCTGCAGCACATAGTCCTCGCCGCGCCGCTCCGCGCGCGTTCGAAGCGCAGCGGCGTCCGACCCACAGCCGGGCTCCGTGAGACAGTAGCTTGAAAACGCCTGCATCGTGGCGAGGCGCGGGGTCCAATCGCGACGCTGCGCGGGCGACCCAAAGCGATCGACCATCCAGACGCACATATTGTGCACGGAAAGATAGGCCGCGATGGTCGGACATCCCATCGCCAGAGCTTCGAAGATCACCACGGCGTCGAGCCGAGCGAGGCCGACCCCGCCGTGCTCCTCGGACGCATTGATTGCGGCAAAGCCGAGCGAAGCCGCCTCGCGCAGCGCGTCGAGCGGGAAGTGCTTCTCTCTGTCCCAGCGAAGCGCGTTCGGAGCCAATCTCCCGAGGGCGAAGTCCATCGCGGTCTCGCGCATCGCCAGCTGATCCGCGGACAATCCGAAAAGCGACGGCATGCTTCACCTTCTCCTGGGGAATGTATCGCGGACGCGGCGTCGGGCAAGTGCGTGGCGTTAAGCTCGGAGTTCCGACGGCGACCGCGCGCGGCGCCGAGCCGCCTTGGACGCCAACGCGCGCGCGACCGCGCTTTCCGGTTCACGACCGAGCTGACGCGCCACCCCGGCGCCGGCTTCGAGCAGCGCGTCGAGATCGACGCCGGTTTCGACGCCCATCCCCTTCAGCATGAATACGACGTCTTCGGTCGCCACATTTCCCGAAGCGCCCGGCGCGTACGGACAACCCCCGAGACCGCCAACCGACGTGTCGATCACCGCCACGCCCGCCTCGAGGCAAGCGAAGATATTGGCGAGCGCCTGACCGTAGGTATTGTGGAAGTGAACGGCGAGACGCTCCAGCGGGACGTCTGCGGCGACTGTCTCGATCAGCGCGCGCGCCGCAAGGGGCGTCCCGACGCCGATGGTGTCGCCGAGCGAGATCTCGCTGCACCCCATGGCGTAAAGCGCCCGCGCCACATCGGCGGTTTGTCGTGCTTCCACGGGGCCTTCATAGGGACAGCCCAGGGCGCAGGAAACATAGCCGCGCGTCACGACGCCCTGCTCTTTCGCCCCGGCCACGACCGTAGAGAAACGGTCCAGACTCTCGGCGATCGAACAGTTGATGTTGCGCCTCGAAAAGCTCTCGGTGGCCGCCGCGAAAACAGCGATTTCCTTCACGCCGGCTCGCATCGCATCGGCAAGGCCGCGCAGATTGGGAACGAGAACCGACAGCCGCAACTCGGGCCGCGGCCCCAGCCTTTCGATCAGCTCCCCCGTCGTCGCCATTTGAGGCGAGGCTCCGGGGGACACGAAGCTCCCCGCCTCAATGCGGGTCAATCCCGCGCGCATGAGCGCTTCCACGAGCGCCGCCTTGGCTTCGACCGAAAGAATAATGGTCTCATTTTGCAGGCCGTCGCGCGGTCCGACCTCGACGATCTCCACGCGCTTGGGGATCGTCATCGCTCGCGCTCCTCGACCGGCGCCGGGTTCTCGGAGATAGAAGCGAGCGTCGTGCCTTCCGGGACCCAATCGCCCTCCTTGCAATCGAGGCCCGCTATGGCGCCGTCGCGCGGCGCGCGCAGCACGAATTCCGTCTTCATGACCTCGAGCGTCACGACGCCGGCTCCTGCCTTCACGCTTTGCCCATTCGACGTGTGGACGCGGACCACACGGGCGGGGAGAGGCGAAATGAGGCGCCGATCTTCCTCGCCGCTCGTGCAAGCAAGGCGAAGGGGATCGCGCAGCGTGAGACCGTGATTGCGACCGCGAAGCACGATCACGAACCCCGCCGCCTCTCGGACGACGCCGACTTCGCGCCAAACCCCGTCGACGCTGAGGCGCAGCGTGGCGTCCGACGGCGCGAATTCCACCAAAACCGCCTGCCCGTCGATCACACATTGAAAGACGCTCTCGCTTTGCGGATCAAGCTGAAGCTTGAACAGCCGATCCTCCATCAGGAACTCGATCTCCGCGCTCTGCCTGCCATCCAATCTCCAACCATCGGTCGTCGTCCAAGGCTCGCTGGCGTCGCTTCGCCGGGCCGCGGCTTGAAGATCCGAGAGCCAGACCGCGGCGCCGGCGGCGAGAACGAAGCGTTCTTCTTCCTGCGTGAGCGGCGGAACAAGAATCAGTCGAGAGGCGTTCGCTTCAACCGAAGCGGTGTCATAGGCGGCGTCCTCCAGCCAGTCCTCGCGACTAAGCGTCCGCAGAAAATCGAGGTTCGTCCCCACGCCGACGATTTCGAATTGCTCGAGCGCCCGCCGCAAGCGCCGCAAGGCGCTCGCCCGGTCCTCGCCCCAGACGACCAGCTTGGCGAGAAGCGAGTCGTAGTAAGGCGTGACGCGGTCGCCGCTGCGCACGCCTGCGTCCACACGCACGTTCTCGCCGAGGCTCGGCAGGCGGAAGCGATCGATAGACCCCGTCGAGGGGCGGAAGTCCTGCTCGGGAATTTCTGCGCAAATGCGCGCTTCTATCGCAGAGCCTTTCGGATGAAGATCATCCGGACCGATGGGAAGGCTCTCGCCCGCGGCGACGCGCAATTGCCACTCGACGAGATCCTGTCCCGCCACCATCTCGGTGATGGGATGCTCGACCTGCAGCCGCGTGTTCATCTCCAGGAAATAGAAGCGGTCGCCTTCCACGAGAAACTCGACCGTGCCCGCGCCTTGATAGCCGACGCTTCTCGCCGCCCTCACCGCGGCCTCGCGCAGGGATTCGCGCAACTTTGGCGCGAGGCCCGGCGCCGGCGTCTCCTCGAGAATTTTCTGGCGGCGTCGCTGCAGGGAGCAGTCCCGTTCCGGAAAGGCGAGGCAATCGCCCCGCGCATCCGCGAAAATCTGAACCTCCACATGCCGCGCGTTCGATAGACGCCGTTCGAGCAACAGCGTTCCTTCGCCGAATGCCGAAAGCGCCTCGCGTCCAGCCGCTACGAAGGCGTCACCCAAATGCTCCACGCTTTCGACGAGCCGCATCCCGCGCCCGCCGCCGCCGCTCGAAGCTTTCACGAGCAGCGGGAATCCGATCCGTCGCGCTTCTTTTTCCAGCGTCGCAAGGTCCGTCGCGTCTCCATGGTAGCCCGGAACAATCGGGACGCCCGCGCGCTCCATTAGAGATTTCGCGCTCGCTTTGGACCCCATCAGTCTCATCGCGGACGCCGGAGGACCGACGAAGGTAAGTCCTGCCGCCGCGCAGGCCTCGGCGAAAGCCGGGTTTTCGGAGAGAAAGCCATAGCCGGGATGGATCGCCTCGGCGGCGCTTCGCCTCGCCACATCGACAATCTTGTCGATCGCAAGATAGCTATCGCGGGCGGGCGGCGGACCGATCAGCCAAGCTTCGTCGGCCTGCTCCACATGCATCGATCCGGCGTCGGCCTCGGCGTAGATCGCGACCGTCTCCATGCCTAGCCGGCGCGCCGTGCGCATGATCCGGCAGGCGATCTCGCCGCGATTAGCGATCAGCAGCTTGCGAAACATTGCCCACGCTTTCGCCGCCTGCCCATGTCGGAAGGCGCTTTTCGAGGAAGGCGCTCAGTCCCTCTCTGCCCTCGCCGGAGGCGCGCAGGGTCGCCAGCAGATGCGCCGACTCCCGCGCTAGCGCCTCATCGACGGTGCGCCCAGCGTCGCGCGCAATGAACGCCTTGGCTTTCCTTTGCGCGCCCGGGGCGCAGCGCAACAGGGCTTCGACGATTCCCGCTAGAAATTCCCTCGCCACTTCCTCGGACGCAGCCTCATGGACAAGCCCGATGCTGCGCGCACGCGCGGCCGAGACGGTCTCCGCCGTCAGCATGAGGCGTCGCGCCTGACGGGCGCCGATCGCGCGGATGACGAAGGGCCCAATGACCGCCGGAATGATGCCGAGCCGAGCCTCGCTCATGCAGAAGGTCGCGCGCTCCGTGGCGATCGCGATATCGCAGCAGGCGACGAGACCGAGGCCGCCGCCATAGGCCGCTCCGTGAACGAAGGCGACGGTGGGCTTCGGGAAGCTGTCGAGCAGACCCATCATTTCCGCCAGGGCTCGCGCGTCCTTCAGGTTCTCCTCGAAGGAAACGCCGGACATGCGGCGCATCCATTCGATGTCGCCGCCTGCCGAAAAGCTTCGTCCGGCGCCGCGGATCACCAAGACGCGAATGGCGTCGTCCTCAGCCAATTTTCTTAAGTTCATGGTCAGACGCGCCACAATCGCATCGTCGAAGGCGTTGTGTCGCTCCGGACGGTTGAGCGTCAGCGTTGCGACGCCACGGGTGTCAGCCGAAAGAAGTAAATCCGTCATAGCGTTACATCCGAAACAAGCCGAAGCGAGTCTCCTCGATCGGCGCATGGCCGCTGATCGCAAGACAGAGCCCGAGAATGCGCCGCGTGTCCGCCGGATCGATGACGCCGTCGTCCCAGAGCCGCGCGCTGGAGTAGAGAGGCTGGCCCTGGCGCTCATATTGCTCGCGTATCGGCGCTTGCATTGCAGCTTCCTCGTCCGCGCTCAATCTTGCGCCGCGCGCCTCGAGCGCGTCGCGCCGAACGCGCGAAAGCACGCGCGCCGCCTGCTCGCCGCCCATCACGCTGATGCGCGCATTTGGCCACATCCATAGGAAACGCGGTGAAAAGGCGCGCCCGCACATGGCGTAATTGCCAGCGCCGAAGCTGCCGCCAACGATGACCGTGAACTTCGGCACGGCCGCCGTCGCCACAGCGGTCACGAGCTTTGCGCCATCCTTGGCGATCCCGCCCGCCTCATATTTCGCGCCGACCATGAAGCCCGTGGTGTTCTGCAAGAAGACGAGTGGCGTCTTGCGCTTTGCGGCGAGCTCGATGAAATGCGCGCCCTTGAGCGCGCTCTCCGAGAAGAGAATCCCCGCATTCGCGAGAATTGCGACGCGATAGCCGCAGATGTGCGCGAATCCCGTTACGAGCGTCGTCCCATAGAGCGGCTTGAATTCGTCGAAAACGCTGTCGTCGACGATGCGCGCGATGATGTCTCTCGCGTCATAAGGCCGACGCGAGTCGGCGGGCGCGAGCCTGCGCAGCTCCTCGACTGGGTAGCGCGGCGGTCGCGGCGGCTGCGAAATCCGCAGGTGAATGTCTGCTGGGCCAAGATGAGCGATCGCCCTTCGCGCCAGCTCCAACGCGTGACGGTCGTCTTCAGCATAATGATCGACGACCCCGGAGCGACGAGCATGCACGTCGGCGCCACCGAGGTCTTCGGCGGTCACGATCTCGCCGGTCGCAGCCGCCACGAGCGGCGGACCTCCGAGGAAGATCGCCCCCTCCTTGCGCACGATGATCGCTTCGTCCGACATTGCGGGCACATAGGCGCCGCCCGCCGTGCACAAGCCCATGACGACGGCGATTTGCGCGACTCCTTGGGAGGAGAGCTTCGCCTGATTGTAGAAGATGCGCCCAAAGTGATCTCGGTCGGGAAAGACTTCCTCCTGCGTCGGCAGATTGGCGCCGCCCGAGTCGACGAGATAGACGCAGGGCAGGCGGTTCTCCGCCGCGATCTCCTGCGCCCGCAGATGCTTCTTCACCGTGATCGGAAAATAGACGCCGCCCTTCACGGTCGCGTCGTTCGCGACGATCATGCACAGCCGGTCGCATATTCGCCCGACACCGGCGACGACGCCGCCACAGGCCACCTCGTCGTCGTAAAGTCCGTGCGCGGCAAAGCGCCCGATCTCCAGAAAGGGCGACAATGGATCGACGAGCGCGTCGATCCTTTCGCGCGCGAGCATCTTGCCCCGGGCTCTGTGGCGCGCGCAAGCCTTCTCCCCCCCACCTAACGCGATGCGCTCGAAGGTTTGCCGCAGTTCAGCGAGGCGCTCGGACATTGCGGCGAGGTTTCGTCCGTAATCGGCGGAAGTCGCATCGACTGAGGATGACAGCACGGGCATTCTCACCTCATTCGCAAATCCAAGCTCTCACGCGCTTTCCTCGAAAAGCTCGCGCCCAATGAGCATTCGACGAATCTCGCTGGTGCCCGCGCCGATTTCATAGAGCTTCGCATCGCGCAACAGGCGCCCGGTGGGATAGTCATTCATGTAGCCGTTGCCGCCGAGGCACTGAATGGCCTCGAGAGCCATATGCGTCGCGCGCTCGGCGGCGAAGAGAATGGCGCCGGCGGCGTCCTTGCGCGACACGCGACCGGAATCGCAGGCCCTCGCCACCGCATAGACATAAGCGCGAGTTGCGCTCAAAGCGGTGTACATGTCGGCGAGCTTCCCCTGCATGATCTCAAACTCGCCGATGGATCGTCCGAACTGCTTGCGATCGTGCATGTAGGGGAGAACGACATCCAAGCAGGCGCGCATGATGCCGATGGGACCTCCCGCGAGAATGACTCGCTCATAGTCGAGCCCGCTCATCAGCACATTTATGCCGCGCTCAGGCTCCCCCAGGATGTTTTCCGCCGGAACTTCGCAATCCTCTAAAAAGAGCTCGCAGGTGTTGGAGCCGCGCATTCCGAGCTTGTCCAGCTTCGGCATGCGTCGCAAGCCCTTGAAGGCGCCCTCGACGATGAAGGCCGTGATCCCATGCGCGCCCGCACTGGGCGAGGTCTTGGCGTAAACGATCACAATATCGGCGTCGGGCCCGTTGGTGACCCACATCTTGTCGCCGTTGAGCACATATCGGTCTCCGCGCCGCTCCGCGCGCATCTGCATGTTCACGACATCGGAGCCAGCCATAGGTTCCGACATGGCGAGCGCGCCGACATGTTCTCCGGAGAGCAGCCTCGGTAGATAACGCAGCTTCTGCTCGCGGGAGCCATTGCGCTGGATTTGATTAACGCAAAGATTGGAATGCGCGCCATAGGAGAGACCGACGGAGGCCGAGGCCCGGCTGATCTCCTCCATCGCGACGACGTGAGCGAGATAGCCGAGTCCGACTCCGCCATATTCCTCGGGAACGGAGACGCCGAGCAGACCCATTTCCCCGAGCTTGCGCCAAAGATCGCTGGGAAATGCATTTTCCGCATCGATCTGCTTGGCGCGCGGAGCGATCTCGCGCGAGGCGAATTCGGTGACGCTACCACGAAGCAGCTCGGCGTCGTCGCTAAAGCCGAAATCCATAGCCGGAACCCAGTGACGCATAGTTCCACCTTGGGCCGCGCAAGAGGGCTGGAAGATATATTTCGCCCTGTGGCGGGGGTTTCAAGGCGGCGGCGACGCTGCCGCTGGCGCAAAGAATTTCAGCGAGTCCGGATTGGCGAGCGCCTCGCAATTCCTAACGGGGCGTCCATGCACGACATCGCGGATCGCGAGCTCGACGAGCTTGCCGGATCGCGTATGCGGGAGTTCGGGAACCTCGACGATCGCCGCCGGCACATGCCGCGGGGACGCCTCTTCGCCGAGCCTGCGTTTGATCAAACCGCTCAGCTCGGCGCTCAGGCTCTCGCCCGCGCGAAGCTTGACGAAAAGCAAGATGCGCTGACCGCCGGCCGTATCCTGCCCGACGGCCACACATTCCTCGACCTGCGGCAAGGACTCGACGATGCGATAGATTTCCGCTGTGCCGATGCGCACGCCTTGCGGTTTGAGCGTCGCATCGGAGCGTCCGTGGATGACGAAGCCGCCTGAGGAGGTTTCCGTCGCGAAATCGCCATGGCGCCAAACATTGAGAAAGCTCGAGAAATACGCGCTCACGTATTTTTCCCCGCCGGCGTCGTTCCAGAACCCGATCGGCATAGAGGGGAAGGACTTGGTGCATACGAGCTCGCCTTCGGCTCCGACCACGCGTCGCCCCTCGTCGTCCCAAACTTCGACGGCCATGCCCAGACCAGCCCCCTGGATTTCCCCGCGGCGCACTGGGGACCAGGGATTGCCGAGCACGAAGCAGGAGAGAATGTCGGTGCCCCCGCTGATCGAGGCGAGTTGCGTTTGAGACGCGACTTCCCTGTAGACGTAGTCGAAACCCTCGGGCGATAGCGGCGAGCCCGTCGAGGCGAGGATTCGCATCGCGCTCAAATCGTGAGTCTTGCGGGGCTCGACGCCAAGCTTTTGCGCCGCCCGCAGGAACCCGGCCGAAACGCCGAAGAGCGTCGCGCTTTCGCGCTCGGCGAAATCGAAAAGCGCGGCGCCGTCGCGATCCATGGGGAAGCCGTCATAGAGCAGGATCGTCGCACGGCTCGCGAGCGCCGAGGCGAGCCAGTTCCACATCATCCATCCGGTCGTCGTCGCGTAGAACACGCGGTCGCCCGCACGCATATCGCAATGTAGCTGATGCTCTTTCATATGCTGCAGCAGCGTGCCGCCGGCGCCATGAACGATGCATTTCGGCGCGCCCGTAGTACCCGAGGAGAACACTACGTAAAGTGGATGGTCGAATGGCAGGAGCGCGAAGCGCAGGGGAGCGCCCTCATGCGCGGCGAGCGCCTCGCGCCAGGCTTCCGCCTTCGGAAAGCCTCCGAGCGGCGGAGAGTCCAGAAGGTAGGGCGCCACGAGCACGCTTTGCAAAGTCGGCAGGCCGGCGGCGATCTCGCGCGCCTGCGCCAAGCGTTCGCAGGCCTGTCCCTTGTAGAAATAGCCATCGCAAACGATCAGCGCCTTGGGCGCAATCTGGCCAAAGCGATCGAGCACCCCCGCGACGCCGAAATCCGGGGAGCATGAAGACCAGACGGCGCCGAGGCTCGCCGCCGCGAGCATGCCCACGATCGCCTCCGGTCCGTTGTGCAGATAGGCCGCGACGCGATCTCCCGGCCCGACGCCGCGCGCCTGGAGATAGGCGGCAAGCGCTGCGACTTGCCGTTTCAGCTCGCCGAAGGAGAGCGCGCGGCGCTCCCGCCCCTCGCCCTGAAAGACGATTGCCGTATCGTCGTCCGGGCGCGGACGCAGCAGATTTTGCGCGAAATTGAGTTTGGCTCGAGGAAACCAGCGCGCGCCCGGCATTTTTCCACCGTCGACCAGAACGCTCCCACCCTTCTCGCCGATAATCTCGCAAAAGTCCCAGAGCCTGGACCAGAAGGCTTCGCGATGCGCGAGGCTCCAGGCATGAAGACCGCGGTAGTCGAATGTCTGCGCATAGACCGCGGTCTCAAGGTCGCCAAGAGCGAACCGGGTCAGCAGCGCCGCGGCTCGACGCTCGGGATCAGGCTCCCATAGGACTGTCATGGATGCATTCGCTCCGACGCCTTTCTCGCCACTGAAGCTGGAGCGGCCGCAGGCGACGACAAGTGCTGGCGTCAATCGCTGGAGCGCTCCAGGCTGAAAAAGGGACCGCGACGCCCCATATAAGGAGCCGGCTTTCAATTCACGGCCCCGCAGGAGGGGCGCATGGAGAAGCAATCATCTCCTCCGGTCAAAAACCGTTACGCCGCAGTTCCGCGCAAGGCGGACTGGACGATTGAACAGAATTGGGCCTCCTACTCGTCGCAAGAGCATGATCGCTGGGACCGACTCTTCGCAAGGCAGTCGAAGCTTCTTCCCGGCCGCGCCTGTGAAGCCTTTCTCGAAGCGCAAGCGCAGCTTGAGCTGTCGCGCGGCGGTGTGCCCGATTTCGCCGATCTGAGCCGGCGTCTCTCGGCCCTGACGGGCTGGAGCGTCGTCGCCGTGGCGGGACTTATTCCAGACGACGCCTTCTTCGAGCATCTCGCCAATCGGCGCTTTCCCGCCGGCGCCTTCATTCGTCCCGAGCCTGAGTTGGATTATCTGCAGGAGCCGGACGTTTTCCACGATGTGTTCGGTCACGTGCCGCTGCTCGCCGACCCTGTCTATGCGCGTTTCCTGCAGGCCTATGGCGAGGGCGGACGCCGCGCGCTGGGCCTTGGACAGCTGCACAATCTGGCGCGGCTCTACTGGTACACGGTGGAGTTCGGGCTGATGCGCACGCCGGCTGGACTGCGCATCTTCGGCGCGGGCATTCTCTCCTCGCCGGCGGAGACGGTGTTCTCTCTCGAGGATCCGTCGCCCAACCGCCTGGCGTTCAAGCTCGAACGCGTGATGCGCACGAAATACATCATCAGCGATTTCCAGCAGACCTATTTCGTCATCGAGAGCTTCGAGGAGCTGCTGCGCGATTGCGGGCAGGACTTTGGAGCGCTTTACGAGCGCTTGCGCGCAGCGCCCAACATCGAGCCTCACGAGCTGACGCCGCAGGATCAAATCCTCACGCGGGGGAGCTTTGCTTATTTCCGCGCGAAAGGTTTTGCGCCGCGTGCGGCGTGACGCGCTGCTCGATGCTGCCGAAAATCGAGCGTCCATCCGAGTCCAGCATCTCGATGCGCACCACGTCGCCCAGGCCAAGGAAAGGCGTGCGCGGCGCTCCTGCAAGGAGAGTCTCGACCACCCGCTGCTCCGCAAGGCAGGAATAGCCGACGCCGCCCTGCGGGATGGGTCGCCCCGGCCCCCCGTCCGGGCCACGGTTCGAAACCGTTCCCGAGCCGATGATCGTGCCGGCGCCAAGCGCGCGGGTTCGAGAAGCGTGCGCGATGAGCCGCCCGAAATCGAAAATCATGTCGCGCCCCGCGTCAGGCCGGCCGAGCGGCGCGCCATTGATGAAGGAGAGTAGAGGCAGGCAAAGCTTCGCCTCCCGCCAAGCCTCCCCCACTTCGTCCGGCGTGACCGCCACGGGCGAGAAGGCAGAAGCCGGCTTGGATTGGAAAAAGCCGAAGCCCTTTGCGATCTCGCCGGGAATAAGTCCCCTGAGGCTCACGTCATTGACGAGCATGAGCAGCTTGATATGCGCGCGGGCGCTCATCGGGTCCACACCCAGAGGAACATCGTCGGTGACGACGGCGACTTCGGCTTCGAGGTCGAGACCATGCGCTTCGTCGCGCAAGGGAATAGGATCGCAAGGTCCGAGGAAGCCGTCGGAGCCGCCCTGATAGAGCAGCGGATCGGTCCAAAAAGAATCCGGCATTTCCGCCCCGCGCGCCTTGCGCACGAGTTCCACATGATTGACGTAGCTTGAGCCGTCAGCCCATTGATAGGCTCGCGGCAGGGGCGCGGCGCAGGCTTGCGGATCAAAGGCGAAACTCGGCGCGGCATTGCGCTCGAGCGCCGCCGCGAGGTCTGCAAGCTTCGACTCGGCCTGCGCCCAATCGTCCAGCGCGGCCTGCAGGGTGGGCGCGATTTGCGACGCTTCCGTTGCGCGCGAGAGGTCGCGCGACACGACAACGAGCCGGCCGTCACGTCCGGCCTTCAGCGATGCGAGCTTCACGACATGAGCCCCTCGGGCGAGCCGTCGAAGCGCTTGCGCAAGCCCGACCAGCAATCCGCGTAGTCTTGCTGCAGCGTCGGCAGGCTCGCGGCGTAATCGGTGAGATGCTGGGGAAGGCGCGACTCGAACATGAAGGCGAGCGAGCCGCTCAAGCGCTCCGGCTTAAGCTCGGCGGCGCGAGCCTGCTCGAAAGCCGTCGCGTCCGGTCCATGCGGACACATCGCATTATGCAGCGACATGCCGCCAGGCTCGAATCCTTCGGGCTTCGCGTCATATTTGCCAAAAATCAGTCCCATGAACTCGCTCATGATGTTCACATGATGCCAAGGCGGCCGGAACGTATGCTCGGCGACTTGCCAACGCTCAGGGAAGATGGCGAAATCGACATTGGCGACGCCTGCTTCGGTCGAGGGCGAGGAGAGCACCGTGTTGATCGAAGGGTCCGGGTGGTCGAACAGCAAGGCGCCCATCGGACAGAAAGCCCTCAGATCATATTTGTACGGCGCATAATTTCCATGCCAGGCCACGACGTCGAGCGGCGAATGGTCGAGCGCGCAATCGAAGAAGCCCCCTCCCCATTTGAAGGTTAGAATGCCGGGCGCCTCCTGGTCCTCGAAGGCGGCGACGGGCGAGTTGAAATCCCGCGCATTGGCGAGGCCATTGGCGCCGATCGCGCCGCGGCCCGGTAGGGCGAAAGGCGCGCCGTAATTCTCGCACAGATAGCCGCGCGCAGGCCCAGCGATCAGTTCGACCTTGAACTTTACGCCGCGCGGGATGACGCAGATTTCCCCAGGCGCCGCTCGAAGCCGCCCAAACTCCGTAAAAAACTCCAACTCACCCTGCTGCGGCACGATCAACAGCTCGCCATCGGCGTCGCAGAAATAGGCGTCGCGCATGGACTGGGTGATGAAGAAGAGATGCGCGGCCATGCCCAACCGCAGATCGGCGCTTCCCGCCGTCGTGATCGTGCCCACGCCCGTGACGAAAGTCAGCTTTTCCGCCGGCACAGGGGACGGCGACCAGCGAATTTGTCCGATGCTCGGCGGGCCGGCGCTGGTGGGCGCGGTCTTCCATAATGGCTGTTCGGTCTTCACGAAGCGACGCGCATGCAGCACGGAGGGCCTGATGCGATAAAGCCATGAGCGACGGTTTGCTCCCTGCGGCGCCGTGAAAGCCGTCCCGGAAATCTGCTCGGCGTAAAGACCATAGGCGCAACGTTGCGGCGTGTTCTGCCCCTTCGGAAGGGCGCCGGGCAGCGCCTCCGTTTCAAGTTCATTGCCGAAACCCGCCATGTAGAGCAGCGCTTCGGTCATCAGCTTCATTCCGACGCCTGCTGCAGCACCCCGCGGCGCAGCTGATCTTCTTCCATCGCCTCGAACAATGCGCGGAAATTTCCCTCGCCGAATCCATCGTCGCCCTTGCGCTCGATGAATTCGAAGAAGATCGGGCCGAGCACCGCCTGGGTGAAAATCTGCAGCAGCAAATGCGGCGGCCGGCCGGCTTCGGCGCCTTTGCCGTCGATGAGAATGCCGAGCTCTTTCAGCCTCGCCACCGGCTGGCCGTGTCCGGGAAGCCGCCGCTCGAGACTTTCATAATAGGAGATCGGCGGATCGGGCATGAATTTCAGTCCCGCCGCGCGAAGCTTCGTCACGGTTTCGAAGATGTCGCTGCAAGCGCAGGCGACATGCTGCACGCCTTCACCCCGGAAATCGCGCAAGAACTCTTCAATCTGGCTGCTCTCGTCGGCGCCTTCGTTGACGGGAATGCGAATCTTGCCGCAGGGGCTCGTCATCGCCCGCGAGTGCAGCCCCGTAAATTTCCCGGAAATGTCGAAATAACGAATCTGGTGGAAATTGAAGACGCGTTCATACCAGCTTGCGACGCTGTCGAGGTGGCCGCGGCGAACATTGTTGGTGAGATGGTCGATCGCCGTCAGCCCCACGCCCCGCGGATGCGGATCGCGTTCTACGCTCCAGCGGAAATCCACGTCCCAGACCGATCCCTCGTCGCCGTAACGATCGATGAAATAGATCAGCGCGCCGCCGACGCCGACAATCGCCGGGATCTCGAGCTCCATCGGCCCCACGCGCGTCACCCCGGCCTTCGCGCCTCTGTGCAGCGCAGCTTCATAGGCGGCGCCGGCGTCCCGCACGCGAAATCCGACCGCGCAAACCGAGGGACCGTGCGCTTTGGCGAAATGCGCCGCGAAGCTGTCGGGTTCGGCGTTGAGCACGAAATTGACGTCGCCCTGCCGATAAAGCGTGACGTTCTTCGAGCGATGCTTGCAGACGGGAACGAAGCCCATCAAGCTGAGCAGCGCGCCGAGCTTCGCTGGCTCCGGATGCGCGAATTCGACGAACTCGAAGCCGTCGGTTCCCAGCGGATTGTTGTCTCGCGCGGCATCGGTCCTCGGGACGAATCCGACGCTTCCCATGCCTCGACCCTCCTCTAATTCTCTGAAGGCTCCGTCAAAATAAATATGGCGGGCGGCGCGGAATTCGAGTGGGGGCGCGGTCCCAGGGTGAGGGCCCCGCAGCACGGGAGCAGCCATGATTCTCTATGATTACTACCGCTCTTCCGCCGCCTACCGCGTGCGGATTGCGCTCGAGCTCAAGGGGCTGAGGGTGGAGCATCAGCCGGTGCACCTTCTGCGAGCCGGCGGGGAGCAGGCCCTGCCCGCCTATTTGGCGAAAAACCCGCAGGGGCTCGTGCCGGCGCTGGAATTGGACGACGGCGTCGTGCTGACGCAATCCCTGGCCATCATCGTCTATCTGGAGAGCGTTCACCCAAGCCCGCCGCTCATCCCTCGCGATCCCGTGCTTGCGGCGAAGAGCCGGGCCGTCGCCCTCGCCATCGCCTGCGACATCCATCCGCTCACCAATCTGCGGGTCGGCAACTTTCTTGCCGATGAGCTGAAGGTCGCGCCGGATTCGATCGAGTCGTGGCGAAGACATTGGATCCTGCACGGACTGCAGGCGGTGGAGAAGCTCGTGGAGCCTCGCCCTTTCTGCTTTTCCGCCGAGCCCACGCTCGCCGACGTCTGTCTCGTCCCGCAACTCTTTTCGGCGCGCCGTTTCGCCGTACCGCTCGACCATTTGCCGCGTTTGCTTGCGGTCGAGGCGGCGTGCCTCGAGCTTGCGGCATTCCAGCGCGCGCATCCCGCTCAGCAGGCCGACGCCGAGTGAAGCGGCTGCAAAGACACGCCAAAAAGCGAGAAACGTCATGCAGGAGCTTTTCCATTTCATCGGAGGACAGCGGCTCTCTGGAATTTCGAACCGCTTCTGTGACGCTTACGAGCCGATGAGCGGCGCGACGATCTCGCGCGTGCCCCTCGCCTCGCGCGCGGAAGTGGCGGCGGCCGTCGCGTGCGCCGAGGCTGCTCAGCCGGCTTGGGCCGCGGTCACGCCGCAGCGGCGCGCGCGCGTGCTGATGAAATTTCTCGATTGCCTGACGCGTGACTTCGATTCGCTCGCACATTTGCTCGCGCGCGAGCACGGCAAGACGCTCAGCGACGCGCGCGGCGACATTCAGCGCGGTCTCGAGGTCGTCGAATTCGCGATCGGCGCGCCGCATTTTCTCAAAGGCGCCTTCAGCGACGGCGGAGCGCGAGGCGTCGACGTCTACTCGCTGCGCCAGCCGGTCGGCGTGGCGGCGGGCGTCACGCCGTTCAATTTCCCGGCGATGCTACCGATGTGGATGTTCGCTCCGGCGATCGCCTGCGGCAACGCTTTCGTGCTGAAGCCGTCGGAGCGCGACGCGAGCGTGCCCTTGCGCCTTGCCGAGCTGATGATCGAAGCCGGTCTTCCAGAGGGCGTCCTCAATGTCGTGAACGGCGACAAGGAGGCCGTCGACGCGCTCCTCGATCATGCGGGGGTGAAGGCTTTCAGCCTCGTGGGGTCGACCGCCGTCGCCGAATATGTCTACGCGCGCGCGGCTGCGAGGGGCAAGCGCGTGCAGTGCTTCGGGGGCGCCAAGAACCACATGATCGTGATGCCGGACGCCGATCTCGACTCGACCGTCGACGCGCTGATTGGCGCGGCCTATGGCGCGGCGGGAGAGCGTTGCATGGCGATCTCCGTCGTGGTCCCTGTGGGCGAGACCACCGCCGAAGCGCTCATCGAACGGCTCGTCCCGCGCGTGAAGGCGCTGAAGATCGGCGCCTCCACGGACGCGCAAGCAGACTTCGGCCCGCTCATCACGCAGGCGCATCTCGAGCGCGTGCGTGATTACATTGGGCTTGGCGCCAAGGAAGGCGCGTCTCTGCTCGTCGATGGACGCGATTTCAAGCTCGCGGGTTATGAGCGGGGTTTTTATCTCGGCGGCTGCCTGCTCGATCGCGTTACCCGCGACATGCGCGTGTATAGGGAGGAGATATTCGGCCCGGTGCTGGTCATCCTGCGCGCCGGCGATTACGCCGAGGCTTTGGCGCTCGCCAATGAGCACGAATATGGCAATGGCGTCGCGATCTTCACCCGCGATGGGGGCGTCGCCCGCGATTTCGTCTCAAAGGTGCGCGTGGGAATGGTCGGCGTCAATGTTCCGATCCCCACGCCGCTCGCTCACTACAGCTTCGGCGGCTGGAAGCGGTCCTTCTTCGGCGATCTCGGCCAGCACGGGCCCGACGCCATGCGCTTCTACACCCAGACAAAGACCGTGACCTCGCGCTGGCCCGCGGGGGGCGCGGAGGGCGCAAGCTTCGTCATGCCCACGCAATAGGGCGTGGGCGGGAGATCGCGGATGAGTCACATCGCCTTCATCGGGTTGGGCCGAATGGGCGGCCCGATGGCCGCCAATCTCGCGAAGGCCGGGCGGGAGCTGCGCGGCTTCGACCTCGATCAACGCCTTTGCGCGGAAGTCGAGGCGCAGGGTGCTCTCGCCGTGGGTTCGGCCCAGGAGGCGGCGCGGGGTGCGGCCGCGATCATCACGATGCTGCCCGCGGGGGAGGCCGTCCTCGCGGTCTGGAAGCACCTTCTGCACGACGCCGAGCAAGACGCGATCTTCATCGACTGCTCCACGATCGACATCGCCAGCGCGCGAGAGGCGCACAGGCTTGCGGAGGACGCGGGCCGCGCTTCCATCGACGCGCCGGTTTCCGGAGGCGTCGCTGGCGCGAAGGCCGGGACGCTCACATTCATGTGCGGCGGAGAGACGGCTGCTTTCGAGCGGGCGCGCGCCCTGCTCGCCCCTATGGGCGAGAAGATCTTTCATTGCGGCGAAGGCGGCCTTGGACAGGCGGCGAAAATTTGCAACAACATGATGCTTGGCGCGACGATGATCGCCACCTGCGAGGCCTTCGCCCTCGCGGAGCGTCTCGGCCTTTCCGACAAGACGCTTTTCGACGTCGCCTCCGTCTCTTCGGGACAGTCCTGGTCGCTCACCCAATATTGTCCCGCGCCGGGCGTTCTGCCGACGGCGCCGGCGAGCCGCGACTATCAGCCGGGCTTCATGACCGCGCTGATGCTGAAAGATATGAGACTCGCCGCAGCCGCAGCAGCGCAGGTTGAACTGCCGACGCGGCTCGCCGCGCTCGCCGCAGAGATTTACGCGCTCTACGCCGATCGCGGCGAGGGCGGCCGCGACTTTTCCGGCGTGTTCCGCATGATCCGCGAGGGGCGGAGCGCCGCGTCGCCAAAGCCCGGGAGCCTTAGAAAGGCTTCTCAAGGCGGCGGCGTCGCGAGCGGCCCTGGGGCGGCTGTGGCAAAAATGCCACAGTTCCTAAAAATCCATTAACTGCCGACTTCGCCCTGCAACCCTTTTCGGCTTCGCGGATTAATCCCTTGCCGTCGGCCGGTCTCCGTCTGGATTGGGGAAGGGTCGACGGTAGGGCGCCTTCGAACTCGGCGCCCGCGGGGGGAGAAAATGAAGAACTATTGGCTCATCGCCGCGGCTGTCGTCTTCGCAATCATTGTTGGCGTGCTGACGCCTCTGCCGCGCGACCGCGTCGCACAAACCGCCAAGACGGGCGGAGAGTCCCATGTCGTGCGCGTCGATCCGGGCAACGGCTACGACTGGCGCGCTCCTTCGATCGGCGGAGACAAGAAATTCTGATCCTGATGGATCGGATGCAGCCGAAGCCTGACTCTGGGCGTAGCCTCTTGCTGCCATGGCCCTCTCTCCGGCCCTCGATGGAACAGCAGAGAAACCTTGTCTTCGTGGCGGCTGCGCTCGCCATATTGGGTGCCGAGGGCGCACTGGCCGACGGTTGGCGCACCTATCACAACGACCGTTTCGGCACGACCGCAGACATCCCGGCGGCCTGGGAAATGCAACCGCCCCCCGAGAACGACGATGGCCGCATCTTCGTCTCGCCCGACGGACGCGCGCAGATCATCGTCAACGGCAATTACGCCGGAGTCGTCGATCCCGACGAGCTCGGCTATCGGCTCCAGACGTCCGAGGGCGAGACGATCGCCTATAAGCAATGCAAAGGCGATTGGGCCGTGATTTCGGGAAGGAAAGGCGACAGAATCTTCTACCGAAAGACGCAGCTCTCGTGCCGCGGCGCGATCGTCAACAACCTTTCAATCGAATATCCGGCTAGCGAGAAAGGGCGTTTCAATTCTGTCGTCGCTCATGTCGAGGCGTCGTTGAAGCCAGGCGACGGCTGGGGGGGGGTCGACAAGAACTGCAAGTGAGCCCTCTTCGGCCGTCCCACCGGAGCGGAACTTGACGGAAGGGCGCTCTGTTCCTAGGTTTCGAGCAACTCAGAAACATCCCCGGGAAAAGAAAGATTCGGTGAGCCATGGCCAGCAATCACGTGACCGACGCAAGCTTCAACGATGACGTATTGAAGTCCGCAACACCCGTTCTCGTCGATTTCTGGGCGGAGTGGTGCGGGCCTTGCCGCATCGTCGCGCCGCTGCTCGACGAGATCGCCGCCGAGCTCGGGGAGAAGATCAAGATCGTCAAGCTCAACGTCGACGAGAATCCGAGCGTCGCGGGCAAGCTCGGCATCCGCTCGATTCCGACGATGATCCTCTTCAAGAACGGCCAAGCCGCCGCGCAGCGGGTCGGCGCGGCGCCGAAAGGCGAGCTCCTGCGTTGGATCTCTGGGGCGCTTTAGGCTGACGGCGAGGCA
This sequence comes from uncultured Alphaproteobacteria bacterium, assembly GCA_963798515.1. Lineage (GTDB taxonomy): Bacteria > Pseudomonadota > Alphaproteobacteria > Rhizobiales > Beijerinckiaceae > Methylocystis. The sequence continues at coordinate 39,081 of CAWCTS010000016.1, forward strand.
TCCTCGCCGCAGCGTCTTTCTCATCCAAAAGTTGAAGTCGATTCGCATTTCGCCGGCTGGTCGTAATTTCGTCCTTGCGTTTTGGCTGCGTTTACGCCAAAAAGTTGCGCGAGCCGGCCAGTAGCGTCGGCGGCTGACAGTCTGTTGGGGGAGACCCCCAGATCGCCGGCTGGCGATGGGAGCCGAGGCGCGCGGGATGAATTCCCTGCGAGCACGTCCGGCTCCTGTGGCGAGGCCCCCGGGAGCGGTCACCTTGCAAATCGTCAACCGCGCGGGAACCCGCAATCGTGAAAAAGTCGCCGGACCTCATCGACCGCCACGTGGGAAGCCGCGTGCGTATGCGGCGCATGCTCCTGAAGATGAGTCAGGAAAAGCTTGGGGAAGCCCTCGGGCTCACCTTTCAGCAGATCCAGAAATACGAAAAGGGCCTCAACCGTATCGGCGCGAGCCGGCTTCAGCAGATCTCCAAAACCCTCAATGTGCCGCCGTCCTTTTTCTTCGAGGGCGCGCCGACCGGGGTCGCGGCGACGGCCGACGGACCTGCCGGATTCGAGGAAGATGGACAGTCGCAATATGTCGTCGACTTCATGTCGACGGCGGAAGGGCTCCACCTCAACCGCTCTTTCGCGCGGATTCGGAATCCGAAAGTGCGGCGCCGACTCGTCGAGTTGATCGCGGCTCTGGCGGACGCCGACGCGGGGGAAGCGGAAGCGCCCGGCAAGGAAGATTGAGCCCAGCCGCCTCCCCCGAGCGCCGTTTTATCGGCGGTTCGCCTTCACCGTGACCTCGGAGCGCGAGCCCCCTCCCTCCGCGAGAGACGCGGAGCTCGCCCATCATTACGCGCTCTGCGAAGCGGCTCTGCGCGAAAAAGATCGTGACGCTTGGCTCGCGACGCTCTTCGCCCCGGCCGATCGACGTAGGCGCCTGCAGGCGATCCACGCTTTCGCTCAGGAAATCGCCGAGATCCCCGGCAAGGTCACGCAGCCGCTGCTCGGCGAGATGCGGCTACGCTGGTGGGGCGATGCGCTTGCGGCCAGGGAAGCGGGAGCGAGCCGCGCGCATCCGGTTCTCGACGCGCTCATCGACACATGCGACGCCTGCCGCCTCGGGCCTCACGAGATCGAGGGCTTCCTCGAAGCCCATATCGCGGACCTCTACGATGACCCCATGCTTTCCGAGGCTGCGCTTCTCGACTATTGCGACCGCACGGCCGCGGCGCCGCTGCGCTGGAGCGCGCGCATCCTCGGCGCCACAGGCGACGCCGAGGCGCTGTCGGAGGCTGGAAGGGCGCTGGGCCTTTTGCGCATCCTGCGCCGCTTGCCGACGGGGGGCGCGCAATTTCTTCCCACGGATCTGCTCGCGCGCCATCTCGCGCGCCGCGAAGACGCCGCAGCGGGCGCCGAGACCCCGCAGCTCCGAGCCGTGATCGCTGCGCTCCTCGAGCGCGCGTCTGAAGGCTTCGAGCGAGCGAAAATCGCCGCGCGGGGAACGGATGAGGCGACACGTGTCGCGCTGCTTCCCGCCGCGACCGTTCCCCTGTATCTGCAAGCGATGCGGTCGAGGGATTTCCACCCCTTCGCACGGCTGCGCGAGCCTTCGCCCTGGCGGCGGCAATGGCGCCTATGGCGCGCAGCTCGCGGCGGCCTCTAGAAACCGGTTTCTCCTTTTTCGCGTCCCGATCTAGAAGCCTGTCTTACGAGACCTTCTGACGCTGTAGGGGCGTCGGGAAATGCGCGAGATGCGCCGCGCTTGGAGCGAAGCCATGGACCGGAAGCTCGAGGATCAGCAACTTGCGGCGGCCCGTCATCTGCGCGCCGAAACCTTGGTGCTGCTGCGTTGGGTCGCGATCGGCGGCCAGACCCTCGCGATGCTTTACGTTTATTACTATCTCAAATTTCCCTTTCCGATTGGCCTCTGTTTCGTCGCGATCGCCACATCGACGGCGCTCAACATCGCGCTTCGCGCCGGCACGCGCAGCAGCCTTCGCTTGGATGACACCGAGGCGGCGGTGCTCCTCGCCTATGACGTGATCCAGCTCGCCGCCCTGCTCTATCTCACCGGCGGCGTCACCAACAGCTTCGCCATGTTCCTCCTGGCGCCGGTGATGATTTCCGCGGTTTCGCTGCCGCGCCATTTCACGCTTCTCCTCGGCATATTGATGGTCGCGGCGGCGACGCTGCTCACCGTCGAATTCGAACCCCTTCCGTGGCGCGAGGGCGACACGCTCTATTTTCCGATTCTGTATCGGCTGGGCGTTTGGGCGGCGCTGGTGCTGAGCGCCGCCTTCATCGGCCTCTACGCGGGACGCGTTTCCGACGAGGCGCGCAAGCTCGCCCTCGCCCTGTCCGCCACCGAGCTCGTGCTGGAGCGCGCCCAACATTTGACGCAGCTCGACGGGCTCGCCGCCGCGGCGGCGCATGAGCTCGGAACACCGCTCGCGACGATCACGCTGATCGCCTCGGAGCTGCAGAAGATTTCGCCCACGGCTGCGCCGGAGATGAACGACGATCTCGCGCTGCTGGGGCAGGAAACGCGCCGCTGTCGTGAAATTCTGCGCAAGCTGCAATCGCTGAAAAGCGACGAGGCGCATGTGCTGAACCGCATGCGGATCGGCACGTTGATTGAAGAGGCGGTCGAGCCGATGCGCGATCCCGAGGTCGAGATCGTCGTCGACAAGGCGGGCGACACGTCCGAGCCGGTCTGTCTGCGCAATCCCGGAATGCTCTACGGTCTCGGCAATTTGGTCGAGAACGCCGTCGACTTCGCGCGCACGACCGTGCGCGTGGAGGCGCGCTGGACGGCGCAGCTCGTCAGCATCGTGATAGAGGACGACGGTCCCGGCTTCGCCCCGAAAATCCTCGATCGCGTGGGCGATCCCTATGTGAGCGGCCGCGAACAGGATCGGCGTGTGAAGAGCGGCCCGGACTCTGGCCTGGGTCTCGGTCTCTTCATCGCCAAGACCCTGCTCGAACGCTCCGGCGCGCAAGTCGAAGCAGTCAATGCGCCGGCCCCACGCACGGGCGCGCGCATCTCCATCAGCTGGGCGCGCCCCGACTTCGAGCGCGGCATCGAAAGAGCCGAGCCCGTATGAAGTCCGCTGAACTTTTTCGCGCCAAGTCGATCGAGGCCCTGCAGAGCGAGGCGAGCCGCGGGGGCGAGCTGCGACGGGCTCTCGGTCTTTGGCAGCTCGTCGGCATTGGGCTCGGCGGGCTCATCGGCGTCGGCATCTTCGTGCTCACCGGCGTCGTGGCGGCGACGCAAGCGGGACCGGCCGTCTCGCTGTCCTTTCTGATCGCCGGCGTCGCGAGCGGCGCGGCGGCGCTGTGCTACGCCGAATTCGCCTCCATGCTCCCGGTAGCAGGCAGCGCCTACACATACGCCTACGCGGTGCTCGGCGAACTCCCGGCCTGGATCATCGGCTGGGATCTTCTGCTCGAATATGCGCTCGTCGTGTCGGTGGTCTCCATCGGCTGGTCAGGCTATCTGCGCGCGCTGCTCGCGCTCTTCGGCCTCGTGCCGCCGGATTGGGCGGCCGGCGCGCCGGGCACGGGAGACGGTCACGTCGTCGATCTCTTCGCAATGCTCGGCGCTTGCGGCGTCGCGCTGCTGCTGACTTTGCGCATCGAATGGGGCGCGCGCTTCAATACGACGATGGTGCTGTTGAAGATTGCGGCTGTCATCGTCGTGATCGTCGCAGCCGCGCCGCACATCCATCCCGCGAACTGGCGCCCCTTCATGCCATTCGGCTTCGGCGGCGTCGTCGAAGGCGCGGCGGTCGTCTTCTTCGCCGTCTTCGGTTACGACACGCTCACGACCGCGGGAGAGGAAGCGCTCGAGCCCCAGCGCGATCTGCCGCGCGCCGTGCTTCTGTCCCTCGTGGTTTCGCTAACGCTCTATGTCGTCATGTCGCTCGCGCTGACGGGGATCGTGCGCTACGACACGCTCGACAACGCCGCGCCCGTCGCCTCCGCTTTCGCCGCGCTCGGCATGGGCTGGGCGACGCTCGTCGTCTCGGCGGCGGCGGTGGTCGGCATTTTGAGCGTGATGATCGCCTTCCTGCTCGCCTGCGCGCGCATCTGGTTCGCGATGAGCCGCGACGGGCTGCTTCCCGCTTGGTTCGCAAGGCTGCATCCAACATTCGCGACGCCCTATCGCCCGACGCTCATCGCAGGCGGCCTTTGCGCCCTCGTCTCCGGCTTTTTTCCGATCAAAGAAGTGGCCGAGCTCGTGAACATCGGCACGCTCTCGGCCTTTGTCGTGATTTGCCTCGCCGTGATCGCGCTGCGCCACACACGGCCTGACATCCCTAGAGGCTTTCGCGCCCCGCTCTCACCCTATCTGCCGCTCGTCGGCGTCGGATTTTCACTCTGGCTTCTCTCGAAGCTGCCACCCATCGCCTGGACGCGCTTCGTCATCTGGCTCGCCCTAGGGCTCGCGGTCTATGTCCTCTACGGACGCCGCCACAGCCGGCTTGCCGGAAAGACGGACGAAGCCGCTCGCTGAGACATCGCCGGAAAGATCACGAACATGGCCCATCCGCCTCTCCTCACGCTGACCGGCGTCACGCTGACGCTCGGCGGCAAGCCGCTGCTCGAAGGCGCCGATTTATCGGTTCTGCCCGGCGCGCGGCTGTGCCTCGTCGGGCGCAACGGCTCTGGAAAGTCGACGCTGCTCAGGATCGCCGCGGGCGAGCTCGATTTCGATCGCGGCGAGCGCTTTCTGCAGCCTGGCGTATCGCTGCGCTATCTCGCGCAGGAGCCGGACTTCTCGGGCTTCGCGACGACAGCCGACTTCGTCGAGGCGGGCCTCGGTCCGCTCGACGATCCGCATTCCGCTCGTTTGCTGCTCGCTGAACTCGGCCTCTCGGGCGACGAAGACCCCGCGCGCCTTTCGGGCGGCGAGGCGCGGCGTGCAGCTCTGGCGCGCGCCCTCGCCCCTCGCCCCGACGTGCTGCTGCTCGACGAGCCGACAAACCATCTCGATCTGCCGACCATCCTCTGGCTCGAGGAGAAGCTCGAGAGCTTGCGCTCGGCGCTCGTGCTCATCAGCCACGACCGCCGATTTCTGCAGGATCTTACGCGCGAGACCGTCTGGCTCGACCGCGGCCGCACGCGCGCTCTCGCCGCCGGCTTCAAGGAGTTCGAGGCGTGGCGCGACCGCGAGCTTGAGGAGGAAGAGCGCCTGCGGCACAAGGCCGACCGTCGCATCGTCGCCGAGGAGCATTGGCTGCGGCATGGCGTCTCCGGCCGGCGCAAGCGCAACGTCAAGCGCCTCGCGCAGCTGCATGAGCTGCGCGCCGAGCGCCGCCAGCGCATCGGCCCCGAAGGGCAAGTGAAGTTCGAGGCGAGCGAGGCGCAGGCTTCGGGCGCGCTCGTCGTCGAAGCGGTGAAGATCTGCAAGTCCTATGGCGATCGAGTCATCGTTCAGGATTTCTCGACTCGCATCATGCGCGGCGACCGCATCGGCGTTGTTGGCGCCAATGGCGCCGGCAAGACGACGCTCATCGGACTGCTCACCGGGACGCTCCCTCCCGACTCCGGAAAGCTCCGGCTCGGCGCCGGGATCGCGATGGCGACGCTCGAGCAGAGCCGCGCTAGCCTCGATCCCGAACGCAGCCTGCAAGAACTCGCTGACCGGCGGCGGCTCGGACTTTATCGAGATCAACGGCGAGCGCCGGCACGTGACCGGCTATATGCGCGACTTTTTGTTCAAGCCGGAGCAAGCGCGAACGGCCGTCGCCAAGCTCTCGGGCGGCGAGCGCGGAAGGCTGATGCTGGCCCGCGCTCTCGCGAAGCCTTCCAATCTTCTTGTCCTCGACGAGCCGACGAACGATCTCGATCTCGAAACGCTCGATCTCCTCGAGGAAATGCTCGCCGATTATCCCGGCACGCTGATCGTCGTCTCGCATGATCGCGACTTTCTCGATCGCGTCGCGACATCCGTCGTGATCAGCGAAGGCGAAGGGGTTTGGCGCGAATATGCGGGCGGCTATTCCGACATGGTCGCGCAACGCGGCTTTGGCGTCGAGGCGCTGAAATCCGCCTCGAAAAGCGCCGAGCCGAAGGCGAAGCCCGCGGCGCGCGAAAAGCCTGCGGGAAAGCCGCGTCTCTCCTTCAACGAACGTCACGCGTTGGCGACGCTACCAGAAAAGATCGAAGCCTTGCGCAAGGAGCTTGCGGTCCTCGAAGCCGTTCTCGCCGATCCGAAGCTTTATGCGAGCGATCCCAAGAAATTCTCCACAGCGAGCGCGCAACTCCACGCGGCGCAGGCGGAGCTGACTGAAGCCGAAGAACGCTGGCTCGAGCTAGAAATTAGGCGCGAGGAAATCGAGGGCTGAACGCATCACAAGAGGCAATCGGCTGGCGCCGTGCTATTTGCCCTGCTCTGCGGCTGAGCAACAAGGCCGCTGGTCAGCCGCGCGGGACGCGCCACTCAATAGTCTACCGCAACCAGATATAGGCCATGCGCCGGAGCGACCTGTCCGCAGCGCGCGCGGTCGCGCGCATCGAGCGCGCGGCGCGGCTCCTCGACGGGCCATTTCCCGCTGCCCACATGCTCGAGCGAGCCCACGAGCGAGCGCACTTGATGGTGCAGGAAGGAGGGTGCGCTTGCGTGGATTTCAATCTCCTCGCCGATGCGGCGCACATCGAGGCGTTCGAGCGTGCGGATGGGCGAACGCGCCTGGCATTCGCTGGCGCGATAGGTTGAAAAATCGAATTTTCCGACGAGCCTCTGCGCCGCGTCATGCATGGCCTCGGCGTCGAGCGGCCGCTTGATGTGCCAGACGCGTCCCCAAATCAACGCCGGCGGCGCGCGCCGATTGCAGATCAGATAGCGGTAGTGGCGCATCTTGGCGGAGAAGCGCGCCTCGAACGCATCGGCGACGGCTTGCGCCGAAAGCACCGCGATTGGATCGGGCCGAAGATGCGCATTGAGCGCATCGCGCAGCCGATCGACCTTCCAGTCTCGAAAGAGATCGACATGCGCCACCTGACCCAGCGCATGCACGCCCGCATCCGTGCGCCCCGCGCCATGCACGACGCGCTGATTGCCGTCGATCGCAGCGACGGCTTCCTCCAGCCGCTGTTGAATGGAGATTCCGTTCGCCTGCCGCTGCCAGCCGACGAAGGGACCGCCGTCGTATTCGATGGTCAGCGCGAAACGAGGCATGCGAGTCGAGAGTTCAGCCGCCGACGATCAGCACATGCACCGTCGGCTTCTTGCCCCAGGCGGAGAAAACGGCGCCGCGCACCGAGCGTTCGATCGCCGTCGCGAGAGAGTCGAAATCCTTTCGGCGCGGGCGCGGCAAAGCGTCGAAGCAGCCGAAGACGGCTTCGTCGATCAACCCGCCCATTTCGGCGCCGCTGCGGCCTCGCTTCGGCAGACCGGAGGCCACGACGTCCGGATCGCCGATCATCTCCCCCTGGCGCGACACGCAAAGCGCGATCGAGACGACGCCGGCGAAGGCGAGCTTGACACGCTCGCGCACGGCGCCGTCGCTTTCGCCGATCACCACCTCGCCATCCTTGAAAAGCCGGCCGGCGGCCATTTTGCCGATGATCGCCGGAGCGCCCGGCGCGAGCCGCACGAGGTCGCCGTCGCGCGGTGAAACCACTTGGTCGACGCCATGCTCGCGCGCAAAGGCCGCATGTCGCGCGAGATGATGCGACTCGCCATGCGCGGGCGCCGCCACCTTGGGTCGAACCCATCCATAAAGCTTCGCGACCTCGCCGCGTCGCGGATGGCCCGAGCAGTGCACATGGCGATCATGATCGGTCACGACCTCGGCGCCGAGGTCGCAGAGCTTGTTGATGAGGCGCTGAACGTCGCGTTGATTGCCGGGGATGGCCCGCGAGGAGAAGACGACGCGGTCGCCGGCGGCGATCTTGATCGCCGGATGATCGCCCGAAGCCGAACGCGCCATCGCCGCGCGCGGCTCGCCCTGGCTTCCTGTCGCAAGGATGACGGTGCGATCTCGCGGCAGAGCCGCAAGATGCTCGAGCGAGTAGAAAGGCGCGATGCCGTCGAGATAGCCGAGCTCGCGCGCGACTTCTATCGTACGGTCGAGCGCGCGCCCCGCGACAACCACGCTGCGTCCGGCGGCGGCGGCGGCTTCCGCGATCGCGCGCACACGCTGGACGTTCGAGGCGAAGGTCGTGACGATGACGCGTCCGCGCGCTTCGCCAATCACTGCGCTGAGTTCGGCGGCGACCTCGCTTTCCGAGAAGCTCTCTCCCTCGCGCAATATGTTGGTCGAATCGCAGACCAGCGCCGTGACGCCTTCGTCGCCCAGCGTGCGCAGCCGCGCTTCGTCGGTGCGGTGCCCAACGCCCGGCGTCTCGTCTATTTTCCAGTCGCCCGTGTGGAGCACGAGACCGGCAGGCGTTCGAATTGCGAGCGCGCAGGCTTCGGGGATGGAATGCGCGACGGCGATATATTCGACGTCAAAAGGCGATAGATCAATCTTCGCGCCGGGCTTGACGAGGCTAATGCCAATGTCGGGCGCGCCCGGCTCCGACAGGCGTCTTGCCTCGATCAGGCCTGCGGCGAAAGGCGTCGCGAACACCCTACACTTCAGCCTCGGCCACACGGCGGCAAGCGCGCCGATATGATCCTCATGCGCATGGGTGATCACGATCGCCAGAAGATCGCGTCCGAGCTTTTCGACGGATGAGAGGTCAGGCAGAACAATGTCGACGCCGGGCAGATCGGGCCCCGGGAAGCCAAGGCCGCAATCGACGAGAATCCATTTGCGCGCGCGCGGCGGTCCGTAGCCGTAAAGCGCGGCGTTCATCCCGATCTCGCCCAAGCCCCCGAGCGGCGCGAATACGAAATCTGCGTCTGCTTGCGTCATCGATGCAAATCCTGGCCTGTCGGCGCCGGCGTCGCGCGGTGCGCGAGAATGACGTCGCCCGCGTCGATCACGCGCGTCTTTGCGCCGCATGCGATGACGAGGCGGCCGTCGGCGTCAATCGTCTCGAAGCGTCCTTCGACTTCGTCGCCTTGCGCGAGACGCACATGAATGCTCTCCCCCACGCCCGCCGCCGCCTCGAGCCATTTGGCTCTGACCTGTCCAAAGCCCGAGCCTGCGGACCATAGCCGAAGCATTTCGCAAAAACGATCGGAGAGCACGGCAAACAGCGCCTGCGCCGAGGGCGCTGCGCCGCTCAACGACGCGAGAGCCGTAGCCGGATAGGGCACGTCCTGCGGCGCCGCCGCGCAATTTACGCCGACGCCGACGACGACCACGCCAGCAGGCGGCCGACGTTCGTCGCCCGTCGAAAGCGCAAGACCTTCGAGCAGGATTCCGCCCAGCTTGGCGCGGTTAAGCAGAATGTCGTTTGGCCATTTGAGCGCGAAGGCGGTCTCGTCAGGGAACAGGGCGCGCAGCGCTGCAATCGTCGCGACGCCGGCGACGAAGCCGAGCTGAGGCGCGCGCTCTGGCGCAACGCCTTCGCTCAGGACAAGGCTTGCATGGAGATTGCCCGGAACGGAGATCCAGTCCCGGCCGAGGCGCCCGCGTCCCCGGCTCTGCCGGCTTGCGAGGATCCACAGAGGGCCGCGTTCGCCTTCCTCGAGGACGCGTCGCCGCGCTTCCTCATTCGTCGAATCTAACTCGTCGAAAGCGATGAGGCGCACGCCCGCGGCGCGCGCCTCTTCTCCAAGAACAAATCCTGGACCCGCGATCAAAACAGCGATTTCGCGGCCGCGCTCGCGGCAGTCATGAGCGGCGCGGGATAGATCCAGAAAATCAGGAGAAAGATGGTCGAGATCGCCAGAATCGCGCGCGGCGCGAGCGGCGCGGGATCGAAGGCCGGCGCCGGATCGTCGAAATACATCGTCTTGACGATGCGCAGATAATAGTAGGCTGCGACTGCGCTCGCCAGCACGCCGATGATTGCGAGTGGATAGAGCCCTGCTTCAACCGCCGGCAGGAGCACGTAATATTTCGCCCAGAAGCCGCCGAGCGGCGGAATCCCCGCGAGCGAGAACATCAGCATCGACAGGAAGAAGGCCTGCCAGCCGTTGGTGCGCGACAGGCCCGCGAGATCGCTGATCTTCTCGACCGGCTTGCCGCCGACGCGCATCATCAGGATCGCCGCGAAGGCGCCGAGCGTCATCGCCGCATACATCACGAGATAGATCGCAACGCCGCGCACGGAGGATTCGGTGCCGGCGGCGAGGCCGATCAGCACGAAGCCCATATGGCCGATCGAGGAATAGGCCATCAGACGCTTGATGTTCTGCTGGCCGATGGCCGCAAAGGAGCCGAGCAGCGTCGAAGCCACCGCTAGGAAGCTAACGATCTGCCGCCACTCCGCCTGGATGTTGGGGAAGGCGGTGAGCAGAACACGCGCCAGGATCGCCACGGCCGCCATTTTCGCGGAAGAGGCGAAGAAGGCGGTGACGGGAGTTGGCGCGCCCTCGTAAACGTCCGGCGTCCACATGTGGAAGGGCACGGCGGAGATCTTGAAGGCGAGTCCCGCGAGCACGAAGACGAGGCCAAAATCGACGCCGAGCGAGGGATGCCCGGTCACCACCGTGGCGATGCCCGCGAAGGAAATCGTGCCGGCGAAGCCGTAGAGCAGCGACGAACCATAGAGCATCATGCCCGAGGAGAGCGCGCCCAGCGTGAAATATTTGAGGCCCGCTTCCGAGGCGCGCGCGTCTTCGCGCGCGAAGGCGGCGACGACGTAAAGCGCGAGAGACATGAGCTCAAGGCCGAGATAAAGCGCGAGGAGATTATCCGCCGAGATCAGCAGCAACATGCCGAGAGTCGCGATGAGGATCAGGATCGGATATTCGAACTTGTCCAGCGCCGCGCGGCGGAGAAAGTCGGTGGAGAGCAGCACCGTCGTCATCGAGGCGAGCAACGTCACGGCTTTCACGAAGCGCGAGAAGGCGTCGTCGATGAAGGCGCCGTCGAAGATGCTCTGCTCGGAGCGGGTCGACAGGACGATGGCGAGAAGCGCGAGCCCGAGCACGGCGATGGAGAGCTCGCAGACGAGCGAATAGGCCTTTTCTCCCCGCCAGGCGCCGATTAGCAGCAGGATGAGAAGCCCCGCAGCGAGGATCGTCTCCGGCAGAAAGTGATGAGCTAGCGTTTGATAAAGGGGCATGCCGGTCGATCCGTCATTGGCCGGCGGCGGCGAGCGTCACCGCGCCGAGTAGCGCCGAATGGCTGGTCAGAAGGTTGTTCGTCGAAGCCGCGAAGGCGTCGAGCACCGGTCCGGGCCGCACGCCATAATAGATGGTGAGCAGCACGAGCGGGGCGAAGATCGTGATCTCGCGAGGCGAAAGATCGGCGATCGAGGCGAGGCTCGCCTTTTCGAGCGCCCCGAAAATCACCCGGCGATACAGATAGAGCGCGTAAGCGGCGGAGAGGATCACGCCGGTCGTGGCGAAGAGCGCAACGAAGCTGCTGGCCTTGAAGGCGCCGACGAGCGTCAGGAATTCGCCGATGAATCCCGCTGTGCCGGGCAAGCCGACATTGGCCATAGTGAAGATCATGAAAATCACGGCGTAAATCGGCATGCGATTTACGAGGCCCCCATAGGCCGAGATCTCGCGCGTGTGCATGCGGTCGTAAATGACGCCGACGCAGAGGAAGAGCGCGCCGGAGACAAGGCCGTGCGAGATCATGAGAAACAGCGCGCCCTGCACGCCTTGCGGCGTCAGCGTGAAGAGGCCCATCGTGACGAAGCCCATATGCGCGACGGACGAATAGGCGATGAGCTTCTTGATGTCCTCCTGCACCAGCGCGACGAGCGAGGTGTAGATGATCGCGACGACGGAAAGCGCGAAGATGAGCGGCGCGAAATAGACCGAGGCGTCCGGGAACATCGGCAGCGAGAAGCGAATGAAGCCATAGCCGCCCATCTTTAGGAGGATCGCGGCCAGGATCACCGAGCCCGCTGTGGGCGCTTCGACGTGGGCGTCCGGCAGCCAGGTGTGGACCGGCCACATCGGCATCTTCACCGCGAAGGAGGCGAAGAAGGCGAGCCACAGCCACGTCTGCATATGCGCGGGGAACTGCGTCTTGAGCAGCGCCTCGATGTCGGTCGTGCCGGCCGTGCGGTACATCGCGAGGATCGCGATCAGCATCAGGAGCGAGCCGGCGAGCGTGTAGAGGAAGAATTTGAAGCTCGCATAGACGCGACGCTTGCCGCCCCAAATGCCGATGATGAGGAACATCGGGATGAGGCCGCCCTCGAAGAAGAGGTAGAAGAGCAGAAGATCGAGCGCGCAGAAAACGCCGATCATCAGCGTCTCGAGCACGAGGAAGGCGATCATATATTCGGCCACGCGCTTCTCGATCGACTCGAAGGACGCGAGGATCGCAAAGGGCATCAGGAAAGTGGTCAGCAGCACGAAGGGCATCGAGAAGCCGTCGACGCCCATCTTGTAAACGATGCCGGAGCCGAACCAGGGCCTCTCCTCGACAAGCTGGAAGGCGGAGCTCGAGACGTCGAAGCGCTGCCAGACCACGAGCGAGAGCGCGAAGACCGCGAGCGTCGTGAACAGCGCGGCCCAGCGAATATTGCGCAGCGTCGCCGCGTCATCGCCGCGCTGCGTCAAAATGAAGGCCGCGCCGACGAGCGGGAGGAAGGTGAGGCCAGAAAGGATGCCGAATCCGAACATTAGCGAATGCTCCAGGCGCCGAGCGCGCTGACCACCGCCGCGACGCCGATCAGCATCGCGAAAGCGTAGTGATAGAGATAGCCGGTTTGCACGCGCGCTGCGAGGCGCGCGCCGTCGACCACGCGCGCCGCGACGCCGTCCGGACCGATCCCGTCGATGATGCGGCCGTCGCCGTCCTTCCACAGGAGGCGGCCGAGCGCGAATGCAGGCTTCACGAAGATCCGGTCATAGAGCTCGTCGAAATACCACTTGTTCAGGAGGAAGCGATACAGGCCAGGGAAGGCCGCGGCGAGCTGCGGCGCAACGCTGGGGCGCAGCACATACATATAGAGCGAGAAGAGGAAGCCCGCGACCATCGAGACAAAAGGCGCGAGCGAGACCCAGATCGGGATGTCGTGCATCTCGTGCATGATGTGGTTCTCTTCGCTAAAGAAGAGCGATCCTTTCCAGAATTCCTCCAGCGCGTGGCCGGCGAAATCGGGCATGAAGACGAAGCCCGCGACGATGGAGCCAATGGCCAGCACGCCGAGCGGGACGAGCATCACCAGCGGCGACTCATGCGGCTTGTGTTCGTGGCCGTGGTCGTCATGACCGTGATCGCCATGCCCGTGCGCGGCGTGATCGTCATGACCGTGCCCGTGCTGATGCGCCTCGGCGGCATGCGGGCCGAAGAACGTCATGAACACCAGACGCCAGGAGTAGAAGGAGGTCAGCGCGGCGACCAGCACCGCCATGCCGAAGCCATAAAACGCC
>CAWCTS010000017.1:0-252631 GCA_963798515.1 uncultured Alphaproteobacteria bacterium
CTCGGACCGAGGCGCGGGCGCGATGCTCAGGACGCTTCTTTAGGCCGCGAAGAACAATTTGACGCGAACCGCGGCAAGCGCCTCGGCGTGACGGCCGAAGGCGCGCAGCCTTTCGACGGCGAATTTGGTCTGCGCCTCCACGATCTGGCCGGGCGTTCGCGCGGCGCCGAGGTCTTCGGCGAGCCGATACAGGGCCTTGGCGTTTTCTCTCCAGAAGTCGAGGCCCCCGCTCGACCAGGAGAAGGCCAAGGCTTCCTCGCGCACGCAAGTCTCGGCCTCGCTCGCGAGCAAGACGATCTGCGCCGGGAGGTCGGCGGTCTCGGACGTCACGGTCGTAGTCTCGTCCAGCGTCGCTTCGAGCGGCGCCGGCTCCAGCGCCGTGGCGACGATGGTCTCCGGCGCCTCAACCGCACTGGAGATCGTCTCCTCCATCGCGGCGGGGCTCTGCTCGACCGGCGCCGCTGGGGTGGCGGCGGTCTTGGCGGCCCGCCCGCGGGTCGGGCTTGATTTGTCCTCGGCGCCTGATTTCTGCTTCGTCATGCACTCGGCTCCTTGTTCAGTCGCTGGGGGTCGCTCCGGCGCGAGGCCGGACGCGGCTCCCTTGGATGAGGGCTAGCCCGGCTTACTTTGAGGCCACTTTCTGGAAGAATGATCCGAATTCCTTGGCCTGCTCCTGGAACGACTGGAATTGCGACTGCAGGAATTCCGACTGGAGCTGCAGGACCTCCTGGGGGTCCTTCGCCTGAACGAGCTTCTGCGCGAGGTCGAAGCTCGCCTTGACGTTGGCGTCAGCATAGGTCAGCGCCTTGATGCTCAGATCCTTGGCGCCGTCGCTGAAGGGAACGCCCGGAGCGTCCAGGGATGAAATCGCCTTTTGCGCGGCGCCGGAGAAGCCCTCGAAGGCCTTGCGCGCCTGCTCTACGCTTTTCTCAGCAAAATCACGGACTTCGGAGGGAATCTGGTAGCTCGAACCGGACATGTTGTTCTCCACGCTCATAATGGCTCCTAGCTGTTCGGCCGCGGCCTTAGCCGCGCGACGAATCTGCGAGCCGGGAGGACTATGAACCAAAAAATTGTGCAGCGCAACATAAGCTCTGAATCCGGTCTGCGGAAAGTTTTATGTGGGCGCTTGCCGAATTTACGATGAACGACCAAATCCTTAAAATCGTGGGTAATTGTGCGCATCGGCACATGACGGGCGTTTAATCTTGCGTTAACTTGACAGCAAAGGCGGCCCACCACCGTCCGGCGCCGAAAAGAGGCGGGAAAAACCCAAGATGGTCGAGGAGGAGCGCCAAGCCGCCGCGGTTCTCATCGCCGCCGATCCGGCTTTCGCCGCGCTCGAGGCCGCCGGAGCGCCGATCGTCGCGGTCTGGGGCGAGCCCGCGCGCATCGTCTACAAAAATGCGGCGGCGCGTGAGGTGATGGACGAGAGCATCGGCGTGGACGCGCTCCTCGGGAAAGACGGGGGAGCCTCCCGACTCGAGAGCCTCCTCCAGTCGGCCCGACACAGCGTCGCGCCCCGCTTGGAGCGCGCGCAAATCGAGCTGCGCGACGGGCCCTCTCTCGTGACGATACTCTGCCGTCACATTGAGCAGCCGCCGCATGACGCGCTCTTCGTCGTCGCGGTCCTCGGCCTCCGGCCAGACGCGGTCGCCGGCGGCTCGCCGCTAAACGCGGCCGAAGACGGGTCTCGCGCGAGCCGCGCCAAGCAGCTCCGGGACGCCCTGATCGCCCGCTGCGGCGAGAGCGCGCCGCGCTTCCTATGGAAAACCGATGCGGGGGGCGTCTTCACGGAAGTCTCGCCCCTGCTTTCGGAGGTCGCCGGGGTAGCGAACGCCGCGCTCCGCGGGCGCTCCGCGCAGGAGGTCGGGCGCGCGCTCGAGCTCGGCCCCGCTCTCGAGGAGGCGCTCGCTTCCCGCCGCTCCTGGAGCGGGGTCAGGGTCGGCTGGCCGATTGAAACGCCCCGCTGCAAGGCGCCGACCTTTCTCGGCGGCATGCCGGTTTTCGACAAGGCGCGCGGCTTCCTCGGCTATGAGGGCTTCGGCGTGCTGCGCCTCGACCTGGCGGAGGCCTGCGAATCCGCGCCCGCGCCCGCATCGGAGCCCGAGGCGCGCGGGCCTGCAGTCGACAATGTCGTGGCCCTGCGTCCTCCGAGCGCGCCCAGCCGGGACGCGGTCGATCGGCTGACCGCCGCCGAACGCGACGCCTTTGAGGAGATCGGTCGCGCTTTGGGCGAGGAGACGCCGGCCGCGCCCGCGCAGGGCGCCGCCCGCGAGCTCATCGATCAGGTGGCCAAGGCGCTGGAGCAGGCGCGCGCTCCGGGCTCAAAGGAAGAAGGCGCACCCGAGCAGGCGAGACTGCTCGATCTGCTGCCCTTCGGCGTCATCGTGGCGCGAGAGGCGGAAGCGTTGTACGCCAACCGCACGCTGCTCGATGAGCTCGGTTATGCCGATCTGCCGGCGCTCGCCGCGGACGGCGGACTTGCGCGCATTTTCACGGGGCGCTCGCCGCCTCACGGCCCCGAGAGCGGCGGCGTGGAGCTGCGGGCGCAGGACGGGCAGCCGATCGACGTCGAAGCGCATCTGCAGACGATCGATTGGGCGGGCGCGCCCGCGACGCTGATCAGCCTGCGGCGTCAAAGCTCGCGAAAAGGGACAGACGACGCGCGGCTGCGCGCGAAGGACGCGGAAATCGCGGGGCTCGGCGCGCAACTGGCGCCGCTCGAGGCGAGCTTCGAGAAAAGTCCGGCGCCGACGGCGCTGCTCGCCAAGGACGGTCGCATCGAGCGGGCCAATGGCGCCTTCGCCAAGCTCTTGGGGAAGACGCCGGCCGAAATCGGCGGGCAGGAGCTCGCGACCCTCTTGAGCGATGAGGAGCGCAGCCGGGCGCGTATGCGAATCCTCGGTCTTTCGTTTGGCGAAGCGGCCGAAGGCGCCGCCCCGATCGACGTCGTGGGGCTGCGTGATCCCGTGGGCGCAGCCTGGCGCCTCACCGCGCGACCGCTCGATGCAACGCGCATCCTCTGCGTGGCGATCAGCGAGGCGGCGCGGGAGATCATGGGCGAGGCGCAGGAGGCGCGCGCCGAAGCCGAACGCGCGAGCGAGGCGAAGACGGCCTTCCTTGCGCGAATCTCGCATGAGATCCGCACGCCCATCAGCGCGATCATGGGCTTCGCCGAGGTCATGATGGAGGAGCGTCTCGGTCCCTTGGGCTCCGAGCGCTACAAGGAATATCTCAAGGACGTGCACAGCTCCGGCGCGCATGTGCTGAGCCTCGTCAACGATCTCCTGGACCTCTCGAAGATCGAGGCGGGTAAGCTCGATCTCGTCATCGAGCGGCTCGATGTGAACGCGGTAATCGAGGAATGCGTGTCGATCATGCAGAACGAGGCCAGCCGCGAGCGCGTGATCATCAGGATGTCGCTCTCGCCGCGCGCGCCGCGCATCGCCGCGGACGAGCGCTCTCTGCGTCAGATCCTGCTGAACCTGCTCTCCAATGCGATCAAGTTCAACGAGCCGGGCGGGCAGGTCATCGTCTCGAGCGCGCCCACCAACGACGGCCATGTTCTGGTGCGCGTGAAGGACACGGGCATCGGCATGTCGACGGACGAGATCGCGCTCGCGCTGGAGCCGTTTCGTCAGGTGCAAAGCTCTCGACAAGCGCAGGGCACGGGGCTGGGTCTCCCCGTGACGAAGGCGCTCATCGAGGCCAATCGCGCGAGCTTCACGATCCGCAGCCGCAAGAGGGAAGGCACGCTGGTGGAGGTCGCCTTCCTCGCTGCGGCGTCGGCCGCTGCGGCGGAATAGTCTAGCCGCGGCGTTTGCGCGTCAGAACATGATGCGTCCGGTCAGAGACAGCTGCCAGCCCCTGCCGAGCTGCGGTCCGTTCACTTCCTGATAGATCGGTCCGCCCGCTTCGACGCCGACGATCGTGTGTCCAAGCCCCCAAGGGTGGCCGGAGACCTCCAGGCCTCCGAACATGTCGAGATGCTTGCCGCCGTAGTAAAGCGGGTTGGCCGGCGGCGCGAGTCCTGTGATCAAGGAGTCGGCGCCGTGAATGTGATCCTGCGTGCTCGCGGCGATGCGCGCGGTGGCGGTCACCCCTTTGGAGAAGCTGTAGCCGCCCCAGGCGGTAAGCTCGTTCATGGCGCCGAATTGATAGCCCTCGCTGTTGTAGTCGAGCGGAAATCGGCCGCGATACATCGCGCCCCAGGACCAGGAACCTAGCACCCCCGAGTAGGCGACCGTCGGAACGAGATCGACAGTGCCCGTGCCGATCTGCATGGCGTAAGGGGCGCGCATCGTCATGTAGGAGCCCATTGGGCTGAGCATCTGGATCGAGCGCTGCTGGTTGCCGATCGGCAGCGAAAGCATGAGATTGAACTGAAGATGGTTGATCGCGTCCTGATAGATTCGGTAGCTTCCGCCGACCATGGCGTCGCTGAATCCATAAGTCGTTCCGGAACTCTGGCCGAGTATGCCGACGCCGGACATGCCGGCGAAGGTCGTCATGGTCATGGATTTTTCAGCATAATTCGCCATGAACATCAAATTCAAATTATCGGTCAGCCCGTACATCGTATTGAGCATGTACATCTGCATGTCCATGCTCGAAGGAATGATGCGCAGCATGACCGGCCGGATCATGGTCATCGGCATCATCATGCCGCCCATGCCAGGCATCTTCATCGTCATCTTCATCCATTGCCCGGAGAAGATGGAGGAGGCGATCAGCGCGGGGGAAACCTGCGAGGAGCCTATGTAATTGCCGCTCATATGCATGAAGTTTGGCGTGAAATTCGCCATGCCTTCGCCGGCGGGAACCATATAGGCGCCGGTGACGCCGGCCGGAATGTGAGTTCCCGGCATGCCCGGCCCGCCATGGTCGGAACTGAGATCCTGATCGGTCGTCACGCTCATGTCGGCATGCGCGGGATCCGCGTCGGAAGCCGAATGCTCCATGGCCTGCGCGCCTGACGCCGCCACGAACAGAGCTGCGCTGAAAAGGCTGCGCCTCCAGCAAGAAAAAAGTCGCGACTCGGCGATCACGCGCGATGAGGCCCGCATTTCTAAGCTCCTGTAATCTTGCTGGCGGCGCGAAATGCGCATCACTATGCAACCATAATACACAGCAATTCGGCAATGGCTCAGCTGGCGTTCCGAGTCGATTTTCAATTCATGTTGCGCAAATACAACATTGCCTAGGCAACAATCAGCATGTCTAAAATATAGACTGAGTAAATCATGGAGTCCGCTGCGCGATCCTTTGAGACAGGGCGCCTGTCAAAGCGGAAGCCGCTTGGTCGCTTTTTTGAGCCAGCTGCGCGTCTCGGCGTCGGCGAGCGGCGAGAGCGTGTTGCGCACGCGCGCATGATAGGCGTTGAGCCAGTCGGCCTCCTGCGCCGTGAACAAGGATGGCTCCACGAGGTTCAAATCGAAGGGCGCGAGCGTGATCGTCTCGAAGCCGAGCATCTCGCGTTCGCCGCCCTTGATCTCGCGCTTCTCAACGACGACGAGATTTTCGAGCCGGATCCCATATTCGCCCGCGCGATAATAGCCGGGCTCGTTCGAGAGGATCATGCCGGGCTCGAGCGGCGTATGACCCATCTTGGAGATGCGCTGCGGTCCCTCATGCACGCCGAGATAGGCGCCGACGCCATGTCCGACGCCGTGATCGAAATCGAGTCCCGCCTCCCAGAGCGGGCGTCGCGCCATGGCGTCGAGCTGCGCGCCGGTCGCGCCCTTGGGAAACACGGCGGTCGCGATCGCGATATGTCCCTTCAGCACGCGCGTGAAATGCTCGCGCACCGGGCGCGCCGCATAGCCGACAGCCACGGTGCGGGTCACGTCGGTCGTTCCGTCGAGATATTGGCCGCCGGAATCGACGAGGTAGATGCCGCGCTCGATCTTGAGATTGCTGCGCTCGGAGACGCGGTAGTGCGGGATCGCCGCATGCGGCCCGAAGGCCGAGATGGTCGGGAATGAGATGTCGCGCAAGAGACCGCTCTCGCGGCGGAAGGTCTCGACGGCTTGCGCGGCTGTGATTTCCGTCAGCTCGCCTGTGATCGCCTCCTTCTCGAACCAGGCGAGGAAGCGCGTCAGCGCGAGTCCGTCGCGCAGATGCGCGGCCCTGATTCCCGCGAGCTCGCGCTCGTTCTTGATCGCCTTGGGCAGGGCGGCCGGGTCGTCGATGAGGCGCGGCTCGCCGCCCGCTTCGCGCAGGGCCTCGACCAGCAGCACCGGCGCGGTCGCTTGATCGAAGAGCACGGTCTTGCGCCTCTCGCCGAGATCGACGAGATCGGCGCGCAGATTTTGCGTAGGCGCAATGACGAGCAGCCTTTCCAGCGTCTCGCGCACCTCGCCGCGGATCTTGCGCCCGTCGGCGTAGAGAACCGGCGCGCCGCGCGCGGGGATGAGCGCAAAGGCGAGCGCGATCGGCGTATGCGCCACGTCCGAGCCGCGAATGTTGAAGGTCCAGGCGATCGAGTGCGGATCGGAGAGCAGCAGCGCATTGGCGCCTTTGAAGGCGCGCCGCAGCTCCGCGAGTTTTTCGGGGACGCTCTTGCCGGCGAGGCGCGTCGGGTGCAGCCGCACGGGACCGAGGGGGGCCGCGGGACGATCCGTCCAGATCTCGTCGATCGGATTGGGCTCGACGGGCACGAGCTCGGCGCGCTTGGCCGCAAGAGCCTTCGCGAAGGCGTCGATCTGCCGATTGGTGTGGACGAGCGGGTCATAGCCGATGCGCGCGCCCTTCACGACGCGCTCGGCGAGCCAGCGCGACGGCGGCGTGGCCGTGACCTCCTTCGGGCTGAAGAGCTTGGCGTCGATCTCTTCCTTCACCTGAAGGACATAGCGCCCGTCGACGAAGATCGCCGCCTCCTTCTTCAGCACGACGGCGGTTCCGGCCGAGCCCGAAAATCCGGTGAGCCAAGCGAGGCGCTCGCTGCAGGGCGCGACATACTCGTTTTGATGCTCGTCCGAGCGCGGCACAATGAAGCCGTCGAGCCCGAGCGCTGCGAGCCGCGCGCGCAGCGCCTTGACCCTGGCAGCGGAATCGCCGGCGCGCTCGCTGTCGCTAAAGCTTTGGAATTTCGCTTCGAACATGCCGTCAAGCTAGTCCCCGGCCCGGCATGAAGCAAGGGCCGTGCAAGCGGACCGGTCGAGAAACGCCCCTTGCGTGGCTGCTCTCCGGGCGCCATTTCACCGGCAGTTCTCAGAGAGGTCCCCGATGCTCGACGCCGCCCTCGCCGCGCTGCGGCAGATTCTGACGCCGCCCTTTCGCTCGGTTCTCTGGAAGAGCGTCGGCTTGACCCTGCTGCTGCTCGCGCTCGTCTGGGCGGGACTCGACCAACTCGCGCTTTCGATGCTCGTCGTCGATCACCCGCTGCTGCACACGATCCTGGCCTTCGCGACGGGCTTCGGCATCGTCTTCGCGCTGGCCTTTCTGATCGGCCCCGTTTCCATCTTCGTTGCGGGATTTTTCATCGACGATCTCGCGGCGATCGTGGAGCGCGAGATCTATCCCGCCGGGCGCGAGGGAACCCCGGCGCATCACGTCGAGGCGTTGCGCTCGGCGATCCGCTTTTCCTTCGTGTCGCTCGGCGTCAACTTCGTCGCGCTGCTGCTGCTGCTCGTGCCGGGCGTTAATGTCATGGCCTTCTTTCTGGCCAACGCCTATTTGTTCGGACGGGAATATTTCATGCTCGCCGCCATGCGCTTCCGCAGCAGCGGCGAAGCCAATGAGATGCGCCGTCTCAACTCTTTCACGCTCTTTGTCGCGGGTCTGTTCATCGCGATCTTCGTCGCGACGCCGGGCTTGAACCTGCTTACTCCGCTCTTTGCGACGGCCTTCATGGTGCGCATGCACAAGCGGCTGTCGCCGGACTTGGCGGCGGCCTAAAGCCCTTCCCTGTCCCTCCCCCGCTTCGCGGGAGAGGGTTGGGGAGGGGGTCTTCGCTCCCGCGATTAACCCGCGGCCTTCAAGCCTCGCTCGAGATCGGCCAATATGTCGTCGATATGCTCGAGGCCGATCGACAGACGCACATAGCCTTCTGAGACGCCCGTCTTGAGCTGCTCCTCGGGAGCGAGCTGCGAATGCGTCGTCGTGGCGGGGTGGATCGCGAGGCTGCGTGCATCGCCAATATTGGCGACGTGATAGAACATCTCCAGCGCGTCGATGAAACGCCGCCCCGCCTCCGCCCCGCCTTTGAGCTCGAAGCCGACGAGCGCGCCATAGCCGCCCTTCAGATATTTGTCGGCGCGCGCCCGCGCCTCGCCCGTCTGCAGCGAAGGATGGATCACCTTCGTGACCTCGGGACGCTTGGCGAGAAAGGCGACGACGGCCGCCGCGTTCTGCATATGGCGCTCCATGCGCAGCGTCAGCGTCTCGATGCCCTGCAGCGTGAGGAAGGCGTTGAAGGGCGAAGGCGGGGCGCCGAGATCGCGCAGCAGCGTCGTGCGCGCCTTAATCGCATAGGCGACGGGACCGATCGGCTTCACCGCCTCGACCCAGACCGCGCCGTGATAGGAGGGATCGGGCGTGTTCAACGCAGGCTGCCGCTGCGGGAATTTCTCCCAGTCGAAATTGCCGCCGTCGATGATCGCGCCGCCGATGGAGGTCCCGTGGCCGCCGAGATATTTCGTCGTCGAATAGACGACGACGGCCGCGCCGTGATCGAAGGGGCGCGACAGAATGGGCGCCGCGGTGTTGTCCATGATGAGCGGAATGCCGAATTCGCGCCCGATCGCGGCGACCTCGGCGATGGGGAAGACGATGAGCTTCGGATTGGGAAGCGTCTCGGCGTAATAGGCGCGCGTTTTGTCGTCCGTGGCGCGGCGGAAATTTTCGGGGTCCGAAGGGTCGACAAAGCGGACCTCGAGACCCTGATCCTTCAGCGTGTTGGCGAAGAGGTTCCAGGTTCCGCCATAGAGGTCGGTGGAGGAGACGATGTTGTCGCCCGCTTTCGCGAGATTTTGCACGGCGAAGGCGGACGCAGCCTGTCCGGAGGCCAAGGCCAGCGCCGCCGCGCCGCCTTCGATCGCCGCAAGCCGCGTCTCGAGCACGCTCGTCGTCGGATTGCCGATGCGCGTGTAGATGTGCCCGAGCTCTTTCAAAGCGAAGAGATTGGCGGCGTGCTCCGTGTCGCGGAACTGATAGCTCGTCGTCTGATAGATCGGCACGGCCACCGCGCCATTGGTGGCGTCGGCGCGCCAGCCGGCATGAAGCTGCAAGGTCTCGGGATGCTTGGACTCAATGGCCATGGGCGTGGGTCTCGCGGGGTCGAAGGCGGGGGAACCTAGTGGATAAAATCTGACGATTGAGTCCTGGGAGGGATTCCCGGCGATCTGCGCGCATGCGAGTTTGGCGCATGCGCAGGGGGATTTCCATCACTGTTTCGGGGGCGGATCGCAAGCGTCTCCAGGCGCTCGTGAGGGACCGCAACGCCGCTCAAAAGCATGCTTGGCGCGCCGAGATCGTCCTTCTCTCGGTGGACGGCGTCGGCACGAACGAGATCATGCGCCGGACCGGCAAGTCCAAGACTTGCGTCTGGCGCTGGCAAGAACGCTTCATGCAGGAAGGCTTCGACGGCCTTTTGCGCGACAAGACCCGGCCCTCCCGCATCCTGCGGCTCGGCCAGGATGTCGCCGAACGCGTCGTGGCTTTGACCCTGCAAGAGCCCCCCGGAGAGACGACGCATTGGACCGGCGCGATGATGGCCAAGGCCGTCGGCGTCTCGGTCAGCTCGGTGCAGCGCATCTGGCGTGCGCATGGACTCCAGCCGCATCGCGTCCGGCTTTTCAAGCTCTCCAAGGATCCCGAGTTCGTGACCAAGCTGCGCGACGTGGTGGGGCTTTATGTCGATCCGCCGGCGCACGCCATCGTGCTCAGCGTCGACGAAAAGAGCCAAATCCAGGCGCTCGACCGAACCCAACCCGGCCTGCCGCTCAAAAAGGGCCGCGCGGGCACTATGACCCATGATTACAAGCGCCATGGAACGACGACCCTCTTCGCCGCGCTGAACGTGCTCGACGGCACGGTGGTCGGCCGCAACATGCAGCGCCATCGGCATCAGGAGTTCATCCGCTTCCTCAACGCCATCGAGGCCGAGGTCCCCGCAGGCAAGGTCGTGCACGTGATCCTCGATAATTACGCCGCCCACAAGCATCCGAAGGTGCGACAATGGCTCGCGCGCCACGAACGCTTCACCTTCCACTTCACGCCGACCTCGTGCTCTTGGCTCAACGCCGTCGAGGGGTTCTTCGCCAAGCTCACGAAGCGCCGCCTGAAGCGCGGAGTCTTCCGCTCGGTCACAGACCTCCAGGCCGCCATCAATCGCTTCCTCTCCGAGCACAACACAGAGGCGAAGCCCTTCACTTGGACCGCCGATCCAGACAAAATTATCGCTGCCGTCAGACGCGGGCACCAAGCGTTAAATTCGATCCACTAGCCTTGCGAACAAAAGGGATAAAGGGGCGCATCGCTGGTCTGGGACCGCGAGAAGCTTGCGCAAGCGCCGCCGTCGGGCGCGGCGCGCTTGAAAGTCAGGACAACAAGGCTGGCGGCGGATTGTCGCGACAATTTGCCGCGTGCTATACGTAATTCTACGTATCTCTGTTATTTGCTGAGCATGTCCTTCGGCGTGTCGCCTCTTGGCCTGCAAGTTGGAAAAGCGCAGAGTGACGGGGAAACGAGTGTGCAACACCTAGGGAGTTCGACCGAATGGTCTTTGAAAAAAACCCGGGATTCGTCGCTTTGAGAATTCTCGTCATGGCCGCGGCCGTCGTCGCGACGGCGGGAGCCGCTCTTTCGGAAACGCGACCGGACGCCGCCGGTCGCTACGCGATTCTGCGCGCCGACGACAAGGACACGGGGTGCATGCTCACGCTCGAGTCTAGGCCAGCCAAGGAGGGCGGCTCCAAGGCGCAGCTCGCTCCCGCCTGCCGCGACAATGGCCTCGTCGTCTTCGATCCCGTCGCCTGGAGCCTGGATCACGGCCGGCTGTCGCTCGTCGCGCGCAAGGGCCACAAGGCGCATTTCGATCGCGAGGCGAGCGGCGTCTGGCGGCGCGACTCCAAGGAAGGAAAGGCGTTGAGTCTGCGCCCGATGTGAGCGCAGGCTGAGGGGTTAATCGTTTGCCGCATCTGAGCATGGCGAGCGCGGTGAACGAGCTGTCTTTTGCGGTCGGCGGCGGCGTGGAATATGCGCTTCCCGGATTTGAAAACGTCTCGATCAAGCTCGAATATTTGTATTTTGCAATTTCGAACGCGCAGCCGTCCTACGGCTATTGCCCCTGCAATTTCAAATGGACGACGTCGGACACGGTAAGCGGCGTGCATACCGCCAAGATCGGGCTGAACTACCGATTCTCCGGCATCCATCTTTAGTGGATCAGCCTCACTCGCAGACTTGCGTCTCGCGATCGGCGCGGGCGCGTCCGTGGTTGGAGACGGGCGCGACGACGACATAGCAGCGCGGCGCCCAGACCGGGAAAAGCAAAGGCCAGGACGTCGGCACCGCGATGAGGCCGAACATCTCGTGAAGCGCGGGGTCGAGCTTGGGATCGGGTCTCGGCGTCACGCCGCCGGGGAGCGGCGCCGGCTCCCACCATCCATCCGCGAGCGCCGGGGAGGCGAGGAGAAGCGCCGAAACTGTTGCGAGGGCGAGAATGTTGCGGCGTCTCAAAGCCATAGTTTTCCCCTTCGCGAAACCGAGAACCTTCATACCGAATTGAAAGCGCTTGGACCATCCTCAGACGCAAAGACGGCCTCTCGGAGGCTTTCTCCGAGAGGCCGAACCCGTCGCCATGGGGCGGGGAGCTGGGAGCGGCGACGGGCTTGCGAGAACGCGAGCGGAGGACCGCTGAACGTCACCCGCAAACTTGAACGGGCTGATAGCCGACGACATAGCCGTAACCGTCGAAGACGGGCTGGCTCACGACGCGGCAGCGGGGCGGGTAATAATAGGGATAGGCGGCCGCCTGCGAGGCGGCGAGACCCACGGCGAGCCCGCCGAGCGCGCCCACCGCCGCCGCCGCGCCCCAGCCGGGACCGCCGCCCCAGCCGCCGCGGCCGTAACCCCAGCCATGGCCCCATCCGCCTCCCCATCCGCCGCGGTAGCCCCATCCGCCAGCAAGCGCCGGCGAAGCGAGCACGAGGGCCGAGAGTGTCGCTGCCGCGAAGATTTTGGCGCGCAACGAGATCATGGCGAGCTTCCCCCTGGTTTCTGGACGCCGGCTGAAACTTCAACGGCGCCGGTCGAAATCGAACCGTTGAGCAAAAGTTAAAGGGGCGGCGGTGAATGGAAGCTGAGCGGGTCGTTCAGCTTTCCTTCAGAAAGGGGATTGCCGGCGCGCGCGCCTCACGGTAGCGCCGAGCGCATGAGCTTCCCATTGGCGTTGCGAGGAAGATGCTCGAGCCGCACCACGGCGCGCGGGCGCTTGTAAGCGGCGAGATGCTCGGCGCAAAAGCTCAGGAGCTCGCTCTCCTGCGGGTCGCAGCCTTCGCGCGCGACGACATAGGCCTTGATGATCGAGGTCCCTTCGTCGCGGCCCGGCCGCTCGGCGACCGCGGCCTCGGCGACCGCGGGATGCGAGAGCAGGCAACGCTCCACCTCCGCCGGCGAGACGCGATAGCCGCCTGCGTTCATGACCTCGTCGGCGCGTCCCTGCAGATGCACATAGCCGTCGGCGTCGAAGGAGACGAGATCGCCCGAGACGAACCATTCGCCGCGCCGCGCCTCGCGCTCTTCGGCCTCGCGATTCCAATAGCGCAGCATCAGGCCCGGCTCGTCCTGGCGCACGGCGAGCAACCCGGTCTCGCCGCAGGGCACGGGCTCCGTTCCGCCGTCGCGCGGCAGCGCCGCGACGATCCTGCCGGGCTGCGGCCGTCCCGGAGAGCCGGGATGAACCGGCGTCGTCGGGCCGCTCGAGACGAAGGTCGAGATCTCGCTCATGCCATAGGCTTCGAAAATCTCTCTTCCGGTGCGCGCGCGCCATTCGGCGAGCAGTTGCGGCGGCAGCGCCGCGCCGGCCGAAAGGCCATGGCGAAGCGACGAAAGATCGTGCGTCTCCGGCGCGCCATGCTTGAGGATTTGCCGATAGACGCCCGGCACGGCGGCGAAGATCGTGGCGCGCCGCTCCTCGATGAGCCGCGCCCAGATTGTGGGATCGGGCTTACCGTTGAAGAGCACGGCTTCGGCGCCGCAAGCCAGGGGATCGACGATGCCGACGCCGAGCGTGTAGGTCCAGTTGATCGCGCCCGCGTGCAGCATCGTGTCGGCCTTCGAGAGGCCCATCCAATACGGATACATGAGGCGGCGCGCCCAGGCGGCGCGATGCGCATGCAGCACGCCCTTGGGGCGGCTCGTCGTGCCCGAGGTGTAGACGAGATAGGCGGGCTCGTCGCAGCTTGTGTCCACGTAATCGGCGAGCGGCTCCGTCTCGAAGAGGCGCGCGAGCCGATCCGGGCGCACCAGCTGAAAGCCCTCGGCCTTGTGCGGCTCCGTCTCGAATTCCGCGCCGAGCAGCAGCGCCCCCGCTTCGCTGTCGGCGCGCAAGAACTCCGCCTCCTCGAAGGTGAGCTGGGAGGAGGCGATCAGCGCGACATAGCCCGCGGCGATGGCGGCGAAATAGGCGAGCGCGGCGTTGGCCTCATTGCCCATGCGGATCATCACGCGCGCCCCGCACGGCAAGCCCAGCGATTGCAGTCCGGCGGCGAGCCGCCGTGTCCGCTCGTCGATCTCGCGATAGGAGAGCCGCAGCGCGCCCGCGTCGCCGACGATGGTCAGCCCGATGCGGTCCGGCTGGGTACGGGCGCTGTCGCTAAGGCAATAGCGCGCGAGGTTGAAGCGCGCGGGAACGGGTTCGCGGGGCGAAGAAGCGAGGTTCATGCGCCGTTCTGGCGCCGAGACGGGCGGCGGGCAAGAGGTGGCCACAGCCTCGCCAGCGCGACTCGCAAGTTGCGTCTTGACGGCCTGTTTGACGCTGTGAACTCGCGCCAACCCTCACAACTCGTGCGACAAGGATAGCGAACGGTTGGCGGCTGCAACACCCTAAAAAGATCCACGATGGTTTTTACAACACTGTATATATGCCCTAAAACCCTACCGGCCCAATGACCAGCGCTGTCACTCACCTCCATCATCATGATCATTCAGTTTCCGCCCCGCATCCTTTTTGCCGCGCAAGGCCGCGATAAGGCCACCTATTGTAGTACAGGCCACGGTTGCGAGGACCAAAAGAATTATAATCCCGCCCGACTCCGTAGGTCTGATGTAAACCACGAGAGCGATGCCAAGCAAAATACCCGCGCCACCAGCGAAGCCTAAGCTTGATAAATTCCTAATAATTGTGTCAATCACGTATCTAATCTTTCTTTGTTAGCAGCTCTAAGGTCATTTTTCCATATTTATCTACAATTAATCTGACAACAAGTTTGATCTTTTCTACGTTCCATCCATTATTCCAAAGTTCGGGGTTTTCCTGGATATCGGTGACCCACTGGGTGAAAATTTGCTTGGCTTGTTCATTGTTGACGACATCTGACATGTCGGCAGCTAAGACTAGTGCCTCAGGTTCCCCCTTCGAAACCCCCGGCGACCAAGCAAGCAAAAATGGGCCCTGACCGTTCAATACAGCTTTATTCCGTCGCGCCAAAGCTATCGCTTCCTGTCCGATGACAAGGTCATAATGTTTAGTCGCGTCGGCGCATACATTTTCGCGCGACTCTTCATTTATGCGATCGGCTAAAACAGAAGTCTCGATAGGCCATAGCGTAACCATTTGCTGTTCGAGCGGTACATTTATATGCGTATAATGCTCTATACTGGATACATAGGCACTACAAATCATTTCATAACGGGATTTATCATATATAGTTGGCCGAGTGCTAAATGCTACAATTCCGTAAGCTTTAAATTTATTTGGTGGATATTGATCGGGGCCGGTAAACATCCTTGCGGGTAAAATTTTTGGTGACGCAGAGGCTTGCACAAGTCCGGCTCGCTGAACTACTATTTTTGCTCCGGCAATAGACCTCGCAAACTGTTCGAGCGCCTCTGCCGAATATTTCGTGGCTGCGTCGAAATTCTTTTCCTTGCCGGCGGCAATCGCCGCCTTGAGACGCTTCGCACTTTCGTCGATGGAAAAGTCGCTGCCGGCGGACTGCATTGCTTCAACGTGGGCCAACGCGGCCTCTGCGTGTAAAACCAAAACGTCAGAGTCGTGGATGTTGCCTTTTTCAATCGCTTCTTTCGTATGAGCGATCGCCTTGCCCAGATGATCCTCAGCGGAGGCGATCCGCGGCGCCAGCAAAAACGCGATCAGCAAAGTGACGACGACAAGCTTCCATGTCATGGTCGAGCACGCTTTGGCGGGGCAAAGGTTCAGTCGCAAAGATTCACCAATTCGATCGGCTTGGCAAGCGCGCCTAGTCGCAGTCGAAGAGAGAACTGTTTGCTGAGTTGTGCTGACGGGCTTACCGAGCGCCTAGCACCCCGCTCTACCCTCCCGCAAGCCTCGCCACGGCCCGCGCGTGGCCGATCAGCGGCAGCAGCGCCGCGAGCTCGGGGCCTTGCTCCGCGCCGGTCAGCGCGAGTCGCAGCGAGTGGAACAGCGCGCGGCCCTTGCGACCGGTCTTCGCCTTGATGGCTGCTGTCCACTGGCTCCAGGTCTGGTGATCCCAGGGCTCCTCGGGCAGGAGCGCGCGCGCTTCTTCGAGAAAGCCCAGATCCTCGCGCGCCGGCTCGATCTCGCCCTCGACGACGCGCCACCACTCGAGAACGTCGGAAAAGCGCGTCAGATTTCCGCGCACGGCGTGCCAGAAGGGCTCGGCCTTGAAGCCCACGATGTCATGCGGCGCCAGCCGCTCGCGCACGTCCTCGAACTCGAGGATTGCGAGCGTGCGATGCGTGAGCGCGTCGAGATCGTGCGGATCGAAGCGCGCGGGATTGCGCGAGACATGCGCGAGGTCGAAATGATGCGCGAGCTCGTCGAGCGAACGCACCGCGCGCACAGATTCCGACGAGCCGGTGAGCGTCGCGAGCGCCGCCACGGCCAGCGCCTCATAGCCATCCTCGCGCAGCGAGGCGATCGAGAGCGCGCCGGTGCGCTTCGACAGGCCTTCGCCTTCGCCCGAGATCAAGAGATTGTGATGCGCGAATTGCGGCGCGGGGCGGTCGGATGCGAGCGCTTCGAAAAGCTGCAGCTGCACGCCGGTGTTGGTGACGTGATCCTCGCCGCGGATGATATGGGTGATCTCGAGGTCGATGTCGTCGACGACGGAGGGGAGCGTGTAGAGATAGCTCCCCTCCTCGCGGATCAGCACCGGATCGGAGAGCGACGCGCAGTCGATATGCGCCTCGCCGCGAATGAGGTCCCGCCAAGCGACGGTCTTGTGCTCGAGAAGGAAGCGCCAGTGCGGACGGCGCCCTTCCGCCTCCAGGCGCGCCCGCTCCGCCTCGCTGAGCTTGAGCGCAGCCCGGTCGTAGATCGGCGGCAGGCCGCGCGCCTGCTGGAGCTTGCGTCGCTTCTCCAGCTCTTCGGCCGTCTCGTAGCAAGGGTAGAGCCTGCCCTGTTCCTTGAGCTGTGCCGCCGCAGAATCATAGAGCGCGAAGCGCTCCGACTGTCGCAGGACGAGATCGGGCTCTAGCCCAAGCCAGGCCAGATCGATTTCGATCTCCCGCGCGAAAGCCGCGGTGGAGCGGGCGAAATCGGTGTCATCGAAACGAAGCACGAATCTTCCATGTTGCGTCATGGCAAACAGGGCGTTGAACAAGGCCACCCGCGCATTGCCGATGTGAATGCGTCCCGTGGGCGAGGGGGCGAATCGTACGATTGGAGCGTTCATGAGCCAGCTTCGACGCGATGTTCCCAAAAGCTCAAGGCGAATCCGAGCCTTCGAGCTTACGCCTTTCTGCCAAGATGCGGAGCAAATGTCAGGCGGAATATTAACGCTGCCCCGTCCGGGCCTCCGCTTTGACCCGAAAACGCCCACTCGGCGGCGCGGGACCAGCCTTCGTCTGGCCTCGCCCGCGCTGTGATTCCGCTTCGCGCGCTTTCCGTGCGCTTCATGAAAAGATGGAAAAAGAACGAGACGCCGCAATGACGATGCTCGCCTATTTCTGCGCCGCTTGGTGCCTGCTTCTGCTCGGTCTGAATTTTTTCGCGATGGGCGTCACGGCTCGCAAATGCCGGGCGCGCGCGCGCAGCCTTCCGGCGCCCGCCGATGCTCCGCCGGTGTCGCTCGTGCGGCCCCTGCGCGGGATCGAGGCCTTCAGCGAAGAGACGCTGAAGGCGAGCTTCGCGCTCGACTATCCCGACTATGAGGTAATCTTCTGCGTGCAGGCGCCGCATGATCCGATCATTCCGCATGTTCAGCAGGCGATCGCCGAGCACCCGCATGTTCCCGCGCGCCTGCTGATCGGCGACGACTATGTGAGCGCCAATCCCAAGCTCAACAATTGCGTGAAGGGATGGGACGCCGCGAGCCACCGCTACGTCATCCTCGCCAACTCGAACGCCCTCACGCCGCCCGACTACATCCAGACCATGCTCGCGGCCTTCAAGGACGAAGAGACCGCGATGACGGTCTCGATGCCGATCGGATCGCGCCCTCACGGGTTCTGGGCTCTGGTCGAATGCGCGATTCTCAACACCTTCCAGGCGCGCTGGCAGTATGGCGCGGAGTTCGTCGGCATTGGCTTCGCGCAGGGCAAGAACATGATGTGGCGCCGCGAGGTCCTCGACCGGGCGGGCGGCATCCGCGCGCTCGCCTCCGACATCGCCGAGGACGCCGCTTCGACCAAGATCATCCGCGCGCAGAGCATGAAGATCCGCCTCGTCGACATGCCCTTCGAGCAGCCGCTGGGCCGGCGCAAGGCGCATGAGGTCTACTCCCGCCATGTGCGCTGGTCGCGCCTGCGGCGCGTGACCTTTCCGACCTATTTCATCCCCGAGTTCCAGAACGGCGCCTTCATGCCGGTGCTGCTTGGCGCCTATTCGGCCGAGCTTCTCGGCGGGCCCTGGCTCGCGGCGACCGCCGCGGTCTCGATCCTGGCGGCGCTCTATTTCGCCGAGTATCAGCTCGCCCGGGTCTGCAAATGGACGCGCGACTGGCGCCTCCCCTTCGCGATGTTCGTCCGCGATTTGATGCTGCCCGTCATGTTCGTCGACGCCTGTCTCTTCGACGACTTCGTGTGGCACGGCAATGCGATGACCGTGCGCGAGCAGGAAGAGACCGCCGGCTGAGGCAGGCGCGCGCCTCAGCGCAAGCTCCGTCCAACCCTCTCGCTGCGGACGCTCTTTCCCTCTCCCTCCTTCTCCGGACTGAGAGAGAAGAAAATCCAGGCGGCCCGCCCGATGAGATTCTCGAAGGGGACATAACCGATCCCCTTCTTTTCAGGGCTCACGCGCGAATCGAGGGAATTGTCGCGATTGTCGCCGAGCACGAAATAGGAGCCGGCCGGCACGTTGAAGACCTCTGTGTTGTCGAGAACGGCCGCGTCGCCATACTCCTCCGCGATCAGATGGGTGACGCCGCCGGGCAGCGTCTCCTCATAGGTCGGAACGTCGCCCTCCGCCGTCGCGACGGTGAGCGCCTTGCGCAAAACGACCTCGCCATTGATATAGAGGCGGCCGCCGACGAGTTGCACGCGGTCGCCCGGCAGGCCGATGATGCGCTTGACGTAGACCGTCTGCGGCTCCCTCGGCAAAGCGAACACCACCACATCGCCGCGCTTGGGCTCCGCCGCGAAGAGCCGGCCCGAGAAAAGGGGGAGCGCGAGCGGCAGAGAAAAGCGGCTGTAGCCATAGGCGAATTTGTTCGCGAAGAAATAGTCGCCCTGCAGCAGGGTCGGCTCCATCGAGCGGCTCGGCGTGTTGAAGGGCTGGAAGACGAAAGTCCGCACCGTCAAGGCGACTAGCCCCGCCGCGGCGATCTCGACGAGAAAGAGCGCGAAGAGTGCGCGCGGCCAGGACAGACGCTGCACGCGCGCCAGCATCGCGACGGTGGCCACCCAACCCCAGAGTTCGAGGGAAAACAGCGCTGTCGAACCGAGGAAGGACAGAGCGTCGCTACCGCCGGCGCTGCGCGCGCCGAATGCTTCGAAGAGAAGCGCGACGGCGCTGCCGAGCGCAGAAGGCGCCGAGCCCCAGGCGAGCGCGGCGCGAGTGGTCACAGTCGATCCCGCGCCCTTGAAAAAGCGCGCGACGGCGTTGAGCAGAAAGCCCGAGACATAGAGATTGGCGACGCCCAAGAGCGCGCCAGCAAGCGCCGCCAGGCTGTGGATGACGGCGCCGGAAATGTGCGGGAGCGCGTCGAGCGGGGCGCCGAGGGTCTCCGGGTCGAGGAGGTAGAGCGCCTCTAGCGCGCCGCTGACGGCGGCGAGCGCAAGCACATGGCGGTGGGGGTTCTCGGCGACGATCCGCGCGATCGTGTCTCCCGGAGAGAGCCACAGCGAACGCCAGGGAGATTTCGCCGCCTTCAACAATTCTTCATCAGCCAAGGCCGCGCCCCCGGGGATTCGACTGCTCCAGCTTTGCATGGAACGCTCTAGCCGGCCATCCAATCGCGGCCGCTGCGCCAAAGTTGTTTCGCGCCCCCTTGGCGCCCTTCCGACCCATGCCCATATCCACCGCGCCGCGCCCCCGCGCGGTTCAGATTGGAGAGATCCATGTCCCCCGAAGAAGCCAAGCTGCTCGCCGGCCTTTTCGAGCGCATAAAAGCCAATGGGAATGCGCCGCGCGATCAGGAGGCCGAGAGTTTCATCGCCGAGCAGGTGAAGGCGCAGCCCGAGGCGCCCTACCTGCTGGCGCAATCCGTGATTGTGCAGGATTTCGCGCTGCGGGCGGCGAACGAGAAGATTCAGCAGCTCGAGGGCCGGCTACGCGAGCTCGAGTCGCAGTCGAAGCCCTCCGGAGGCTTTCTCGGCGGCCTGTTCGGCGGAGCCGCGGCGCCGCAACCCCCGCGTCCCGCGCCTCCTCCGCAGAGCTATGCTCCGCCGCAGGGCGGGCCCTGGGGCGCGCCTCCGCAGGGCTATGGTCAGCCGAGCTATGGTCCCGGTCCGGGCCCGGGCGGTTTCGGTCAGGGCGGCTTCGGCGGCGCTCCGGCGCCGGGAGGCGGCTTCCTGAAGGGCGCGCTCGGAACGGCGGCCGGCGTCGCCGGCGGCGTGCTGCTCGCGGACAGCCTGCGCGGCCTGTTTCATGGCGGCGGCGGGTTCGGCTCGGGTCTCGGCATCGACTCGGGCTTCCAGCACGCAGGCCTGAACGAGACCACCATCGTCAACAATTATTACGAGGAGCCCGGCGGCGGTCATCACGCCAGCGACGCCTCCTATGACGATGGTCCCAATGACGACTCTGGAGCGCAGGACGCCGACTGGGATTCGGGCGATTATGACGACGGCGGCGGCGACGGCGGCTTCGACGCTTAAGCCGACTGAGATCAACTAAGGCCCGGCGGTTCGCATCGCCGGGCTTTTTTGCGTCATCCCATCGCGGCGAGAATGATACGCGCCAGCGTGCCGAGGCGCTGCTCGATCAGCGCCGGCGTCTCGCAGGCGAAAACCACCGCCTTCCGCCTCTCCTCGAAGCCGCGCGTGTTCCAGGCGAGCGTGGTGGAGAGCTCGTTGATCTCGGCTGGGTCGCGATGCGCGTCCTGCGCCTCGCGCAGCTTTTGCGTCTCGTCGCGCAGTCGTTGCGCGGCGTCCTTCTGCGCGCGCCCATAGCGCTCCAGACCGGCGATGACCTGGCCGCGCTCCGCATCGAGCTTGTCGTAGAGGCGCGCGAAAAGCTGGGTCAGCCACTCCTTGCGCTTCTCTCCCGCGCCTTGCGCAAAGTCGGTGACGAGCTTTTGCGCCTCCTCGAGCGGCGTGCGGCGCGCCGCAAGCCTCGCGACGAGATCCGAGAGCGCAGGATCGTGCTCGCTTTGCGCCGAACGGTCGATCGGAGGTCCTGTCCAAATGGCGTCAATCGACAGGCTCGCGACTTTCACCTGCCGGCATGGCCAGTCGCTCTCCGCACGCTGTGGCGGCTCGGCGCCGCAAGGCCGGATGGCGAGGACGAGAAGCAGGAGTGCGAGAGAAAGGGCGCGGATCATGAGGGCTGGCTCCGCGCTCGCTCTAGCCTATCGGCGCGGCGCTGTCATCGAGCCTCACGAAAAGAAAACCCGGCCGCGAGGACCGGGTTTTCAGGAGCGTTGAGACTTTCTTGCGGGATCAGTACTTGGCGAGAACCGGAGCGCTCACGAAAGGATTGAAGTGCCAGTTCACGCCGAGGCGAACCGTGGACCAGCGCGTCGCGGAGGTCTGCTGATAGGCGAACCCGGGCAGGTAGTTCGGCACCTGGGCGATCGACGCTCCATAGAGCGTGGTCGAGCCGAGGTCGGTGTAGAGGTACTCGAGCTTCACCGAGAAGGCCTTCAACAGCGGGTGAGCGGGCATCGGGAACCATTCGACGCCGCCGCCGGCGGTCCAGCCGACCTTCGTCTGATCGTAGTTCGTGCCGGCGCCAATCACGGCGCCCGCGAGGCCGCCAAAGCCGAGCGACGGGTAGAAGCCCGAGACGTTGACGCTGTGGACCACGCCGCCGTAAGCGAGGCCTGCCGTGCCATAGACCAAAATATTCGGGAAGGTCGGGAAGGTCACGCCGACGCGTCCGCGCACGGTGCCGAACCAATCGACGCTCTTGTTCTGCGTGGCGTAGGTGACCTGCGGGCCGAGCGGGAAGCCGTTCGATCCGGCGCCAATGCCGCTCCCTTGGCTGTGAATGTCGGTCGCCTGAAGATCCGCCTCGAGACCAACGACCAGCCACGGATTGAACTGATAGTTGTAGCCGGCCTGTCCGCCGCCGAGGACGCCGCTAAGGTCGTTGGGGATCCACCAGCCCGTGCCCGCTGGATTGATGGTCGTAGGGAGGTTCGCGGTGGTGTTGATTCTAGGGGTGTAGGTATAAGGCGAGTTGACCAGCGCGCCCGTGTCCTGATCGCCATTGCCGAAGCCATAGCCGATGTTGATACCGCCATAGAGGCCCGTCCAGGTGAAGACCGGCGGCGGCGGCTCCACGATCGGGGCCTTGCGATAGGGAAGATCGGCCGCGAACGCCGATCCGGCGACGAGCGCTAGCGCCAGGCCAGCAACGGCAGAATGCTTCATCATGATATTCGCCTCGTCGTTAGAGTTAGGCGCAACCGCAAAGCCATGAACAGCAAATCGCGAGCTGCACGTTTGTTTGGCGATGTGTCGTTCGACTTCGCCGATGACGAAACCCTAAGTCGAGGCGCGTTTATGGGTCAATCGAATCTAAGCGGTTTGCGCGCGTTGCGTGTCGAATCTCCGCGAGCGTGACATATTCGCCACAGTCTCAACGCGATTGACGATTCTCAAACTGCCGCGGATTCAGGGAGTTTCGTGATTAGCTGCGATCCTTGCGCAGCCGCGCCCAGTAATCGAGACGCTTCGCTATCTCGCGTTCGAAGCCGCGTTCGACGGGCTCGTAAAGCTTTTGCGGCGCGAGTGATTCGGGCCAGTAGTTTTGTCCCGAGAAAGCGTCGGGCTGATCGTGATCATACGCATAGCCCTCGCCATAGCCTTCTTCGCGCATGAGCTTCGTCGGCGCGTTGAGGATGATTTTTGGCGGCGCGAGCGACCCCTTCTCGCGCGCGAGCCTTTCGGCGCGCTTCATCGCGACGTAGACGGCGTTGGATTTCGGCGCGGTCGCGACATAGAGCACGGCTTGCGCGAGCGCGAGCTCACCCTCGGGGCTTCCCAGAAAATCATAGGCGTCCTTCGCGGCGTTCGCGACGACGAGCGCTTGCGGATCGGCGAGGCCGATGTCCTCGACCGCCATGCGCACGATGCGCCGCGCCAGAAACAACCGGTCCTCGCCCGCGTCGAGCATGCGCGCGAGATAGTACAGGGCCGCGTCGGCATCGGAGCCGCGCACGCTCTTATGCAGCGCGCTGATCAGATTGTAGTGCCCCTCCTGCGCCTTGTCGTAGATCGGCGCGCGCCGCTGCACGATCTCGACAAGAGCCGCGCGGTCGAAAAGCTCGCCTGGCTTTGCGGCGCGCCAAATCTCTTCGGCAAGCGTGAGCGCAGCGCGTCCGTCCCCATCGGCCATCGCCGCGAGCGCTTCGCGCGCGTCGGGGTCGAGCGGCAGCGGCTTTCCCTCGACCGTCTCGGCTCTCGCAAGGAGCTGCTCGATCGCGCGCGCGTCCAGCGGCTGGAAGATCATGACGCGGGCGCGCGACAAGAGCGCCGCGTTGAGCTCGAAGGACGGATTCTCCGTCGTGGCGCCGATCAAGGTGATCGAGCCGTCCTCGACGACGGGCAGGAAGCTGTCCTGCTGCGCGCGGTTGAAGCGATGAATCTCGTCGATGAAGAGCAGCGTGCCCTGGCCGGTGGAGCGGCGCGCGCGCGCCGCGTCGAAGATCTTCTTGAGCTCTGCGACGCCGGAAAAAATGGCCGAGGCCTGCACGAAGTCGAGCGTCGTCTCGCCCGCGAGCAGCCGAGCGACGGTCGTCTTGCCGGAGCCCGGAGGGCCCCAGAAAATCATCGAGCCGAGAGCGCCGCCGTGCAAGAGCCGCGTCAACGCGCCGTCGGGACCCAGCAGCCGGTCCTGACCAACCACATCGGAAAGGCGCTGCGGCCGCATTCGATCCGCCAGCGGGCGCGGCGCCGAGTCGCCAAGGCCCGCCGCTTCGAACAGATTGCTCATCTTGCAGAGTCCAGACGAGCGCGGGCGGTGCCGAAGCGCATGACCGAAGCCTCCAGCAGGTAAGCGGGTTGGTTAGCGAAGAATTCAGTCGCTAGCAAATATTCACAACGCGAACTAAACGCCGCCCCCGCCGCCTGGCGCCCCTTGGCAAGTCATGCATCCCATCGCTCGAGGCTCTCGCCGCCCACGAAATCCCTGTTGACGCCGCGGCTCGTGTCATGATTCCGCAACGCAAATCTGATTCTTCTACTTGCGCGGTTGGATGCGAGTCGCCCTGCAGGCGACCGCCGGAGGCAGGCGGAGATCGGATGACGGAAGAAATCCCGAGCCATCGCTATCGCGCGCTGTTTCTCTCGGATCTGCACTTGGGGACGCGTGGCCTTCAGGCTGAGCTGCTCATCGACTTTCTCCGCCATAACGATGCGGACACGATATATCTCGTGGGCGATATCGTTGACGGCTGGCGTCTGAAGGGCGGCTGGTACTGGCCGCAAGCGCACAACGACGTGGTTCAGAAGCTGCTGCGCAAGGCGCGCAAGGGCACGAAGGTCATCTACACGCCCGGCAATCACGACGAATTCGCTCGCGATTACACAGGACTGGTGTTCGGCGGCGTCGAGGTCGTTCCCGAGGCCGAGCACGTCACCGCCGATGGCAAGCGCCTGCTCATCATCCACGGCGATCAATACGATATCGTCGTGCGCCATGCGAAGTGGCTCGCCTTTCTGGGGGATTGGGCCTATGAGCTGGCGATCGAGCTCAACACCCATTTCAACCGGCTGCGGCACAGCCTGGGATGGGGTTACTGGTCCTTCTCCGCCTGGGCGAAGCTCAAGGTGAAGGACGCCGTGAATTTCATCGGCGACTTCGAGGAGACCCTAGCGGGCGAGGCGCGTCGCCGCGGTTTCGACGGTGTGGTTTGCGGACACATCCATCACGCCGCGATCAAGCCCATCGAGGACGTTCTCTACGTCAATACCGGCGACTTCGTCGAGAGCTGCACGGCGATCGGCGAGCATGAGGACGGGCGTCTGGAAATTCTCTACTGGCGTACGACGGCGGCGCAGCGCGAAGCCGCTGCCGTTGCAGAGGCTTCGGCCGAGAAGCCGCTGCCGCGCAAGGCCGCCGCCTGAGAGCGCGCCTCCGCAACGCTGGAGCGCGCTTTCTCAAGCCCGTCTAGGGCGAGGACCAGGGAAAGGTCCAGGTTTCGGTCAAGGTGCGGTTTCCGGCGCGGAGATAAAGTCTGAGATCCGCGGTCTCACCGGCCTTGACCGAGACGTCGAACATCGCGCGCAGCCCCTCGATGTGGGAGTTTGCGGCGATGGCCTTGCGCAGGATTTGCCCATTCGTCGTGGTCGCCACGACTTCGACCTCGCTCGGATCGGCGACGTAATAGCCGAGATCGCCTCCCGCGAAGTCGACGAGGAAGCGCTTCGAGTTGACGGCGGCCGCCTCCGAGGAGCCCAGGGCCTTGGCCGGAGCGGTGAAAGTGTTCACGACGCGCCCATTGGGCGAGAGCCGCGGCTGATCGAGGCTGGCCGTGATCCGATAAGCATAAGGATAGGGACGCAGCGGCGCGGGCGCTTCGGCCGGCGTCCAGCTGGCCACGATATTGTCGTTCGTCTCGTCCTCGGTCGAGAGCTCGATGAGCTCGACTCTCCCCGCCCCCCAGGAGCCTATCGGCTCGATGAAATAGCTCGGCCGGGATTCATAGGCCAAATCGAGGTCCTGATAGGACTCGAAGGTGCGATCCCGCTGCAGGAGGCCGAAGCCTTTGACGTCATTGTCCATGAAAGAGGTGGTGCGCGCATGGGTCGGGTTGGAGAGCGGCCGCCAGAGCCATTCGTCCGTGGCGGTGCGTATCAAAAGGCCATCGGAATCATGCAGCTCGGCGCGAAAGCCCGGACTGACGCGGTGGTCGTTCTCTCCTGCGAGGAACATAGAGGTCAGCGGCGCGAAGCCGAACTTCAGGCCGGCCTGTCGCGGAAAGAGCGTCGCCTGCACCTCGAGCTCGCTGTCCTGGCCCGGCGTCAGATCGAAACGAAAGGCTCCGGTCGCGGCCTTGCCGTCGATGAGACCGTAGATGGTCGCGCGGTTCTCCTTAACGCCCGGCGTCTCGATCCAGAATTCCCGAAAGAAGGGAAAGCTCTCGTTCTCCGTCCCCGCCTCGACGCATAGCGCCCGCGCGGACAGCCCGTATTTCTGCTCTCGCCCCAGGAATCGGAAATAGCTGGCGCCGAGGAAGGAGATGACCTCGTCGTTCACATGCGGGTCGTTGAGCGGATAATGCAGGCGGAAGCCGGCGAAGCCGAAATTCACCGGCGGCGTCTGATCCAGCTTGATGCGGCCGTAGTCGAAGAGCGCCGTCGAATAGGGGATCGGCGCGGCGATGCCGTCGCGGATCAGATTGATGGTGACCGGGCGGCGATACAGAAAGCCGAGGTGAAAGGTCTCGAGGCGGAAGAGGCCCCCCCCCGAGACGAGCATCGCCTGTTCCGGCTTGAAGCGGATTTCGCGCCAGGCGTCATAATCGACCTTGTCGAAGGCCGCGGGCAGACGCCAGCTCGTCGCCTCTTGAAATGGCTGGTCGGCGAGGCGCCTCGCGCGCTCGACCACCTCCTGATAGGCGAAGCGCGGACCCTTGGCGATTTCCGGAGCCGGGTTGGCCGGCGGAGCCTTTAGCGCCTGAGCCACGGCGATGCTCGATGAGACCTGGGGTCCCGCCGTGGCGGCGAGCGCGGCGAGCAGCTTGCGGCGAGTGATCCTTGTCATCCAGGCCTTGTCACGCGGGCGCCTCGTTTCTCGCCCGGGCGTTCGGGCGCGCTCCGCCTCCCGCCGCATCGGAAGGCGCCTGTTGCCTAACCATCTTCGCGATCACTGGCAAGATGGACGGTCACAGCTCGGAGGGCCGGGCTTTCTCCTAGACGTCCGCCCGGTGCTTGATGAGGTCGCCGACCACCGTCGGGTCCGCGAGCGTCGAGGTGTCCCCGAGCGTTCCGAATTCCCCCTCGGCGATCTTGCGCAGGATCCGGCGCATGATCTTGCCCGAACGCGTCTTCGGTAGGCCCGGCGCGAATTGTACGGCGTCGGGAGAGGCGATCGGGCCGATCTCGCGGCGCACCCAGGAGACGAGCTCCTTGCGCAGCGCGTCGTGCGGCTCGACTCCCCCCATGAGGGTCACATAGGCGTATATGCCCTGGCCCTTGAGATCATGTGGATAGCCGACCACGGCGGCCTCGGACACCAGCTCATGGGCGACCAGCGCGCTCTCGATCTCGGCCGTGCCGAGACGATGGCCGGAGACATTGATCACGTCGTCGACGCGCCCGGTGATCCAGTAATAGCCGTCCTCGTCGCGCCGCGCGCCGTCGCCGGTGAAATATTTGCCGGGATAGGCGCTGAAATAGGTCTGCGCGAAGCGCTCGTGGTCGCCCCAGAGCGTGCGCGCCTGCCCGGGCCAGGAATCCGCGATGACGAGATTGCCCTCGCAGGCGCCCTCCAGAACCTCTCCATTCGGGCCGACGATCTCGGGGATGACCCCAAAGAAGGGCTTCGTCGCCGAGCCGGGTTTCAGCGCGGTCGCGCCCGGCAGCGGCGAGATCATGACGCCGCCGGTCTCCGTCTGCCACCAGGTGTCGACAATCGGCATCCGTCCCTCGCCGACCACACGGTGATACCACTCCCAGGCTTCCGGATTGATCGGCTCGCCGACGGAGCCGAGAAGCCGCAGGGTCTTGCGGCTCGTCTTCTTCACCGGCTCCTCGCCCGCCGCCATCAGCGCGCGGATCGCCGTCGGCGCCGTATAGAAGATATTCACCGAATGTTTGTCGACGACCTCCCAAAAGCGCGAGACGCTCGGATAATTCGGCACGCCCTCGAACATCAGCGTCGTCGCGCCATTCGATAGCGGACCGTAAACGATATAGCTGTGACCCGTCACCCAGCCGACGTCCGCCGTGCACCAATAGACGTCGCCCTCGCGATAGTCGAAGACGAGCTCGTGGGTGAGCGAGGCGTGAACCAGATAGCCGCCCGTCGTGTGCAGGACGCCTTTGGGTTTTCCCGTTGAGCCCGAGGTGTAGAGGATGAAGAGCGGGTCTTCGGCCCCCATCTCCGCATAGGGACAATCGGCGGAGACGCTTTCGCGCTCCGCCTCGTAGCAGAAGTCGCGTCCGGCCTCGAGGTCGACTGGGGCGCCGGTGCGCGTCACGACGAGCACGGTCTTCGCGGCCACCCTCGTCAACGCCTTGTCGACGTTTTCCTTCAAAGGCACGCGCTTCCCGCCGCGCACGCCCTCATCCGCCGTGACGATGACCTGCGATTGCGCGTCCTCGATGCGTCCGGCCAGCGCCTCAGGCGAGAAACCGCCGAACACGACCGAATGGATCGCGCCGATGCGCGCGCAGGCGAGCATCGCAAAGGCGGCTTCGGGAATCATCGGCAGATAGATCGTGACCCGATCGCCGCGCCGTACGCCGTGCTTCTTGAGCACATTCGCGAAGCGGCCCACCTCCTCATGCAGCTCGCGATAGGTGATGTGGCGCGATTGCGAAGGATCGTCTCCTTCCCAGATGATCGCGACCTTGTCGCCGCGCGTCAGAAGATGCCGATCGACGCAATTCATCGAGACATTGGTGGTTCCGTCCTCGAACCATCGGATCGACACGTTATGCGGTTCGAAGCGCGTGTTCTTGACGCAGGTGTAGGGCGCGATCCAGGAGATGCGGCTCCCCTGCTCCCGCCAGAAACCCTGAGGATCGCTGTAGGAGCGCGCGTAAAGCGTCTCATAGCTCGCGGCGTCGACAAGCGCCTCGCTGGCCCAGGCCTCGGGGACTTCGTGAATCTTATGATGCATGGGTGGCGCTCTCTTATGCGTTTTTCTTGTCGGCGGCGAAATGCGCTTCACGATAGCGCAGCGCCCCAAACGCGTCGAGACGAGGCCACCCCCCTTGCGCGCGCTTTCAGAACAGGATGCGAAGATCGAGGAAGCCTTGCCGCAGAGCTTCGGTCAGAGCGCGCGAGCAGGGTCGCCTATGCCCGCGAGTCGCACCGGCGCGCGGCGCGATCCCCAGGCCCCGGGGCGCGCCTCGAAGACGCCGCCGCAGGCTTCGCCACAATGGGCGCAATGGCCGTCGGCCGTGAGAGACCAGCCGGTGATGTCGTAGCCATCGCGGCCGATGAGGCGCGTCCCGCAGCCGTGGCAATAGGTGCTCTGCCCCGCCTCGTCGTGGACATTGCCGGTGTAGACGTAACGCAGCCCGTTATCCATAGCGATGCGGCGCGCCGTTTGGAGCGTGGCCTTCGGCGTTCCGGGGATGTCGCGCATGCGCCAGTCGGGATGGAAGGCAGAAAAATGCAGCGGCGTATCGGGGCCGAGCCGCTCGTGGATCCAACGCGTCATTGCGTCGATCTCCGTCGGAGAGTCGTTCTTGCCGGGAATGAGCAGCGTCGTGATCTCGAGCCAGCATGACGT
The DNA here is from genome assembly GCA_963798515.1 of uncultured Alphaproteobacteria bacterium. GTDB lineage: Bacteria > Pseudomonadota > Alphaproteobacteria > Rhizobiales > Beijerinckiaceae > Methylocystis. Next base: position 29,187 of record CAWCTS010000017.1, read on the forward strand.
CTCATGCTTCACATATTCGAGCGTGTCCTGCACGGCGCGCAGCTCCGCCGTGCAGAGCGTTTTGTAGAACTCCTCGGTGAAGCCTTTGAGGTCGATGTTCGTCGCATCCATCGCGTCGAAGAATTCCTTGCGCGCCTCCCGCGTAATGTAGCCCGCGGTGACGGCCACGGTCTTGACGCCCGCCTCGCGGCAAGCCTGCGCGACATCAACCGCATATTCGAGGAAGATCACCGGGTCGTTGTAGGTGAAAGCGACCGAGCGCGCGCCCATGTCCTTCGCCGCTTGCGCGATCTGCGCAGGCGAGGCCTGATCCTGCAGGCGATCGAATTCGGTGGCTTTCGAAATGTCCCAGTTCTGGCAGAACTTGCAGGTGAGATTGCAACCGGCCGTGCCGAAGGAGAGCACCGGCGTGCCCGGCAAAAAATGATTGAGCGGCTTCTTCTCGATAGGGTCCACGCAAAAGCCCGACGACCGGCCGTAGGTCGTCAAAACGACAGCGTCGCCGTCGCGGGCGCGCACGAAGCAAAGCCCGCGCTGCCCGTCGCGCAGCTTGCAAAAACGCGGGCAGAGATCACATTGAATACGACCGTCGTCGAGCATACGCCAGTAGCGCGCGGGAGCCGATGGAGAAGCGGAGCGGATGAGTTCTGTGGCGTTCATGTCGAGTAGATGGAGACGGCCACATCGCGATGAAAGGGGCCGGCGTTGATTGAGATGGAACCGCAAGGGGCAATCAGACCCGCGGCGGTAGCGGGACTTTTTTATCCCGCCAATGCCTCGCAGCTGCGGTCCAACGTCAAGGCGCTGCTTGATCACGCGGGCTCTCCGCGCGCCGCCCCTTTCGCGCAAAACACTGAGGAATCCCTGGCCGTCGAAGCTTCGCCGCCGAAGGCCTTGATCGTCCCGCACGCCGGCTATGTCTATTCCGGCCCCGTTGCCGGCGCGGCTTTTCGACTGCTCGCCAAGGCGCGCGGCCAGATTACGAGGGTTGTGCTGCTTGGGCCTTCGCATCGCGTCGCTTTCGACGGCATGGCCGCGACATCGGCGCGAGCCTTTGAGACGCCACTGGGGCTCGTTCCAATTGATCAGCAGTGGCTGAGCCGCGCGCGCGATCTTCCGATGTTTCGCGTGTTGGACGCAGCGCATGAAGGCGAGCATTGCCTGGAGACGCAATTGCCGTTTCTTCAGGTCGCTCTGGGCGACTTCGCGCTCGTCCCCATCGTCTGCGGTCGCGTCGGCGCCGAGGCGGCGGCGGACCTGCTGGAAGCCCTGTGGGGCGGTCCGGAGACGCTCATCGTCGTCTCTTCCGATCTTTCGCATTACCTCGACTATGAATCCTGCCGCGCTCTGGATGAAAGAACCCGCGCGGCGATCGAGCGGCTCGATCCCGCGGCGCTCGGTTCCGAGCAGGCCTGCGGCGCGGCGCCCGTGAAGGGACTACTCGCTGCCGCGAAGCGGCGCGGCCTGCGAGTCAAAACGCTCGACCTTTGCAATTCTGGCGACACCGCCGGTCCGCGCCACCGAGTTGTGGGATATGGCGCCTGGGCCTTCTTCGAGGAGAGCGCCAAGCTCGCGTCCGACGACGCCGAGCTCGTGAAGCGCTATGGCGCACTGATGAACGACATCGCCCGCAGCGCGATATTGGGCGACAGGGCGCCGCAGCCGGTGGAGATGTTGCCTCCCGAACTGAAGTGCATCCGCGCAAGCTTCATGACCTTGCACAAGGCGGGAAGCCTGCGTGGCTGCTGTGGCTCGGTGACGGCGAGTCGGCCGCTCGTCGAGGACATCAGGCTCAACGCGACGCGATCGGCTTTTCGCGACCCGCGTTTCAAGTCCTTGCAACCGATCGAATGGGGGCAGATTTCGCTGGCCGTGACGCTGCTTTCGCCTCTGGAGCCGATGCGCTTCGAGAGCGAGGCCGATCTCCTGTCGCAATTGCAGTCTCATCGCGACGGCCTGCTGATCGAAGACGCGGGCCGACAGGCTGTGTTCCTGCCCGCCGTGTGGGAGCAGCTGACAGGGAAGGAAGAATTTCTCGCGCATCTGAAAGCGAAGGCGGGGCTGCCGTGCGGCCATTGGTCGCCGCGCTTTCGCGCGAGTCGCTTCATCACGACGCAGACCGTGGAAGAACCCTTGCTTCACGCGGTTTGAGCGAGCGCATCCGAGCGAGTAAGGGAGTGAAGATGCCGTGGCGGCCCGAAGACGCGCCGAGGCACACGCATAAGGCGGACACGCCGCATCTTTGCGAATTGTGGAGCGAGGTCGCCAACAATGTGCTGGCCGAGACGGGAGACGAAGGCCGAGCGGTCCGCGCCGGCAACGCCGCCGTCGCGCGGCAGAAGCGCCGTGAGGATGTCGGCGTATGGATCGATCGTCACCCGCGCGACAAATCGCCTCTCTAATCTCTCGAAACGCGCGGTGAGCTCTTATCTCTTCTATCGTCCATCCATCTGAAAGAGGGAGGCAGCGATGAAAGTGCCAAGCTTATGGGGCGGTCAGGATCTCACGCCGGATCCGTTCAAATCCTTCCGGCGCGAGATGGAGGACATGTTCCGCAATTTCGGTCACCATCTTCCCGCGCTGAACGTCGGGGCGGGAGCGCCGGCGGTCAATGTCGCCGAAACCGAGGGAGCCGTCGAAGTCACAGCCGAGCTTCCCGGCGTCGAGGAGAAGGACATCAAGGTGAGCGTCGACGGCAATCGCTTGGTGATCGCCGGCGAGAAGAAGCATGAGGAGAAGAGAGAGGAGAAGGACTGGCATGTGGAAGAGCGCAGCTTCGGCTCCTTCTACCGCTCCATGACGCTGCCCTTCAGCCCCGCTGACGGCGCGATCTCCGCCCATCTCGACAAGGGCGTGCTGCATGTGAGCGTCAAGAAGCCCATCGAAGCCGCCAAAGGCGCGAAGACCATCGAGATCAAGACGGGCTCGCCGCCGCAGGCCAGCTGACCGGAAGGTCAACGCACGCGCGCGCGACGGTAGAACCCTCCCCGTCGCGCGTAGTCTCTCAAGAGTTCGTTGAGCCGAAGCCGCGCCACTTCTCCAGGCGCGAAACGAGACGCTTCGCCGCATCCTCCAGTCTTCTCTGGAAATTTCTCTCCATGCCGCCCTCGCACGGCGGCTCGCCGACCGGCGCCGTCTTGCGCGCTTCTTCCGCCGCCTGAATGCGCGTCGTCACCGCCGTGCGCAGGGGCTCGAGATCGGCTTCGTTGAAGGTCTCCTTGTCGAGCAGCCGAACGGCGGCGGCCTTATGCTCGCCGCCGCAGATTCGCAAAATTTCCGTCGCGCGCTCGAAGGCTTGCTCAATGAGATTGCGGATCGCCGTGTCGATCTTGGCGCTCGTTTCCTCGCTCATTTCGGAAGGCTGCGGGCCGAGCCCCGGCAGATCGAGGTAGCGCGGACGATCGGTGATGTAGGACGCCTGCCCGATCTCGCTCTCCATGCCGTAGCGCGTCGCCATGGCGCGCGCCATCTCCGTGGCTCTTTGCAAATCGTCGGCGGCGCCGGTGGTCGCCTCGTGAAACACCGCCATTTCCGCCGCTCGTCCGCCGAGCAATATGGCCATGCGATTCATCAGCTCCGAGCGGCTCATCAGATAGCGGTCCTGCGTCGGCATCTGCATCGTATATCCCAGAGCGCCTATGCCTCTCGGGATGATCGACACTTTCTTGATAGGATCGGCGCCGGGCAGGGCCATGGCCACGATCGCATGTCCCATCTCGTGATAGGCGACGATCTCCCGCTCATGCGGATCGAGCAGGCGCTGGCGCTTTTCCGGTCCGGCGACGCTGCGCTCGATCGCCTCGGTGAAATCTTCGAGCGTCACGGCTGCGGCGCGACGGCGGGTCGCGAGCATCGCGGCTTCGTTGACGATATTGGCGAGATCGGCGCCGGTGAAGCCCGACGTGAGCGCGGCGATCTGCGCGGGATCGATGTCGGCTGAGAGCTTGATCTTCTTGAGATGCACTTCGAGGATGGCCTTGCGGCCGTTCTTGTCGGGACGATCGACCGGGATCTGGCGATCGAAGCGCCCGGCGCGTAGCAGCGCCGGATCGAGCACTTCCGGGCGGTTCGTCGCAGCGAGCAGCACGACGCCGATCGTCGGGTCGAAACCGTCGAGCTCGCTCAAGAGCTGGTTGAGCGTCTGCTCCTTTTCGTCATGACCGCCGCTCAAGCCGGATATGCCGCGCGCCCGGCCCAAGGCGTCGAGCTCGTCGATGAAGATGATGCAGGGCGAATTCGCGCGCGCCTGCTGGAACAGATCTCTGACGCGCGCGGCGCCGACGCCGACGAACATCTCGACGAATTCCGAGCCGTTGATCGAGAAGAACGGCACGCCGGCTTCTCCCGCGACGGCGCGGGCGAGCAGAGTCTTGCCCGTCCCCGGCGGCCCGACGAGCAGAATCCCTTTGGGAATGCGCGCGCCCAGACGGCCGTAGGTTTGCGGGTCCTTGAGGAAGGCCACGATCTCCTGAAGCTCTTCCTTGGCCTCGTCGACGCCGGCGACATCCGCGAAGCCGGTCTTCACGTCCGTCTCGACGAAGACCCTGGCTTTGCTCTGGCCAATCGATATGAGCGAGCCGAGCCCCTGACCGGCGCGACGCGACAGCAGGCTCCAGATGAAGAAGAAGAGGGCGATGGGCACGATCCAGGAAAGCAGGGTGGAGATCCAATTGTTCTCCAGCGCGCCGGAGAATTTCACCCCTTCCTTCTCGAGCTCGCGCGCGATCGTGGGATCGACACGGACCGCGACCAATTGCTTGCGGCCGTCTGGCAAAGGCTCTTTCAATGTGGCCCGAAGAACCTTCTCGCCGACCTCGACCTCGGCGATCTTCTTCTCAGCGAGGAGCTGGCTGAACTCGCTGAAAGGTATCACCTCGGTGGAGTTGTAGACCGACCAGAGCTGCTGGAAGATCAGAATGGCGATGAACGCCAGCAGAAAATAGCCGATGTCGAAATGCCACTCCCGCTTGGGCTCCGTGCGCCCTTCACCCGGCTTGGCCATCGCTCTCGCCTCAAAAGTTGAATTGCGCCGCGGAGGCCGGCCGGAGAGGCGGACCGCTTCATGGCGACTTAGATAGGGCGTCGAACGGGTTGAGCTACGCCGTCTCGTTCGCGCCAATCGGCTCGCAATGGCCCACTATTCTTATGATTTGCGGGAAGTCCTCGCGCAGGGCGCGCTCGACCGCGTCCACCGCCTCATGCGCCGCCTCGACGGACAAGGCGCCGTCGGCTTCGCAATGATAATTGACGAGCAGTCCTTCGCGCACGCCGCGCACGCGCACCTCATGCACGTGGCGCAGCTTCCCGCCCTCGGCGGCGGAGCGATGCAGCGCCGTTTCGATCGTCTCGCGCGTCGCGGCGTCGACGTCGTGGCCCACCATCACCACGGGCGCCGCCGGCTCGATATGCGTCTCGATCTCGACATCGGAGCCGAACTCGTCGCCAATGGCTTCCTCGAGCTCGCTCGCCATCTTATGCGCGCTGCGCAGGCTCATGCCGCCGTCGACCTCGAGATCGAGGCTGATCGAAAGGCGCCCGCCGATTTCCTGCGCGACGATGTGGTGCACGGGCAGGCGCCGTTGCGCCGCGACAAGGCGCGTGCGCTCGATCACGGTCTCATCGTCAAGCGCGCAGGGCGCCGCCGTGAGCGTGATCTCTGCTTCCGGCGCATAGGCGCGGATCGCGGCGTCAACTCCACGGCTGATGCGCTCGGCCTGATCGACGCTGAGGCTGCGCGAGACCGCAAGGGTCGCTTCGCCGACGATCTTGCGGCCGACCCGGCGCAAACGCAGTTTTTCCAGCGCGATCACGCCTGGGACTTCCGTGATGACCGCGCGCATATGCGGCACGAATTCGCTCGGCGCTGCATCGAGCAAGGTCTCGATCGTGCGCCTGCCGAGCCTGAAGCCGGCGATGGCGATGAAGAGGGCGACGCCGAGCGCGGCGATGGCGTCGCCTCGCTCGAATCCCAGGCGCATCGCGCCTAATCCCATGACGACGAGCACGGAGGAGACGAGATCGCTCGCAAAATGCAGCGCATCGGCGGCCAGCGCGTCGCTGCCTTCCTCCTTCGCGACGCGCGAGAGCTGCAATGAGCGGACGAGATCGACGAGGATCGAGACGCCGAGCACGGCGAAAGCCGGCCAGCCCACTTTGACGTCGAACTCCTCCGAGGGGTCCCGCAAGCGGCGGAGCGCCTCGCTCACGACGAAGATCGCAAGGCCGAAGAGCACGCCCGTCTCGACGAGCGCCGCGAGCGACTCATACTTGCCATGGCCGTAGTGATGCTCGGCGTCGGCGGGCTTGTCGGCCTCGCGCACCGCGAAATAGGTCAGGATCGTCGCTCCGGTGTCGACGGCGGCATGGCCGGCCTCCGACAGGAGCGACAGCGACCCCGACCAGAGCCCCACCGCAAGCTTGGCGAGCGTCAGAGAGGCGCTGGCCGCGATGGAGGCCAGGGCCGCACCTTGCTTGCGTGAGGCGGTCGCCCGCCCGGCGTCTTGAATCGTGTTCATCATCCTGCGGAGAGCAGCCTATGACGCGCTCGTCAAGCGCAAGCGGCGGAGAGGCTCCTATAGCGAGCGCGGTTGAGTGACGCTAGTGAGAGGCCTCGTTAAGGCGCTTGGGGATCGACGAAATCCCAGACCAGACATCTGACGCGAACCGGCCGACCACCCGCCCGACCTGGGCGAGCGGGTCCTTTCCACGGCGGGACTTCCCGTGAGCCGCACGCCGCGCGACTCCTTTCGCGGTCGTGGCGGGCTTCGCGGCAGCAGCGTCCGGGTTCGGCTTCGGGTCGGCGGCGATCTGGGCTTTCTCGACTTGCGCCGGGTCGATGGAGGCGACCTGCTCTTGCGCGGCCGGCGGCGTCGCGGCGGCTATGGTCGTGACGGTCGCGGCCGTCGCCATGACCGGAGTCGGAGCGGTTTGCGGGGCCGCCGCCTCGATGCGAGGCTGCGCCTCAGCGTCTCCCCTGCGGGACACGCTGAGAAAAGCCCCGACGCTGGCCAGGAGCGTGAGCGGAATGAGGGCGGCGACCGTCCCGGCCATGAGGCCCCGCCAGGCCTTTCCTCCGAGGGCGAGCCGACGCCCCGCGCCTGGAGCGGACGGGGCGGCGGCCTCGCCTTCCCCGAGCGTCGTGGGCGCGAGGGCGGTGGAAGGCTCTGCCGCTGCAGAAGGCCCCGCAGGCGGCGAGAGCATCATCGCCAGCGCCTCGCTCCGATTTTGCGGGTCCTGCGGCGCAGCCGCCGCCGCCGCGGGCTCTTTGCGCTTCTCGGCGAGCGAGGCGGCGATGAACTCCCCGACGGCTCTGGGAGACAGGCGCGGAGCGCCCAAAAGCTCCTCCGCCGCGCGCAGGCTCCAGACGGCCACGCCGATCCGCTCGCTGACGAAGAATTCGCGCGACTTGTCCCAAAGGCTCGAGGCCACGCGCCGGCAGAGCGTTTCGCATGATTCCAGCGCGGCGGTGTCGAAGGCCTCGCGCCACTCGACGACGAAAGTCGGGGAAAGCCGCAGGCTGAGCCTGTATTCCCCCGTATCCTCGATGGGCTCGACGCCGATCGGGGTCTGCGCCGCAAGGAAATAGGCGCAGAGCAGCGCGAATTTCTCCTGCTCGTCCAGCGCTTTCTCTTGTGGGTGGCGGTCGCTGTCGCACAAGGCGCAGTCGATCACCAGCGGCAGGCGCTTGAGCGGAAACTCATGGCGGTTGACATAGGCCTTGTCGAAGCGCGTTTCGAAGCGGATGCAGGCGTCGCCCGTGGGCGAATAATGGATCGTTCCGCCGCTCCCCTCGTCGTCGCCGGCCTCGCGAATGAGCGGAGGCAGAATAGGTTGTCCGCCCACGGCCTCTCCCAAGGCCCTACAAGCCTCGAGAAGGCGCTTTTGCTCCAGAGCCGCCATGGCTTCCCTCCGCCCCTTGCGCCGCTCGCACGATCGGCCGTGCGACGCCGAAAAACGCGGGCGACGCCTGGATAGCGGAGCCCGGGAAATAGGGTTAAATTTTGACGAATGCGCGCGCGCCCCGCCGTACATGGAGGCGCAGAGCGTCTCAACCTTCAGCGCGCAGAGCTAAAGAGGTGTCGCGATGCGGTATTTGCACACAATGATCAGAGTGACCGATCTCGAGGCGTCGCTCGCTTTTTTTTGCGGCGGGCTAGGACTGGAGGAGGTTCGGCGCGTCAGCAACGAAAAGGGCCGCTACACGCTGATCTATCTTGCGGCGCCCGAAGATGCGGCGGCGGCGCGCGCGCATGACGCGCCCATGATCGAATTGACCTTTAATTGGGATAAGGAAGACTATGGCGGCGGTCGTAATTTCGGACATTTGGCCTTCGCTGTAGACAATATTTACGACATCTGCTCCAAGCTCTCGAGTCAAGGCGTCACGATTAACCGCCCGCCGCGTGACGGGCATATGGCGTTTGTGCGAACGCCTGACAATATTTCTATTGAATTGCTGCAGCGCGGTTCTCCGCTTTCACCAGCAGAGCCATGGAAATCCATGCAGAACACAGGTTCATGGTAGCTGAAAGCGTCTCAGCATTGCGCGGCGCACAATAGAAATATTCTCTAACGCGGGAACCAGGGCTGAAGCGCATGCGTTGAGAACTTGTGCGGAAAGCCGGTTCCCGGCGTCATCCGCGCGAAAATGCCTGCCCGCCGGGATTTGTCCGTCCCGGCGAGTTTTTTGCGTAAGCGTCCTAAGCGGAGGCGTTTCCTTGCGAGTGGCCCCGGCCGCATTTGGACCGCTCCGGGCAAACCGGAGAGATCGAGGAAGGCAAGAGCGCAAAGCTCGGGTCGATCGGAGAGGCGCAGAGACAGACGTAAAGCGGAGGATCTCATGGTGATCGCAGACATGATCCATTCCTGCTCCAACGCCCATGTCGCGCAAGCGGCGGTGTTTTGCATCGGCGGAGCCTTCGCCGAGCGCGTTGGGGCCGTCGCGCGTGAGCGCGGCATGGAAGTCGGGGGATTTGTCGCGGTCACCGTACAGGAGTTCGCGCGCCGCGCCGACGGCGAGGCCATGCGCGCCCTCTCGCGGGAGATCGCCGGCGCCGACCAGCCCATACTAAGAGGGCTGGCGCGTTTGCTGGAGCCGGCGATCGGCGCGGAAGTCTGCGCAGACGCGGAAGCGAAATTAGGCGGCGGCATGCTTTCGGCCGGCGAGCTTCATGACCGGCGCAACTTCGGATCGGTCGCCTACGCGCATTAACCGTCGGCTTCTCGCAGACACGTGGAACTCAAAACGATTTCGGGGCGGCCTGCTCGCTTCGGAGGGGGTGCGTCACGACCAGGCGATGAGGCCGGCGCGCAACGCGGCCCAGACGAGATGCGCGTCGGTTTCGACGCCGAGCTTCGACTTAATTTGATAGGTGTAGTTCTGGACGGTCTTCGGACTGATACAGAGCGCGTCGGCGACGGCGTGCGTCGTCATGCCGGTCGCAACAAGCCGCAGGATCTCGGTTTCGCGCGGCGCCAGCTCCTCGATGGGCGAGGACGCGCCCGCCAGCGGCTCGGCGGCCAGCTCGCGCGCGACGTCATGGCTGAGCGCCAATGGCCGGGCTCTCTGCGCGACGCGAGGCTTAGCCCGCCACGACGATCAGAGAGCCCAGCGCGACCGCAGGAAATTTTGAGCCAACGCGAATTCCCGCTATGGCAGCCGCTTCGACTTAACCCCGCTGGCGCGCGCTGGCGGCGGCTGCGGAGACGGGGCGGGCGAACATGGCGGATTTCGACTTCGACTTCTTCGTAATCGGCGCGGGCTCGGGGGGCGTGCGCGCCGCCCGCATTGCCGCGGCGCACGGCGCCAGGGTTGCGATTGCGGAGAACTTCCGCTTCGGGGGCACTTGCGTCATTCGCGGCTGCGTCCCCAAGAAGCTCTACGTCATGGCGTCTCGCTACGCCGACGATTTCGAGGATGCGCGAGGTTTCGGCTGGAGCGTCGGCGAGACAGAGTTCAACTGGAGTTGGCTCGTCGCGGCCAAGGAGCGCGAGATCACGCGGCTCGAGGGCCTCTATCGAACGAACCTCGAAAAGGCCGGCGTCGAGATCTTTCCGCTGCGCGCGGCGCTTGAGGGTCCTCAGACCGTCCGCTTGGCTGACGGCCGCGCCTTGCGCGCACGCCACATCCTCATCGCGACCGGCGGCGCGCCGGTGCTGGCGCCGGAGGTTCCGGGAATCGAGCTCGCGCTTACCTCGAACGAGATCTTTGATCTCTCCGTCTTTCCCAAGCGCCTGCTTATTCTCGGCGCCGGCTATATAGCCATTGAATTCGCGGCGCTTTTCGCGCGGCTCGGCGCGCAGGTCGCGCTCTATTACCGCGCCGACCTGCCGCTGCGCGGCTTTGACGAGGATCTGCGCACGCGGCTGGCGGCGGGGCTCGCCGAGGCGGGGATCGCGCTCTTCCCCCTGTCGAAGCTCGCTTCCCTGGAGAGGGCGGCCGGGGGGGTGCTCGCGCGTTTCGAGGACGGCAGCTCGCATGAGGCCGACGTCGTCATGGCGGCGACGGGCCGAAGACCCGCGACTGAGAAGCTCGGCCTGGAGGCCGCCGGCGTGAGCCGCACGCCGCATGGCGCGATCGTCGTTGACGCCGTTTCTCAAAGCAGCGTCGCCTCGGTCCACGCGGTCGGCGATGTGACCGACCGGCTCAATCTGACGCCCGTGGCGATCCGCGAAGGCCATGCGCTCGCCGACCGGCTCTTTGGCGGCGGCGCTCCGCCGGTCGATTACGACTTCACGCCGACGGCCGTCTTCTCGACTCCCGAGATCGGCACGGTTGGCCTTACGGAGGAAGAGGCGGCACGCCGCGTCGGCGCGCTCGACATTTACGAGGCGGAATTTCGGCCCATGCAGGCGGGGCTGACAGGGCGGGCGACGAAGACCTTTATGAAGCTCGTCGTCTCGGCGGAGAGCGCGCGCGTGCTCGGCGTCCACCTCCTGGGGCCGCAATCGGCGGAAATGGCGCAGCTTCTCGCCATTGCGCTCCGCATGGGCGCGACCAAGGCCGATTTCGACGCGACCATGGCGCTGCATCCGACGCTCGCCGAGGAGCTCGTCACGATGCGGAGCGTTTCGCGAAAGCGGAAAGCCAATTCGCCGCGTGAGAACACGCTAAGGCGGTATTGATCGCGATCGGCGACAGCTGCGGCGGGGGCCGCCTCAATCGTCTGCGCCCTTTGCGGCGCGCGGACGCGCAGTCACTCCCGCACAAACACGAACGGCCTCGCGTCGGCTGAAGAACTCCTTGCCGGATGAACTGCCCTGTGTCAGTCTCATAAAAAGGTAGAATGCCCTTCTCTTCCCGATCGATTTCCGGCGGGTCGCCAAAAAACTTCAGTGACGCTCGTCGGTCCATTTCAGGAGCGCGCCATGTCCAAGGTGAAGTTTTCAATCTTCTGCGCGTCGGTGACATGCTTCTTGAGCCTAGCCGCCGCCCGAGCGGAGTCTCTCGTGAGCGTCGCCGTTCCGGCGAGGGCCGGCCCAGTTGATGCCAACACCGAGAACTCCGACGCTTTCATCTGGCGCCTTTTCACGGAATTGGCGGCGCCGGCGTCAGCGGGGAAGCCGTCGCCTGTGCTCTTCGAAACCTGGGCGTCGGACGAAGACACGTTTTCGCTGCATCCCCACTGGCCCACGCAGGGCGAGCCGCTCAAACTCCATCAGAGCGCGCTAATGGTTATGAAGACGCTTGGTCTCGAAGAGAACCTGACGGCGCGCCTGCACTCGAGGATTATCGATGTGCCTTGCAAGGCCCCTCCCGGCGCGGCGGTGGGCGATTTTCCGACCACCGGCACGCCGACGCCCTGCATCGCGGAGCAAGTGGCGCGCAATCGCGCGCAATATGACTATATCGTCAACAACAAACTCAATACGCAAGCGGGACTGGCGGCCGCCTACGCGAGCTCTTTCAAAGTCGAAATGCCTACAGACTCTATTGCGGTGAAGGGGGATTGGGTTCCGTTGCCGGCGCTTCTGCAATGGATTCCCCAGCTCGGCGACATTCAACATATCAAGACGCTCTATTACACAGCTACAGTCGGCTCCGTGGAATACGCTCTCGTATCGCTGCATGTCAGCAGCCGGCAAAATCCGAACTGGGTCTGGGGCACTTTCGAGCACCAGATGAACCCGGGTCGCTGCGACGCGATGGGCTGCTTCGACAGCTTTGGCGCAGTCATTCCCGCGGTCCTCCCCAATCGAGCCGCCGTCAATACGCAATATGGTCCCTGCGCCAAGACGCAGCAGCTTAAAGAATTGATAGCTAAAGCGAAGCTATCTCCCGTCTGGGAAAATTATTGTCTGAAGTCAACCGAGGTGGATTTTACGGCGGAGGATGGAACGCCCTATGTGCTTGGCAATTCCGTGATCGAGGGAATCGTCGGCAATGGAACTGTGGCTGCATCGTCCTGCATCTCCTGTCACTATTACGCGTCTTTCGGAGCTCAAGGAAAACCCTTACCGAGCGCGATGGCGATCCTGCCCTTCAACCCGACAGGAAAGCCCATCCCAGGCGTTCTCGCCGGAGCCCATCAATTTGCTTTCATGTGGGGCTTGGTCTTCGCTCCCGGGCAGTGAGTTGCGCAGAACCATCGCGGTTTCTCCGCTTCGGATGAAGCCGCAGTCACTCGCGCTTCGCCGGCGCAATATATTCGAGCGCCGTGATCGATAAATAGCCGCCGATCCAGGAGCCCAGCGCCGCGAAGAGCACATAGGCCCAGTTCGACGTGTAGCTGATCACCGCAAAGGCGGAGAGCAGATACCAGGCGCTGCTCCAGCTCGCGGCGGCGATGCGGCGACGCGCCACCACGGCTGCGTTGAAGAACACATAGACGGCGTCGGTGACGGCGGTCGAAAGCACGACCCCGAGAGCGATCACGGGATCGATCGGCGGCAAAATCATCGGCTTTTCCTTTTTTCCCGGGCCGATCCCTCGGCGCCGGCCTGCTCATTGCTTGGGAAGCTCGTGCTCGATCCTCCTCGCCAAGCTTGCGATTGCGTTAGCGCACATTCCCAAGTGCTTCGTTCGCGCCAAGTGCGTCGGCGCACGCCGCTGAGCAGGGATCGTCGACATATTCGCGGTGCCTCGCAGGAAGCGAACGGAGGATCACCCCATGCTCACGCAGTCAATGTTGCGACGCCTTCTCTTGGTGCTGGTCAGTCTCGGCGTCATGGCGACGCTGGCCGCGGAACGCTCGAGCGCCGCCTCGATCTTCCCGAGCTATCTCGCGCAGCCCGAGTTCAACTTCTAAGCCGTCAGCGGCGCCCTTCCGCAAGACGACAATCCAACGGATCAGCCAAAATGTATGCCGACCCCCAATCTGCGGCCAACTCGTCACGTCAGCCGAAAGGCAACCAAGCTGCGGAGAAAAAAACCGCTCGAACCGTGACGCGCTACGATATCGCCACCGCCATAATGAAGCGCGTGCCGGCGCTGTCGCGGCGGGAAGCGCAGGAGATTTTCGAATGCGCTCTGCAGGAAATCGCCGACGCGCTGTCGAAACGAGAGGAAATGGTGAAGCTGCACGAGTTTGGGACATTCGTCATCCGCAGGCGGACGAAGCGTCAAGAGCGTGAAGCTTCCCCGCTGGCAGGCGCGCCGCCGACGGCCCGCAGAAGCGTGAATTTCAGGCCCTCGGGCGCGCTCAAAGAAAAAGTCGAGAAAGGCCGGGCTCAAGCGCGGAATCGCTCATCTTGAAGCCAATCGAAACGGAGCCGGTCGAGCCAAGCCTCAGTCGCGAAGGCTCGACGCCCCGCCGACAGCGTTGTCGGCTCCTCGCGCGCCGCTAATTGAGCGAAGCGAAATGCAAATGACGAATGGATGCTCCGCCGTCATTTGAGCGCTGAGGAGAATGCGCATGAAAGCGATCAAACTCCTGCTTCTCTCGTCGGCCGTGGTCTTCAGCAGCGCGGCTCAGGCCGCCCAACAGCCGCGCCCCGCGGGAGACACGAGCGGGCCGGCGGTCGGAACCCCCGTCGAGCCCTCGACCGTGGTCCAAAAGGAAAACCCCCATGTCACCGGCCGCGCCGCGCAAAGCGAAGCTGCAGCCGGCGCGCCGGGAGTGGAAGCCGCGCCAGGGACCGAGGGCGGCCGCGTGTCCAAGCACGCGCCCGCAAAACGCAACTAGGACGCTTGGGCGATCCTAGCGCGGCTGACGCTGCGCGTAGCCGAGGCGGATGTTGAGCTCTTCCAGAAGCTTCTCCGCCGCCTCGGGAATGTTGGTGCCCGGCGGAAAGATCGCGCTGGCGCCGGCTTCGTAGAGCGCGTCGAAATCCTGCTTGGGGATCACGCCGCCGACAACCATCATGATGTCGTCGCGCCCCGCGTTCTTGAGCGCGTCGCGCAGCTGCGGGGTCAGGGTCAGATGGCCCGCCGTCATCGTCGAGACGCCCACGACATGGACGTTCGCCTCGGCGGCCTTCTTCGCGACTTCTTCCGGCGTCGCGAAAAGATCGCCGATGACGACGTTGAAGCCGAGATCGGCGAAAGCCGAGGCGATGACCTTCTGGCCGCGGTCGTGGCCGTCCTGGCCCATTTTGGCGACGAGGATGCTGGGCCTGCGCTTCTCGTTCTCCTCGAAGGCCTGCGTCATGCTCCTGACGCGCGTGACGAGGGGCGTGTCCACTCCCGCCTCGCGCGCATAGACGCCCGAGATCACATTGGCCTTGGGCTGATGGCGGGAGAAGACCTTCTCGAGCGCGTAGGAGATTTCGCCGACGCTCGCCTTGGCGCGCGCCGCCTTCACGGCGAGGTCGAGGAGATTGGCGCCGGACGTCGCCCCCTCCGTCAGCGCGTCGAGCGCAGCCTGCGTGACTTTCTCGTCGCGCTCGGCGCGCAGACGTTCGAGCTTGGCGAGCTGTGCTGCGCGCACGGCGGAGTTGTCGATCTTCAGCACGTCGGGGGCGATGTCGTCCGTCGGCTGATATTTGTTCACGCCAACGACGACCTGCTGGCCCGTGTCGATGCGCGCCTGCGTCTTGGCGGCGGCTTCCTCGATGCGCTGCTTGGGCACGCCAGCGGCGATGGCCTTCGCCATGCCGCCGAGCTTCTCGATCTCCTCGATATGCACCAGCGCGCGCTTGGCGAGCTCGGCCGTGAGCCGTTCGACATAATAGGAGCCGCCCCAGGGGTCGATGATGCGCGTCGTGCCGCTTTCCTGCTGCAGCACGATCTGCGTGTTGCGCGCGATGCGCGCCGAAAAGTCGGTCGGCAGAGCGAGCGCCTCGTCGAGCGCATTGGTGTGCAGCGATTGCGTATGGCCCTGCGTCGCCGCCATCGCCTCGATGCAGGTGCGGATGGAGTTCACATAGACGTCCTGCGCCGTGAGCGACCAGCCGGAGGTCTGGCAGTGGGTGCGCAGCGTCAGGCTCTTCTCCGAATTGGCGCCCAGATCCTTCATGAGACGCGCCCACAAGAGGCGGGCGGCGCGCAGCTTCGCCACCTCCATGAAGAAATTCATGCCGATGGCGAAGAAGAAGGAGAGGCGCGGCGCGAAGGCGTCGATGTCGAGCCCGGCGGCCATGCCGGCGCGCACATATTCGACGCCGTCGGCGAGCGTGTAGCCGAGCTCGAGATCGGCGGAGGCGCCCGCCTCCTGCATGTGATAGCCGGAGATCGAGATCGAGTTGAACTTCGGCATATGCTTGGACGTGTAGGCAAAAATGTCCGAGACGATGCGCATCGACGGATCGGGCGGGTAGATATAGGTGTTGCGCACCATGAATTCTTTGAGGATGTCGTTCTGGATCGTTCCCGTGAGCTTGTCGGCGGCGACGCCTTGCTCCTCGGCGGCGACGATGAAGAGCGCGAGAACGGGCAGCACGGCGCCGTTCATGGTCATCGAGACGCTCATCTGATCGAGCGGAATGCCGTCGAACAGCGTGCGCATGTCGTAGATCGAGTCGATCGCGACGCCCGCCATGCCGACGTCGCCCGAGACGCGCGGATGGTCGGAGTCATAGCCGCGATGCGTCGCGAGATCGAAGGCGACGGACAGGCCCTTTTGCCCGGCGGCGAGATTGCGCCGATAGAAGGCGTTGGAGTCCTCAGCCGTGGAGAAGCCGGCATATTGCCGGATGGTCCAAGGCTGCGCGACATACATGGTCGGGTAGGGGCCGCGCACGAATGGCGCGAGGCCCGGATAGGACCGCGGAAAGTCGAGGTCCGCCGTGTCCGCGCTCCCATAGAGGTTCTTCACCTCGATCCCCTCGGGCGTCAGCCAGCGCCGCGGCTCTGGCGTTGGCGGCGACGCCTTGGCGAGCGCGAAGGGAACTTTAGAGAAATCGGGTATGGCGGCCATGGGTCTCGAGCGTCTTTGGAAGGATCGGGGCGGCCGTCGGGCCGACGGCCTGTCTTAACAGCCGGCGCCCCGGCGGGAAAGGCGCCGCCGCCGCGGCGAAAAGCGCGCGGCGAGGTAAGGAGGCGGGCATGATCAGGGCGGGCAATCTCTTCGTGCCGCTTCCGGCGCGGGGGGAGCAGGAAGCGGTTTCGCTCCTCGCGGAGACGGCGGGCGCGCGCATCGAGCGGATCGTCTCCACGGGGCAGGCGAGTCCGCCCGGGTTTTGGTACGATCAGGCCGGGACGGAGTGGGTGATCCTTCTGTCAGGGAGCGCCGCTGTGCGCTTCGAAAGCGAGGCCGAGCCGCGCCTGCTCGCTCCCGGCGATTGGCTCGAAATTCCGCCCCACGCCCGGCATCGCGTCGAATCGACCGACGCGGAGCGGCCGACCGTCTGGCTCGCCGTGCATCTCGCGGCGTGATCAGGGCACGAGCGCGTCGAGATGCGGCAAGAGCTCGACGCTTTCCTGCTCATTGGGGTCGGTGCGCGCCACGACCGCGACCGCCGGCCCGCTCCCCGTGTTGACGGGAAGATGCGGGACATTGGCGCCGACATAGACGAAGTCGCCGGCGCGCGTCTCGACCTTGTTCTCGAGCCGCTCCCCGTAATAGGTCGTGGCCTCGCCCGAGATCATGTAGATCGCCGTCTCATGCGACAGATGCTTATGCGCCTTGGCGCGCGCGCCGGGCGGGATCGTCAGGAGCTCGAGATAAATGCCCGTCGCGCCGACGCTCTGCGCGGAAATGCCGGGCTTGAAGCTCAACCCCTGCTTGCCGGAAACGTTGTCACAGGCGCGAATGACCGCGCAGGGTATAGGCTTTTCCTGAGGGGGTGTCGGGGCGTTCATCGGGCCTCCTGCGTCAACGGTGACAGTTGCAGCTTACGCGCAAGCAATCCAAATTCGAAGGCGATCAAAATGCGCGCGCTGGGCGTCTCGGCCGAGGGTCGAATTGGGCCAGCCCCGCGCGAGGGGAGACGAGCATGACCACGAAAGAGCACATCATCCGCACCCTGGGCTATACGGCGGTCTTCGTCGTCTTCGTGGTGATCTCATT
Source organism: uncultured Alphaproteobacteria bacterium (assembly GCA_963798515.1). Classification (GTDB taxonomy): domain Bacteria; phylum Pseudomonadota; class Alphaproteobacteria; order Rhizobiales; family Beijerinckiaceae; genus Methylocystis. Next base: position 46,574 of record CAWCTS010000017.1, read on the forward strand.
TTATTTCATCGCGACCCTGCCCAATGAGGATCAGCAGAAAATGACCTGGGTGAAGTGAGGAAGGTCTATCGCGGCGCCAAAATATTCGCCTTCTGGCTGATCGAGACATGGGCCATGGGCGTTTGCCGAACTGGGCTGGAGTTAGAGGTCCGGTTTTTATGGATAGAGCGGCCAAAGAAAAACCCCGAGCCTTTCGGCCCGGGGCTGCAAATCTCGCTCTTGGCGTAAGGATTTAGAAATCCATTCCGCCCATGCCGCCGCCGCCGGGCATCGGGGGCGCGTCCTTCTTCGGGGCGTCGACGATCGTGGCTTCCGTCGTGATGACGAGGCCGGCGATCGAGGCCGCGTCCTGCAGCGCGGTGCGAACGACCTTGGTGGGGTCGATGATGCCGACCTTGATCAGATCCGCATATTCGCCCTTCTGCGCGTCGAACCCGTAGCCGTACTCCTTGTTCTCGATGATCTTGCCGACCACCACGGCGCCGTCGTCGCCTGCGTTCTCGACGATCTGGCGGGCCGGCCACTGAATGGCGCGGCGCACGATGTCGACGCCGGTCTTCTGGTCCGAATTGGCCGTCTTCACATCGGCGAGCGCCGGGATGGCGCGCAGCAGCGCCACACCGCCGCCGGGCGAGATGCCCTCCTCGACCGCGGCGCGCGTCGCGTTGAGCGCGTCGTCGACACGGTCCTTCTTCTCCTTGACCTCGACCTCGGTCGCGCCGCCGACGCGGATCACCGCGACGCCGCCCGCGAGCTTCGCCAGACGCTCCTGGAGCTTTTCGCGGTCGTAGTCCGAGGTCGTCTCCTCGATCTGCTTCTTGATCTGGACGACGCGGCCTTCGATGTCCTTCTTGGCGCCGGCGCCGTCGATGACCGTCGTGTTCTCCTTCTCGATCTTCACGCGCTTGGCGCGGCCGAGCTGGCCGAGCGTCACGTTCTCGAGCTTGACGCCGAGATCCTCGGAGATGACCTCGCCGCCCGTCAGGATCGCGATATCCTCGAGCATGGCCTTGCGGCGATCGCCGAAGCCCGGGGCCTTCACGGCCGCGATCTTGAGGCCGCCGCGCAGCTTGTTGACGACGAGCGTGGCGAGCGCCTCGCCCTCGACGTCCTCGGCGATGATGAGCAGCGGCTTGCCCGTCTGCACGACCGCCTCGAGGATCGGCAGCAGCGGCTGCAGCGTCGAGAGCTTCTTCTCGTGGATGAGGATGTAGGGATCCTCGAGCTCGGCGATGAGGCGCTCGGCGTTGGTGATGAAGTAAGGCGAGAGATAGCCGCGGTCGAACTGCAGGCCCTCGACGATGACGGTCTCGGTCTCGAGGCTCTTCGCCTCCTCGACCGTGATCACGCCCTCATTGCCGACCTTCTGCACCGCCTTGGCGATTTCCGAGCCGATGAAGGTGTCGCCATTGGCGGAGATCGTGCCGACCTGCGCGATCTCGTCGTTCGAGGTGACCTTCTTCGAATGGGTCTTGAGGTGGTTGACCACCGCCTCGACGCCCAGATCAATGCCGCGCTTCAGATCGAGCGGGTTCAGGCCCGCGGCGACGGCCTTGGCGCCTTCCTTGGCGATGGCCGCGGCGAGCACGGTTGCGGTCGTGGTGCCGTCGCCGGCGAGGTCGTTCTGCTTCGAGGCGACCTCACGCACGAGCTGCGCGCCCAGATTCTCGAACTTGTCGGCGAGCTCGATCTCCTTGGCGACGGTGACGCCGTCCTTGGTGATGCGCGGGGCGCCGAAGCTCTTCTCGATCACGACGTTGCGGCCCTTGGGGCCGAGGGTGACCTTGACGGCGTTGGAAAGAATCTCGACGCCGCGCAGAATGCGGTCGCGAGCGTCCGAGGAGAAACGAATTTCTTTAGCGGCCATGTTGGGTCCACTCCGTTACGGGGATGTCTCTGGTTGCGGTGCGGGCGCGACTTAGTCGACGATCCCGAGAATGTCGCTCTCTTTCATGATGAGCAGATCTTCGCCGTCGACCTTCACCTCGGTGCCCGACCATTTGCCGAACAGGATGCGGTCGCCGGCCTTGACGTCGAGGGGGACGAGTTTGCCGGATTCGTCGCGCGCGCCGGGCCCGACGGAAACGATTTTGCCCTCCTGGGGCTTCTCCTTGGCGGAGTCGGGAATGATGATCCCGCCCTTGGTCTTCTCTTCGCCTTCGAGCCGCTTGACGACGACGCGGTCGTGCAGGGGACGGAACGCCATGTTGCAATCTTCCTTCGATGCGCCGGCCGCCCAGGAGAGCGCGCTCGGCCAAGGGTCAACGGAAAGCGCTGTTGGCACTCGTCATCGATGAGTGCCAACAGCGACAAAGTGGAGATAGGGGCGAGGGCGGCGGCTGTCAATGCAGTTTCGCGATCAAAGAGTTCGGCGGTTCCCATTCACCCGGGCCGGCGCGCGCGCAAAAAATGCGGTCCCGCGCGGCGGCCGTGACCCTTGGGACCCCCCAGGAAGCGGGACGAGATCTCGGCGAGATCGAGGTCCTCGACCTCCTCGAAGCCGAGGGCCCGGAGATCCTGAAGCAGTCCCGCGGACGGCGGGAAAAAGATCATCGGCTCGCCGGCGGCGGCCGCGCGCGCGATGAGCGCCTCGACCCCGCTCCGCCGGTCGGGCGGATAGGCCTCCAGCGGCTCGGAATAGTCGAAGACCACCTCGCCCCCGGGGATTTGTGCGATGAACCCGAGCGTCGCCATGACGGAAGCGCGCGTGAGATAGGGCACGACCCCGAGCCAGAAGAAGAAGGCGGGCGCGCCGGCGTCGAAGCCCTCCCGCGCCAGCCGCTCGGCCAGGCTCTCGCGCTCGAAGTCGACGGGAACGAAAGTCAGCGAGGGCGGAGGGGAGAAGCCGGCCTCTGACAGCCTCCGCCGCTTCCAGGCCTGCGTCGCCGGATGATCGACCTCGAAGACGCGCAGGCCTTTCGCCGCATGCGGATTGCGCAGGCCGAAGGTTTCGAGCCCCGCGCCCAGCACGACCGCTTGGCGCACACCGCGCCCGACGGCCTCGGCCAGCGCCTCCTCGGCGAAGCGGCTGCGCGCGGCGATGAGCAGGCGCAGCGGCCGCAGGCTTTTGTCCCGCGCCCGCTCATCGGCCTCGAGGCAGCCTTCAGGGCCGAGAATGTCGCGCGCAAGCGGATCGCGAAAGACGCTTCCTCGCTCCAGCAGCTGATGCGCCGCGCGATGCCCGGCGGCGCCGCGCGCGGTGAGGCTCGGCCGATCGTCTCTCATAAAAGCCGCAACGATCCAGACTCGACGCGCCGGTTCCGCTTGTTCGTAACGCGCCTTAGCTCAGCGTCGCCTTGACGATCTTGTCGGGGTCCTTCACCGGCTCGCCGCGCTTAATCTTGTCGACATTCTCCATGCCGGCGGTCACCTCGCCCCAGACCGTATATTGCTTGTCGAGGAAGCGCGCGTCGGTGAAGCAGATGAAGAATTGCGAATTGGCCGTGTCGGGATGCGAGGCGCGCGCCATGGAGCAGGTCCCCCGCACATGCGGCGCCGCGTTGAACTCCTGCGCCAGGTTCGGATATTTCGAGCCGCCCGTGCCCGTCCCGTGCGGACAGCCGGTCTGGGCCATGAAGCCCTCGATGACGCGGTGGAAGACGATCCCGTCGTAAAAGCCCTCGGAGACGAGCTGCTTGATGCGCGCCACGTGGTTTGGCGCGAGGTCGGGACGCAGCTTGATCGTCACCGGACCCTTGGTCGTCTCGAGATTGAGCGTGTTGGCGTCTTCTGACATGCGGTTTCCTTTGCGGATATGGTGCGAGCCCCCTCCCCAGCCCTCCCCCGCTAGGGCGGGAGAGGGGGCGGATTCCGCCCTTCACCGATTTTTCGCGAAACGCTGGCCGCCTCCCTCTCCCGCGCTAGCGGGGGAGGGTAAGGGAGGGGGCAAATGCCTTAGCTGTTATCGTCGGCCATGCGCAGCTTGACGATCTTGTCCGGATTGGCCGGCGGCTCGCCGGGCTTGATCTGGTCGATGAACTCCATGCCGGAGACCACATTGCCCCAGACCGTATATTGCTCCTCGAGGTAGCGCGCCGGGCCGAAGCAGATGAAGAACTGGCTGTTCGCCGAATTCTCGTCCTGGCCCCGCGCCATCCCTACGGTTCCGCGCAAAAACTTCTCCTTGGAGAATTCCGCCGGAAGGTTCGGCAGCTTAGATTTGCCCATGCCGGTGCCGGTGGGATCGCCCGTCTGCGCCATGAAGCCCGGGATCACGCGATGGAAGACGATCCCATCGTAGAAGTGCTCGCGCGCCAGCTTTTCGATCTGCGCGACATGCTTGGGCGCGAGGTCCGGGCGCATCTTGATGACGGTGCGGCCGTAGACGGTGTCGAGATTGAGGAGCTTGTCCTCGGCGCGCGCGGCGCCCGAGGTGAGGAGCGTCGCGGCGCCGGCGGCGCCCGCAACGAAACGGCGGCGGTCGATGGTCATTTTTCCTCCCGGGTCTTTCGTCTAAGAAGCGCGTCTGGCGCGCGCTTTCTCCTGCATAATCGGGTCTAAAGCCGGCCGACCGCCCTCTTCAACGCGGCGATCGAGGCTTCCGGCGCGAAGGCGGAAACGTCGCCGCCGAGCTTCGCGATCTGACGCACGAGCGTCGCATTGACGTGGCGCGCCTCCGGCGAGGCGGGAAGGAAAATCGTTCCAATGTCCGGCGCGAGCGCCGCATTCATCCCCGCCATGCTCATTTCATAGTCGAAATCGGCGCCGTCGCGCAAACCCCGCAGGATCGTCGCGGCGCCGAAGCCGCGCGCCGCCTCGACCGCGAGCCCCTCGAAGGCCCGCGCCTCGAACTCGCAGGGCTTGTCGAGCGTGAGCATCGCGCAGGCCTCCAGGATCAGCGCGATACGCTCCTCGAGCAGCAGCAGGGGCGTCTTGCCCGGATGCGCGCCGACAGCGACGATGATCTTGTCGAAGAGCGCCGCGCCTTTGCGGATCACGTCGAGATGACCGAAGGTCAAAGGATCGAAGGTGCCGGGATAGAGCGCGACGCGCGCAGGCGAGATCATGACCCGATCATAGGCGATTTCCGACGCCGCCGCGAGATCGTCGGGATTGCTCATTTCGCGCCCTCCTCGAGCCCCACGCCTTTCCCGATGAAATGCAGCGTGTAGCCGTTCTGGTAAGGAAGATCGGGCGGGACCACGCCCCCCTTCACCATCTTGTCGAAGAAGCTCTTCACGCGCGCGTCGGTCATCACGCCAATTCCTAAGGTCTTGGCGTCGCCCGAGTCGACGACGCCCCGCTCCTTCATCTTGGCGATCGAGAAGGCGATGAGATCGTCCGTCATCTCGGGATTGTCGCGCTTGATCAGCGCATTGGCGGCGCCATTGTCGCCGTTGAGATAATTGCGCCAGCCGATGATCGAGGCGTCGACGAAGCGCTGCACCAAGTCGGGGTTTTTGGCGATCGTGTCGGCGCGCGCTTCGATCATCGTCGAATAGCTGTCATAGCCATAGTCGGCGAGCAGGAACACATTGGGCTTGAAGCCGCCCTTTCGCTCGATCTGGAAAGGCTCGGAGGTCAAGAAGCCCTGCTCAATCGAATTCTTGTCGGCGATGAAGGGCGCCGGGTTGAAGCCATAGGGCTTCACGGCCTCATCGCGGAAGCCGAAATCCTTCTTCAGCCACTGATAGACTGAGACCAGCATGTCGCTGGCGATGAAGGCGGTCTTCGCCTTCGGCAGATCCTCGAAACGATCGTAGCCTTGGCTGGGATGCGACATCAGGATGACCGGATCGATTTGAAAGAGGCTCGCGACATCGACGACGGGGATTTTCTGCTTCACCGCGTCGAAGGTCTGGATGAGGTTCGAGCCCATGGCGAAATCGACCCGGCCGGCGGCGAGCAGCAGCCGCGCATTGATCTGCGGGCCTCCCTGCAAGATGCGGACCTCCAACCCGTAGCGGGCGTAGGTGCCGTCGGCGACCGCCTGATAGAAGCCGCCATGCTCCGCCTGCGCCCGCCAGTTCGTCGCGAAGGTGATTTTGTCCAGCGCCTGCGCCGGGGCTAGGCCGGCGAGGACAAAGAGGAGGATAAGGAGGCGGCGGGGCATGGAGTCTCTTTTTGGATTGCCAGAGTGGGCGACGCTTCCTGCCGCTTGTCAGGCCTGCGCAAGCGGAGGGCGATGGGCTGTTCTTGGGTCATTCTTGTCTTCTCGCCAGCCCGGGTGGTTGAAGTGGATGACGTGGTCTCCGTTATAGGAGACGACGGCGTCGTCAAAAATCAGCGTTCCGATCCGCCGCCAATTCTCCAACCGCCATCTTGTGACGCCGAGGAAATTGCTCACCGCGCCGTCGTCCGTCACCTCGATGAAGAATTTGAGCCGACGTTTCGGCGTCGGATCGCCCTTGTCGAAGATCTGAGCCATGATCTCGTCGCGGAAATCCAGTCCCTCGCCCTCTATGCGCGGCTGCTCGGGCGCGACGAGGAGGCGCATGAAGCTCGGGCAATGCGTTGGCTGGTTTGCCGGCTTGCCGAGCTCCGCGATCGGATGCACTTGACGCCGCGTCGCCATCTTATCGACCAGCGTCAAAACGAGCCCGGTAACCAATAGGATCGGGAGCCCGCTTCCCTGCCGCCAGGGAGAAACATCGGGCGCGTTGCGAAGCTCGGCGTCGTTGATATAGTCTGTATAGTCGCCGCCTAAGTCTTGCTGGGTGATGAAGCCAGCCGTCCTGAGCAGATCCCTGTGGTTCGGGTCGGTGGTCGGAAACAGTTTGCCCACGAGCGCCAGGGAGCGCGTCTTTTGTCCTCGACGCGGCAGACGGCTCGAGTAGCGAGCGATGACCAGGGCCTGGCTGCCTTTGGCGAAATAGCCCGAATAGCCCGTCTCCTCCGAGATCTCCCAGACCCCTGTCAGGCAGACTCCGTTGGGATGGATGAGGCGCCGAAAGCCCTTGCGATCTGGACCCCAGCGCAGGTCGGCATGCGAATCGACCGCCCGTTCAACGGCTTGAGCGAACCTGTAGTGGCCGAAAGAGAACAGACCGCGCAACACGCTGCTCAGCGTTGTCTTGTAGTTGGGAAGGGGCGGCGCCCCGGCGCGCCCCAGAGCGGCTGATAGGGGTTGGCGAAAATCGCTTCTCGGACCTCCGCATAGCGCGACCCGCGATAGGCGCGGTCCTCTTCGACGACCTCTTCAATTCCAAAATCGTCTGACATCACGGCCCCCGGTCCTTGGCGCCGTCAGAATGTGCTGGCGTGGCGCTTGTCGCAGCTTATGTATCTGGGAGAGGCTTCAGTCGAAATACGCACTACGTCTGCATTTGTCCCTTAATTTTGCGCATGCGGCAAGGCTGAAGTCGGCGGGCGACCGGCTGAGGACGTCGTGGAGAGGGCGCTCTCGCGACACGCTCCGCTCCTCCTGGAGCTTCCCGTCCGAAGCGTGTAAAGCATCGCGCAATTCCGCAGGCCGCCGCCGTCCGTCTAGGAGAACCCCATGGCCCTCGTCACGCTCCGCCAATTGCTCGACCACGCCGCCGAACACGACTATGGCGTTCCGGCCTTCAACATCAACAATATGGAGCAGGGGTTGGCCGTGCTGGAGGCGGCGTCCTCGGTCGATGCGCCGGTCATCATCCAGGCCTCCCGCGGCGCGCGCTCCTACGCCAATGACACGATGCTCGCCAAGATGATCGAGGCGCTCGTGATCATGTATCCCGACATTCCGATCGTCATGCATCAGGACCACGGCAATAGCGAAGCGACCTGCGCCTCGGCGATCCGTTTCGGCTTCTCCTCGGTCATGATGGACGGCTCGCTCGAGGCCGACGGCAAGACGCCGGCGAATTACGATTACAATGTGCGCGTGACGAAAGACGTGGTGAACCTTTCGCACTGGGTCGGCGCTTCGGTCGAGGGCGAATTGGGCGTGCTCGGCTCGCTCGAGACGGGCGAGGGCGAGAAGGAGGACGGCCATGGCGCCGAGGGCAAGCTCTCGCACGACCAGCTCCTGACCGATCCGGGTCAGGCCGTGGATTTCGTCGCCAAGACCAAGGTCGACGCGCTCGCCATCGCCATGGGCACCTCGCATGGCGCCTATAAATTCTCGCGCAAGCCCGATGGCGCGATCCTCGCCATGAAGGTCGTGGAGGAAATCCATCGCCGCCTGCCCAGCACGCATCTCGTCATGCACGGCTCGTCGTCCGTGCCGCAGGACCTGCAGGACGCCTTCAATGCGGCAGGCGGCGAGATGCCGCAGACCTGGGGCGTGCCGGTCGAGGAGATTCAGCACGGCATCAAGTTCGGCGTGCGCAAGATCAACATCGACACGGACTGCCGCATCGCCATGACGGCGGCGATCCGCGCGACGCTCGGCAAGAATAAGGGCGAGTTCGACCCGCGCAAATATCTGAAGCCGGCGCAGGAGGCGATGAAGAAGGTCTGCAAGCAGCGCTACGAGGAATTCGGCGCGGCGGGCCAAGCCTCGAAGATCAAGCCGATCCCGCTCGCCGAGATGGCCAAGCTCTATGCTGCGGGCAAGCTCGATCCCAAGATCGCGTGAGAGACTGACCCGTCGTGGCTGGGCCTCCTCCAGCCGCGGCGTCACTCTTGGAGGGCTTCGAGTCGCTTCACCAAGTCCATGGCGGGCGGGGCGCGCGGCTGCTATAGGGGCCCACGGCCCATCTCCGCCCGGAGCCGGCCAAGAGATTCCTGGAGGAGCGCTTGTCCGATCTTCTCATCGCGCCCTCGATCCTGACCGCCGATTTCGCCCGTCTCGGCGAAGAGGTTTCCGACGTCGTCGCGGCCGGGGCGGACTGGATTCACCTCGACGTGATCGACGGGCATTTCGCCCCGAACATCACCTTTGGTCCAGCGCTTATTAAATCCTTACGAAAAGTTATCAATAAACCGTTTGACGCTCATTTGATGATTGCGCCAGCTGACCCCTATCTCGCCGCCTTCGCCGAGGCGGGCGCCGACCTCATCACCGTGCATGCCGAGGCGGGGCCGCATCTGCACCGCACGCTTCAGACGATCCGCGGGCTGGGCAAGAAGGCCGGAGTCTCGCTCAATCCGGCGACGAGCGAGCGGGCCCTGGACTACGTGCTCGACGACGTGGATCTGATCCTCGTCATGACCGTCAACCCGGGCTTCGGCGGGCAGAGTTTCATTCCCTCGCAGCTCGAAAAAATCCGCCGCATTCGCGAGATGATCGGCCGCCGGCCCATTCATCTCGAGGTTGACGGCGGCGTCTCGCCGAAAACCATCGCCGCGGTCGTCGAGGCGGGCGCCGATGTCGTCGTGGCGGGCTCGGCGGTCTTCGACGGCGGCGGCCGAGAGAGCTACGCGAAAAACATCGCCGCTTTGCGCACTGCTGCGGCGACGGCGGGTTCGATCCGCGCCTGAGCCTCGGTAAAGCTTCCCGACGGTTGCCTCGGGGCGCGCCGGGTCTTAAGGGTATCGCCCGCGCCGGCGACCCCGTCGCGGCGTTGGGGCGTCGCCAAGTGGTAAGGCAGCGGATTTTGATTCCGCCATACGGAGGTTCGAATCCTCCCGCCCCAGCCATGCCTGCGCATTTGACGCCCAGCGGCTCCGCAAACTAAGCTTGCGCCCAGTTTGAGGCCCTCCCGGAATTTTCCGCCATGGCGATGAACGGCGCGCAAGCTCTCGTGAAGCTGCTCGAGAACCATGGCGTGACCCATGTGTTCGGCATACCGGGAGCGAAGATCGACAGCGTCTTCATCGCGCTGCTAGACTCGAAGATCGAGCTCGTGGTCTGCCGGCACGAGCAGAACGCCGCCTTTATGGCGGCGGCCATGGGCCGCATGACGGGCCGCATCGGCGTCTGTCTCGTCACCTCGGGTCCGGGCGTCACCAACCTCGTCACCGGCCTCGCGACGGCCACCTCGGAAGGCGACCCGGTGCTTGCGATCGGCGGCGAGGTCGAGACGGGTGACCGCCTCAAGCACACGCATCAGGCGCTGAACGGCGTCGACGTCATGCGCCCCATCACCAAATTCGCCGCTGAGGCGCTGAACGTCCATATGTTGCCCGAAGTCTTCGGCAACGCCGTGCGCGCCGCCGAGGGCGGCAGACCCGGCGCGGTTTTCCTCGGGCTGCCTAAGGACGTTGGGCTCGCGGCCTTTCCTGGCGACGTCGGCCCCGGCTGGGGACGCCGGGCGGCCGCCGGACCGCCGGCCGCGGCTGAATTGCAGCGCGCGGCGGAGCTCATCAACGCGGCGCGCCGGCCCATGGCGCTTCTCGGCATGCAATCCTCCGAACATCGCAGCGCCGAGGCGATCCGCCGCTTTCTCGCGTCGAGCGGGCTGCCCTATGCGTCGACGTTCCAGGGCGCGGGCGGCTGGGCGGCGCCGGCCGGGGCGACGCAATATGCCGGGCGGGTCGGCCTCTTCTGCAATCAGCCGGCCGACCGGCTGCTCGCCGCTTCCGATTGCGTGGTGACCGTCGGCTTCGACCCGATCGAATATGATCCGATCGCATGGAACAAGGGTTTGCCGCGGCCTGTCGTCGCCATCGACACGATCCCCGCCGATCAGGACCAGGCCTTCCTGCCGGCGGCGGAGCTGATCGGCGACATCGGCGCCGCGCTCGATGCGCTGGCGCCAATGCTGCGCGTCGAGGTCGAGGGGGGGTATCGCGCGCTGCTCGCCGAGGCTGCGGCCGACGTCGCCGCGACCATCGCCGAGGGCGCGCATTCCAGCGGCGCGCCGGTGCATCCGCTGCGCGTGATTCACGAGTTGCGTCAGGTGGTGACGCCGGAGACGACCGTCGCGCTCGATGTCGGCTCGCATTACATCTGGATGAACCGCTATTTTCCCGCCGTGCACGCGCGCCAAATTCTTGTGAGCAATGGTCAGCAGACGCTCGGCGTAGCCTTGCCCTGGGCCATCGCCGCGAATCTCGCGCGCCCCGGCGCGCCGGTCATCTCCGTTTCGGGCGACGGCGGCTTTCTCTTCAGCGCCATGGAGCTCGAGACCGCGAAACGCCTCGGCGCGCGTTTCGTGCATCTCATCTGGAACAGTTCCTCCTACGACATGGTCTCTTTCCAGGAAGAGGCGCACTACGGCCGCACGGCCGGCGTGGCGCTCGGCGATTACGATGTCGTCGCCTATGCGCAAAGCTTCGGCTGCAAGGGCTATCGCATCGCCAAAGCCGAAGAGCTCGGGCCCATCTTGCGCGAGGCGCTGCAGTCGCCCGTGCCAGTCTTGATCGACATCCCGATCGACTATTCAGAAAACATCAAATTGATGCAGAACGTCCGCCAGGACTTTATTCACTGAGCCGGAAGGCCGCCCATGAGCCGCGCCCTGCAAACCAACCTGCCCGACGCGCTGTGGACTGCGCTGGAGGCGCATTGCGCGCGCACCGGTGAGAGCCTCGATCACGCGGTCGCGAGGGCGCTCGCCGATATGCTCGACGTCGAGCATCACACGATCTATCAGGTCTCGACCTCCGGCGCGCTCGTCGAGGGCGTTTTCGGCGGCTGCGTGCGCGTCGCCGATATTCTTCGCCACGGCGATTTCGGCCTTGGGACCTTCGACGGGCTCGACGGCGAGGGCCTGCTCATCGACGGGCGGTGTTGGCAAGCGCGCGGCGACGGTTCCGTGCGCGAGGCGCCGCCAGACGCGCGCGCGCCCTTCTGGGTCGCCACGCATTTTGTCGCGGATCAGACGCATGTGCTCGAAGACATTCATGACTGGGACGATCTGAGCCGCCGCATTGACGCCTTCCGTCCAAGCGACAACGTCTTCGCCGCCATCCGCCTGCGTGGCGAGTTCGATAAGATCAGCTATCGCGTCGCCTGCAAGAGTGCGCCGGGGACCGATCTCGTCAGCGCCACGAGCCGGCAGGCCGAATTCGCCTTCGAGGCGATCTCCGGCGTGTTGATCGGCTTCTGGACGCCGAGCTATGCGCGCGCCATCAACGTACCGGGCTATCATCTGCATTTCATGAGCGGCGACTACCAACACGCCGGCCATGTGCTCGATCTCTCGGCGCGGCGCCTGACGCTCGAATTGCATCTCGAATCCAATCTGCATCTCGCTCTACCCGAGACGCCCGCTTTTCTTGCCGCCGATCTTAGCCACGATCCCGGCGCGGCGCTCGCCAAGGCGGAAAGCAAGCACAGCTGAAAGCGCCGATTTCCTCTTCTTCGGAGACAGTCTTCCATGAATGACGTTTCGACACCCGCTCTCGGCGCCGGCATTCTGCGGGATCCGCATCGCAATCGTGGCTCGGCCTTCACTCTCGAGGAGCGCCGGTCGCTCGGCATCGAAGGCTTGCTTCCGCCCGTGCCGGATTCGCTCGCGACGCAGATCGCGCGCGCCAACCGGCAGCTCGAGATGCTCGACAATGATTTGCAGAAATATCTTTTTCTCAGCGATCTGCAGGCGCGCAATGAAGGGCTCTTTTATGCGGTTTTAATGTCGGATCCCGCGCGCTTCATGCCGCTGGTCTATACGCCGACGGTCGGCGAGGCCTGCCAGAAGTTCGATCACGTCTTTCGCGCGTCGCGCGGCATTTATCTGCCGATCGGCGCGAAGGGAAGGGTGAAGGAAATTCTCTCGAACTGGACCATCGCCGACGTGCGCTTCATCGTGGCGACCGACGGCGAGCGCATTCTGGGACTAGGCGATCTGGGCGTCGGCGGCATGGGCATTCCGGTCGGCAAGCTCGCGCTCTACACCGCCTGCGCCGGCGTGCCGCCGCAGATGACGCTACCCATCATGCTCGATGTCGGCACCAATAATCACGAGCTGCTCGAGGATCCGCTCTATCTGGGTTTACGGCAAGAGCGCGTGCGCGGCGCGGACTATGACGCATTCATCGAGGAATTCGTGCAAGCCGCGCAGGAACTCTTTCCCAAATGCTGCATTCAATGGGAGGATTTCGCAAACATCAACGCGACGCCCATCCTCGAACGCTATCGCGACAAGGTCTGCACCTATAACGATGACATCCAAGGCACGGCGGCGATCGCGCTCGCCGGCATTCTTGCGGCGCTGCGGATCACGGGCGGGAAGCTCGCCGAGCAGCGCTTTCTCTTCCTTGGCGGCGGATCGGCGGCGACCGGCATCGCCGAGCTCATCAGCGAGGCGATCGCGCTTGAAGGGCTGTCGCTCGCGCAGGGGCGGGCGCGCAACTGGCTCTTCGACGTCAACGGACTGCTTACGACCTCGCGCGCCGACCTTGCGGACTTTCAGAAGCCCTTCGCGCATGAGCATGCGCCCTTGACGTCCTTCGTCGAAGCCGTCGAGGCGCTACGCCCCACCTGCATCATCGGCGTCAGCACCGTCCCGAAGCTCTTCAACCGTCAGGTGATCGAGGCCATGGCGCGCATCAACGAGCGCCCGATCATCTTCCCCTATTCCAATCCGACTTCGCGCTCGGAATGCACGGCCGAGGAAGCCTATCAATGGTCCGCCGGCCGCGCCGTCTTCGCGAGCGGCAGTCCCTTTCCGCCCGTCGAATATCAGGGCCGGAAGTTCGTGCCGGGGCAGGGCAACAATGTTTATATCTTCCCGGCGATGGGCATGGCGGTTCTCGCCACCGAGGCGACGCGCGTCACGGAAGAGATGTTCATCATCGCCGCGAAGGCCGTCGCCGAGCAGGTGACCGACGCGCATCTCGACCTCGGCCTGATCTATCCGCCCACGACCGACATTCTGAACGCCTCGCTGCACACCGCCGAGAAGATCGCCGAATATATTTTCGACAAGGGTCTCGCGCGCATTCCGCGTCCCGCGGATATCGGCGCGCATATCCGCGCCATGAGCTACAAGCCGGGCTACCCGACGAAGCTCGCCTGATCTGACGGGCTCGACAAGATTCCTTCAGCGCGTTCCCCAATTCGATGACGACACGACCCGCGCAGTGTAGTCGGCGCCGACCACAAACCGGAACAAGGGGCCGAAGCTCATCGCCGATGAAGGACCAATGAAGCGGAGCCCGGGTATCGAAGACTCGAACATAGCGTTGAGTTCTGGCGCGCGTTCGAGGCGGCGAATGTTGCCGCGCAACTCTGGTTCGAGAAACTCCAGGCGTTCGACACTGATGTCATAGCCGGTGCCGGCTACGACATGATCGACGTAGAACTCTCGCTCCGAAGCGTCGTTCGGGCCGCGAACCCGGAGCGCCGCCTGCCCGTTCTTTTCACGGGCGTCGACGACAAGAGTTTCCATGTGGATGGGCATTCGACCCTCCACCCGGGGACGGAGCCACCAAGCCCCCTCAGGCGGGAGGTGGGACTTGACGAATGGCACGCGCAACCCGGCTGGGAAGCGGTGCATGGCCCCGGGGAAGTGGGTGAGCGCCCAGGCTTTTGGGCCTGTGCCTAGCCCCGAAATTGGGTAACGCAAGCGTCGCCAGAGGCTTCGAGACTGCGTAACCCGACTATGCCAAAGCACCGTGGGCTCCCGCACCAGGAGGTGAGGTCGAGCCCCGGATTCGTGCAGCAAAGCGACCGCTTCGAGCGCCGACTGGCCTCCCCCGATGACGGCCACGTCGCGGTCCCTAAAATCGGAAAACCGGTCGATGCGCGAGGTATGTGTGACGAGTTGCGCTGGAAGAGACGACAGGATCCCCGGGATGTGAGCGAAATAGGAAAGACCCGTGGCGATCACGACATCGGACGCGAAAAAGCTCTCTCCATCGTCCAGCGTGACCGTGAAGCCTTCTGATTGTCGAGCGAGGCCGACGACCTTTTTCGTCTCCACCCAGGGGACGTTCGCCGTCTGAAACCATCGTCCATATTTGGCGAAATTCTCCATTGAGCACGGCTCGAACGTCTCCAGACCGCGCGGCTCGGAATAGTCCGCAAAGGAATAGCCCGGCTTTGGCGAGGAGATGTTCGTGCCGAAGCAATAGGACTTCAGATAGCGCTCTCCTCCGGCGTCGGCGATCTGAGACCAGAACGACATCGGAACGCCGAATATTCGATGTTCTATATTCCGCGCGGCGAGATGGGCGGCTAGGGAGAGCCCGTAAGGCCCGGCTCCGATGATCGCTACGGAAGCTGTGCTCACGGCTGGTCTCTCACGAACGCTCGTGAATGCCCGCCTTGGGCGGCGCGAGGGCTCGACCGCAGGAAGCGTCCGAATGATCTGAGCCCAAGGAAAATTTCCGAAAGCGAGTGAACGACGCCTGGCATCGGGTCTTTTTTCTCGGCGGCCACATCGATCGCGTGGGCCGCGTTCTGCTTCATCCAGGAGCGCCAATAGGCGAGATCTTCCTGGGATATTCGGGAGGCCGCGGCCGACGCGAAAAGAATTGCGCGGAGCGTGAAGCGGTCGTAAAGCACCTCTTTGTTTTCGCCTTCCGTCTGCGCCTTCTCGACGGCGTTCCGCAATTCAGTCTCCTCGCCCGCAGCGTCGAGGCAAGCCAGAAGCGGAAGCCGCATTCCGCGCTGGATATCCAATCCGAGTTGATTATAAAAGCGCGGATTGAAGTCGATTACGGCCGGACGCCCCTCGAACCAAATGAATTCGACCTCGAACACGCCGAAATACCCCAGCTCGCGGCATAACGTGTGAACGGCCTTGGACAGCGAGGGTATGGACGAACGCGCCTCGTAGCAGACCCCGACGCCCAACGGACGCGTTCGCTGAAACACTTTGACCGACCTACGCGTGACGAACAAATCGCCCGTCCTGTCGATAAATCCTGAGATCGATTGGACGCCTTCTTTTCCGACTGCCACGAATGGCTGCAGGAACGGCCGGACCGCCATTGGCGCGCAAGGACTCTCGCCAATGCCCTCGTGAGCCAAGAACAGCGAATATTGTTCGAGGAGTTCGGCCGGCAAATCGACGACGACGCCCTTGTTGTTCCTCAACCGATGGACATGCGTGCGCGGCTTGATGAGAATCGGGTAAGGCAACGTCGGCGCGAGGGCCTTGATCTCGTCCGCGTTCGCGGGGTCCCAACTCGGCAAGAAGTCGATTCCCGCCTTGCTGGCGGCTTGAGCGAGTAAATTCTTGTCGAGGACGCGCCGAATGACCGAGATCGGAGGCAGGCCCAATCGAAAATATTTCGTGAGACTGTCGGCGTGATTGGCGTACAGCCAAGCCGTCCCATCGGAGGTTGGCAGGAGAATTTGTCCGGGATCCGCCTCGCCGATCGCAATCAGTCGGCTGAGAAATAGGCGGCTGTCTTTCTCGTGCGGAGCCCGATGGGAGAGAGAGGCGTGACGCGACCACGCCGCTGCGCCGAGCCGCTCACTGCAGAGGACGCGGACATCATACCCATCGGCCGCAAGATGGCGCACGGCTGCAATTGTGCCGCCGAACGACGCCGAAGCGAGCAGCACGCGTTTCTGACCCCCAGCTAATAATGTCATGCGGCTTCGAAAATCAAAGGAGTTGACATGATGGTCCCGTTTCTTCCTTCAACAAGAGAGTCCCGTATAAGGGCGCACTCAAAGCGGCCGCTTATCCCAATTCTACGCTTTAGACAAAGCGGTACTTTCGCCTATCGCCAAAGGAGGGCGGCGACATGAGCGCCCTCAAGCATCGCAGAAAGTTTACAATAGCCCAAAAATCAAGATCGGGATATCTCCAGCTTAACTTATACGCGTATCAAATTAATTTGCGTACGTACGTAGTAACGCTTGCCGCAAACGGTTCGCGAAAGCAAAGGCTTCGAGCGGGTCCATGCCTGTAACTCCTCAAACCTCGGACCGGATCTGGCGGCACATCCTCGCATGAGCTTTGCCATTGGCCTCCTCTTCCTCCAATGCATAACGCTCAGGACCTTCCAGCGCTTCCTTCGCTTCTTCCACTGCGCCTCAGACCTTCCCCGATTTCGCGAATTTGGCTTGTGCCTCGTTGCAAAGCTTGGCTTCCGTCTGATTGCCTTCGCCTTCGTTCCGTTGCGGCGTGCTCATCGCTCTCTTCTCTCGCAAGTCGCCCGATAACTGCGCTCGACACGCATTGGCTCCAAGGCTTGAGACTGCGATACCGCGCGGCCCCTGATCACTTAACTCTTTCGGCTCGCGCCCTATCTCCCTCCAGCGCGACGGCTCCGTGCGAGCCGGTCGAGACGAGGGCAAGCGATGACCAACTCGAGTTCCGAAATTCAAATTCTCAAAATGCGGCTTTTGAAGCTGGGCTTGACCGAGGAGGATCTGAGCTGGTTCGACAGGCTGGAATGGAGCGACGCCAATGTGCCCGCGCCGTCGCCCCATGAGGTCGACGCGTATGGCCGACGCGAGGCGGCGTTGAACGCCGATATCGCAAAGCTCGGCGTGCTGGAGAAAGGCGAAACCTTGCAAGGCAGGCTCGCCGCCGCGATCGGGGCGCGACTCGCAGATCTTAAGGATCAACTTGCAGGCGAAGAGGATTGAGCCCATCGGGGGCCGGGCCGTTCCCGCTCAGGGGGTGACGACGATGCTCGCGCTCAGGCCTCCCGGCCCAAAATTGAGTTTCGTGGGGCCGCCGAGTTGCATCGGCAGAATGTTTTGCAGCAGCTCTAGGCCTAAGCCGAGCGTCTTCGGCGGCGCGGACGCCGGTCCGCCGGACTCCTCCCATTCGACCACGTGCTGGTTGGCGGCTGCACCCTCGATCGGCTTCCAGCTTAGCGTCACGCGACCTCGGCTTTGACCCAAAGCGCCAAATTTCGCGGAATTCGTTTTCAGCTCATGCAGCGCGAGTCCTAGCGCAAGGGCCACGTCCGAACGTAGATTCAGCTCACATCCAGACGCGTCGACGCGTTGATCGGCCAAAGCGTCCGGAAGCGCGGTGGCGATCAATTCGTCGATCGGCACGCTAGACCATGAGTTCTTGCTCAAGATCACCTGCGTGCGGCTGAGCAGGCCCACCCTGCCCGAGAAGGCCTCGCAAAAATCCCCGGCGGCGCTTGGATATCGGGCGCTCAGATTGGTGATCGATCGAATCATCGTCAAAGCGTTGTTCATGCGGTGATGCAGTTCCATGTGCAGCAGGCGCTCGCGCGTCTGCGCCTGCTTCACGGCCTCAATGTCGGTGATGCACACCACGGCGCCAGAGATATTTCCCTCCTTGTCGTGGAGAGGACCGCCATTGATCTTGATCCAGAGCGAGGATCCGTCGCCCCGCATGTAGCGGCACTCCAACGTCGGGCTCGCCTCGCCATGCAGCACGCGGGCGAGGGGATATTCCTGCGCTTCCACCTGTCTGCCGTCCTCGTGAAAGGCGATCCATTCACCGTAGGATTCCGCATCCTTGGAGTAGCGCACCGGATGGCCCAGCATCGTCTCGATCATCTGATTGCCGAAGACGATGCGCCCTTCCGGCGCCGCGGCGAGCAGAACGCCCACCGGCAGGCAGTTCAGAACCATCGTCAAGCGACGAGCATGCTCCGGCGCTTCGATCGGCTCCGTAAACATCCCTTCAAATCCGGACAGCGGCATCGCGGCCTCCGGGATCTTCGTGAGTGTCGGCTTTGCCACGCAAGGGCAAGGCTTCGGAGCAGAGCCGACTGCCCGCGTCGAGCGTAAGCCGGGGGGCGCGCGCCTCGATCATTCGCCCCGCTCCTTGGCTTCCATTCTGGCCAACAGACGGAGAAACCCATCAGGCATGGGTTCGCGGATCAGTTCCTCGGCACGGCGCGCCAAAAAGCTCCCGAGCCGCTTTTGGGTCGCTTCGTCGAGTTCCGCCGGGCTCATGTCGATGCCTTGCGGCCCCGCGGCGTGCGGCGATGTTTGGCTCCGATCAGGACCGCTTCCCGACATCGATGTCGCCTCTCGCCACGGACTTCAACTCGCGCGTCTTCGGGCATATATATGACTGCGAATGACCAAGACAAACCGCCTGCGGTCAGCATTGGGAGGAAAAGCCAGATGACGCTCTCTCAACAGATTGGTCCTTATCTTCCCTATTTACGCAGATATGCGCGCGCGCTGACCGGCTCGCAGCAGATCGGCGACGCCTTCGTCGTGCAGACGCTCGAGGCGATCCTTGAGGAGCCCGCAGCCTTTCCCAAGCAGCAGGGGGTGCGCGCGGGTCTCTATCGGGTGTTCTCGACTCTCTGGTCGACCGTTTCGGAAGCGCCGGTCCTCGCAGAAAACGGGGAGGAATCGTCATCGGCGACGATGCGAAATGTCGCTCACCTCGCGCCGCATTCGCGGCAGGCGTTTCTGCTGAACACCGTCGAGCGCTTCGCACGTTCCGACATCGCCTTCATCCTCGACCTCGACCTCGAGGCCGTATCGCGTCTCATGTCGCAGGCGGGACGGGAGATCGCCGAGTGCATCGCCACAAACGTCCTCATCATCGAGGACGAGGCGCTGATCGCTGCGGAATTGTCGATGATCGTGCGAGAGCTCGGGCATTCGGTCATCGGCGTCGCGAGAACGCAAACCGAGGCGAAAGCGCTCGCGGCACGACAAATGCCTGGGCTCGTCCTCGCCGACATCCATCTTGCGGACGGGAGCTCGGGGATCGACGCGGTGAACGACATTCTTCAACAGGCGGACGCGCCCATCATCTTCATCACCGCCTATCCCGAAAGACTGCTGACCGGCCAGCGCCCCGAGCCGACCTTCCTGATCAGCAAGCCCTACGACGTCGAGGCTGTGAAAGCGACGATCTGCCAAAGCCTGTTCTTCAATCAGAAGGCCTCCAAAGTCTCGCCCGCCGCCTCGGTCGCATAGCGTCTGGGCTGGGGGCTTCCGTCGGCTCAGCGGTCGGCGAAGGGGGCGAGGTCGCCGGGCTTACGCAGCATTTTATTGACCTCGCCTTGGTGCAACTCCTCGATGTGGATCATCTTGCGCGCATATTCCTCCAGCATCACCGACACGCCTTCCACCTCCTTCAGAAGCTTCTTGTAAAGCTGCAAGGCGAGCCCTTCATGCGCGAGCAACTCGCGCAAAATGTCGCCGATGTCGTGCTTATGCGTCTCGAGCAGCGAGCCGATCGCCAAGGAGGGATGTCCGCCCAAATGCGTGATGAGCTCCCCCGCGTCATGCGCATGCGCGAGCAACTCGTCAGCCTGCGAGCGCAGCCAGGAAACGATTGGCAGTCGGTTGTAGCCGAACACCATCAAGGAATAGTGCGTGTATCGCACCACTCCAGCCAACTCGCTCTCCATGATCCGATTGAGGAGAGAGATGACCTTCTCACTGCCGTGGACGGAAGCTTCCTTCTCGCTCATGCTGTTCCCCTGCGTGGCGATCGGTCCCCCAATTCAGATAGCGCTGGCGATCGACCGTTCCAGGCGGCCTAGCCGAGCAGTCGCTCGACGGCGTGTCTCAGATTTTCCGTGACCGCCGTCGGGGGCCGCTGCAGGCGCGCTTCGTCCCCGGCGCGGTATTTACCCGTCCTGACCAGCACGCCGCGAAGACCGGCGGCCATCGCGCCTCCAACGTCGGCCTCGACGTCGTCGCCGATCATCGCCGCCTCTTCGGGAGCGCAGCCCAGGCCTTGCAGGGCGAGAGCGAAGAACATGGGCGAGGGCTTTCCCAAGATGAGCGCCTCACGCCCCGAGGCGTATTCCAGACCCGCGACAAAGGCGCCGACGTCGAGGCTGAGCCCGCCGTCCGCGTCGCGGAAATTTCGGTTCTTCGCGAGCGCCAGAAATGGAGCCCCATCGAGGATCTTGCGATAGGCCTCGTTGAGCCGCTCATAGGTGAAGAATTCGGCGGCATCGCCGACGACGACTGCTTCCGCCCTCCCACTCGGCATATCGCGAAAATCCTCGCGCAGATCCGGGTGCACGATCAGGAAAGGGCTGAGGTTCCGCTGGCGCAAAAAATCGCGCGCGAACGCCGCGGGCGTGAAAACGTCCTCGGATGTGGCTTCAAGGCCCAGTGCGGCGAGATCCTCCACAATGCGCGCGAGCGGACGGCGCGTCGTATTGGTCACGAATTTGAACGGCAGCCCCGCCGCCCGCAGCCTTGCGATCGCTTCCAGCGACCCGGGCAGGGCGACGCCGCGAACATGCACGACCCCGTCAAGATCGAGCAGCAGCCCGCGGACACGCGTCCTCCCCTCCGCCGCGGGCATGACCATTCGCGATCACTCCTTCCAAGTTCGATCAGGAGGCGGCTCGCATCGGCTGAGAGGGAGCCGCGTCGCGTTCGACCTCTCTGAGCACTTCCTCGAAACGATCGAGCGCCCAATCCAAGTCCGTTTTCGAAATGACGAGGGGCGGTGAAAAACGCACGACCGTCTGATGCGTTGCGTTCGAGAGCACGCCCTTCGCCAGCAGGCGCTCGCAAAAAGCGCGGGCGCTGGCGAAGCGCGGATCGATCTCCGCCCCCGCCCAGAGTCCGAGCCCGCGAACGGCCCCGAGCACGGGGCTTCGTAGCGCATGCAGACGCGCGAGCAAATGGGCGCCGAGCGTGCGGCTCCGCTCGACGAGGCCTTCCTCGCGGATGACGTCGAGCGCCTCGAGTCCCACGGCCGCGGCGAGAGGGCTTCCGCCGAAGGTCGAGCCATGCGACCCCGGCGTGAAGACGTCCATGACCTCGCGCCGGCCGACGAAGGCGGAGACGGGCAGCACGCCGCCGCCCAGCGCCTTCCCGAGCATCACTCCGTCTGGCAGCACATTCTCATGTCGAGAGGCGAACCATTCGCCCGTGCGCGCCAGTCCCGATTGAATCTCGTCGAGCAGCAGCAGGATGCGCTTCTCGTCGCAAAGGCTCCGCAAGCCGGCGAGCCAGCCGCGCGGCGGAACGATCACCCCGGCCTCGCCCTGAATGGGCTCCACGAGGATTGCGACGGTGCGCTCGGAGATCGCGGCGCGCGTCGCCTCGAGATCGCCGAAAGGCACGAGGCGGAACCCCGGCGTGAAGGGTCCGAAGCCGTCGCGATAGTCCGGTTCGGAAGAGAAGCTGATGACGGTCGTGGTGCGGCCGTGGAAATTGCCTTCCGCGACGATGATCTCCGGCGAGGCGACGCCCTTCACGCACTGGCCCCATCGGCGCGCCGCCTTGATGGCCGTCTCCACGGCTTCGGCGCCGCTGTTCATCGGCAGCGCGGCGTCGAGCCCGGTGAGCTTGCACAGCGCCTCGAGGAATGGGCTCAGACGATCATTGTAGTAAGCGCGCGACGGCACGGCGAGACGAGCGGCTTGCTGCGAGAGTCTGGCGAGAATGCGCGGATGCGCATGGCCAAGGCTCACGGCCGAATAGGCGCTCATCATATCGATGTAGCGCCGGCCGTCGACATCCCAGAGATGCGCGCCCTCGCCGCGTGTCAGCACGACCGGCAGCGGATCGTAGTTTCTTGCGCAGAACGGGCCGTTGAAGCCTGAGAAACCCATGACGGTCCCCCCACTTTTCGCGCCCCCACAGCGAAGTTTTTCTCGAGAAGCGCGTCGCCACGCCGCGCACCCTATATTTAGGTTTGGCGAAGACTAAGTCCATCGTAGACGCGATATGCGAAAAGAGGAGAATAGGGTGACGACCTCCGGCGCCATCGGCGACGTCGCGAGCGAAGCCGCAGATCTGCTGCGTGAATTGGGCGTTCGCACCGCGGCTATTACGGAGGGAGAGCTCACGGCGCGCTCGCCGATCACGGGTCAGACGATCGGCCGCGTGCGGGCGAGCGCTGCCGCCGACGTGGAGCGCGCGATCGCCGCGGCCGAGGACGCCTTTCGCGCTTGGCGCAAGGTTCCAGCGCCGCGGCGCGGCGAGCTCGTGCGTCAATTCGGTGAGGAGCTTCGCGCGAACAAGCCGCTGCTCGCGCGCCTCGTCACGCTCGAGGCGGGCAAGATCGTAAGCGAGGGCCTCGGCGAAGTTCAGGAGATGATCGACATCTGCGACTTCGCGGTGGGACTGTCGCGCCAGCTGCACGGCCTGACGATCGCCACGGAGCGCCCCGGCCACCGGATGATGGAGACATGGCATCCGCTGGGCGTCGTCGGGATCATCACCAGTTTCAACTTCCCCGTCGCGGTCTGGGCGTGGAATGCGGCGCTCGCGCTCGTCTGCGGCGACGCCGTTCTATGGAAGCCGTCGGAAAAAACACCGCTCACGGCGCTTGCGACACAAGCGCTGCTGGCGCGGGCCGCCCTGCGTTTCGCCGAAGCCCCGGAAGGCCTCTCGCAGCTGTTGGCGGGCGGGAAAGAGGTCGGCGCGCAACTGGTTGAGGATGGTCGCGTCCGGCTCGTTTCCGCCACAGGCTCAACCGAGATGGGACGAGTCGTCGCGCCGCGCTTGGCGCAACGCTTCGCGCGCGCGATTCTGGAGCTTGGCGGCAATAATGCCGCGATCGTCTGTCCCTCCGCCTCTCTCGAGCTTGCGACGCGCGCCATCGCCTTCGCCGCAATGGGGACGGCGGGACAGCGCTGCACGACACTACGCCGCCTCATCGTTCATGAGGACATCTACACGGCGCTGTTGCCGCGGCTCCGCGCCGCTTACGCATCTGTGCGCGTCGGCGATCCGCGCGAGAGCGAGACGCTCGTCGGTCCCTTGATCGACGAGGCCGCCTACGTCGCCATGCAGGCGGCGCTCGATGAAGCGCGCACGGCGGGAGGCGCTGTCCTTGGCGGCGAGCGCGTGATGGCCGAGCGCTTTCCTGACGCTTATTACGTGGCGCCAGCGCTCGTCGAGCTTTCCGAGCCGGCGGCGGTCGTGAGACGCGAGACTTTCGCGCCCGTTCTGTTCGTCATGCCCTATCGCGATTTCGGGCAGGCGATCGTAATGCACAATGACGTTGCGCATGGGCTCGCCTCTTCGATTTTCACCAATGATCTCGGAGAGGCCGAAGCCTTTCTTTCGCAAGAAGGCTCGGATTGCGGCATCGCCAATGTGAATATCGGACCCTCGGGCGCCGAGATTGGCGGCGCTTTCGGCGGCGAGAAAGACAGCGGCGGCGGGCGCGAGGCGGGTTCGGACGCGTGGAAGGCCTATATGCGGCGCGCGACCAACACGATCAACTACTCCAAAGATTTGCCGCTGGCCCAGGGCGTTAAATTCGATCTCTGAACATAGGCTGACGCGCTCGCGCGGTCTCATAAAGACGAGGCGCGACGCTAGATAGCGAAGGAAAGCTAACGAAGCGCCGGCGCCGGTTATGAAGCGCCGAGCGAGGAGCAGGACGCCATGTCCGAACCAATTTCTGAGCACACGATCCGAGCGATGTTTTCGAGGCGGCTATCGGCGCTGTGTAAATCGGAAATGCCGCGTTACCGCGCCATGACCGAGCTTGTCGCCCGCGTCAATAAGAACGTGCTGGCCTCGCAGCCGAAGCTTGCAACGCCTCACGCGAGCAACAGCGCTGGTCTCGACATCGAGCGCCACGGCGCCGTTCGTGTTGGGACCGCAGGCGAGCTTGCCATGCTCCGGCGGCTCTTCGCCGTCATGGGCATGACGCCTGTCGGATACTACGACTTGTCGGTTGCGGGTCTACCGGTTCATTCTACGGCGTTCCGACCCACGACGGACGCTGCGCTTCGGCGATGTCCGTTTCGCGTTTTCGTTTCCCTGCTGCGACTGGATTTGATCCCCGAAGCCGATCTGCGTGAGGAGGCCGCGGCCATTCTCTCGCGGCGAAACATTGTAACCCCGCGGGCCCTGGAGCTCCTCGAGCGATCCGAATGGGACGGGGACTTCGGCGAAAAGGAGGTCGGGGAATTCGTGGAGGAAGCCATCGAAATTTTCCGTTGGCGGTCCGCCGCAACCGTGTCGATCGACGTCTATCGCCGGCTGCACCTAGCGCATCCGCTGCTTGCCGACATTTGCTGCTTTGCGGGACCTCACGTCAATCATCTGGCCGCGCCGACTCTCGACATAGACGCGGTGCAACGCGAATTGCGGGCGGAAGGGTTCGCGCCGAAGGGTGTCATCGAAGGTCCGCCGCGGCGCCGCTGTCCGATCCTGATGCGGCAGACGAGCTTCAAGGCTCTTGCGGAGCCCATCGAATTCCCCAACGGCGGCGAAGCTCTGCACAGCGCGCGCTTTGGCGAGGTTGAACAGCGCGGCGCGGCGCTGACCGATGCGGGTCGCGCGCTCTACGACCGCCTCCTTGCTGCGGCCTCGGCGGCGTCTTCGGGTCCAGACTATGAGCAAGAGCTTGCCCGACAGTTCGAGGCCTTTCCGGACGACGACATGACGCTTTGGACCCATGGGCTCGCGCATTTTCGCTACAAGCCTGCGACCGACGCCGTCCGCGCCAGCGGCGGATCGCAGACGCCAAGTTCCATTCAGGAACTCCTGTCGCAGGGGCGCTTGTCGATCGAGCCCATCCTTTACGAAGATTTTCTGCCCGCGAGCGCGGCGGGCATTTTTCGCTCCAATCTCGGCGAGCGCGGAGAAACCGAGCCTATGGGCCCCGCAAATCGCCAAAGCTTCGAGGAGGCCTTGGGTTGCGCCGTCATCGATGCGCAGTCCCTCTATGCTGCGATCGAGGCTCAGTCCTTGGCGGCCAGTCTCGAGGCTCTCAACCTGCCGCGAGGCTTGCCTCGCCTAAGTTGAGGCCCCTTCAAGCCGCGTCCTTGCGCCGCCGATTGACGACGCCGCCTTCCAAAATGGTCTCGATCTGATCAGTCGTCAGATCATGCCAGGTCTCGACTTCCAGTCCGTCGCAGCGGAGCGCGATGGGCTCGCCTTGTTCAAGGTTACGCCGCAAATTGTCGACTTGCAGCCTGTCACCCGCAGCAAGCCGGCCATAATCGCTGGGGTCCGCGAAGCGCAGCGGCAGCACGCCGTAGTTGATGAGGTTTTGTCGGTGAATGCGGGCGAAGGACTTGGCGAGCACGATCCGCAAGCCGAGATAACGCGGCGCGGCGGCGGCATGCTCGCGCGACGAACCTTGCCCGTAATTCACACCGCCGAGAACCGCATGGCCGCGCGCCGCCGCGCGATGAGCGCGCTCCGCATAGGAAGGGTCGATGCGCGCGAAGGCGAAGCTCGCGATCTTCTGCAGGTTCGAACGATAGGGGAGCACCCTGGCGCCCGCGGGCAGGATCTCGTCGGTCGAGACATTGTCGCCCATCTTCAGCAGGATCGGCAGATCGAGCGAGTCGGGAAGCGCGTCGAAGTCGGGGAGGGAATGGATGTTCGAGCCCTTCACGAGCGTCACCCGCCGCGCTTCCGAGGGCGCAAGCGGCTGCTCGATGAGCTTCAGGGAAGAGAGAGGCGCGCTGGGCGCGACGAGTTTCGGATAGGGCGTCGACAGCGTGCGCGGATCGACGATCCTGCCGGCCAGCACTGAAGCCGCCGCGGTCTCCGGCGAGCAGAGAAAAACAGAATCTTCCTCCGTGCCTGAGCGGCCGCGAAAGTTTCTCGGAGTCGTGCGCAGCGAGTTGCGGCCGATCGCAGGGGCTTGACCCATGCCGATGCAGCCGTTGCAGCCGGTCTGATGGATGCGCGCCCCCGCGGCGACGAGCGCCTCGAGCCGGCCATCGGCCAGGAGCGCCTGCAGCACCTGCCGCGAGGTGGGATTGACGTCGAAGGAGACCTGCGGCGGGATCCTCTGGCCCCGAACGATTTCCGCGGCGATGGCGAAGTCGCGCCATCCCGGATTGGCCGAAGAGCCGATGTAGGACTGCGCGATCTCCAGCCCCGCAATCTCGCGAACCGGCACGACGTTGCCGGGACTCGCGGGTTTCGCGATGAGCGGCTCGAGTTGCGAGAGATGGATATGCTCGACCTCATCGTAGTCGCAGCCCGCATCCGCCATGATCTCTATCCAGTCGTCCTCTCGGCCCTGCGATTTGAGATAAAGCCTTGTCTCCTCGTCGGAGGGAAAGACGGAGGAGGTCGCGCCGAGCTCCGCGCCCATATTGGCGATGACATGTCGATCCATCGCCGCCAGCGCGCTCAGTCCTTGTCCGTAATATTCGATGATCCTGCCGACGCCGCCGGCGACGCCGCGCCGACGCAGCAGCTCCAGGATGACATCCTTGGCGCTCACCCAGGGCGGCAGCGCGCCGGTGAGCTCCACGCCCAATATGCGTGGCGCCGTAATAGCGTAGGCTTCTCCCGCCATCGCCAGCGCGACGTCGAGGCCGCCCGCGCCGAATGCGAGCATGCAGAGCGCGCCCGCCGCCGGCGTGTGGCTGTCCGAGCCGAGCAGGGTTTTACCCGGCCGCCCGAAGCGCTCCATGTGCACGACATGGCTGATGCCATTGCCCGGCGGCGAATACCACAGTCCGAATCTTCGACAGGCGCTCTCGAGAAAGAGGTGATCCTCGGCGTTGAGATTGTCGACCTGCAAAATATTGTGATCGACATATTGCACGCTGACCTCGGTCGTCACGCGATCGATCTTCATCGCCTCGAGCGACAGCATCGCGAGCGTTCCCGTCGCATCCTGCGTGAGGGTCTGATCGATGCGCAAGGCGATAGGCTCGCCTGCTCTCATGGCGCCCTGAACGAGGTGGGCCTTGATCAGCTTTTGCGCGACGCCCAGCGGCATTTTGGTCGACCTGCATGCGAGAAACTATGTTGTCAGTAAAATAGACGCGCGTGGTTCGGCTGACAGAGGCGACGTTAGAAGCGACGCCAGCGCCGGCGAGCGCTACTTAGAGAGTGCTGCGCCGATTTATGGCGTGGTCTGCGCCGGCAGGGGACAAAGCATAGGTGGAGCATGAACACAGCCAATCTTCAGCTTGAAGGCGTTTACGCCGTGCTTGCCGCTCTGCTCGCGGCCGTCAGGGATAAGGGTCTAATGGATGGCGACGAGCTGGATCGTCTGCTGGCGGGAGTTGAAACGGCGCTCGCCAGCGACGTGCGCCGGCCGAGCGAGGTGCGCGACGCCAATGTCGATGCAATCTGCTTTCCCGCGCGCCTGCTGAGACAGTCCCTAAAGGCCGACTCCGACGGGCGGGTCTTTTCTTTCGCGCGCCTCGCCAGCGAAGTCGGGCAGTCCAAAGGCGACCGCTAACGGCGTGAGCGCCCCACGCGAGCGCAGTGGATTGCGAAGCGCTCGCGACGGAAGACAGCGTTAGCGCGACCGCGAAGAATAGAGCTCGGAGGTCGGGTCGGGCGCGCCGTTCAGCCGGGGGTCGTCTTTTGCATTGACGTAATCGATGCCCCAAGGACCGTTGGCGTTGATCTGCACGATCACGTCTTCGTTGACCAAGACGTAGTGCGCCACGCCATGCGGCATCGAGGAAAAACTTCCCGCCGGAAGCGACTGGACGGAGGCCTCGTCGGCTGCGGGCCCCATGCCGAGATCGAGACTACCTGAGATCACGGTCAGAATTTCGGGCTGCTTGTGCATGTGCGGCGCGATTTTGTAGCCCTTCGGCAGTTTCAAGCGCAACACGAAGGCGCCGGGCTGTCGTGGATCGCCGTAGAGCACCGCCACTTGCGCTCCCGCGGGCAGGCTCGCCGGGCCCGTGCTCCACTGCAGGTCTTGCGGCAGGAACACCTTGTGCGCATCGACTTCATCGGCCGCCAAGGCGGAGCCTGTTGCGAGCAGCAGGGCTGTCAGCGCTCCGATCACGACGGGCTTCATCTCGCTTCTCCCATTGTCTGCTCCCATTGTCTGCGATGCGCCGCTTCATCGCGGGCTCTTTCGAGCGGTTTCGCGACATATCGCGCAGGATATAGAGCGCCACCCGCGCCGCGCCCTGCTTCTCGGATAAAAAAACCCTTCCACTCTCGAGGTTGCACGTAGATTCCACAGGTCCGCAAAACAAAGTCGCGGGGATGAAAAGCGCCACTATCCGCCACATGTTGCGATCCATCACATCCGCAGTGAGCGTGGCGCAGGCGCTACCTTGGCGCAGGCGTGGCGAGCGCAGACAGGAGCATCCTCATGATCGAGTCGCACTGGAACGCCGATCTTCTGGCGAAGATTCTCGGCTTCGCTTTCCTGGTGGTGGGAGCGGTGGGCTTCACCGCAAATCCGATCGTCTCGGCCAATGGCCTCTTCACGGTGAATGATCTGCACAATTACGTGCATATCGGCACCGGCGTCCTGTTCTTGGCGGGCGCCTTGTTCGGGGCTCCGGTTACGACGATTCGCGTCATCGCCATCCTCTATGCAATCGTCGCCGTGGTGGGGCTCGCCTTTCCCGACGCCGGATTGCTCAAAGGGCTGCACATGAACATGGCCGACCACTGGCTGCACGCCGCCCTTGCGGTCATTCTTCTGCTGGTGGGCTTCCTCGCTCCCATCGAGGAGCGGTTCAGCCACGCGCAGCTTTGACCGCGGATGTTGCTCGAGGGGATGGCGCCCAAGCCGAACATGGTGGTTGCCGGCAAGGAGAGTCCGCATCCGGCGCCGCGCCCGAGTAGGCCGCCGATGCGATTGAGCGCATCGGCGGCCGCTGGAGCCTGACCTTCAGCTACGGCCGCGCCTTGCAGGCCGCCGTGCTGAAGATTTAGGCGGGAATGCCGGAGTAGGTAATGGCCGCTCACGTCGCCTTGACGCGCCGTGCGCGGATGAACGCGCTCGCTCAGCAGGGCCCGTGGACGCAAGAACGCGCGCAGCGTCGCGCCTGAGGCGCCGACTGCCTTTCCGCAAGATCAGCCGCTGATACCTGCTTCGCGCGAGGGCTTCGGCAGCTTCGGCAGGGTGATGAAGAAGGTCGCGCCCTGGCCGGGTTCGGACTCGATGGCCAAAGTCCAGCCGTGTCTGTCTGCGATGGATTTGCAGATCGCCAATCCGATACCCGTTCCCGGATATTTGGCCTGCGAATGCAGGCGCTGAAACGGCTCGAAGATCATTGTCGCATATTTCGCCTCGAAACCGATTCCATTGTCCGCGATGGAAATGCAGGCGCCGCCACCCTCGATGGGATCGACGAGAATCTGCACTTTGGCGATCTCATTCGGCTTGCGGTATTTGACGGCGTTGGAGACGATATTCTGCAGCAAGCGCGCAAATTGCGAGCGGTCGGCTTCGAACATCAGATGCGGGGCGCGATTGTCGATTTCCGAGCCGGTCTCGCTGATGAGCTGCGACAAGTCCACGAGCGCACTGTCGATTTCGTTCCTCAGATCGAGGACGCTCGGCTCCAGAACGTCGTTGATGGTCCGGGAATAGGTGAGAAGATCGTCGACGAGCGAGCGCGCCCGTAGCGCCGAGGTTCGAATGACATCCTTGGCGCGAGACACCTCCGCCTGATTGGCGCTCGCCACGGCGTGCTCGAGAAGCTTCGCATAGGCCGCGATCTTGCGCAGCGGCTCTTGCAGATCGTGCGACGCCACATAGGCAAATTGCGCCAGACGCGTATTGGCCCGCTCGAGCTCGGCGGCGCGTCGCGCGAGCGCGGCTTCCGCCTCGCGTCGCGCTTCGATGTCGAGCACGGTCGCGAGCACGAAGGTTTCTTTCGCGGTTTCGATCGGCGTCAGGCCGATTTCCACGGGGAACTCGGTTCCGTCCCGCCTCACGGCGCGCAGATCGCGGCCGACGCCCATGGCGCGCTTGCTCGGATTTCGGAAAAAGTCACGGTGAAGCTGGGTATGGTTTTCGCGCAAGTTTCGGGGAATGAGCGCATTGATGGTCATCCCCAGAAGATCGCTCGCCTGATAGCCGAATATTCGCAGCGTTTCGGCGTTGGCGAAGCGTATCCGGCCTTCGACGTCGGTCACGATCACAGCGGCGGGAGACGCCTCGATCGCCAGGCGAAACAACTCGTCCCCATCTCCGAGGAGATTGATGACCAACCCTTGTCCTCCCGGTGGGATGTTCTACGTTTCACCAAATGGGCCGCGTTCTGGCGTGGCTGCCGGCGTGGGTCCGGGGAATGAGGGTCCATATGGCGCAAAAATCACGCAGGCAAGGGCCGTGTCGGCTCCTGCTGATCGAGGATGACGAAGACGACGTCTTTTTGTTGGAGCGCGCCATAGATTGCGTGCGCGACAATCTCAAGCTGGATATCCAGTATGAGCATGTCGAGAACGGTCTCGAAGGGCTCTATCTCGTGTCCAAGGACGATCTCACCGACAGGCTTCCCGATGCGGTTGTTCTCGACCTCAACATGCCGCGTCTCGGCGGCGTCAAGTTTCTCAAGGCTCTGCGCCAATCCTTCCTGCTGAAGGATCTCCCCATCTTCGTGCTGACGACGACGAGCTCGACCACGATTCACGAGGAGGCGATCCGGGCCGGCGCGAATAAGGTTTACGTCAAGCCCGACGACGCCGACGCTCTCGTAGCGATCGCAGGGGAGATCGTCGCGGCGACCTGCTGCGCCGCCGCCGCCGAGGCGGAGCCTCCAGAGACGGGCTGACGGGTTTTCACGGCCGTCTGCGAAGGGGCTGACGGCGAACGGCGCAAGCGGAGCTTGGCCATGCCCCTCGACGCAAACGGCTCCGCCGAGCCGACGCAGTCGCTTCAATGCGGGAAATGGATGAGAGCAGCCGGTGGGGCTCTGCGCCCGGCGACGCGCTTGTGGAGACCAATGTCCCCGCGCGCCTCGACGCGCTGCCCTGGAGTCGCTTCCACAGCCTGGTTGTCGTCGCGCTCGGCGTGACCTGGATTCTCGACGGACTGGAAGTGACCTTGGCGGGGTCGGTCGCGGGCGTGCTGACGCAAAGCGTCGGCCTCGGCCTCACGGCTGCCCAGATTGGATTTGCGGGCGCGGCCTATCTCTGCGGCGCGGTCCTTGGCGCGCTGGCTTTCGGATGGATGACCGACCGCCTCGGCAGACGCAAGCTCTTCTTCATCACGCTCGCCGTCTATCTCACGGGGACCGCGGCGACGGCCGCCGCCTGGGGCTTCACCAGCTATGCGGCCTTTCAATTCGCGGTGGGCTGCGGCATCGGCGGCGAATATGCGGCGGTCAATTCGGCGATCCAAGAGCTCATCCCTGCGCGCCTGCGCGGCTGGACCGATCTCGTCATCAACGGCAGCTTCTGGCTGGGCGCGGCGCTGGGCGCGGGCGCCTCCATCGTTCTGCTCGATCCGGACTTCGTGGACCCCAGGCTGGGCTGGCGCCTCGCCTTCCTCATCGGCGCGACGCTTGGGCTGGCCATTCTCCTGCTGCGCGGGTGGATTCCCGAAAGTCCGCGCTGGCTGATGCTGCATGGACGGGCGCGCGAGGCCGAGGAGACGGTCGCCGAGATCGAGAGAGAGGCCCATCACCCGGAGTCGCCAGCGGAGCTCGCCAAGCTTCCGAAGATCAAGCTGCGCACGCGCGACCACACGCCTTTCGCCGAAATCTACCGCGCGATGTTCCATCTCTACCCGCAGCGCACGATGGTCGCCTTGGCGCTGATGGCCTCTCAGGCCTTCCTCTATAATTCGGTGTTTTTCACCTATGCGCTGGTCCTGACGGATTTCTATGGGGTCGGCGCCGACAAGCTCGGCTGGCATCTGCTCGCTTTGGCGGCCGGCAATTTTCTTGGCCCGTTGTTGCTTGGAAAATTGTTCGACACGCTGGGACGGAGGATCATGATCAGCGGGACCTATGCGATCTCCGGACTGCTGCTTCTGGGCGTCGGCTATCTTTTTCAAAGCGGCCTGCTGACGGCGCAGCAGCAGACGATGGGCTGGATGGTCGTGTTCTTCTTCGCTTCGGCCGCGGCGAGCTCGGCCTATCTCACGGTCAGCGAGACCTTCCCGCTCGAAATTCGCGCCATGGCCATCGCGGTCTTTTATGCTCTCGGAACATTGGTCGGCGGCGCGCTGAGTCCCTGGCTGCTAGGCAGCCTCATTGGGACCGGAAGCCGCGCGCGCGTCTTCGAGGGCTATGCTCTCGGCGCTGTCCTGATGATTTCCGCCGCTCTGATTGAATGGGCGTGGGGGATCGCCGCCGAGCGCAAGCCCCTCGAGGCCGTCGCGCGTCCGCTCGGCGCCGCTGACGAATGAGCCGTCGGCGCCCAGGGCCGTAACCCTTCCAACGCCGGCGTTGGCGTGGAGAAGGATGCCGAAAAGGACAAGGGCGGCGCGTCGAGGGCCTCGAGAAAACACTTCATCCAATTGCGCGCGTCACGCTCGCGCACGCGCGCGAGCAGCGCGGTGTGGCGCTCAATCTTCTCCGGCTTCGACATCAGAATGGCGCGCTGCATGGCCTGCGCCACCTCATCGGCGTCGTAGGGATTGACGATGAGGGCTTCCTCCAAATCTTCCGCTGCGCCGGCAAAGCGCGAGAGCACCAGCACGCCGGGGTCCGTTTCATCCTGGGCCGCGATATATTCCTTCGCCACAAGATTCATGCCGTCCCGCAGGGGCGTGACGAGTCCAATCTGGCTGCCGCGGTAGAGCGCGGCGAGCGTCTCGCGCGGGACGTTGCGGTGAACATAGCGCACCGGCGTCCAGTCGAAGTCGCCGAACTGGCCGTTGATCTCGCCCGAAAGGGCCTCGAGCTCATGGCGAATGTCGGCATAGGCCTTGACCTCCTCGCGCGTGGGCGGCGCGATCTGCATCAAGGTGACGGCCTTGCAATTTTCTGGATGCAGCTCCAGCAGACGCCTGAAGGAGCGGAATCGATCCGGCAGACCCTTGGTGTAGTCGAGACGGTCCACGCCAATGATGTTGATGCGCGGCTCGCCGCGCCGATGCAGCCATCGGATGCGCCTTTCCGCTTCGGCTCGCGTCGCCATCGTCAAGAAGGACTCGACGCAGACGCCGGCCGGGAAGACGCTTGCGGTGACGAAGCGACCGCCGAGGCGGACGACGTCCGACGTGAGCATTTCGCCGCCCATTGCTTCGCACAGGAAACGACAGAAATTCGCCTGATCCGCGCTCGTCTGAAAGCCGACGACGTCATAGGCGAGCATCGCCTGCATGAGCCATTCATGCTCGGGCACCGCCACCAGCATGTCGGGCGGCGGGAAGGGAATATGCAGGAAGAAGCCGATGCGGTTGCGCACGCCGCGGGCGCGAAGCTCCGCAGCGACGGGGATTAGGTGGTAGTCGTGCACCCAGACGAGGTCGTCGGGATGCAGCTGAGGCGCCAGCGCTTCGGCGAAGCGGCGGTTGACTCTGCGATAGGCGTCGCAGCTTTCCGGCGTGAAGCGGGCGAGGTCGAGCCGGTAGTGATGCACGGGCCAGAGAGCCGCGTTGCAGAAGCCGAGGTAGTGCTCTTTATAATCGCGCTCCGAGAAGGGCATGGTGACGAAGGTGACCGGCCCGTCTCTCCGGCAGGAGACGCCGATCTCCGACTCGGAGGCGACGACCTCCCCGCTCCAGCCGAACCACACGCCGCCGCGCTCCTTCAACCCGTCGAGAATGCAGACCGCCAAGCCGCCGGAGGCGGGGCAACCGGGGTCGGCCACCCAATTCGACACCACGACAAGACGCTTCATGTCTCTTCTCCCGGGCGCGGCGAGCGCGCCGCAGTTCACGACTCCTGCCCCACGAGAGGCTGGCGGGCCGTCCCCTCGCGCGTTTCGAAGCGCAATGCCTCATCCCGCGGGATCGCTTCGGCGGAAATGTTTGGTTGGGGGCGCTGTATCGCGACGCGCCTGCGCGATAGATTGCGACTTCGGCGGGCTTCTCCGCGAGGCCGCCTCCTAACCTTGACACGGCTCGGAGGCGCGAGCTCGAGCCGGGCTTGTGGAAAGTCGGAGAGAAACTGTCGTAATACGATCAAGGCGTCAGCCGCCCGCTCAGGCTGGCCAATTCCAGCCCAATGGCGAATATCCGCTAGGATGAGATTGCGGACAGTCCTGGCGCCCTTCCAGAGGCCGAGAAGATAGCGGGATTGAAGCACCTTGTGCTTGTCGCCGGGGCTTACGCCTAAACAGATTTCTCCAGGTGTGAGACCAGCGAACGACGCGCACTCCCGGACGCTGATCACGACCCGTCTCCCGATACCCCCATGGTCGAGAGAATAATGTTCAAGAGAAGGCGTCACCATCCGGATGACTACGTAGCCGCTGCAATAACGCTTCGTCCTTCACGACGGACTTGCGCAGGCGCGATCCCGAGGCGGCGGGTGGTGATCTGCGACGAAAAGTGGACGCCTCTGCTCATCCTTGTCGCTTTTAAAGTAACGAATCTGCGTTATATAATCGGTGCTGGCGGAAGCGTCGCTTCGCGACATAAATGCGGGGTCAACCATGAGGGCATGCGCAGCCGAGGAGCAGCGGGAGTCTCGACAAGCGATCGAACAAACGCCCGAGGGGGCGAAAGGGCGCAAGCCTGCAGATGCCCTGGCGATCGCCCGCGAGGCTGCGAGCTGCCGGCAAATCGTCTATGTCATCGACGACAACTCCGCCGTTCTCTGCTCGATGCGATTTCTCCTGTCGGTTCAAGGGTTCGAGCCGAGGACGTTTTCCACGGCGGAGGAGTTCCTGGAGACCGTCGCGCCTGACGAGATGGGCGTCGTGGTCACGGATGTGCGCCTGCCAGGGCTGACCGGGGTCGAGCTCATCGAGGGCATGAAGAAGCGAGGTCTGGATTTCCCCGCGATCGTCATCACCGCCTACGCCGATGTCGCGCTCGCCGTCTGCGCGATGAAACAGGGCGCGGTCGATCTTCTCGAAAAGCCCTTCGACCCGGGAGCGCTGATCGATACGCTCCGTCAGTCCTTTGCAAATATGTCGGAAAAAGGCGAGAACTTCGCCTCGGCGCAGGCCGTGCGTGAGAGCCTCTCGAGCCTGAGCACGCGAGAGAAGGGCGTGCTCCAAGAGCTCGTCCAAGGTAAAACCAACAAGGCGATCGCAGCCGAGCTCGGGATCAGCCAGCGGACGGTGGAAGTCCATCGCGCCAACATCATGAGGAAAACCGGGGCGGGAAGTCTCTCTGCGCTCGTGCGCATGGCCCTGATCCTCGAGAGCAACTCAATCTGATTGCGCGCCAAGCGTCCGCTCCACGGGTGAGGCCCCGGGCGCGCTCCGGCGTTCGGCCTGCTGAGAGGTTTGACAATGCTCGTGAAGCGGCGAAAAACCTGTCTATGACCGCCGATGATAATGCTCACGCAGAAGGCGTAGCCGAGACGCCTCCGTCGCGATGGCCGGGCAATCGTCAATCCTCGATGACGGGGCTCGCGGCCGCGCTGCTCCATGAGCTCAATCAGCCGCTATCGGCGGCGGCGAATTACATAGAGGCGGCGCAGCGACTCCTGCAGCTCAAGCCGCAGCGCTCGCAACATCTCGACGAGGCGTTGGATCACGCCGCGGTGCAAATGCTCCGCGCGGGGCGGATGGTCAGAGATCTGCACGAGCTCCTCTCGCTCGGCGAGCCCCAGAAAACCCTACAGAGCCTGCATGACATCCTCCGCCAGAGCTGCGAGCGCGCCGGTCCGGCGATCAAGGATCATGAGGTCGCGCTGAGCTTGCAGCTCAACGCCGACAAGGATTTGGTTTTGGCGGACGAGGCGCAAATTCAACAGGCGCTCGTTATTCTGATGCGCAATGCGTGCGATGCGATGCGCGTGTCGAAACTCCGAAGATTGACCCTCGCAACCTCGCGCGAGGATCAGACGCTGAGAGTCGATGTGATCAACTCCGGCAAGAGCCTTTCACATGTCGACTCTTTCGCATCGGGCAAGCCCGGCAGCCTCGGCGTCGGCTTGACGATCTGTCGATCAATTCTCGAGGCGCATGGCGGGAAAATCTGGGCCGGTTCCGACCCTGGCGGAGGCGCGCGCTTCTGCTTCACTCTGCCGCTCGCAGAGGCTGACCCCGAGACGGTCGACAAATAAGCGCGTCCGCGCCTATCGAAGTCTCATGTCGCCTTCTCCCAGGGCCGGGAGAGCCGCACCGCGCAATTGATGATTCCGACCATCGAATAGGTTTGCGGATAGTTGCCCCAGGCCTCTCCGGTCTTGAGATCGCAATCCTCCGACATCATGCCGAGCGGGCTGCGGCACTCGAGAAGCTGGTTGAAATAGTCGCGCGCCTCCTCGGTGCGGCCCATACGCGCCAGCGCGTCGATGCGCCAGAAGGAACAGCTGTTGAAAGCCGTTGTCGGCAGACCAAAGTCGTCGGCGGCCTCATAACGGAGTAGGTGTGGGCCGCGCGCCAGCGTCGCCTCGACCTGTCTGATCGTCGAGCTCATGCGCGGGTCGCTAACATCGAGAAAGCCCACCTCCACCATCAAAAGCACGCCAGCGTCCAGATGCTCGCCTTCGAAGGACTCGGCGAAGGCCTGTCGCCGCTCGGACCAGGCGCGGTCGAGAATGACCCGCTTGACCCGATCGGCCTTCTCTCTCCAGTCCTGCGCCTTTTGGGGCTCCCCGACATGCTGCGCGATGATCGCAAGCCGGTCCAGCGCCGCCCAGCACATGAGGGCCGAGGTCGTGTGGACGCGCGCGCGCGAGCGTAGCTCCCACATGCCCGCGTCGGGCCGATCGTAAAGCGTCAGCGCCTTGCGCCCCATCAACTCGAGACGCAAGAAGTCCGCCCGCGTCGGTGGCGATATGAGGCGACGATCGAAGAACGCCTGCGTGACCGCGAGCACGATGTTGCCGTAGCTGTCATACTGAAGATGCTCGTAAGCCTGGTTGCCGACGCGCACGGGACCCATGCCGCGGTAGCCGGGCAGGGAGCGCACGATCCTCTCGGGAAGCTGGGCCTCGAGCCCGACGCCATAGACGGGATTGATGTGGTCGTCATCGGCGGAAGCAACGACATTCATGAGCCAGCGGAAGTAATTCTCCATCTTGCGCATCGCCGCGAGCTTGTTGAGCGCGCGAACGACGAAATAGGCGTCGCGAACCCAACAATAGCGATAGTCCCAATTCCGCTCGGTGTCGGGGGCCTCGGGAATGCTCGTCGTCAGCGCCGCGACGATCGCGCCTGTCTGCTCGTAGGTGCAGAGCTTGAGCGAGATCGCGGCTCGGATGACGGCTTCTTGCCACTCCAGAGGGATCGCCAAGCGATGCGCCCAGTGGCTCCAATATTCATGCGTGCGCACCTCGAAATCCTGGGCGGTCTGCGTGACGCCCGCGCTCAGCGTTTCGTCGACGCCGAGGATCAGATCGAGGGGACCGTGAAGATTGAACACGGTTTCGTCGCGCACATAATCCACCGGCGCGGTGGTCGTCAGACGCAGGGTCGTGTGCGGACCGATATAGCGGATATGGTGTGAGCCCGCCGTGAGTATCGGGGCCGTCGCGCCGTATTCGAAGCGCGGCCGCATGAGGATGCGCACGCGCGGGCTCCCGGAGATCGGCGCGAGGCGGCGCACGAGGGTTTGTGGAAAAAAAAGACGATCGCGCCACAAGAAGCGCGGGGCGAAATCGCGGATGCGGACCGAGCCGTTCTTGCCGTGCAGGATCGTTTCGAGGATGGGCGTGTTGCCGATGTAACGCTGCTCGCTGCGGATGTAGTCCTCGATTTCGATCGCGAAGACGCCGTGACCCTCGGCGCCCTGCGGCGCGCCGAGAAGACTGTGGAACACCGGGTCGCCGTCGAAGCGCGGAACGCAGCACCAGACGATTCGCGCGTCGCGATCCACAAGCGCGGCGAAGCCGCAGTTTCCGATCACGCCAAGGTCGATCACTGCAACGGCTCCCGGCGCGCGTCGGCGACAAGATCCCGCAGCCAGCGTTCGAGCTCCTGGACATTGCTCGCGCGAAAGCGAGCGCCGGTCTCCTGGCCGCCGACTTTTATCGAGATGCCCCCTTCGCGATTGACCGTGGCGAATCCCGCTTCGTCCGTGACGTCGTCGCCGGCAAAAATCGGGATGCGGCCCTGGAAGGGCGGCTCCTTGAGGAAGGCGCTGATCACGCTTCCTTTGTCCGCCCCTTTTTGGAGAATTTCGAAAACCATTTTTCCATGAATCAAACGAACGTCGCCCCGCTGCCCCAGGACCTCCTTGACGATCTCGCAGCAACGCCTTTCGAGATCGGGCCGTAAACGGTAATGCAAAGCGACGGCGCCGCGCTTCCTCTCGATGATGACGCCCGTCTCGTCGCCAAGCGCCTTCTCGAAAACAAAGCTGATCGGGTGAAGCTCCATGGCTTGCGCGCCATGCAGGACGCCGGCGGCGTCGCGCCGTTCGAGGCCATGCACGCCGGCGGCGGGCAGTTTCAAAGGGTGCAGCAAACGATCTATGGCGGAGAGCTCGCGTCCCGATATTACCGCGAGAGCGCCGTCGGACTTGTCGCTGAGCGTCTCGAGCAATCGCAGCGTGGCGGGCTGCACGCAGACATCGTCAGGGTGCTCCGCGATCTCCGCGATGGTGCCGTCCAAATCGAGGAAGATCGCGTGGCCCTTGAGATCGCCAATGCAAGGAAGCATGGTCCCTCTACTTAATTTCGGGCCTTGGCCCGGTGGGAAGCTCCCTTTAGCTGCGCTCCCGCTTGGCTCCCGACAACACTCATCAAAGTGGCGCGCGCGCTCACCCATTTCAATGATTGAAATGCAACCGGCGAGCAGGCCCCTGGCAAGGGCTCGTTTCGAAGGATTTCGCCACTGGATAAAGCCCGCGCGCCACGCCACGCGCGCAGAGCGAACGGAGCCTTGGCCGGTCCAAGCTCCAGCGCCAGCGAAAGTAAGAGTGACAGACGGCTGGGCGTGGATATTCATGAGACCGCGTCCCATCGGCTCGATGGGCGGACAAAAACGACTTACACGATGTCTTCAATGGCGCCGGCGGGAAGGTCATTTTCGGAACGCCGAACTCGGCGCCTCCGAGGCGACGCGTCAGCTTTTCGGCATCTATCTTCTGGTCTTCTCGAATGCGCCAAGCGCCGTACGAATTGACCACAATTCAAAACATCCGGTCGACACTGTATCACGGACAAAGGCGCCTGCGCGTTGGAGGCTCAGTGATGGTGAGTGTCAAGGATTGCGCCGTCTTTGCGAGGCTCGCGCCAAGTCAGATGCTTCTGGGCGCCACGCCGTCGAACAGGCACCGCGTCTTGCTCTCGAGCTATCTCTTGTGTCTCTGGCAAGGTCCGAGGACCGTGCGGGGAATGATCGTCCGCGACATCGACATCTGGCTGGACCTCGGGATGCCCGAGCAGGCGTCGGACTTGCTGATCGTCTTGCGCCAGTTTCTGTCGGACTATCCGGAAGCACAACTCGAGTGAGAGTCTGCGTGATTGCGGGCGCAAAGTTGCGTCCGACTTTTGAGCGGGCGATGTCGATGCGCCTTTCG
Organism: uncultured Alphaproteobacteria bacterium; assembly: GCA_963798515.1. Lineage (GTDB taxonomy): Bacteria > Pseudomonadota > Alphaproteobacteria > Rhizobiales > Beijerinckiaceae > Methylocystis. The sequence goes on from CAWCTS010000017.1 coordinate 86,410, forward strand.
CTCGCTTTCATCATCTCTCCGAAGCAATAGGGCGACGGTACGAGAAAATACCAAATTGACCGAACGCGCTGTCGCGGGGCTTTATCCTTGCTCCCTGTGACGTGCGTCTGCGTGGCGGACAGCATGCGCAAAGTCTCCAGAGAGGACGTTTGATGTTCACGAATCCCCAGCAATTCGGGAGTGTCGGATTCGCTCCCTTCGAGGCGGCGACGGCGGCCGTATCCTCGGCGACCCAGGGCTTCTGGGCCGTCACCACAGAGGCGACGGGATATTCGCAGAAAAGCGTCGCCAACGCTTTTGCGTTTGGAGAGAAGCTTTCTCGCGCGCGCAAGCTCGACGAGATCATTCAGCTCAATTCCGACTTCGCCAAGCTGACCTTCGACGAGTTCACCGCCGAGGTGACGAAGCTCGGCGGCATCTACGCCGACGTGGCGAACCAGACGCTGCGTGTGGCCAAGGAAGGGCTTAAGACCAAGCCTTTGGAAGAGGCGGCGGCCAACGCCGCGAAGGTCGCGCCGCAGCGGAAGCAGGAAGCGGCGGCGGCGAACTCGAACTGACGCGCCGCGCGCAGAAAGCCGGCGCGCGTGAAAGCGGCCGTGGGCGCGAAGGGCGCCTGCGGCTTTATTCGTGCAACCGGCTTTGCTGCGGAGAATTAAGCGAAGGCTGCGCTTGGCGCCAAGCGATCCCGGGCCGAACAGGGATTTCGGCCCCGCTCGGGCGGCGCAAAGCCAGCGGTTAGGCGTTTCAAGAAAGAGCCTTCAACTCGGCGCCGCAGCTTTCGAATTCGTGACAAGCTTGTCAATCGCGCCAACTCTGGGCCATGTTTGAGTAGAGTTTCCGCCGAGGGGGACCTCGATGCATGACGTGAACGCGGCAGGAGGCGTCCTGGAACACGTCGTCGCGGTCGCAAAGCTCGCCGCCGCGACGGCGCGCCGCTGGCTAAGCCGGTTTTTCCCCTGCAATCCCTTTGCTCGACGAATCGCGCTCGGCCTGGGCGCTGGAGTCCTCGGTCTTATCCTGCGTCTCGCCGTGGAAGGTGTCCTCGGGCAACGCGTCTTCTATGTAACCTTCTATCCGGCCGTGATCGTCGCTGCATTCCTGGGCGGCTCCGCATCGGGCCTTGTGGCGGCTGGGCTATGCGCGGTCGTCACGCATCTCTGGCTCTCTCCCCTTTCAACACCCGGCGACTGGATCGGGCTGGCCATTTTTCTGGCCAGTTCGATGATGATTTCGGCCGCCGGCGAAGCCCTCAACCGCGCGAGATTCGACGCGGACTTCGCCCGTGAGCGCGCCGCCGACAAGGATCGGCTGCAAGTCTCCAATGAGCGCTTGCGCTTGGCGATGTCGGCGGGGGCCATTGTCGCCTGGGACTTCGACCCCGCGACGAACGTGATTGACGCGAGCCCGCAGCTGCGCGAGCTCTTCGGACTTTCCCCGGACGCGCGCGTCGATCCGTTCGTCCTTTTCGACGCCGTGCCGCCCGAGGATAGACCCGCCGCAACAGAAGCCTTCTTCGCGGCGCTCGATCCGGCGCGCGACGGCCGCTACGCCGCGGAATTTCGCATTCGCCGAGCCGATGGGACCGAGCGCTGGATCAGCTTACAGGCGCAGGCGAGTTTTGCGCAGGGCAGGCCCGTGAGGCTGATTGGCGTGAGCCGCGACATCACGCATCAGAAGCAGGCCGAGAGCCTTCTTCTCGAAAAGGCTCGGCTGGCCGAGCAGCTGGTGAAGGTCGCTGCGTCAGTTCCGGGCGTGATCTGCTCCTTCCGCAGAGACGCCGACGGCAAAGGCTCCTTTCCTTACGTTTCCGCACATTTTCAGGAGGTCTACGGTCTTCTACCGGAAGACGTGAAGGATGACGGCGGGCCGGTGTTTCAGCGCATTCATCCTGACGACCTTCATCACGTCGCCGCCAGCATAGAACAGTCGGCGCGCACGCGGGCGCTGTGGCGTGACATGTTCCGCTATCAGCACCCCCACAAGGGATGGATCTGGATTGAAGGACAGTCGGCTCCGGTGTTCGAGCCAAGCGGGGACATCCTATGGCACGGCTACGTTCAGGATGTGACGACGCGCAAGAGAGCCGAAGATGCGCTGAAGGAGAGCGAGACTCATCTGCGCGCCTTTTACGACTCAGGCTTGCTCGGGGTCATGTTTTGGGCGGTGAACGGCGCGATTTCGGAAGCCAATGACAAGTTTCTCGAAATGCTCGGCTACAACCGCGAGGATCTGGAAGCCGGGCGTCTGAACTGGATCGAGATCACGCCGCCCGAGTTCGCAGCCGGCGATCAGGCCGCCCTGGCTGAAGTGCGCAGGACCGGCGCGACGCAAAGACCGTTCGAAAAGGAGTATCTGCGCAAAGACGGCGAGCGCCTGCCTATTCTCATCGCGGCCTCGGCGCTCGACGCGCTGGGTGAGAAAGGCGTCGCCTTCGCGCTCGACATTTCCGACCGCAAGCGCGCCGAAGCGGACTTGCAACGGCTTTATGTGAGTCGCTTCGACATGATGAGGCGCATGGCTGCAGGCTTCGCGCATGAGATCACGCAACCGCTCACAGCCGCGGGCGCCTATGCGACTGCGGCGAAGCGCATGTTGGATTTGCGTTCGCAGGGGCAACCCGCCGAGATCGGCGAGATCATGGGAAAGACCGCAGCGGAGATCGTGCGAGCCGGTCGCGTCATCACGAAATTGCGGGAGTTCATCGATCATGGCGAGCCCGACATGCTTCCGGTGGCTCTCCATGAGTTGATCCGGCAGGCGCTGGCGGAAGCTCTGGGAACGGATAAAGCCGTTGAGGTGACGCTCGCGCTCAACGCGGCGAGGGACGCGGTGCTCGTCGACAAGGCGCAACTGGTGCTGGTGCTGGTCAATCTCATCCGTAACGCGAAGGCGGCGATGGCGGCCTGCGAGCGAGGCGTTCTGACGATCGTCACCTCTAGCGACGATCAGCAGCTCCAAGTCGACGTCATCGACACGGGATCGGGCCTGTCTCCGCAGCTTTTGGAAAATCTGTTCGAGCCCTTTCCAGCGACGAAGAACGGGAACGGCGGCATGGGCATCGGGCTTTCCGTCTCCCGCGCAATCATCGAAGCGCATCACGGAAGGATATGGGCCAGGCCCAATGCGGAGGGCGGAACGGCGGTGTCCTTCTGGCTTCCCCTCCTCGACCTGCAAGCCCAGAACTGAGCTCTTTCTGCAGCGTACCCGATCGTCACGGAGTTGCCGGCAAATCCTCGGGCGGAACCGCGAGGGCGAGTTGCACCAGCTCCGGCAGGCTCTTCGCCTCCATCTTCATCATCAGCGTTCCGCGATGCACCTCCACCGTGCGCATGCTGATGCCGAGATCATGCGCGATGACTTTGTTGGAGCGCCCTTTGAGCAATCCCGCGAGCACTTCCTTCTCTCGCTTCGTCAGGGCCGAGAATTTCTTGAGGATCGCTTGCGTTTTCTCTTTGCGCTCCTCGTCGACATGCGTTCGCTCCAACGCCTCGCGGATGGTGGCGAGCAGAGTGTCGTAGTTGAAAGGCTTTTCGAGCAACTCCACTGCGCCCATTTTCATCGCCTGCACCGCCAGGGGCACGTCAGCATAGGCGGTGACGAGGATGACAGGCATGGAAACGCCTTGCGCCTTTATGGCCTGAATGAGCTCGAGCCCCGTCATCTCGGGCATGCGCATATCGGTGACGACGCAGCCCGTCTCGCCCTCTGTGAGGGAGTTGAGGAGGGAACGGGCGGACCCATGCTTGCGTACCGAATATCCTTCCGTGGTCAGGAATAACCCCAGGGCCTCGGTGACGCTGGGATCGTCGTCAACGATATGAATATTCCGGACTCGGTTCATTACAGGGCCCCCAGCACCCCCGCCAAGGCGGTCGCAAAGCCGCGCCGCCAAACAAGAAAAGCTTGGCGTACGTATAGCATTTTGCGCCGGCTGATCCACCTTTCAGCCGAGCTGGGCCTCTGCCGCTATTGGATTAAACTTGAGCTTAGCCTAGCAGGCCTCGCAGGACGTAAGGCAGAATTCCGCCGTTTCGGAAATATTCCAGTTCGTCCAGCGTATCGATGCGCGCGAGCAGCGGAACCTCGCGCAGCCTGCCGTCGGCATAGGCGATCTTCGCGGTGAGGATCTGGCGCGGCGTGAGGCTCGCCCCCAGGCCTTCGATTGTGACCGTCTCGGCGCCCGTGAGCCCGAGCGACTGCCATGTCGTCCCTGGCTCGAAGGTCAGCGGCAGCACGCCCATGCCCACGAGATTCGAGCGGTGGATGCGCTCGAAGCTTTGCGCGATGACGGCGCGAACGCCCAGCAGCGCCGTGCCCTTCGCGGCCCAGTCTCGCGACGAGCCATTGCCGTATTCGGCGCCGGCGAAGACGACGAGCGGCGCGCCTTCCGCCTTGTATTGCATCGCGGCGTCGTAGATCGACAGCGTCTCGCCGTCGGGGAAGTGCTTGGTGTTGCCGCCCTCGGGCGCATTGCCGGCGGCGTCCCGGAGAATGAAGTTCTTGATGCGGATATTGGCGAAAGTGCCGCGCATCATCACCTCGTGATTGCCGCGGCGCGTCCCATATTGATTGAAGTCCTTGGGCTCGACGCCTTGGCTCTGCAGCCATTTGCCGGCGGGGGAGGACGCTTTGATCGAGCCGGCCGGCGAGATGTGGTCGGTGGTGATCTTGTCGCCGAAAAGCGCGAGAATGCGCGCGCCCACAATGTCCCCGACGGGCTTCGGCTCCTTCGTCAGCCCCACGAAGTAAGGCGGGTTGCGCACATAGGTCGATTCGGCGTCCCAGCCGTAGGTCTCGCTCTCCGGCGCCTTGAGCTTGCGCCAATGCGAGTCGCCGTCGAAGACCTTGGCGTAGGCGTCGCGGAACATGGCGCGCGTCACATTCTTGGCGATGACCGCTTCGATCTCTTCATTGCTCGGCCAGATGTCCCGCAGGAACACCGGCTTGCCCTTCTTGTCGACGCCGAGCGGCTCGGTCGTAAGGTCGATCGCCGTCGTGCCGGCGAGCGCGAAGGCGACGACGAGCGGCGGCGAGGCGAGATAATTCGCCTGCACGTCGGCATTGACGCGCCCCTCGAAATTGCGATTGCCCGAGAGCACCGACGCCGCGACGAGATCATGCGTCTGGATCGTCTTGGAGACCGGCGCCGGCAGCGGCCCGGAATTGCCGATGCAGGTCGTGCAGCCGAAGCCGACGAGATTGAAGCCCAATTTGTCGAGCGACTTCTGCAGCCCCGCCTTCTCCAGATAGGCGGCGACGACCTGGCTTCCCGGCGCGAGAGAGGTCTTCACCCAGGGTTTCGCTTTCAAGCCGCGCGCCACGGCGTTGCGCGCGAGCAGCCCCGCGCCGACGAGCACGCTGGGATTGGAGGTGTTGGTGCAGGAGGTGATCGCGGCGATGACCACGTCGCCGTGGCCGAGCGTGTAATCCTCGCCCTCCACGGTCTTGCGCGCCTCGACCCCGGCGGGCTTGCGGTATTCTCCTTCCAGCGCCGAGAGAAAGGTCGACTTCATGTCCTGCAGCGCGACGCGCCCCTCCGGGCGTTTCGGCCCGGCGAGCGACGGAACCACGCTCGCCAAGTCGAGCGTCACCGTGTCGGTGAACTCGGGGTCGAGAGCGCGCGCCGTGCGGAACATCCCCTGCGCCTTGGCGTAAGCCTCCACCAGCGCGACGCGCGCGGCCGGACGCCCCGAAGCCTTGAGGAAACCCAGCGTGACGTGATCGATGGGGAAGAAGCCGCAGGTCGCGCCATATTCAGGCGCCATATTGGCGATCGTCGCGCGGTCGGCCAGAGAGAGATGCGGGAGGCCGTCGCCGAAGAACTCGACGAACTTGCCGACGACGCCCTTCTTGCGCAGCATTTGCGTGACGGTCAGCACGACGTCGGTCGCGGTCACGCCCTCACGCGGCTCGCCCACGAGCTTGAAGCCGATGACCTCCGGCGCCAGCATCGTCTGCGGCTGGCCGAGCATGGCCGCCTCCGCCTCGATGCCGCCGACGCCCCAGCCGAGCACCGCGAGGCCGTTCACCATCGTCGTATGGGAATCCGTGCCGACGAGCGTGTCGGGATAGGCCCATTCGATCGTCTCGCTCTTGCCCTTGTGCTTGATCTTCTCCTTCTTCGTCCAGACCGTTTGGGCGAGATATTCGAGATTGACCTGATGGCAAATGCCCGCGCCGGGTGGCACGACGCGGAAATTGTCGAAGGCTTCCTGCCCCCATTTCAGAAAGCGATAGCGTTCGCCGTTGCGGCCATATTCGAGCGCGACATTTTCCTTCAGCGCGCGCGCCGAGCCGAATTGATCGACGATGACGGAATGGTCGATGACGAGGTCGACGGGCGCAAGCGGATTGATCTTTTGCGGGTCGCCGCCGAGGGCGACGAAGGCGTCGCGCATCGCGGCCAGATCGACAACGGCGGGAACCCCCGTGAAGTCCTGCATCAGGACGCGCGCCGGGCGGAAGGCGATCTCGACCTCGGTCTTGCCCTTATGCGTCAGCCAGCCCGCGAAGGCCTGAATCGTCTCCTTCGTGACCGCGCGGCCGTCCTCGTTGCGCAGCAGGTTCTCGAGCAGGCTTTTTAGAGAATAGGGTAGCCGCGCGACGTCCTTCAGACCGTTCTTCTCGGCGGCGGCCAGCGAATAGTAGTGATAGGTCTTGGAACCGACGGCGAGCTTTTTTTTGGCCTTGAAACTGTCGAGAGAAGCCATGCTGGCGGGTCCTTTGGCGAAACGGAGAGCGCGAGGCTCCTTGTAGAAAATTCCGTGCCAAAGACAAGGCGTTTCCGGTCGGCGCCGGGGGGCTTACTTGCGGTTGACTCTGCGCCGCCGCCGTTCCGGGCCTTCCACCATGACCGAGGCAATTGATGTTGCGGCGAGAATGGTCCACTGGAACGGGTCTCCGCAAATGTTGCGGGACCTTACGATCGGAGCTTCAGCCCATTGATCCTGCACGATTTCTCGCCACTCGAGCGAACGAGCGGCACAGGCGCGGAATCCAAAAGCCCTTGACGGAAACTTCCGCCACGGTCCCGCCGTCCCGCCTTGCCCTGCGGCTCGCGCTTGCGGTCCTTCTGGCCGCGGGCTTCCTGGCGCCGCGCGCGGCTCGAGCCTTCGACCTCACGGAGCGCGGGGCGCTTTGGCAGGTGGTGAACAAGCTCTGCCTGCCCATGCACGCGACGCTCGGCCTTGCGCTGCCCTGCCTCGACGTCGACGAAAAACGCGGCTTCCTCGTGATCCGCGCCCCGGGCGATACGACCCGCATCATCGTCGTGCCGACGACGCGCCTGGAGGGAATCGAAAGCCCCGCCCTGCTGCGCGAGGACGCGCCCAATTATTGGGCTTATGCCTGGGAAGAGCGCGGCAGGGTCGCCGACGCCGCGCCGCGCAAGCTCGGCTGGGGCGATATCGGCATGGCCATCAATTCCCGCGACGGTCGGACTCAGGACCAGATGCACATCCACGTCGACTGCCTCGACGCGCGTCTGAAGCCGGCGCTCGCGCAGGCGAAGCTCTCGACGCAGCGCTGGACCACGATCAATCTGAGGCCGTGGGGCCGCTATCACGCCAAGCGGCTTCTGGAGAACGGGCTCGAGCACAACCCCTTCCAGGTGGTCGCCAAGGAGATCCCCGGCGCAAAGGCCGATATGGGCAGGGAAACCATCGCCGTCGCGGGCGTCAACGATCCCAAGGGCGGACAAGGCTTCGTGCTGCTTGTGAAAGGCGCCGGCGGAACGGCGGAGGAATTGCTCGACCATCGATGCCGGGAGCGACGGGGTTGACGTCTCCGTCTGTCACTCACCTCCCGCCGAGGCCAACGGAGCTCCGAGCCTCGCCTAAAGGATCCTGACCCGTAAGACCGGGAAGGTCCCCCCTTCTCCTGGCGAGCGCCCCGCGCGGTAGATGCGCCTCCGCTGCATCGAGGTCCTTGGGACCGAGAAGGAAAACCCGCAGCCCGCCGGCAAAGCTCGTAAAGCACGGGTCGACGAGGCTCTGCGCATCGCGCGCTTCGTCAGGATCGACGCTCTTGATCAAGAGCAGATCTTGCGCGCCGCATTGCTGCGCATACCAGGCGGCGAGGCTGTCCGAGGTCAGGTCCCAGCTCGCAGGAAGCCCTGCCTCGAGTGTGCTCGCGCGCGGGCGCCAGACGGGCGTCAGCCCCTTCGCATGCAGAGCGGCGGCTTCCCCCGGGGAGGCGGCAAACGCCAGGCGCGGAAAGAGGTCGCAAAGCGCGAGCCCATACTGCTCCATGGCGAGCAACGCCATCTCATGCGCCGCGCGGTTGGAAAAACGCATGGGAGCTTGCGCCGCGCGCACCGCATCAGCGAAGGGACCGCCGCCGGGAACGATGGTAAGCGGCCCCGGCCAGGCGCGAAGCGCCGCAATCCATCTCCCGAGCCGCGGCGAGCGCCATAGGCTGCCCCCGATCTTGGCGACGAGCGGCTTCATGCGCCGGTCTTGACGTGCAGCGCCGCGCTTTGCGCCCCATGATGAGCGCGCTCGCGCTTGATACGCACGCCGACGGAGGCCGGCGGCGCCACGTCGAGCTTTTCGACGGAGACCTCCACCGCACGCACGCGTTCATGCAGCAACACGCTTTCGGCGACGCGCTCGGCCAGGGTTTCGACGAGCTCCACATGGCCCGCGGCGAGCACGATGCGGATCGCGTCCATGATGACGTCGTAGGAGAACACGCCGCGCATGTCGTCGGGACCGATGTCCCGGTAGACTTCGGTTTCGATCGAGAAGCGCACGCGCTGCTTGTGGCCGTGCTCAAAGCCATAGGCGCCGATTTCCACCGGCATCACGAGGTCGCGCACGAAGACGTGGTCGACCTCGCCATAGCGCGGCGCCGGCGCATGCGGACGCCGGATCATCTCGCGCACGAGCGTGACCGCCTCGGCCGAAAGCGCGTTTCGACGCTCGCCCGCCGCGCAAAGCGCGCCGCGAAAGCCGAGCACGTCGGGCTCCAGCACCAAGAGCCGCGGCACGTCGGGCGCCTCGAGCGAACCGGCGAGGCCCTGGGAGAGGCCGAGCGCGCGCGCTCGCGAGACGAACTCGCGAAGCCCGCCGACGCCGACATAATCAAGCAGGCGCGCCCTTCCCTTATGCGCCGTGTCGAGCATCACGCCGTGAAAGCCGGCGCGCGCCAAAAGCCCCAGCACCTCGAAATCGGGACCGAGATCCGCGAAGAGCACGGCGACGAGACGGATTCTCGCGCAGAGCGGGGCAAGTTGGTCGACGACCTCGCGCATGTCGGGCGTCATCGGCAGCGCGAATTTGACAAAGTCCACGCCGGTCGTCGCCGCCGCCTCGATCGCCGCGCGGGCATGCGAAACGTCGTGCGGCAGCTCCACGACGGTGCTGACCGGGCGCCGCTTCGCGACGAGCGCGACGATCTTCGCGACCTCGTCGAGCGGCAGCGCGCCCAGCGCGCCGCGCCGTGCGTCCTTGCAGTCGATGATGTCCGCTCCGCAAGCGACGGCGGTTTCGGCCTCCGCGCTCGAGAGCACGCTGGCGAGCATCAAGGTCATGCGGGTTCGCCCAAAGCTTGCGCCAAATCAGGAAGACCGCCCGTATCTACAACAAATTCCAAGGGCGCGCTCACTCAATTCGCGATCCGTTGAAGGCGAGAGCGCAGGCGGCGAGATAGAGGGAGCCGGCGATGAGCACGCGTGGCGGACGCTCGAAGGGCGTGGCCGCCAGCATTTCGACGGCGCGCTCGAAGCTCGGCGCAGGCCGCGCCGAGACGCCCATCGCTTGCGCCGCCGCGGCGACCTCCTCGGGCGGCCAGCACTTGTGCTCGCCTTCGACCGGCACGGCGATGACCTCGCGCGCCAGTCCCACGAAATGGCGCAGCATGGCGCCAATGTCTTTCGTCGTCTGCGCCCCGCAGACGAGGGTAAGCGGGCGCGGTTCTCTCTCCTCAAACTCGGCCATGGCCTCGGCGAGCACGCGTCCGCCATCCTCATTATGGCCGCCGTCGATCCAGATTTCGGCGCCGGGCGGCGCCGCGTCGACGAGGCGCCCGCGCGCCAGATGTTGCAGCCGGGCCGGCCATTCGGCCTTGAGCAGCCCCGCCTCCAGCGCCTTCGTCGGAAAATCGGGATCGACGCTGCGCAGTGCGGCGACGGCCGCGGCCGCGTTCTCATGCTGGTGGCGCCCCTGCAGGCGCGGCGCCGGCAGATCGAGGAGCCCGCGCTCGTCCTCGAAGACGAGACGGCCGCTCTCCTCGTAAATGTTGAAATCCCGACCGGCGACCACGGCCGGCGCGCCGACGCGCCGCGCCTGCCGCTCGAGCACGTCGCGCGCCGCGTCGCGCTGAAAGCCGATGATCGCGGGCGCTCCGGGCTTGAAGATGCCCGCCTTCTCCATCGCGATCTTCTCCACGGTCTCGCCGAGAAACTCGGGATGGTCGCGGGAGATCGAGGTGATGATGGTCGCCCTAGGCGCTTGGATCACATTGGTCGCGTCATAGCGCCCGCCGAGCCCCGTCTCGAGCAGCAGCCAGTCGGCTTGCGTCTCGCTGAACAGGAGAAAAGCCGCGGCCGTGGTGACCTCGAAGAAGGTGATCGACTGCTGGCCGTTGGCCTTCTCGCAGCTTTCAAGAGCCGCCTGCAGCGCCGCGTCCTCGACGATCTTGCCGCCGCCCTCCGCGCCAAGCCGGATGCGTTCGTTGAAGCGAAGCAGATGCGGCGAGGTGTAGACATGCACGCGCGCGCCTTGCGCTTCCAGCATCGCGCGCAGAAAGGCGAGCGTCGAACCCTTGCCATTCGTGCCGGCGACATGAATCGTCGGCGGCAGCCGCAGATCGGGACGGCCCAGCGCCGCAAGAAGGCGCTCGACGCGCCCTAGCGACAGGTCGATCTTCTTGGGGTGCAGATCGAGAAGACGCGCGAGGATCGCGTCGCGCTGATCCATGTTCGCGCGGGGCTCCGCCTGATTAAGCCGCGACCGACGGGCGCGGCGGCGGCGCGCGCGTCAGCAGGCTGCAGAGCCGGCCGAGCGTATCGCGCAACTCCTGGCGCGGCACGACCATGTCGACCATGCCGTGATCCTTGAGATACTCCGCGCGCTGAAAGCCCGAAGGCAGCTTCTCGCGGATCGTCTGCTCGATCACGCGCGCGCCGGCGAAGCCGATGATGGCGCCAGGCTCGGCGATCTGAATGTCGCCCAGCATGGCGTAGGAGGCGGTGACGCCGCCCGTCGTCGGATTGGTCAAGACGACGATATAGGGCAGCCGCGCCTTGCGCAGCCGTTGCACCGCGATCGTCGTGCGCGGCATCTGCATGAGAGAGAACATGCCCTCCTGCATGCGCGCCCCGCCGGACGCCGTGAAGATGATGAAGGGCGTGCGCTTCTCCAGCGCGAGCGTCGCGGCGGAAACGATCGCCTCGCCCGCCGCCATGCCGAGGGAGCCGCCCATGAACTCGAAGTCCTGCACGGCCACAGTGACGGGAATGTCGTGCAGGCGCCCGACGGCGATCGTCACGGCGTCCGGGCGGTTCGTCTTGACGCGATATTCCTTCAGCTTGTCGATATAGCGCTTGATGTCGCGGAACTTGAGCGGATCGGTCGGCACCTCGGGGGGCGGCGGCTCCTCATAAGCGCCATTGTCGAAGAGGTTCTGCAGCCGGATCTCGACCGGGCAACGCATGTGGAAGCCGGAACCCGGAATGACGTAGAGATTGGCTTCGATGTCCTTGTGATTGACGAGCTGGCCGCTCTCCGGACATTTCACCCAAAAGCTTTCGGGCGCCTCGCGCTTGAGGATCGCTTTGATCTTCGGCGGCACGACATTCGAATACCAGTTCATGACGCGTTTCTCCCGAAGAACCGGCGCAGCCAGCCGGGTCCTGCGTCCTTGCCGCCCTTTGCGCCGCGCGCGCCATGGGTGGCGCCGGCGAGCGCCGCGACCAGCTCCGAGACCGCGGCGACGCTTTGCGGCGACGCCCGGTTTTCGGCATCGAGCGAGCCTTTCAGCGCGGTGACGAGCGCAGTGCCGACGACGACGCCGTCCGCCGCGCGCGCCACGGCCTCTGCACTTTCCGCCGTCTTCACGCCGAAGCCCACCGCGATGGGGAGGTCGGTATGGCGCTTGATGCGCGTCACCGCCGCCTCAACGCCGGAGTAGTCGGCGAGGGCCGCCCCTGTAATTCCGGTCAAAGAAACATAATAGACGAAGCCGCTCGTATTTTCGAGAACCTTCGGCAGGCGCTTGTCGTCTGTCGTCGGCGTCGCGAGGCGGATGAAGTTCAGCCCCGCGGCGCGGGCGGGAAGACAGAGCTCGTCGTCTTCCTCGGGCGGCAGATCGACGACGATGAGCCCGTCGACGCTCGCTTCCTTCGCGGCCGCAAGGAAGCGCTCGACGCCAAAGACGTAGATCGGGTTGTAATAGCCCATCAGCACGATCGGCGTCGCTTCGTCGGCGGCGCGGAAGCTTTTGACGAGTTCGAGGGTCTTCTTGAGCGTCGTCCCGCTTTTGAGCGCGCGCAGGCCCGCCGCCTGTATGGCCGGCCCGTCCGCCATGGGATCGGTGAAGGGCATGCCCACCTCGATCACGTCGGCGCCGGCTCCGGGCAGGCTTTTGAGAATTTGCAGCGAGGTCTCGAGGTCGGGATCGCCCGCCATGACGAAAGTCACGAGCCCCGCCCGCCCGTCGGCTTTCAGTTGCGCGAAGCGCTGGTCGATCCTCGTCGTCATGCGGCGAATGTCCTCTCTTGGGCGGAGCCGCTGCTTAGTCGCTGCGGCGCGCCGCGTCCAGGGGGCAGGCTGACGCGGTCTCCCGCGCCTCGGGCTTACGGCTCCGCCGCCGCTCGCCCTTATTCCCGACGTTTTCTACGTTCAATATCTGCACTTCCGATTGATTGGGAGATTGCAATGACGGACGCCATCGAAAATGATCGCTTGGACCAGCGTTGGATTTTGCTGCGTGAGGAGCTCGAGGTCGTGACGGCCGCGCTCGAACGGAACGCCGAGGACGCCTCCCGCGAGGGACGGGAGTGGTCGCAAAAGCTCATTCAGTGGCGCGACGAGATCGAGGTTTCGCTCGCCGAGCTGCCTAGCCGCGCGGCCTGAGCCCCCGCGCCCGTCCTCGCGCCTATGAAACCGTCGCATTTCGCTGCGCAAAGCGCCGGGCGCGGGCGGGCGGGCGGGCGCACGCTCACTGGACCGCATAGCGGCCGACGGCGTCTTCCTAAGATCAATATCATCTCTCAAGTCTCTATATAGTTCAAAATGATAAACTGCGCCAGATTGGCCTAAAAATCCAGCATAAATTGATAATAACTATTTTAAACGAGGAATGTGTACAGAATTATATCACGCTTTGTTTGCATAAAACTAAATCAGCTGGCGCTTTAACGTCGATATATCAAGCGAATGCGAGAAAATATCTACCATTTCAAGGCTTTTTCCTCTTGCTGTCCCACTTATGCGCTCCTATGTGTTTTGCGGAAACGCAGCAGAAGGACTTTCCCATGGCCACTAAGACGGCGGAGCTCGAAACGCTCCTCATGCAACGGTCGTTGACCGACCCGGAGCTTCTCGCGGGCACGGAAAAAGCCTCGGACTACCGGATTCTCCCCGATGCGACGGTGATCAAGATCGGTGGCCAGAGCGTCATTGACCGCGGCCGCTCGGCCGTCTATCCGCTCGTCGAGGAGATCGTCGCCGTCCGCAAGGAGCATCAGCTCCTCATTGGGACGGGGGCGGGCACGCGGGCGCGGCATCTCTATTCGATCGCGGCGGGGCTCAACCTGCCGGCGGGCGTGCTCTCGCAGCTCGGCTCTTCGGTCGCCGACCAGAACGCCGCAATGCTCGGGCAGCTCCTCGCCAAGCACGGTATTTCCTATGTCAGCGACGCCGGGCTCTCGGCCGTGCCGCTCTTCCTCGAGCAGGTGAACGCCGTCGTGTTCAGCGGCATGCCGCCCTATGGTCTGTGGATGCGGCCGGCGCCCGAAGGCGTCATCCCGCCTTACCGCACCGACGCCGGCTGCTTCCTGCTCGCGGAGCAATTCGGCTGCAAGGCGATGATCTTCGTGAAGGACGAGGATGGCCTCTTCACCGGCAATCCCAAGACCGACAAGAAGGCCAAGCTGATCCCCAAGATCTCGGTCGACGAGATGAAGGCGCGCGGACTGCACGACTCCATTCTCGAGTTTCCGATGCTCGATTTGTTGAAGACGGCGCGTCACATCCACGAGGTGCAGATCGTCAACGGCCTCATTCCCGGCAATCTCACCCGCGCGCTCAAGGGCGAGCACGTCGGCACCATCATCACTGCGAAATAGAGACCCAAATCATGACCACTCAAGCCGACACCATCAAGCACGTCGCCTCGCCGCTCGCGCACCAGACGCTTCTGGACGACGCCTTGACGCGTCCCGTCGCCGGCGGCCGTCCGATCCGGCTCCTCCCCTGGCTGCAAGTCGTGAAGATCGGCGGCCGCGCGATCATGGATCGCGGGCATGAGGCGATCCTGCCCATCGTCGACGAAATTCGCCGGCTGCTCCCCGAGCACCGCCTGCTGATCCTCACCGGCGCGGGCCTGCGCGCCCGCCATCTCTACAGCGTTGGCCTCGATCTCGGCCTGCCGGTCGGATCGCTCGCCCCGCTCGCCGCGAGCGAGGCCGGACAGAACGGGCATATCCTGGCCTCGCTGCTCGCGGCGGAGGGCGTCTCCTATGTCGAGCACCCGACCATCGCAAACCAGCTGGCGATCCACCTCACCGCCGCCCGCGCGGTGGTCGGCAGCGGCTTTCCGCCCTACCACCACCACGAGTTTCCGAACTCGCGGCTTCCCTGGCATCGCGCCGACACGGGCGCGTTCCTCCTGGCCGACGCCTATGGCGCCGCGGGGCTCACCATCGTCGAGGATGTGGACGGAGTCTACACGGCCGACCCCAAGGGCAAGGGCGGCGACAAGGCGAAGCTCTTGCCCGAGACGAGCTATGCGGAGCTCGCGAAGTTCGAAGGGCCCTTGCCTTTCGACCGCGCCTTGCTCGAGGTGATGGCGAATGCGCGCCACATCCAGCATGTGCAGGTCGTGAACGGCCTCGTGCCGGGCCGCCTCACCGCCGCGCTGCGCGGCGAGCATGTCGGCACGATCATCCGCACCGGCGCGATGCGGAACTAGTCCGCATCGGATTGAGACGCTGCCGCGTCGCCGCGGCAGCCGTCAGCTCGAAGGGCAACTCGTGACCCAAGTCGCGCGGTGGCTTCGGCGGCGCCCATCCGAAGGCGCGCGCCGCCGAAGATCAATCGGCGTCGGTGCGCAGCGCCAACCGGTCCAACACCGTCGCGGTCATCGCCTCGGCGCGGCCGAGGCAAATGAAATGCAGGGAATTGCCTTCGGCCGTGGTGATCCGGGCCGTTTCGCCCGCATGCACTTCGAGTTGCAGCTGCGCCGCGTCGCTCTCGACGTCCTCCCTGTCGGAGAACATCGCCGTGAGCTTGCAGACGCCGTCTTTCTTCAGGAAGTAGCCGACGACGTGCTTCGATCCGACGTCGAGGCCGACCGCCCGGCTGGGCTTCATCATCTGGCTTTGCCAGTTCTGATCGGCGGCGAGGCCCGCGCCGGCGGCGTGAGTAAGAGCGAGCGCCAGCGCCAGCGACGTCAATCGCGGGTTCTTGATCATTTGCGGTTCCTTTGTGTTGGCGGGCGTCAGTCTTGACCGCGGCTGGCGCGGCCCAAAACGCCCTCTGGTGTTGAGCAGGAGTCATGCTGTGGCGCAGCGCGGCGCTTCAGCGAGAAGAAGGTTGGCGCAGCCCGCAAAAGGACTGCGTCTCTTTAGGTCTTCAGATTTGGGACGAGCAGATGAGGCTCTCAGCGCTCGCTGGAGAAAGAAACAGCCGTCCCCGCCGCTGGCGCTGAGGAATGTCCCTGATCGAAATCATTAATCAAACGTCCGGAGAAAATGCCGTCGCGATCGGCAATCATCGCCTTGGGCGTCAGGTTGATTGGCGTTGCGCAGCCGAGAATGAACGCGCCGACCGCCATGCCGAGAACCAGGATAGCCGAGAGGCGCAGCGTCTGGGCCGCTGACACAAGGGCGCCGGACGCAGGAGCGCCCGCCATGAATTTCTCGGTGATGGCGCCCGAGCTTCCGCTGACGGTGCTTGAAAAAGCGATGCCTTGTCTCATTAAATTTCCTTTCCCGGTTTTCGCCGGATGAGCGAGTAGTCCAGAACGCGAGCCCCCAACCTCCGCTCAGGGAAGCTCAACTCGGCCTCTGACCATGGATAACGTCAGTCTCCACGTCAGGGAGTTCACGAGTCATGCCAGAGCGCGGCTCGCGGGAAACGTCTGTTTATGATTGATAATCTGTAAATGTTGCGACGGTGGACAAGGCTTTCTGGCACCGTCCAGACCGTTTTGCCGCGCAAATTGAGAATCGCGAAGGACTCGCTTTACCGCCGATAGCAGTGCGTAAGCCGATCGAGCAGCGCGGCTCGTCAGGGACTGCGCCGGCCCCGATTGCCGTAATTGGTCCCCGTGCGACTGAGTCCGGCGGGCTTCGTCGGGAGCGGCGCGGCCTTTGCCTCACCGGGGACGGGCGCGGCGGGACTTTGTAGAGCGGACAGGCCCTCTTCCGCGCGCGTTGGTGAGGGTACCCACGCCTGCTCGATGATCTCTGGGCCTATGCTGGTTTCGCCGCGAAACGGATTGTCGAGAACGACCACCATGCCAACCGCCAGTCCGATCGCGGACATGTGCATGATGTTGACCTGAATGCCGAAGCGTTTTGCGGTGCGCCGGCCGCTGAGGATCGATGCGGCAATGACGAAGAGAAGAAGAATAACCCAGAAGTCGTCGGGAATGTTCATGGTGGCGGACGATAGCCGTCCGGACCTGAGCGTTTCGATTTGCGACAGATGCCGGGATAGGTCCGCACGATAGTCGGACCGTGAGGGAGCGGCTTCCGCCTCCTTCGCCTGGAGCGCGCGAAGGGCGATCCAGAGATCGTCGAGATTTTTTTGTGCAAGCGGCGACAAGGCGACAGGTAGCGTCGCGAGGCGCCGCCACTCGTCCTGGGCGACATTCTTCACATAGGCGGCGAGCGCCTCCTTCGCCGCGCCGGCCTCAGGGCCTATGGCCTCGAGTTCCCGGCCCAGGCGATAGATCGTGGTCGCCTCGGCCCTTACCTCCTTGTCGGTCTCAGAAAGGGTCGAGAGTCCGTTCGAGATCAGCAAGGCGAGAACGAACGCAGCGAATCCGAGCATGCTCGTATGGGCGGCTTCGGCGAGCTTGTCGTCGTACTCGGAGTCCGTGGGCCAGTAACGAAACCAGAATTTATGCGCCAGGTAAGCGATGACGCCGCCGACGACCGCAAAGACCAGCGCCGCAATCGCAAGGATCGTCAGGTCCGAGCTTGAATTGGCGATACGGTCCAAAAGCGCTTGCTCGACGCCGAACATAGGGTCTTAATTCCATGCGGTTGAACGACCCGAGGAAACCCTCGAGCGGGAGACCCTATATACCGAAGGCAAGGCAAACTCATTGGATTATGCAACTTAGGTAAACCAGCCAAATGGGGACGTCGACACGGTAGGCGACGACATCCCGGCTTGAAATTTGTGCTCGCTGCGCCGTGCAGGGACACTCCACCGCCGTGCAACATGGGTGGTCTACAGGCGGGCTATGAGGCCGCCTGGTAAAACTCAGACGCGAGACCTGCAGGAAGAGGAGGGAGAGCCGCTCCAGCGAGGCTCTCGGCAAGAGGCTAATTCATCAGCGACCCGGCGAGGTCCTTGATCGCCGCGTCATCCGCGCCAAACAGCACGTGCCATTCGTTCGCAGCCTCGACGAGCGCGGGACCCAGAGCGCGGAGCTCGCGCGGGGACAAGACGCAGATCGGCCGGCGGGTCGTTCCATCATTGGCGACGCCGACGATCGCGACGGACTGGAACTCGGAAACGAGCATCCAGTCGCTCCCGTCAAAGACCGAGAGGACGTAGCGGCGGCCGGAAGCGCCATGCCAGGAGTAGAACGCGCCGCGCAGCGGGGTTTGGGCGAGCGAAGCCAGGCTCGCGCCGCGCCCAGCAGCGCCGCCTCCGCCGAAGCCCTTGAATTTCTGGTGTTCCCGCCGCTTCGCGGACTCGGCGCCGATCATTCCAACCTCCATCGCAACGCGATCAGAACTCGAACACAACTAGAACAAAAGCGGATCAGCGTCAACAGCCGCGCCCCAGAAACGCGCGAGGACGCGTTTCGTTCCCGATTTTTCACCTTAAGGCTGGATTTTAAACGCGAAAGCCGCCCAACTCGGTGCGCGACCAGCCGGCGCCGCAGGCTTTCGCAAGCTCGCGCACGCGCGCGATATAGCTCTGACGCTCCGTCACCGAGATGACCCCGCGCGCGTCGAGAAGATTGAAGACGTGAGAGGCCTTGATGCATTGATCATAGGCGGGGAGCGAGAGCAGATGCCGCTCCTCCGGCTTGTCTCCGCCCAGCGCCAACAGCCGCTTGCATTCGTTCTCGGCGGCGGAAAAGTCGAGAAACAGCTTTTGCGTATCCGCATATTCGAAATTATGCCGCGAATATTCCTGCTCCGCCTGCCGGAAGACGTCGCCATAGGTGATCTTCTCGTCGCCCTCGCGCCCGTTGAAATTGAGCTGCATGATCGAATCGACGCCCTGCAGATAGCAGGCGAGGCGCTCGAGGCCGTAGGTGAGCTCGCCCGACACGGGCCGGCATTCTATGCCCGCGACCTGCTGAAAATAGGTGAATTGCGAGACCTCCATGCCGTCGCACCAGCATTCCCAGCCTAGCCCCCAGGCGCCGAGGGTCGGGCTTTCCCAGTCGTCCTCGACGAAGCGGATGTCGTGGAGCTTCGCGTCGAGGCCGATGGCGGCGAGCGAGGCGAGATAGAGCTCCTGGAGATCGGGCGGCGAGGGCTTCAGAATCACCTGGAACTGATAATAATGCTGCACCCGGTTCGGGTTTTCGCCGTAGCGTCCGTCCTTTGGCCGGCGGCAGGGCTGCGCATAAGCGGCGCGCCAAGGTTTTGGTCCGAGCGCGCGCAGGGTGGTGGCGGGATGAAATGTGCCCGCGCCCATCTCCATGTCGTAGGGCTGCAGAATCACGCAGCCCTGCTTCGCCCAATAGCGCTGCAGGGTGAGGATCAGACCCTGGAAGGATTTGGTCGGCGCAAAGGCCTCGTCCGTCTCGGCAGTCATGGCGATCCGCTTGGCGTTGGCGAACCGGCTTTGCCTTGCTCATCGAGGAGCGGCACGCCGTAATCGCGCAGAATGGCGTCGATCGCGCCCTTATTGTCCGCGATGAAGCGATTGAGCTCGCGCTTCCAGTTCTGGTCGGAGCGGCGCACGCCGAAAGCGATGCGGAAGCTCATGCGAGTCCCGGGCGCGTCGGCGATCGGCGTGACGATGAGCTTCTTGGCGGAAGACTTCGCGCGATAGCCGGCGATGGGACCCCAGAGCACCGCCACATCGAGGTCGCCTTTCTCGAGGTCGGCGATCATCGTCTCGGAGGAGGAGTCGAAACGCGTGTCCACCATCAGCGGATAAGACTTCACCGCGCCGAGCAGGCCGTCTCGCGCGAGGAGATTGCCGGGCGGCGTGTTGGCGACGAGGCCGATGCGCCGGCCGGGCGCCTTGAGGCGCGGATCGTCGAGCGAGCGCAAATCCGCGAGATCGGAATCGGCGCGCGTCACCAGCGCGTAGGTCGTGCGATAATAGGGGTTCGTCGGCTGAACGACGTCGCTGCCCTGCGGCGAGCCGAGAATGACGTCGCAAAGATGCGCATTCAGCGTGTTGCGCACGAAGCCCGTCGCGCCGGGATAGAAAGTATAGGCGAGACCCTTATGGAGCTTCGAGGCGAGAAGCTCGGCGATCTTGTTCTCGAAGCCCTCGCGCTTCTCGTTCGAGAAGGGGAGGTTGTTGGGGTCGGCGCAGACGCGGAGCGTCGTGGGATCGATGATCTCGATCGAGCCGGCTTCCCCGCCGGCGTCAGCCCCGAAGTTTTGGCCAAAGGCGGGCGAGGCGAGCAGGGCAAGCGCGAGCCCGCTCGCCGCGAGGCGGGCCAAAGACATCCGCGCCGTCCGGCCTGGCGGCGTCGTCACTTCGACCTCCGGAAGCGGGCGCGAGACGCGCGCGTCTCGCGCCGGCAGGCGCTCACTTGGCGTTCATGCACGCGGCTTCGGCCTCGGTGAAAGCCTTCGGCTTCTCTTCCTTCTTCTCGGGACGTCCCGGCTGGATGGCGCCGGTCGACAGCGCGCGCAGATAGACGTAGAGATCGGTGATGTAGCAAGAGGCGTTCTTATTGTCCGCGAAGGACGGCATCACGCTGTTGCCGTTCTGCCGACCGCCGATCACGATGCCGGCGAACTCCGCATAGTTGAAGCGTTTGACCAAGTCCTTCAGAGCGGGCGCATAGGTCGAGCCGGCGCCGTTCGGGCCGTGGCAGACGTGGCATTCCGAGTGATAGCGACGATAGCCGGAGAAGGTGTACCAATCGACCGTGCCGTCCTTCACATTATAGGTCGGGTCGCCCTGCGCATCGAGATATTTGCCGTCTTCCGACTTGACGGCCTTCGGATCGCCCGGCGGATCGGCGTAGGCCGCGGTTCCAAAGCTCACAACGACCCCAAGGGCGAGAGCCCTCGCCAAAGACAGTTTCATCCCTACTCTCCGACTCTTCTTCTCTTATCGCCGTTGTCACAGCTCGGCGTTCGCTGGCCCCTTAGCAGAATGCGGGAGGCGTAAAAAGAAGGCCCGGCCACGCGCCGTGAAGACGACGAAGCCGGGCTCTTTGGAAAAAGGGGCGCGACGCGCGCGCCCCAACTTTCTTTAGTTGGCCGGCGACTTCCAGACCGCGGGGCTGCTCGAGCCCGCAGCCGACGCGCTCTCCTCCGGCAGGGCGAAGACGGTCAGCACGCCGCCGAGCGCCGTGTAATCCGCGAGACCCTTGTAGTTGCCGACGGCGCCGAGGCCCTCGTTGCTCTTCGCGAGACCCGCCGCGAGACCGATGCCCGCCCAGCCGCCGACGCCCGAAAGCACCGCGACATACTGATGGCCCTTGTGCTCATAGGTGATCACATTGCCGATGATGCCCGAAGGAGTCTTGAACTTGTAGAGCTCCTTGCCGGTCTTCAGATCGACGGCCTTCAGATAGCCTTCGAGCGTGCCGTAGAAGGCTATGCCGCCAGCCGTGGAGACCGTGCCAGACCACACCGAGAACTGCTCCGGATCGGACCAGACGATCTTGCCGACGCGCGCATCCCAGGCGATGAAGTTGCCCGTGTTGGTCGTGCCGTCGCCGAGCACCTTGCCCGCCGGGAACATCTCGAGCGTCGCGCCGACATAAGGCTGGCCGGCGGTGTAGCTCACGCGGAAGGGCTCATAGTCCATGCAGACGTGGTTCGTCGGCACGTAGAAGAGCTCCGTCTCCGGGTTGAACGACACCGGCTGCTCGTCCTTGGAGCCGAGCGCGGCGGGGCAGACGTTCTGCGTGTTGGTGTCTTCGCCGTTCTGCTCGGTCGAATATTTGGACACGACGAGCGGACGGCCATAGGTCGCCGAGCTCTTGTCCATGTCGACCTTCGACGCCCAGTTGACCGCCGGGTCGTATTTCTCGGCGACGAGCAGCTCGCCCGTGACGCGATCGAGCGTATAGGCGAAGCCGTTACGGTCGAAGTGAACCGCGGTCTTGCGCTTCACGCCGCCGATCGTCTGGTCCGCGAGCACGACCTCGTTGATCGCGTCATAGTCCCATTCGTCGTGCGGGGTCGTCTGATAGACCCACTTCGCCTTGCCGGTGTCGAGGTCGCGCGCCCAGAGGGTCATGGACCAGCGGTTGTCGCCCGGACGCTGCTTGGGGTTCCAGGTCGAGGGGTTACCCGAGCCGTAGTAGATCAGGTTGAGTTCCGGATCGTAGCTGTACCAGCCCCAGGTCGTGCCGCCGCCGATCTGCCACTGGTCGCCTTCCCAGGTCTTCGTCGAAGAATCGGGACCGACCGGCTTGCCGAGATGGGTGGTCTTCTCGGGGTCGATCAGCGTGTCGCTGTCCGGGCCCATCGAATAGCCGCGCCAGATCTGATGACCGTCCTTGATGTCATAGGCGGTGATGTGGCCGCGCACGCCGAACTCGCCGCCGGCGATGCCGACGAGCACCTTGTCCTTGAAGACATGCGGAGCGGCGGTCGAGGTCTGGCCCTTCGACGGATCGCCGTTCTTCACCGACCAGACGAGCTTGCCGGTCTTGGCGTCGAGCGCGACGAGCGTGGTGTCGGCCTGCGCCAGGAAGATCTTGCCGTCGCCATAGGCGAGGCCGCGGTTCACCGTGTCGCAGCACATCACGGCGATGACGTTGGGATCCTGCTTCGGCTCGTATTTCCAGATGATCTTGCCGTTGTCGTTCAGGTCGAGCGCGTAAACGATGTTCGGGAAGGAGGTGTGGATATACATCACGTCGCCAAGAACGAGCGGCGCGCCTTCATGTCCGCGCAGCGTGCCGGTGGAGAAGCTCCACGCCGGGACGAGCCTACGCACGTTCGTCGTATTGATTTCTTTGAGTGTCGAATAGCGCAAATTGGCGTAATCCCCCGTGGGGCTAACCCACTGCTTGGGGTCTTTTTGAAGCGTAAGCAGCGCGTCCTCGGCCTTCGCCACGCCGACCGCGGCGAGCGCCAGAACAGCGACCGAAGTCGACAGCAACAGTTTATGCATGAGCTTTTCCTCCTGACGATGCCGCCACGCGCCTTATGCTGGCGTCGTCGCCGACCTCGCGCCTTGATGGCTCCCTGGGTGCCGGGAAAGCTTTTTCCGTTTTCTTGTCTCGCATCGAGCGCGCGTCGCCGACGCTAGAGCGAGGATTACCTTTCGGTTCCCGTCCGAAAGACTTTTCTTGAGCCGGAAACGGCGGGATAATATGGCGCCGCTTTTAGGAGCGCAACCGGGAAAAACGCCAAAATCGCCGGGGAAGCTGCCCGATCTCGGCCGCGCTTTAAGATGAGCCGTACCCCATGACGCGTGTCCTCGCCCTCGTGATATCGCTTCTTTCTCTGCCGGCGCTCTGCTCCGCCGCGGAGGGTTTCAATCTGGAGGAGATCGCCCCCGGCGTTCTCGCCCACGCCGGCCAGATCGCGATGATGACGCGCGACAACAAGGGCGATATCGCCAATCTCGGCGCCATCGTCGGGGACGACGCCGTGGCGGTCGTCGACGCCGGCGGGAGCCTCATCGAGGGCAGAGCCTTCCTCGCCGCGCTCAGAGAGAAAACGTCGAAGCCCATTCGTTACGTTATTGCGACACACGCCCACCCCGATCATATCTTCGGGGCCTCGGCCTTCGTCGCCGAGGGGGCGGTCTTCGTCGGGCACAAAAATCTGCCGCGCTCGCTCGCGGCGCGCGGCGAGCAATATCTCTCTTCCTTCCGCGAGGCGATGGGCGACGCGCTGGACGGGACCACGCTGGTCTCGCCGACCGTGACGGTGGAAACAGACATGAACCTCGAGCTTGGCGGAAGGCGGATAGCGCTACGCGCCTGGCCGCGCTCCCACAGCGACTGCGATTTGACCGTGCTGGACGAGAAAACGGGAACGCTCTTTGCCGGCGATCTGCTCTTCATGGGGCATGTGCCAGTGGTGGACGGAAGCCTCCTCGGCTTTCTCGCCGTCGCCGACGATCTGGCGGCGATTCCGGCTCATCGCGTCGTGCCGGGACACGGTCCCCTCGTCGCGCCCTGGCCACAGGCGCTCGAGGATGAGCGCGCCTATCTGCAGAAGCTGACGGCCGATTTGCGCGGGGCGATCAAGAAGGGGGAGAGCGTCGCGCAGACAGCCAAGCAGGCGGGAGAGAGCGAACGCCCGAAATGGAGCCTGTTCGACAACTATAACGGCCGCAACGCCACCGCCGGTTTCGCCGAGCTCGAATGGGAAGGGCCGTGATTTTGTCGCCTCCGCCGCCCGCGTCCCGCTTTATGCTGCCGACCGATCTGAAAGGAAGTCCGATGACACGAAGCCTCCCGCGCCACCGCGCCGCTCTTCTGCTCGCTCTGGGATTGATTGCGACCGCATCGCTCGCTGTCCGCGCCGAGACGCCGGACGTCTGGCCCGACATCTCGCGCGATCTTTTCCCCGGCAAGAGCGTCGGGCTCGATCAGACGATCGCGCTCGAGGCCCCGACGCGCGCCGAGGACGCCGCCATCGTTCCCATGACCCTGCGCTTCAAGGATTCAGGCGTGCGGCGCGCGACGCTCGTCATCGACCAGAATCCGATGCCGATGGCCGCAGCCTTCACGCTCGGGCCCGGCGCCGGCGTGAGCTTCATCGAGACGCGCGTGCGCGTGAACTCCTACACGAACGTCCATGCCGTCGCGGAAACGGGCGACGGCGCGCTTCACACCGAGGTCAAATTCGTCAAGGCGGCGGGCGGCTGCTCGGCGCCGGCGGGCAAGAACATGGACGAAGCGGCGGCCAATCTCGGCAAGATGAAATATCGCGCGTTCAAATCGCAGACCGCCGACCGGCATGAGGCGCAAATCATGATCCGCCACCCCAACGCCTCGGGCATGCAGATGGATCAGATGTCGCATCTCTACATCCCCGCGCATTACATCGATAAGGTCGAGGTGCGGCAGGGCGCGGATCTGATCTTCTCGATGGAGGGCGGCATATCGCTCTCGGAAGATCCAATCTTCCGCTTCGACTACAAGCCCAATGGCGCGAAGACGATCTCCGTCGAAGCGCACGAACTCGAAGGGTGGCGTTTTTAAGGGCGAGTGGCCGATCGGAGACGAGAGCTGAGGGAAGGCCAAGCTCGGGACGCAGCTTACGGGCTCGAACCAACTACTCTATAATTTTAGTCAACTTTTGAGGCGAAAAACCCTCGCTCCCCTCGGAAGCGCGGCTCAAACTCTTTCATTGCAGACCGCTTGGGAGGAACAGCTTAGCCGCCCCAGATCATCAACCCGATGGCGACGAACAGCGGCGCCGAAGCCAGGAGGCAAATCACGGAAACGCAGGCGATGGTCTCCAACTGCGCGGGTTTCGCCCCCGAGAGAGCGCCCCTGTCGTTATGCACGGTCATGAGAGACATGACTTACTTCCTCCAACCCCGGTCAATCGGCCACGCTTACGGACAGCGTCTAAATGCCGCGCTAAGTTCCGGGTAAGGAATGCACAGGGGGCGGTCTGAGTTCCGTTGTGCCGATAAAAAAAATTTTTGCTTAGGCGTTAATGATGAATATTCTTTAACTTTAGCGCCGCAGCGACGCGCGATCGCCGCGAAGCCGGCGCCCCGTCTCCTGCGCGCCCGCGAGGTGGGGCGACTGCGGCTTTTCCCCAAAGAGCTCGGCGAGCTTCTCGGTCATGGCGCCGCCGAGCTCCTCGGCGTCGACGATGGTGACGGCGCGCCGATAGTAGCGCGTCACGTCATGTCCGATGCCGATGGCGATCAGCTCCACCGGCGAGCGCGTCTCGATCTCGAAAATGACCTGTCGCAAATGTCGTTCGAGATAGTTGCCGGGATTGACGGAGAGCGTCGAATCGTCGACCGGCGCGCCGTCGGAGATCATCATCAGGATACGGCGCTGCTCCGGCCGCGCGAGCAGGCGGCGGTACGCCCAATCGAGCGCTTCCCCGTCGATGTTCTCCTTGAGCAGCCCCTCGCGCATCATCAGCCCGAGATTGCGCCGCGCGCGCCGCCAGGGCGCGTCGGCCGCCTTGTAGACGATGTGGCGCACGTCGTTGAGGCGCCCGGGGTTGGCCCGCTTGCCTTCGGCGAGCCAGGCCTCGCGCGAACGGCCGCCTTTCCAGGCGCGCGTGGTGAAGCCGAGAATCTCCACCTTCACCCCGCAGCGCTCGAGCGTGCGCGCCAGAATGTCGGCGCAGGTGGCCGCGACCGTGATCGGGCGCCCGCGCATCGACCCGGAATTGTCGAGCAGCAGGGTCACCACCGTGTCGCGAAAGTCGGTGTCCTTCTCACGTTTGAAGGAGAGCGGCTGCTGCGGGTCGAGAATGATGCGCGGCAGACGCACGGGATCGAGCAGCCCTTCCTCGAGATCGAATTCCCAGGAGCGGCTCTGCTGCGCCATCAGCCGGCGCTGCAGTCGGTTGGCGAGCCGGCCGACGACGCTGGAAAGGTGCAGAAGCTGCTTGTCCAGATAGGAGCGCAGCCGGTCGAGCTCCTCGACCTCGCAAAGTTCTTCGGCGCGCACGATCTCGTCGAATTTCGTCGTGTAGGCTGCATAGTCGGAACCTGACCGCTCGGCGTGCGGGAGATTGGGCCTGCGCCCCTCATTGGCCTCCTCGGGCTCGCCGCCGTCCTGATCCTCGCGCGCTTCGCCGTGCGGAAGATCGGCGGCCTCGGCGTCGCCCTCCGCCATCTCTTCCTCGGAGGAGAGGGCCTTCTCCATGTCGGCGGAGGACTGCGCTTCCTCGCCCTCTTCCTGCTCGCCTTCCGAGCTGTCCCTGTCCTGCTTCTCCTCGTCGAACTCGTCCTGCTTCTCCTCCTCGTCGTCGCGCTGCGGCGCGCCCATGTCGAGGCTAGCGAGCAGATGCTGGACGATTTGCGCGAAGCCGCGCTGGTCCTCAATCGCGCCCGAGAGCCTGTCGAGATGCGGGCGGCCGCGCTCCTCGATGAAATCGCGCCATAGCTCCACGACCTTGCGGCCGTGCTCCGGCGGCGCGAGCCCGGTCAGTCTTTCGCGCGCGATGAGCGCCAGCGCGTCCTCGAGCGGCGCGTCCTCGCGTCGCGAGACGGCGCCAAATTGCGCGCGTTGGTAACGGTCGTCGAGCATCGCTTCGATATTGGCGGCGACGCCCGCCATGCGCCGCGCGCCGATCGACTCGACGCGCGCCTGCTCTATGGCGTCGAAGGCGGCGCGGCCCTCGGTCGTCGTGGGCGCCCAGCGCCGGTGCAGCGCCTCATTGTGGCAGGCGATCCGCAGCGCGAAACTGTCGGCGCAGCCGCGCGCGATGGCTGCGTCGCGGGCGCTGAGCTTGCGCGGCGGCTCGGGGAGTCGCGCCTTGACGCCTTCCTCGCCCGCGACGAGCGACGGGCGGTCGGGCGAGAAGCTTACTTCGAGATCGGGCGACTTCGCCATCGCCCGCATCGTTCCCGCGAGCGAGCGCTTGAACGGCTCCTGAGGCGAATCCTTGGGCGAAGCTGGGCGGCGGTTCGTGGGCGCGGCGGACATGGCTCTCGGATATAGACCTGTGCGTGCGACCCGCAAAGGAAAACAGCGCTCGGGCCGTTCAGCCGCCCCGGTCTGCGACGAGCTTCAGCGCGCGCGCATAGATCTGGCGGCGCGGCTGGCCGGTGGCTGCGGCCACAACATCTGCGGCGTCTCGCAGCGAATGAGCGCCGAGCGCAGCTTCCAGCTGGGCGTCGATCTCCTCCTCGCGCCCGGCTTGCGCCCGCGCCGTCGGAGGCGCGACGAGCAGCACGATCTCGCCCCTGGGAGGGTCCTCTTCCGCCAGCTCTTTCGCGAGATTTCCGAGCCAGCCGCGCCGTACGGTTTCGTATAGCTTGGTGAGCTCGCGCGCGATCGCCGCCTCGCGGTCGCCAAGCGCCGCCACGCAGTCCTGCAAGGTGTCCGCAAGACGGCGCGGGCTCTCGAAGAAGACAAGCGTGCCCGGCACATGCGCGAGCTCGGCCAGGCGGGCGCGCCGCGGGCCGCTCTTTTGCGGCAAGAAGCCTTCGAAGAAGAAGCGGTCGGTCGGAAGGCCCGCCACGACGAGGGCCGTCAATACGGCGGAAGGCCCTGGAACCGCCGTGACCTTGATATCGGCGAGAAGCGCCTCCTGGACAAGCTTGTAGCCCGGATCGGAGACGAGCGGCGTCCCGGCGTCGGAGACGAGCGCGAGCCTGGCGCCGTCCTTGAGGCGCGCGATGAGATGCGGGCGCATCACGCGCGCATTGTGCTCGTGATAGGCGACGAGCGGAGTCGAAATGCCGTAATGCGCGAGCAGCGTCCGCGTGACGCGCGTGTCCTCGGCGATGACCGCATCGGCCGCCGCGAGAGTTTCCAGGGCGCGGAAAGTGATATCCCGCAAATTGCCGATCGGCGTCGCGACGAGATAGAGGCCGGGCGCGACCGCCTCCGCCTCCGCCCGCAAGCCAAAGGCGGCGTAGGTGAAGGTTGCGGGCGGCGCGTGTTCGTCAGCCATAGGCTTCCTCGCAACGTCGTTCTGTATGACGCTCGTGCGTTCTTTTTATAGAACAAGTTCCCTATTCCCCGCAAGGCTCGCGTCGCGCTCGGGCCGCCGCCTTTTTGCCGGGAGACTCAAGCCCTCTATTGACATGGGGCGGAGGGCCGGGACTATTGGCTCTGCGACTTGAGAAACAAAGAGGATTTCACGCCTGTCCAAAGGACTGCAGCGACCTCCATGCGGACGATAACTCGATCGACGCCACGCCGCGCGACAAAGCGCAGGTCAGGCCTTGCCCTCGTTGCGCTGGCGGCGACGGCGCTGCTTTGCGCCTGCAACCCGAAAGGCGGAGGGCCGAAAAGCCCCGATCTTCAGCTCGGCGCGCCATCCGCCGGTCCGGCGACGTCTCAGCCGCTTGCGCCTCCCGTCGGCGAGCCGAGCGAGCTCATCGGCCAGGGTCCCATAAAAATTGCGCTGATCGTGCCGCTGACCCAGGCGTCCGGCCCGTCGAGCGTCGGCGCGTCGCTGCGCAACGCGGCGCAGCTCGCCTATCTCGAGTCCGGTCAAAACGACGTGAGCATCGTCGTCAAGGACGACCACTCCTCGCCCGCCGGCGCGGCGGCGGCGGCGCAGGCCGCCGTGAACGAGGGCGCCGAGCTGATCATCGGACCGGTCTTCGCCGCGGGGGTAAAGGAGGCGGGCCGCATCGCGAAAGGCGCGGGCAAGCCCGTGATCGCCTTTTCGACCAACTCCTCGTCGGCCTCGCGCGGCGTTTATCTGCTGTCCTTCCTCGTCGAGGGAAATGTGGAGCGCATCATCGACTTCGCCGCGCAGCGCGGCAAGAAGTCCGCGGCGGCGCTCGTTCCCGACAATGACTATGGCGCGCTCGCGCTCGCGCAATTCCAGCAGAGCGCCGCGAACCACGGCCTGCGCGTCGTCGTCATCGAAAAATACAAGCCCGGCCAGCCCGCCAACTCGGTCAAGCGTATTGCGGCGGTGGCCGATCAGATCGACATGCTCTTCATCCCCGAGTCGCCGGACGCGATCGGAGGGGTGGCGCGCGAGCTGACTGCCGCCAACATCAACTCCAAACGCGTGCAGATCTTGGGCACGAGCCTGTGGAATGACCCGCGCGCGCTGAAGGTCCCGGCGCTGCAGGGCGCTTGGTTCGCGGCGCCGGAGAACAGCGGCTTCAACGCCTTCGCGGGCCGCTATCGCGCCAAATTCGGGTCCGAGCCGTCGCGCATCGCTACCCTCGCCTATGACGCGGTCACGCTGGCCATCGCGCTCTCCAAGCAGCAGGGCTCGCAGCGCTACGCCGAATCCTCGCTAACCAATCCGGCGGGTTTCAACGGCGCCGACGGCGTGTTCCGCTTCCGCGCAGAGGGCTTGAACGACCGCGCGCTTTCGGTGCTGGAGATCGACGGCGGCCAGCCGAAGGTCGTCGCGCCGGCCCCGCGCACGCTCGGTCCAGCGGGTTGACGAGCGGCGAAGGCGGCCCCTCGCGCGTCGTCAGAAGTAGCGTTCGGGCAGCTTGATCAGATCGCCGGGGAAAACAGGGATCTCCGCGTTCAGCGGATATTCGCGGAAGCCCGGTTCATCCGAATGCTTGATTAAAATGGTCGACCGGCTCGCGCGGTAGGTGGTGCCGCCAGCGACGGCGATCGCGCTTATGACGTTGAGGCCGCTTCGGAAGGGAAACTCTCCAGGGCGGTTGACCTCGCCCAGGATGTAATAGGGACGGAACCCGATCACCTCGACCGTGACCTTCGGGTCGCGCAGATATTCTCCGCGGAATTTGCTCGAGAGCTCGCGCTCCAGCTGCCTCTGAGTTATGCCTGAGGCCTTGACCGTGCCGGCAAGCGGGACGGAAATATAGCCGGCGGGATCGATCTCAAATTCGCCCGAAAGCCTGTCTTCGCCGAAGACTTGAATTTTCAACCTCTCGCCGGGCTTGAGATCGGGCGTCGTCGTCTGGGCAAGTCTGATGAGCTCTTCCCGTTGCTCATCGGTGAGAGGGTCGAGCGTGGCGCCAGGCTCGCACGCCGCAAGCGAAGCGGCGCATAAAAGGGCAAGAGCCGTTGATTTCTGTAAGCGCATCCCGAACCCTGCTGATGAAGCCTGAGCAGCCAACCCTTGATAGTCGTCACCCGCTGGCCCCGTCAACCTGAAGGGATTTCACATAAACGTTTAAAGTTCATGGCGTCGCGGCCTCGTGCAATCTCGAAATTTCACGAATTGGGCGCCGGGTCGCTAAATCGCCTGAAAATTCTGGTCTGCTCGAGACTTGCGCGCTGCGCGTCGGCGTCGATTGGACTTTGCCCAATCGACCGCCTCAGCTGGGCGCGGCTAGAAATACGGAGACGCGATGAGGATCATCTTGCGCGCGGTCGCCTTTGCAATCCTTGGTTTTAGCGCAATTTGGACTGAGGGCTTCGCCCAGACGCCGAGAGGACCCGGCAGCGCGGTCTATCTCAACGCCGCGGCTTGCGTCTCTATGGGCAGGCGCACCCAGGAGCTTTGCGCCTACGCCGAAAAGAACGCCGCCGCTGAATTCCAGGAGAAGGCGCCGCGCTTCGCCACCCGCGCCGCTTGTGAGGCCGCGCTGCACGGGCCCTGCGCGATCGGCTTCGGCCAGAGAGGAAGCGGGACGGATCAAAAGCACGGGGTTTACTTCACCCCGCGCCAGGATGGGTTTCGGATTGGGGAGACCTACGGGCGCGATCCGACGGTCACTCCCGTTGCCGGCTCGCTTTCCTTCCAGCCCCGGCCGGCGACACGGCTCGACGTCTCGATCAGCCCGCAAGCTTCGAAATATTGGGACTGGGGGAGCCGCGCCGCGGCTCCGTCCGCCGATATCGGCGTTTCCTCCCCCGATGGCCAGAAAGGCGAGATCCCGCCGCCGCCTCCGGTCGATCCCAATTTCGATTGCGCGGCCGTGCTCGAACCCTCGGCGCGGGCAAGCGCCGCGACGGCTTGCGCCCCCGCGCCGCCGCGTAAACGCTAGCTCCCGCCGCTTCCTGGCGGAAACACGCCCTTGCCAGCCGGCCGGTCGCGCCCCAGACTACAGTCGGACGCGTCGCCGACCTCGGTTCCGCGTGAAGACACGCGGCCAAGAAAGAGCGTGCGGGAAAAACGATCCAGCGGACGAAAGAGAGCCGCGGGTAAGGGAGAAAACTTATGGCGCATAAAAAGTATCTGGCGGCGCTCCTTCTCGGGGCATCGCTTCTCATTGCTGCGCCCGCTGGCGCGGCGGAGCTTGGACCTTATTTCCCGCTCCCCGGCAATTTGAACGTCTCGGGGAACACGCCGCGCGACGGCCTGCTGAAGCTGCAAGCAAATTGGCTCAACAACGGCCTCGACAATCTCGCCAAGGCGAAGAAGGAGACCGAGGCCGCGCTCGAGAAAGCCAAGGCGGCGAACGCCAAGCCCGAGGAGATCAAGGCGCTCGAGGACAAGCTGGCCGACATTGAGAAGAAGACGGCCGCGACCAAGGAAGAGATTGCGCTCGCCTCGGACGACGGCGGCGGTCCCGAGCAGCAGAAGGACCGCAAAAGGGCGCTGCTCGCCAATGTCAATCAATGGATCCGCGAGCTCGGCCGCCAGGCGACCAAGGCGCTGAAGACGGCGGTGCTTTCTGACGGCATGGAGGCGATGTCCGCCCAGCAGGAGCACGCCATGCTGGAAGAAATGTCCGACAAGCTCGAGCGCGCCGAGCGCGACGTGACCGTCGAGCAATGGGCGCAAACGCGCTGACCGCGAGCCTTACGTCGGAGCGCATGCGAATGCGCCCCGACCCTCATGCGCCGACGGCGTCGGCGACGGCCTTGGCCACGGCGGCGAGCCCCGCGTTTCGGCGCTCGGGGCTGACCGTGGCGCCGGTGATATAGGCCGCGGCGACGATCGGCGCGCGGCCGGGCGGCCACAATACCGCGATGTCGTTGCGAGTTCCCCGCTCTCCCGATCCGGTCTTGTCGCCGACGCGCCAGCCTGCCGGCGTTCCGGCGCGCAGGCAGTCGTCGCCGGTCTTATTGGCGATGAGCCAGTTCGCGAGCTGGCCTCGCGAGGCAGGCGAGAGTCCGTCGCCGAGCACCAAGTTTTGAAGGTTCTTGACCATTGCGGCGGGCGTCGTTGTGTCGCGCGGATCGCCCGGCAAAGCCTCGTTCAATTCGAGCTCAAAGCGATCGAGACGCGTCTCCTGATCGCCCAGCGCCCGCAGCGATTGCGTAAGACCCGCCGGACCTCCGAGCTGCGCGAGCAGAAGGTTGGCGGCGGCGTTGTCGCTGAGGGTGACGGCCGCTTCGCAAAGCTCGGCCAGCGACATGGTCCCGTTGAGCTGTTTTTCCGCCGCGGGCGAATGCGCGATAATGTCCTTGGGCTCGACGCGCACGCGCCGATCAAGACTTTCATTCCCGGCGTCCACCCGCGCGAGAACCGCCGCCGCGGCTAGAAATTTGAACGTGCTGCAGAGGGGGAAGCGCTCGTCGGCCCGATGGCCCGCGCGAAAGCCGCTACCGGTGTCCAGGACCGCGACGCCCAGCCGGCCGCCGAGCCCCGCCTCGATATCGTCGAGAGCCTTTTGCAGCTCCGAGGCGCCGGGCGCGGCGGCGAGCACGGCCTGAGGCGGCGCTGTCGCGATCGCGGCCGCGCCGAAGCGTGCGAGAAATGCGCGTCTGTGGAGCATCGTTGCGCGGATTCCCTGAAAGCGTCTGTAAAGCGGGGTCTATCGCTTCAGAAGGCGCTCGAGATAGTCGAGCTCGTCGGAGGGCCGCTCGCGCTGATCGAGCCGACGCTGCAGCTCCTCCTGCAGCTTATGCGCGCGTAACGCCGGGGCGGCGCCCAAAGGGCCCAGCCGCGAGTCGCCGCTTTTGCCGCCGTCGCGTCCGAGCTCGCGTCCGAGCGGATCCCGGCCGTTCTCGCCCTCCTGGCCTTGCTGGCCGCCCTGCGCCTCTCCCGCCTGCTGCGCCAGCGCGTCGGCGCCACGCCGCAGCGCCTGCAGAGCACGGCCTTGCGCGCCGACCGCCTGCTCGCGGCCGGAGGGGCCTTGCCCGAGCGCGCGCTCGGCCTCCTTCATCGCCTCGTCGGCGTCGTCGAGATCCGCCGGCGCGCCCTCGCCCGAGTGGCGAAGTCCCTCGAGCGCGCGCTCGAGCCGCTTGCGCAAGGCCTGCTGCCGCTCGGCGCTTCCGCCTCGCCCGCCATCCTGCTCGAGGCCCTGAAAGGTGTCGTCGCGAAGCTGCTGCTGCTCGCGCGATAATTGGTCGATCTCGGAAAGGCTGCGCCCGGCGGCGGAGGGACGGCCTTGCGCCGAGCCCCGCAGGTTTTCGAAAATTGCCGCCAGCTGATCGAGGAGCTTCGCTGCGCGCTGCGTGTCCCCGGCCTTGCTGGCCGCGTCGAGCTCCGCGAGCATTCTCTCGAGCTCCTTTTGGTCGATGACGCGCGTTTCTCCGCCCGCATCGGCCCCGCGGTTCTTGTCGCGTGGGCCGGCGCGGCTCGCGTCCTCCATGAATTTCGCCATGGCGTCGCGCAGCTCCTGCATGAGCCGAGCGATCTCCTGCTCGCTCGCGCCGCGCGCGACCGCGTCTTTGAGCCTCTCGCGCGCCTGTCGCAGCGCGCGCTCGCTCTCGCTCGTGTCGCCCTCTATGCCCGTTGCGATAGCCCAGAGCAGATCGGCGACCTCGCGCAGATTTTCTTCGCTCTGCGGCTTGTCCAGAATGCGCCGCGCGAGACGCAGGCCGAGATAGACGGAAGAGGGCGTCTCGAAGAGCTCGGGCTCCATGGACAGCGCCTCGAGGGCGAGCCGCGTGCGCAGGCTCGTCGAGGGATCGAAGACGAGGAGGCGGCGTTGCTCAGCGAGCGCCCGCGCCAGCGGATCATTGAAGCGCCGCTGCGGCAGCTCGACCTCGACGCTCTTGGAGCGGCCTTCGTTGCCGCCTTCGTCCTTCGCCGCGAGCGTCAGCACCGCAGCGCCGCCCGCCCAGGGGCTGTCCGCGAGATCGAGCGTGCCTTCGGTTTCGCCGCGGCCGTGGTTCTGCTGAGGCGGCGCCAAAGCGAGCTGCGGCGGCGGAAAGAGCGGCGTCGGCGCGCCGTCCGGCAGCGAGAAAATCGCCTTAGCTTCGATGACGCCATAATCGTCGTCGGTCTTGAAGGGAAGCGACATCGAGCCGCGGTAATTGCTGCGCGGCGCTGCGGTCAGCTGGATGGTCGGCGGGAGATCGGGGATCGCGGCGAAGGCGAAGGCGCCGAGGCCGGGCAGCGAAAGCTTTGCGTCGCCCTTGAGAGCGAAGCGGCGCTCATTCGCGTCGCCCCCTGCCGCGTCCTTGATCTCCGTGAACGCCCCCTCCGTTGCGCCGCCACGGCCCCGTATGCGCAAAACAGAATTGACCGGCGCCGGCAGCGTTTCGCCGGCGTCCTTCTCCTCCAGAACGATCGCCGCCCGCCCGGTGTAGGGCGGGGGATCGAGCCAGGCGTCGAGCCGCGTCGCGGCCCCTGCCGCGCGGGGGCTACGCCAATCGAAGGCGGTGGCGAGGCGGGCGCTGCGGTCGGAGCCGGCCGCGATGGCCGTCGTGACGGCCGCGATGAGCGCGAGCGCGCGCAGAGCATAAGGGTCGCGGCGCGAGAGATCGGGGCGCGGCGGGGGCGGGCGCAGCTTGGCCAACGCGCGGGAGAGGCTGCGGCGATGCGCCTCCCAAAGCGCTTTCGTCGCTTCGTCGGGCTTCTCCAAGGCGAGGCGATCCTCGAGCCCGCTCGCGGGCCGGGCGCCGCTCTGATCCGCGGCGTCGAGCCGCGCCAGAGCCTCGGCGCGCGGCGGCAGGCCGCGCAGGGTTTCGCGCGCAACCAGAGCGAAGGCGCAAAGCCCGAAAAGCGAAACGCCGGCGATGCGCCAGGGCGCGCCGACCTCGAGCCAAAGGCCGGCCCAGGAAAGCGCCAGAAAGAAAAGCGCCAGCGAGCCCAGCGCCGCGCCGAGGCGCAGCAGTCGCTCGGCGAGGAGCGCGCGCGCCGCGCCCCGCGCCATGACGTCGAGGAGCGTCGGCTCGGGCCTCTTCTTCTTCGCCCTGGGGATTGGACTCATCGTGGCCTCCTCCGCGAGCTTATCGCTTTTTTCGCCGAAGTGGATTCCGCATCGGTGAGAAAAGGCGTTTAAGCTGGTCTAACGCGTCAACGCGCGTTTGGAAGGGCGCGCCGGCGCCGAGGGGACGAGATCATGCCCAGCCAAGCCGAGCCGAAAGCGGGGACTGTTTCGGCGCCCTCGCGCGATCTTGGCGCTCTTCCCGCGCCGGTCGCCGCCATCCGCGCCAAGATTCTCGAAGCCTGCGCCAAGGGCGAGCTGGAGGCGCTGCGCATTCCCATCGACTGGAACGAGACGCGGCCGATGTTCCAGCGCTCGGGGACGAAGCGACCGGCGGGCTACGATCCCATCGAGGCGTTGCGCGCGCTTTCCTACGACCGCAGGGGGTTCGAGACGCTGAACGTCGCCAAGGCTTGCCTCTCGCAGGCCTACGCCAAGATCCAGCGCGGACCCGTGACGCTCTACGAATGGCCGGCCTTCTCGGGCCCGCCCAGGACACTCGACGAGGAGCGCGCCTTTTGGAGCTGCGTGCGCTTCTTCGATTACGCGCGCCCGCTCTCCGACGGCCGCCCGCGCGTCACCAAGCTCGGCTTCGGCGAGGACGGCGTGTGGCACTATTTTTGGAGCGAGGGGTGAGGTAACGCCGGACTCCTTTTCTTCCTGCAGGAATCGTCCTCGCAGCCTCGCCTGTAGCAGCAATGAGCTGTCCATTCTGCGGCGGCGGCGTGGTCCAGCCGCTCTATTTCTGCAGAAGGAAGGACCCGCAAGCGAAAGGCTCACAATGCTCTTAACGAACGCGAATGTATATTTGGCTATCGCGGAGGAAGCACATGCAGAATCTGAACGGCTTGCGATGCTGGCGCGTAGACCGAAACCCGACGGGGAACCGGGCATCATAGTCACATACGATCCGGAGCAGAAATCATTCAAGGCCAGCTTAATAACAATAGTATTTGCTACAATGTATCTCGAGGCTCTGTTCTACATGCTTGGTACAAGAAAATATGGCTCAGTTGCATATAATAAAGATTATGATCGAATACGCCTCGAGGATAAATTGCCCTTGTTTGGCATAATGGATGACGGTTTGCGTGCTTCAACGAAGCAATTGAGAGAGCGGCGTAACGATTTAATTCACGAGAAGTCAGATTTGACCGCGAATGTTTTTTACGCTGCACAAGACGAAGCAAAACACGCGATGGTGCTCGTCAAAAAAATTTCAGAGAGATTGCGCTCCCCGAGGCCAACGCCATAGCGTGATTCTCGTCAAAGGTTGCGTCACCTGCGGGACTAAATTGTTGATTTTTGTATGCCCGCTCGTGAAAGGTTTGCCGCGGCGCGCATTTCTACGCGCGCCGCGGCCTCCGCCCCTCTCACAGCTCGACGTCGCCCGCTTCGGCGAGCGCTTGTCCGACTTCGAGGCCGAGGTCGGACATGGAGGTCTCCTCGCGCTCGCGCAGCGTCGACTCGCCGCGCGCCTGACGCTCGGCCTCTTCCTCGGAGCGCGCGACATTGACGGTGATCTTCACGTCGACCTCGGGATGCAGATGCACCGGCACCGGATGCAGGCCCAGCGCCTTGATCGGATGGATCAGCACGACCTGATTGCGCAGCAGCGTGAAGCCGCCGGCCGTCGCGGCGTCGGCGATGTCGCGGGTCGAGACCGAGCCGTAGAGATGACCGCTCTCGCCGGCCTGGCGGATGATCGTGAAGGTCTGTCCCTCGAGCAACTCGGCGACCTTCTGGGCCTCTCCCTTCGCGGCGAGGCTATGCGCCTCGATCTGCGCGCGCTGCGACTCGAAATGCTTCTTGTTGTTTTCCGTGGCGCGCAGCGCCTTCTTGCGCGCGAGCAGGAAATTGCGGGCGTAGCCGTCGCGCACGCGCACGGTCTCGCCCATCTGGCCGAGCTTGGCCACGCGTTCCAGCAGAATGACTTCCATGGGGTTTCTCCTTGAGTTGGCTTGAAGCGTTCGGCGCTAGACGGCGCCGTCCGGCCGCGGGGAGGACGTCTTGCGTTCGCGAAAATGCAGGACGACGTCGGCCAGGCCGAGAATGGAAAAGAGCACCATCGGCGCCCCGAAGATGCCGATGCTGAAGTAGATGAGCGTCAGCAGGATCAGGCTCGCGGGCGAGCCGCGCAGCCAGAAATGCGTCACCGCGAGGCCCTGTATGCCGAAGGCGAGCGCCGTCGGCGTCGCAATGGTCAGGCCCGCGGCGCCGGCGAGGCCGTCGACGATGGAAAGCCCCGCGCCCAGCAGCAGCAGGAGCGCGAGCCAGCGCGGCAGCGCGAGCGTCGCGGCGATATCCGGCCAGCCGAATTTCAGCATGCCGGAGAATTGCACGATCCTTCCGGCGAGCCAGAGGTTGAGCGCCTGCACGAGCAGCATATGGCCCGCCACCATCGCGGGCAGCGCCAGACGCAGCATGCGCTTCAAATCCTCGACGTCGACCTTGTCGCCGAGCACGCCCTCGCTTTTCATCGCCTCGATCGCGGAATTGATCTGCTCCTGCAGATGGGCGAGCGGCGCGCCGAGCGAGCCGGAGAACAGCGCCGCGAGGCCGAGAAAGAGCAGGATCGCCGCGACGATCGACAGCGTCTGCGCCGTGACAGCCCATCCGGGCAGGCTGCGCTCGAGCCGGTCCTGGTCGCGAAACGGCGCGCCCGCGCAGACCCAGCAGGAGAGCCAGGCGGGCAGAGCGACGAGGAGCCCGAAGGCCATGCCGAAAAGCGGATGCGGCCAGAAGCTCAGCGCGATCGTTCCCGCCAGCCCGGCCGTCGCGCCATGCGAAAGGCCGAGCGCCAGGGCGACGATCATGATCGGCAGCGGCGCGAAATGCGACAGCAGAAAGCCCGCGGAAGTGCCCTTGACGAGCACCGCGAAGACGGTCGCCGCCGAGAGTCCGCCGCCGATCGCCAGGGCGAAATTGACGGGGGAGAAGACGCTTCGATCCGACACGGCCAAAGGGTTCCACGGTTTGTCGCGGCCTGGGGCTTTCAAGCTTGGCCCAAGCCGCCAACGACGAATGCGCCGGAACGGGTTCGCCGCCGACGCGGGGGCCTTTTAGGCCGGGCGGAGCGGAAGGGCAAGCCTTGTCGGTGCGGAGGCGCCCGCGCCTGCCCAATCTTTTTATTCCTGACGGTCGCCCGGCTTTTTGAGTGTTCTCAGAGGCATAGTCGGTATTAGGCATTCACCGTCCGGCGGCGGCCTGTCTTCCTCTTCCATCTCATAGGAATCAGCCGTCGCGAAGATTGGCACGGGCTCCCCAACCCAGCCGCATTTTTCGCAGGCTGGCCTCTCCCATTCGATATCCGGATAATCCGAATTCACCCCTCTTTGAGGCGAGAGTCGATGCGAGCCACATGCTGGGCAAGTTTCAGGAACGCCGCGAAGATGCCTGACAACTGCGGAAGTCCCAAGGCTGATTGCATGCTCGACGGTCGAGGTCGCCGCTTCGGCATCAAACCATCTCGACGTTTTCGCGTGGGTAAGCCAGTTGGAAAATTTCCATGCGCTATCGAGTAGGGTCTTGAAGAGTAGGCGGCGTTGTTCGTGGCTTTGCCCCGACATGCTTACTGCGCAAATATGATCGACCCAAGCTTTGAAGTCGGCCTTTTTGGGCTTTGTTTCCCCTGACGACCAAGGCATCACGATCTGCGCGGCATTCGTAAACGCAAGCAAAGCCTCCCGGCAACGCACCCCGATCGCCTGATAGTCGGCGACTTCTTGCGCGTGATTTAGGGCTTCGGACGCCTCCGCCATGTAGCGGTAACACTCGGCGAGCGGCTCGATCGGCAACTCGGAGAGCTTCTGCTTCTCGCTTCGCGGAACACGTAGGCAGAGCCCAACATGGAAGGTCACTGCTAAGTCCATGTTGGGGAACTGCTCTTGGGAGTAGAGATTCAATGGATTTGTAATCACCCACCAGCGGTCTTCATTGGTATGAACGTCCCAGACATGATGCTGATGGTTCAGAATGTTCTCAGTGTATACCTTTTGCAGAAATTCGACCCTCAGGTTGGGAGCCTGCAAATTCATGTAATCGACAATGGATTGGGTTTCTTCTGGCGTTGCAGGCAGCATGGGAAGGCCATCAATGACGGGTGAACATCTGGAAAACCAATGAGCGTCCCGAGACATGGGTGACAGATTGTTCCGGATACAAGAAAGATTGGCTGCGACGGCAGGACTTCAACCCACGCCTTCCTACCTATACCTTGACCATTATGATCGGCAGGAATGTAGAAAGCGGGCGCTCCTCCTATACCATAAAAGGCGCTTTTTCTGATTTTGGGCTATGGGGGGTTGACCTGTCGAAGCAGCTTCCCCTGACCCCGGAAACCGAGGCTTTCGCCCGCCGCGTGGTATGGTTCGAGGAACCCGAAGAGGCGCTCGTCGACACATTCCGTCTTGCGGCTTACGCCTTCGCGCGCGCCACGCATGAGGACATGAAGCTTTTGCGCTCGTTCTTGAATGACGAGGATCTGCGCGAGGCTCTCGACCACGCGCCGCCCGGCGTCATCGACCCTCGCTCTTGGGCCTATTGGAATTTGAAGCTCGGCCGCGTCCCCGCGCCGCCAATGCCGAAGCGGCAGTTATAGAACCATGCGGAAATTAAGGTTTTTGCGCAGACGACTCGCCCAGATATGCCTTGATAGCTTTTGCCGTTGTCTCAGCGCGGACACGGCTTGTCTCATCTCTCGGCGAGCCTAAACCCATGTGCTCGCTCGCGATCCACATGAGATAATCTGCGGCGTCCGAAATCGACCAGTCACGGCGAAGCCTAGACGCTGCTTCGAGCATATATCGGTCGTATTCGTCGGCAAACTCTGGATAGCTCTCCCACTTATCTCCCGAAGGAAGGAGCCCGATTGGGTCCCATTCCTCCCAGGCGATGTCCCTCAAGCGGGAGAGCTTCAGAGGCGGATAGGAGTTCATGTAAAAATTAACCTCTCGGAAATGTCTACCCCTTCGTGGGCGTGCGAATTTAAGCCCTTTTGCTTAGAAGGTCAGTTCGTCCCTAACCTCAGCCTTCACCCGCGCCCGCCGGCTTCGGCGCCACCTCAAACGACCACCTCAGCCTTGCGCCTTGCGTGGCTTCGCCGTGGAGGACGATCGCGATCGTCGCGCGCGGGCCTTCGGGGGCGGCGTAGTAGCAGGCCGGCTCCAGCTGCGGTGGGGTCTTGTCCGCCTCAAAGCGCAGAGTCGCGCCGGAAGGGAGCGTCACCTCCACGCTCCATCCGTCCTCGCGCAGCGCGGCCTGCGCCTGCGGATGCAGCAGGAATCTCAGAGCGAAGGGGCGCGCCTGCCGGCCCGCCTTGGCGCCGCGCACCGCGACGAGCCGGTCCTGACCCAAAAGCTTGGCGCCGTCGCGGCTTAAAATAAGCAGACGGTCGTGGCGCAGGCCGTAGCGACCCACATAGCCGTAAAGCTCGGCGGAGAGCGCGTCGCCAAAGCGCGTCGAGCGGCGCCGCGCGCGCTTCGTGCGCGCCCCCTCCAGGATCAGGCCGGAGTCGGGTTTCTCCGAGAGCGGCGCGATGCGGCTCGAGGATTGGCCGTCAAGGCAGAGCGTCGAATGCGCGCCGGTTTGGCGCGCCGCTTCCCGCGGCCCTTCGAGCGTGGCGGGCGGCGCCCCGCCGTTGACGACGACGAGCTCGGACCCGAGCGACAGCTCGAAGGAGAGCGCGCCGGCGTGGGCCTCGCGCGAATATTCGCGTCGCGGCGGCGCGCCCGTATCCATGATGACGGTCGTCGCGCCGCGCTCCATGCGCGCATAGCCGGAAGCGCGCGCATCGTCGAGGCGCGTCGCGCCGGCCGGCTCATGCGCGAAGACCGTGGCGAGCGCGCCGGGATTGCCGGCGCCCATGCCGTTGAATCGAGCGAGCGCGCCGTCGCCCTCCTGCAACAGCCGCAAGAGCGAGATCATTCTGTCTATGGCCGTCGTCAGCGCGGCGGGCGGCTTCACACCCTGCGCCACCATGAGCTGGCGCAACGCCAGAAAGTCGAGCGCGAGATCGAGCGTCGTTTTCGGATTGCGGCTGACATGGCCGCCGTCGTCGAGAATCTGCTCGTCGAGCGTCGCAAGGAAGGCGCGCCGGCTCTGCGTCATGAGTTGCGGGCTCGCATCGGTGCAGAGGCTGAATTCGAAGAGGCCGAGCGCACAGAGCAGGCGATCGACGCCTTTCGCGCGCTTCGAGGTCAGCAGGGCGGCGACGCTTCTGGCCTGCTCGGCGACGCCCTGCAGAAATAGGCGGGAGAAGGCGGGCTCCGCCTCCTCGAGCAGGAACGGCGAATGAGCGAGGAGATTAAGGACGCGCCGCGCGCTGGCCTCCGGCTCGAGCGCTGGGTCGTCCGCCTCAGCCGCGCGCCGCTCGAGAAAATCCTGCACGAGCGTGCGGGCGGTTTGTCGCGCCTGCGGGCTGCCCGCCGCGCGCAAATCGCGAAGCCAGGAGAATTCGGCGAGAGCGCGCCGCCACGCCCGGCTCGGCGGGGTGATCGAGAAGGGCGAGCGGCCGTTCGCCTGCGCCTGCTTGCCTGCGAAGCAAAAGAAGCCGGCGGCGAACTCATCGGCGACCGTCGGGTCCGCCGTGCGCAGATCGGGCGGCGCGCCGCGGAGTCTCGCGGGAGTCTCGATGCGCGTTCTCACGGAGGTGCGGGCGCCGATTCCGCCGTCGCTTGCGAAACGCAGCGCCTCGACGAAGTATTTTTTGAGAGAATGCAGCATGCGCGTCCCAAACCGCCGCCCCCGCTCGAAGGCG
Organism: uncultured Alphaproteobacteria bacterium; assembly: GCA_963798515.1. GTDB lineage: Bacteria > Pseudomonadota > Alphaproteobacteria > Rhizobiales > Beijerinckiaceae > Methylocystis. Next base: position 128,344 of record CAWCTS010000017.1, read on the forward strand.
TGAACAGCCAATACGATCGGTAAACCAATCGCCGGGGCGATGCACCGGTTTTGTGCGGGCCGCCGCTTAGGCCGCTGCGCCGAGGAGACCGCGCGCCCGCTGGCGCAGCGCGTCAATGGGCGCGAGAGCGCCGCCTTCCTCATAATGCCAGAAAGTCCAGCCGTTGCAGGTCGGCAGGCCCTGCGCGAGCGCGCCGATTTTATGGATGGAGCCGACGACGCCGCCGATGGAGAGCGCCCCGTCGGCGCGCACGATCGCGGCGTGCCGCCGCTTCGCGTCGCGAAGATGCGCGCCCGGCGCGATGAGCCCCGCCTCGACCAGGCTGACGAAGGCGATGCGCGGCTCGGAGCGCCGGCTCGGCGCCGGCGTCAGCGTCTGCGCGTCCAGGGGCTCGATGGCCGTGATGCGCGCCTGCGCGGCTTCGATATAGGCGGACTCGCGCTCGAAGCCGAGATAGTCCCGCCGCAGCCTTTTCGCGACCGCGCCCGTCGTGCCGGTGCCAAAGAAGGGGTCGAGGACGAGGTCTCCGGGCTGCGACGCCGCCAGCATGACCCTGGCGAGAAGCGCCTCCGGCTTTTGCGTCGGATGCGCCTTGCGGCCGCTCGAGTCTTTGAGGCGCTCGCCGCCAATGCAGATTGGCAGCAGCCAGTCCGAGCGCATCTGGCAATCCTCGTTGGCGGCCTTCAGCGCCTCGTAATTGAAGGTGTAGCCTTTGGCGCCCGCGTCGCGCGACGCCCAGATCATCGTCTCATGCGCGTTGGTGAAGCGCCGGCCGCGAAAATTCGGCATGGGATTGGTCTTGCGCCAGACGATGTCGTTCAAGATCCAGAATCCCAGATCCTGCATGATCGCGCCCACGCGAAAGATGTTGTGATAGGAGCCGATGACGAAGATCGTGGCCTGCGGCTTCATCGCGCGCCGCGCCGCGGCCAGCCAGTTTCTGGTGAAGGCGTCATAGGCGGAGAAGTCGGTGAATTTGTCCCAATCGTCGTCGACGGCGTCGACGAGGCTCTGGTCAGGACGCGAAAGCGCGCCTGCGAGCTGCAGATTATAGGGAGGATCAGCGAAGACCAGATCGACCGAGGCTTCGGGCAGGGCGCGAAGCAGCTCGACGCAATCGCCACGCATGATGGCGTTGCGCGGCGGCATCGCGTCGGGCGACCCGAGAGCCTTCTTCCCAGTACGCGTGACCTTTATCTGGGTTACAGGACGGGCAGTCCCGACGCGAGCGGTCTGCATCAACTCAGCACCATTTACGCTACCAACACGCAGGACTATGCGCGGTTGAGGTAAAGGGCGCGTTTAGCGGAAGGTTTTTGTTTCGTCCCTTTTTCGGACGGCTTCGTTAAAGTCTGCTCATTCGCAGCAAGAATTTCTGAAAATTTACGAATTCTCTATGCGCGGCTTGCACGGCCCGAAGCTCAATCGATGGAAGGGCGTTGGCCCAAGGCGCGCGATCGCCGCGAGATGCGTAGCGCAGCCGTAGCCCATATTGGTCGAGAAGCCATATTCGCCATGCGTGCGCGCGAGGTCGCGCATCATCGCGTCACGCGCGACCTTGGCGACGATGGAAGCGGCGGCGATCGATTGCGAAAGCCCGTCGCCCTTGATGATCGCGCGCCCGGGGCAGGGGAGCTGCGGCAGGTCGCGCCCATCGACGAGCACGAAGGCGGGCGCGACGCTCAAGGCCGCGACGGCCTGCGCCATGGCCTTCAATGCGGCTTTCCTGATGTTGGTTTCGTCGATCTCTTTCGCCGTTACGAAGGCCACGCCGATCGCGAGCGCGCTTTCGACGATCGCGGCGAAGGCCTTCTCGCGCGCGGTCGCGGCGAGGGCTTTCGAATCCGCCAAGCCCGGCGGAATCTTCGCCGGATCGAGGACGACGGCGGCCGCGCAGACGGGGCCGGCGAGCGGTCCGCGTCCGACTTCGTCCACTCCCGCGATGGGCGCGACGCCCTGGGCGATGAGTTCGGCTTCGAGCGCGAAGTCAGGGAGGTTCGAGTCATTTCTGCGCATCGCATTCCGAGAAAATTTTCTCGCGGATCGCGCCGCCGGCCGGCGCCGGGGCTCGCGAATTTCCGCAAAGCTTGATGAAACTCTTGCGACGGGAATTCGTGGCGAGGGCATGCCGATCCGGCGCGAATTCCCTTCCCTCGAACGCGAGTTCGAGGACGAGCGCCAGAGGTTCGGCGCTTAGAATAGCGCAAGCTGCTCCGCGACGCGACGGGGCGCCTCAAAAAGATCGCAGCGCAGCCGCGCGCCCGGACCGAAACCGAGCTTCTCCGCGGCGCGTTCGAAGCGCCGCCCGATCATCCAGGCGTAGGGGCCTTCGCCGGTCATGCGCTTGTCGAAGGACGCCTCGTAGAGCTTGCCGTTGCGCGACTGGCGGATGAGCGAGAGCACATGGTGCGCGCGGTCGGGAAAATTTTCGACGAGCCATTCGCTGAAAATCTCGCGTAGCTCCAGTGGCAGGCGCAGCAGCACATAGCCCGCCTCGCTCGCTCCGCAGGCGCGGGCGCGCGTGAGGATCGTCTCGATCTCGGCGTCGTTGATCGCCGGAATGATCGGCGCGACCAGCACGGAAACGAGAACACCGGCTGCGGCGAGCTTCTCGATCGCCTCGAGCCGCAGTCGCGGCTGCGAGGCTCGCGGCTCCATGCGGCGGGCGAGATCGCCGTCGAGCGTCGTGATGGAGATCGCGACCTTGACGAGGCCCTTCTTGGCCATCGGCCCGAGAATATCGAGGTCGCGCAGGACGAGCGCGGATTTCGTGACGATCCCGACGGGGTGATTGGCGCGGGCGAGCACCTCGAGCAGGCCGCGCGTGACGCGATGGCGCTTCTCGATGGGCTGATAGGGATCGGTATTCGATCCGATCGCCAGGGTCTTTGCGACATAGTCCGGCGCGGAGAGCTCGCGCTCCAGCGACTGCGCCGCGCCCTCCTTGACGAAGATTTCCGTCTCGAAGTCGAGACCGGGCGAGCAGCCGACATAGGCGTGCGTCGGCCGCGCATAGCAATAGACGCAGCCATGCTCGCAGCCGCGATAGGGATTGACCGAACGATCGAAGCCGATATCCGGCGAATCGTTGCGCGTGACGACGCTTTTCGCCTTCTCGAGATGGACGTGGGTCGTCAGCCCCGAGAGGCTCTCGAGCGAGCCCCAGCCGTCGTCGAGATCCTCTCGTGTGTGGCGCTCGAAGCGGCCGCTCTTGCGGGACAGCGCCCCCCGGCCGCGCCGCCGGTCGCGGTCGATCAGAAACTCCGGCGCGCCCAGTCCGCGATGCGGATGGAGAACGCTATCAACGCTATTGAGACCCGTCATCGCGACCCCGCCTTGGGTTGAAGTTTGGTCTTTCCGCCTCCGCGGTCCCGGGCGCTTCCGTGGGGACGAAACGCGCGCCCGGGCGCCGCGAAGGCGAACGCAAAGACAAACGCAGCGAACGAATGACGCGAAAACGCGAAGCGAACCGGAACAAAAAGCGAATAAAGAACAAATACGGAACAAATGAGCTGCCGTCAAGCCCCGCGCTGGAGCTTTCGGCGGCCCTCCGATAGAAGGCCCGTTCCCAGCGATAATGAGAAGGTCATGACAGAGAAGCCCTGCCCCTGCCGCGCCAGAGACAAAGAGCCGCTACCCTATGCGCAGTGCTGCGCGCCGATCCTGGAGGAGGGCAAGCCCGCGCCGACGGCGGAAGCGCTGATGCGGGCGCGCTACAGCGCCTTTGCGCTGGGCAAGATCGACTTTCTCTATGATTCGCTCGCGCCCGAGGCGCGCGAGGACTTCGACCGCAAAGCGGTGCAGCACTGGTCGTCGCAATCGCAGTGGCTCGGGCTCGACGTCCTGGCGACTGAAGCGGGAAAGGCCGGCGATGCGGAGGGCTATGTCGAATTCGTCGCGCATTTCACGCTCGACGGCAAAGACCAGGCGCATCGCGAGCGTTCGAAATTCCGCTCGGACGAGGCCCGCGGCTGGTTCTTCCTCGAAGAGGCGAACCGCAAGCCCACGCCCATCGTGAAAGGCGACCAGCCCGGCCGCAACGATCCCTGTCCCTGCGGTTCGGGCAAGAAATATAAGAAGTGCTGCGCGCTGGCGGCGTGAGACGGTCGCCCGCGCCCGGCGGTTCTTTCGAGGCGGGCTGAGCCATGTGCGGGCGCTTCACACAGCATCTCTCCTGGGCGGAGATCCGCCGGCTCGCCGATCTCGTCGGACAGCCGCGCAATCTGGCGCCGCGCTACAATCTTGCGCCGACGGATGCGATCGAGGTTCTGCGCGCGGGTCCCGGGGGCTTTGAGCTCACGCCGATGCGCTGGGGGCTCATTCCGTCATGGTGGGCGAAGCCGCTCAAGGATCTGCCCTCGACCTTCAACGCGCGCGCCGAGACGCTCGCCGAAAAGCCGATGTTCCGGGCGGCCTTCAAATCGCGGCGTTGCATCGTGCCCGCCTCGGGCTTTTACGAATGGACGGGCGGGAAGGGCCATAAGATTCCGCATTACTTCTCCAGCGCCAAGGAAGAGCCGCTCGCGCTGGCCGGACTCTGGGAGTTGTGGCGCGATCCCAAGGGTGAGGAGATTCTCTCCGCGACGATCGTGGTCGGCGCCGCAAACGGCTGGATGAGCCGCTTCCACGACCGCATGCCGATCCTTCTCTCCTGGAGCGACGCGAAGGCCTGGATCGCCGGCGAGAACGCCACGGACTTGCTGAAGCCCGCGCCCGAGGGGGCGCTGCAGGAATGGACGGTCTCGACGCGCGTCAATCGCTCCGGCGCCTATGACGACGACCCGACGCTGATCGCGGCGCTCGCCCAATAATGTCAGGGCCGCCGGCCCGGCGGCGCGGGCTGACATTTGAAGACGGCGATCTCGTCGCCGAGATTGTATCTCAGCTCGTTCTTTGCGAGATCGAAGGTGTCGCGCGTTTGGCTGTCGACGCATTTTCGCTTCGTGCCGCTTTGCAGGCAGACACGATCCTGGCCGAAGCTGACGAGTTCCTTGTCGATCGTGACGACATAGGTGACCTTCTCCTTCTCGCCGAAACTGTCGGGACCGGAGATATAGGACTCGCCCTGCTGATATTCCTCGGCGACGCCCTCGCTCCACATGAGCTCGATAAAAAGCTTGTCGGTGTCGAGCCCGACCTTCACGGTCTGATCGGCGCGCGCGCAATCGAAATACAGCTCCTCGGCGAATGCGCGAGGCGCGCATGAGACAAGCGCAAGGCCGAGAAGGCCGGCCCGGAAACGCGCGCGCCTCATCGCCGTGTGTCCAATTCTGTTTTCGCTTCCTTGCAGGAGTCCAATTCTTCCCTTGTCGCGGACCAGTAATTCAGGTTGCAGAGCGCCTGGTAGCGGCTGCTGACGAAGAGGGACCAGAAATAAAAGCCCATCGCCACGCATGTCACGGCGAGAAGCGCGAGGGTGATCGGTCTCAAGAAAATCTCCCTTACCTGGCGCCCTTTTTTATCTCTTGCATATTCCTGAGCGACGCAGAGGGGATCGTAAGCGTCGCGCGTGCGAAGTCAACGCCCGCGCTCTCAATCCAGCGTCTGGCGGAAGCGCATGATCGCGACCGTCATCGCCGCGAGCGTAAAGAGCGCCAGCGCGCCCGTGTCGGCGGAAAGCTCGGTGAAATTCGAGCCCTTCAGCATCACCGAGCGAACAATTCGCAGGTAATGGGTGAGCGGCAGCAGCGAGCCCAGGTTTTGCGCCCAATCCGGCATGCCGCGAAACGGAAAGAGAAAGCCCGAGAGCAATATGCTCGGCAGGAAGAACATGAAGGACATCTGGAACGCCTGCATCTGATTGTCGGCGATCGTCGAGAACGTGTAGCCCATCGAGAGATTGGCGACGATGAAAAGCAGCGTCAGCGGCACGAGCGTCGCGAGCGAGCCCACGATCGGCACATGGAAGAAGGCCGTCGCGACGACGAGCACGATCCCCATCTGCACGGCGCCGACCGCGACATAGGGCAGGATCTTGCCGAGCATGATCTCGACGGGTCTGACCGGCATGGAGAGCAGCGACTCCATGGTGCCGCGCTCGATCTCCTTCGTCACCGACAGGCTCGTGTAAATGAGCATCGTCATCGTCAGGATCGTGCCGATGAGTCCCGGCACGATGTTGCGCCGCGCCTCGCCCGCCGGATTGTAGCGCTCCTGAATGCGCAGCTCGAAGGGCGCCTGCCCCTGCGCGAGAAAGGCGAGCGGGCCGACGAGCTCGCGCTTCAGCGCGCGCGTCATCGCGCCATTCGCGCCGGCGATCGCGCCGACCGTCGCCGTGGGGTCGGTCGCGTCCGCGACGAGCAGCACGGCGGGTCTCTCGCCATGCACGAGGCGACGGTCGAAGTCGGGCGGAATCTCGATGATGAATTGCGCCTCATTGCTGCGGATCATGCGATCGGCGTCGGCGGCGTCGCGCGCCGCATGCTTGATCGCGAAATAATCCGTGGCGCGCAGCGCCGAGACGACGCTGCGCGCAAGCGGTCCGTCGTCCTGCACGATCAGCACGGTCGGCAGATGCTTGGGGTCGGTGTTGATCGCATAGCCAAACAGCGTGAGCTGGATCAGAGGAATGCCGACGATCATGCCGAGCGTCGGACGATCGCGCATGAGCTGCAGGAACTCCTTGACGAAGACGGCGTAGAGCCGCTGCAGCGCGGCGCGCAGGCCTTCGAGCCGTCCCGCGATAGGCGTTTGCGCCGTGTTCATAAGGGCGCTCCACCGGCGCGGATCATCAGATCGATGAACACGTCCTCGAGCGTCGGCTCGCCCCGCGTCCAGCGCTGCGGCGCGCCCGCGCCAAAATCCCGCGCCACGCGGTCGAGCTCGGCGGCGTCGCGACCGGAGACATGCAGCGCCGCGCCGAAGAGCGCGGCCATCTCCACACCTTTCGCGCTCTGCAACCGCTGCGATAATTCAGGCAGTTCGGGACCGGTGACGAGCCAGGTGTGAAGGCCGGCGCCCGCGACGATCTCGTCGATGCGGCCCGACGCCATGAGCCTGCCGCCGGCGATGTAAGCGATCTTATGGCAGCGTTCGGCCTCGTCCATGTAATGGGTGGAGACGAGGACGGTCAGCCCTTGGCTTGCGAGGCGGTGAATCTCGTCCCAAAAATCGCGGCGCGCCTTGGGGTCGACGCCGGCCGTCGGCTCGTCGAGCAGCAGCAGCTCGGGATTGGGAAGCGTGCAGGCGCCGAGCGCCAGCCGCTGCTTCCAGCCGCCCGAAAGCTCGCCCGCGAGCTGCCGGTCGCGATCGGCGAGCCCCAAACGCTCGAGCGCGCGTTGCGCTGCGCCGCGCGGATCGACGAGCCCATAAATGCGCGCGACGAATTCCAGGTTCTCGCGAATCGTGAGGTCGCTATAGAGCGAGAAGCGCTGCGTCATATAGCCGACGCGGCGCTTGATCTCCTCTTGCTGCGTGAGAATGTCGTAGCCAAGACAGGCGCCTCTGCCCGCCGTCGGCGTCAGCAGCCCGCACAGCATGCGGATCGTCGTCGTCTTGCCGCTGCCGTTTGGCCCGAGAAAGCCGAAGATCTCGCCGCGCCGCACGCGAAGCGACAGACCGTCCACGACCTTCTTGCTGCCAAAGACCTTGGTGAGCCCCTCGACCTCGATCGCCGGCGGCTCGGAGGCGAGGGTCATTGCGCGGCCTTGTCGAGGCGCACGCGCAAGGGGAGGCCGAGCGGCAGGGCAATCGCCGCGCCTTCCATGCGCGCCTCGATCTTGAAGACGAGCTTCTCGCGCTCGGTGTCGCTGAAGATGACGGGCGGCGTGTATTCCTCCTGGCCGGAGATGTAGAAGATGCGCGCGAAGAGCCCGTCGGGGCAGCCGTCGCAGGAGATCGCGACACGCTGGCCGAGATGGAACTGCGCGAGCTTGCCTTGCGGCACATAGAAGCGCGTCTTGCGGCCCTCCGGCGGCAGCAGGCTCAACACGGGCTGGCCGGCGTTGACCATTTCGCCCGCGCGAAAGAACACGTCCTCGATCGATCCTCCGGCCGGCGCCGCGACGCTCTGGCGCGCGATGCGGATGTCGAGCTGCGCAAGCTGCGAGCGCGCCTGGCGCAACGCCGCCTCGGCGCCCTCGATCTCCTGCGAGCGACCGGCGAGCAGCGCGGCGGTCACCTGGCGCTTCGCCTCGTTCAGCGAGGCCTCGTCGCGCGAAAGCGCCATTTCCGCGCTGTCGAGCGTCGCCTTGGGGACGTCTCCCTTGGCAAAGAGGATTTTCTGTCGGTCGTAGGTGAGCTTCGAGAGCTTCAGCGCCGCCTCCGCCCGCGTCACGGCGGCCTCCAGCACCGCCACCTGCTGCGGGCGGTTCAGCGCCGCTTGCAGATTTTGCAGCTGCGCCTCCATCTGCGCGATGCGCGCGGCGACCTCCTTGCGCTGCTGGTCGAGCACGGGCGTCTCCATCGCGAAGAGCGGCGCGCCGGCCTCGACCCGGTCGCCCGCCTCCACGGCGACGCTTTTGATGCGCTCGCCCTCGATGGGGCCGATGTAGCGAATGTCGCCCTCGACATAGCCGAGGAAGGCGCCTTCGTCGCGCGAGCCGCCCCGCCAGATCTGCCAGGCGACGAAAGCCGCTATGAGGATCGCGACGACCGCGACGCGCTTCATTTCTCGAAGTCCCAAAGCTAACGCGCCGACGCCCGCGGCTTGATAGCGTCAAATGCGGGGGGGCGCCAGGAGCCTAAACGCGGCGCTTTGCACGCTGCTGCGGTCGGAGGCGCGGACCACGCGCCTTCAGGCGCGCATCGGAGCCGCAGCAAGTTGTAACGAACTCTAACTCATTGAACGCGAAAGCCCAGCGCCGATCCTTGACTTCGAAGGACGCTTGCCCTATCCGACGCTCTCCGTACGCGGGGGAGTAGCTCAGTTGGTTAGAGCGCCGGCCTGTCACGCCGGAGGTCGCGGGTTCAAGTCCCGTCTCTCTCGCCAGTTTCGCAACCTTCGCCCTTTGATCCTCGCGGATTGGGCGGCCTCGCCCCTTGCAGAGTGCGCGGCTGCGATCTCGAAATAAACCGCCGCCTTCTCGTCGATGTTCGGCCAAGGCGGCAGCGTCGAGCGGCTCATTGCCCGGAGTCCCGATGCCCGTCGACCGCCGCCCCATCGCCCGCGCTCTCCTCTCCGTCTCCGATAAGAGCGGCCTCGTCGAATTCGCGCGGACGCTTGCGGCGCGCGGGATCGAGCTGATCTCGACCGGCGGCACGCGCAAGGCGCTCGCCGAGGCGGGCTTGAGCGTGCGCGACGTCGCCGACGTCACGCAATTTCCCGAGATGATGGACGGGCGCGTCAAGACGCTGCATCCACGCATTCACGGCGGCCTGCTCGCCGTGCGCGAAAATCCCGAGCATGAGGCGGCGATGCTCGCGCATGGCATCGCGCCGATCGATCTTCTCGTGGTCAATCTCTATCCCTTCGAAGCGACGCTCGCCAAAGGCGCCGCCTTCGACGATTGCGTCGAGAACATCGACATCGGCGGACCGGCGATGATCCGCGCCGCCTGCAAGAATCACGAATCCGTCGCCGTCATCGTCGATCCGTCGGATTACGCGCCGCTGCTCGCCGAGCTCGAGGCGCATGATGGCGCGACGCCGCTCGCGCTGCGCCGCCGCCTTGCGCAAAAGGCTTTCGCGCGCACCGCCGCTTATGACGCCGAGATTTCGAATTGGCTCGCGGAGGAGCTCGGCGAGCCGGCGCCGCCCTGGCGCGCGCTCGGCGGACGTCTCGCGCAGGAAATGCGCTATGGGGAGAACCCGCATCAGCAAGCGGGATTTTATCTCGCGGGGCCGCGGCGCTTCGGCGTCGCGACGGCGCGCCAGCTGCAGGGCAAGCAGCTTTCCTACAACAACGTCAACGATACGGACGCCGCCTTCGAATGTGTCGCGGAGTTCGACACTGCGCGCACCGCGGCCGTCGTCATCGTCAAGCACGCCAACCCCTGTGGCGCGGCCGAGGGCGCTTCGCTGGAAGAAGCCTATCTCAAGGCGTTGCGTTGCGATCCCGTTTCGGCCTTCGGCGGCATCGTCGCGCTGAACCGGCGGCTCGATGCTGCCGCCGCGCGAAAGATCGTGGAAATCTTCACCGAGGTGATCATCGCGCCGGAGGCGGATGAGGAGGCTTCGGCCATCGTCGCGGCGAAGAAGAATTTGCGCCTGCTCGTCACCGGAGGTCTTCCCGATCCTCGCGCGCGCGGCCTGACGCTGCGCACGGTCGCGGGCGGCTTTCTCGCGCAGCAGCGTGATAACGCCACGGTCGATGAGATGAAGCTCGAGGTGGTGACGAAGCGCGCGCCGAGCGCGGCAGAGCTCGCCGATCTGGAATTCGCCTTCCGCATCGCCAAGCACGTCAAGTCCAACGCGATCGTCTATGCGAAGGATGGCGCGACCGTCGGCGTCGGCGCCGGGCAGATGTCGCGCGTCGACTCCTCGCGCATCGCCGCGCAGAAGGCCGTGGAGGCCGCCGCCACGGCAGGACTGGCGGAGACGCTCGCCAAAGGATCGGTCGTCGCCTCCGACGCCTTCTTTCCCTTCCCCGACGGTCTCCTCGCGGCGGCGGCTGCGGGCGCGACGGCGGTCATCCAGCCGGGCGGCTCGATGAACGACGCGGCGGTGATCGCGGCGGCGAATGAAGCGGGCCTTGCGATGGTCTTTACCGGCACGCGCCATTTCCGCCATTGAGGCGCGCCGGAGCGAATGCGGAGTGGAGAGGACGTGAGCCGCAAGCCTGACGAAGTCGACGCCGACTTCATGCAGCCGCTGGAGAGCCTGCCGATATTCCTCTCGCTCCAGGGGCGCCGCGTCGTGGTCGTCGGCGATTCCGACGCCGCGGCCTGGAAGGCCGATCTCGCCGCGGCGAGCGGCGCCACGGTCGACGTTTATGCGAACACGCCTTGCGCCAAGCTCCTTGAGCTCGCGCGCCGTCGCGCCAATGTCGCGCTTCACGCGAGCGAGCCGCAGCTCGACGGCGCGGCTTTAGTTTTCGCGGCGGTCGAGCGCGACGAGGAGGCGCTAGCCTTGCGCGAGAAGGCGAAGGCTGCGGGCGCCTTGCTCGGCGTCGTGGATCGTCCCGATATGAGCGACTTTTCGATGGGCGCGATCGTCAATCGCTCACCGCTCGTCATCGGCGTCTCGACGGGAGGCGCCGCGCCGGTCTTCGCTCAGGCGGTGCGTGGGCGTATCGAGACGCTGATCCCCGCAAGCTTCGCCGCATGGGCCGACGCCGCGAAGGCCTGGCGGCCCTGGGTCAAAGCCTCGGGGCTGGACTTTCTCGCGCGGCGCGACTTTTGGCGCCGCTTCACGCGTCTGGCGTTTTCGGCGCTGGAGCGCGAGCCTTCCGAGACCGACCGCGCTGCGCTCGCCGCGGAGACGAGCGCCGCCGCCGACGGCCCTTCGCGCGGACGCGTCGTGCTCGTCGGCGCGGGACCCGGCGATCCTGAGCTGATGACGCTCAAAGGGCTGCGCATGTTGGCCGGCGCGGACGTCATCCTGTTTGACGATCTCGTGCCGGCGAGCGTGCTCGATTTCGCGCGGCGCGAGGCGCAGCGCATCAATGTCGGCAAGCGCGGCTATGCGCCCTCCGTCGATCAGGCGGAGATATCCGCGCTGCTCGTCAAGCTCGCGCGCGAGGGCAAGAACGTCGTGCGGCTCAAGGGCGGCGATCCCATGATCTTCGGCCGCGCCAATGAAGAGATCGCCGCCATGCGCGAGGCGGGCCTCGGCGTGGAGATCGTGCCGGGCGTCACGGCCGCGCTCGCAGGCGCCGCGGCGCTCGGCGTCTCGCTCACGAATCGCGAGACGGCGCGGCGCGTGCAATTCGTCACGGCGCACAGCAAGGACGGTGCTCTCCCGCAGGATTTCGACTGGGGCGCGCTCGCCGACGAAAGAGCCACGACCGCGGTCTATATGGGCAATCGCACGCTGCCCGAGCTCTCGAAGAAGCTGATCGAAACCGGCGCCGATCCCGCGACTCCGGCCTATCTCATCGAGCGCGCTTCGACGCCGACTGAGCGCATCGTCACGGGCACGCTCGCGGATTTGCCGGGGAAGGTCGCGAGCGAAACCATCGAAGGCCCCGCGCTTCTGCTCATCGGCGCGTCGCTTAAAATCTAAGGCGCCGCCCGCTGAATTTCCGTGCCCGTTTTCGCTTGACAATGACAGCGCTGAGGATCAAAGCGCGTTCATCCGGCGTTGAGGCGCACGGACATCCAACCTTCGTGAGAACCATGGGCAGTAGCAGCTCTGGCAGTCGTTGCGCGGCTTTCGCCGCGAGCGTCGCGCCGCAAAACAGCGCAACCGTCCAAGGCGCGGAAAACGAAGCTTCGATCGAGGCGAGACTTTAGGCTCGCCGCGCGGGCTCGCTTTCCCGACCTTGGCGTAACCAAGTCTGGAGGCGGGCCATGAACGCCCTCGCTCTTTCATCTTTCGTCGCGGCTCGACGCGACGCCGTTTTCACGCTCGTGCTCCTGCGGCGCGCAGCATCGCTGCGGTCTCGCCGCCGGCGCCTGATCTGTCGCTGGCGCAGGGAACCGCGAGGCGGACACCTCGTCTGCGTCTGGAGCGAGGAAGGCGTCGAAGCCAGTCGCGACGGCTTGCAACAAAACGAGTTGCGCCACGCCGCCTGAGCGACGTCGCCAACTCAACCTCAAGCGAAATCACCCCGTGGACCTCGCGGAAGCCGCAAGCCCTGGCTTGCGTCCTCCGGGCGGTCCCGATCGCCACCCTCACGCTGTGGAAAGGAACGCGCCATGGCCAAGGTCGTTCGCCGCCCCGTCGCCCGTCCCCTCGATCGTCCCGCGGCCTGCAAAGTGCGCCGCGCCCCGCGCCGCGCGACTCCGATTCTCCTCGAAGTCGCGGAGCATCTGCTCACGGAGAAGCTGCCGCTCGTCGCCGCCGCGACGGAGCTCGTGCATTGCGCGAAGACCGGTCGCTTTCCGCTGCGCACGGTGCTGCTCGTGGCCGCGCTGGCGATCTGAGGACCATTTGTGGGAGGCCCCCTCCCCATCCCTCCCCCGCTTCGCGGGAGAGGGAAGTCGAACTCGGAGCTTCACTTCAACACCTCGTAAGGCTGATCATTAGCGTCCTCTCTCCCGCGAAGCGGGGGAGGGTCAGGGAGGGGGCCTTACACCGCGATCAGCAGCGCGGCGAGGCGCCGGGACTCTTCGACCAGCATGTTGTAGGCGCGCACCGCCGTGCCGGTCGCCATCGTCTCGCAGCCGACGCCGGCGGCGCGCAGCTTCGCGCGCAGCGGCGCGGGAAGCGGAACTAGGTTTTCGCCGGTCCCGACGATGAGGAGATCGACCTTTTCGGCGATCGCAATGTCGAGCGTCGCCGCGTCGATCTCCTCAGGCTTTGTGAAGGGCAGGGCGCGCACCCCGCTGGGCGAGGCGAGGATGGAGCCGCGATGCGACATGTCGGCGAAGCGAAACCCGCCGTTTCCATAGTCGTCGATCTTGTGCTGACCCGGGACGAAGCCCGCGCCCGGCGTCATGACCTGGCGCCGGACTTCGACGATCGCTTCGATGCGCCCTTGCCGCCGCTCTTCTTTGGCGTCGCGGCTTTGGCTGGCGCAGCCGGCGCTCCCGCTCCATCCGCTTCCGTCGATTCAAGCGCCGCCACGCTCGTTTCATCTTCCGCGGGCGCCTCGCTGCGACCTTCGTTGCGCAGGCCGAGATAGATCAGCATGGGCGAGCAGATGAACACCGAGGAATAGGTCGCGACGACGAGGCCCCAGATCATCGCGAGCGAGAAGGAGCGGATGACCTGGCCGCCGAAGATCGCCAGCGACAGCAGCGCGAGGAGCACGGTCGTCGCGGTCATGATCGTGCGCGGCAGCACGGCATTGATCGACATGTCGATGATCTGCGCCGTCGACATTTTTTTGTATTTGCGCATCATCTCGCGGATACGGTCGAGCACCACGACCGTCTCATTCAGCGAGTAGCCGACAATGGTGAGAATGGCGGCGATCGAGGTCGTGTTGAACTCGAGCTGCGTCAGCGCGAAGAATCCCACCGTGAGCAGCAGATCGTGCATCGTCGCGATGACGGCGCTCACCGCAAACTGCCACTCGAAGCGGAACCATAGATAGCCGAGCACCGCGATGATCGCCAGCACGACGCCGAGCGTGCCCGACTGCACGAGCTCGCCCGAGACGCGGGGGCCGACGACCTCGACGCGGCGCAAGTCATAGTCGCTTTCGACCGCCGCGCGCACGCGATCCACCGCCGCCTGCTGCGCCACGTCGCCGCCGGGCTGCGAGCCGAAACGCAGCGTGGCGTCCGCCGGATTGCCGAAAGCCTGCACTTCCACGTCGCCGAGCTTCAGCTTCTCGGCGATGGCGCGCAGCGTGCCGACCTCGGCGGAGCCACCCTTGGCGCGCAGCTCCATGACGGTGCCGCCGGCGAAATCGATGCCGAAGTTCATGTGAACGAAGACGAACAGCAGCACCGCGATGATCGAAAGAGCCGCCGACAGGGGATAGCTCACGCGGCGAAACCGCATGAAGCCGAAATGGGTGTTCTCGGGAGCGAGACGCAGAAGCTTCATCGTTGCGTCTCCTATATCGGCAGCCGCGTCGGACGCGCGCGGCGATACCAGAGGGCGATCATCATGCGCGTCATCGTCACGGCGGTGACGACGGTCGTCAGAATGCCGAGCGCGAGAGACACGGCGAAGCCGCGCACCGGACCCGAACCCAGGAAGTAAAGGATCGCCGCGGCGACGAACATCGTGACGTTAGAGTCGATGATCGTCGCGAAGGCGCGGTTGAAGCCCGCGTCGAGCGAGGCGAGAATGGAGCGTCCGGCGTGCGACTCTTCGCGAATGCGTTCGTAGATCAGCACGTTCGAATCGACCGCCATGCCGATCGTCAGCACGATGCCGGCGATGCCGGGAAGCGTCAGCGTCGAGCGCAGCAGCACGAGGCCCGCGAAGATCAGCGCGATATGCACGAAGAGCGCGAAATTGGCGAAGACGCCAAAGACCCCATAGGTGATCAGCATGTAAAAGACCACGAGCGCGGCGCCGACATAGGCGGCGCGCTTGCCGGCGTCGATCGAATCCTGGCCGAGGCCGGGGCCGACAGTGCGTTCCTCGACGATGTTGAGCTTGGCCGGCAAGGCGCCGGCGCGCAGCAGGATCGCGAGATTATTGGCCTGCTCGGTGGTGAAGCGGCCGGTGATCTGGCCCGAGCCGCCCGTGATCGGCCCGAGAATGCGCGGCGCCGAGATCACTTTGTTGTCGAGCACGATCGCGAAAAGCCGCCCGACGTTTTTGGACGTGACCTCGCCGAACTTCTGCGCGCCGCGAATGTTGAAGCGGAAGTTGACGACGGGCTCGCCGCCGCGCTGGTCGAAGCTCATTTGCGCGTCGGTCAAATCCTCGCCCTGCACCATGACCTGCTTT
The DNA here is from genome assembly GCA_963798515.1 of uncultured Alphaproteobacteria bacterium. Lineage (GTDB taxonomy): Bacteria > Pseudomonadota > Alphaproteobacteria > Rhizobiales > Beijerinckiaceae > Methylocystis. Next base: position 143,740 of record CAWCTS010000017.1, read on the forward strand.
TCGATCTGAATCTTGCCCGGCTGATCGGTCTGCTCGAGCTCTTCCGTCTCGCCCGTGGCCTGGCCGGGATCGGCGACGAGCCTGAATTCGAGCTTCGCCGTTTGCCCGAGCACGTCCTTCAATTGTTGCGGGTCCTGAAGGCCGGGCACCTGCACGATGATACGATCGTCGCCCTGGCGCTGGATGCTCGGCTCGCGCGTGCCGAGCTCGTCGACGCGCTTGCGGACGACCTCGATCGATTGCTCGACCGCGGAGCGCACTTTTTGATTGAGGCCCGCTTCCGTCAGACTGATGCGGATGACGCCGTCGCCCGCGTCCTCCACCTCAAGCGCCGGCGGACCGCCGAGAGCCGAGGAATAATGACGGCTCAGCGCCCTGAGCTTGGGCAGGAGCTTCTCGCGGTCGGCTGAGTCCGGCACGCGAATCTGCACGCCGCGCGCCGTCTGGCCGACGCCTCCGGTAATCGCGATTTTCTCTTCGCGAAGCAGGCGGCGCACGTCGTCGCGCAAATTGCTCGCCTGCGTGTGGAGGACGGAGCTGCGATCGACTTCGAGCATGAGATAGGAGCCACCCTGGAGATCGAGGCCGAGCACGATCTGCGGCGGCATCAGCCAGGTCGGCACGATCGAGGCGAGCTGCTCATAATGAGCGGGCGAGAGCATGCTCGGCGTCACGACGCCGAGCGCCACGAGGGTCATGCCGACAATCAGAACGATCTTCCAGGTGGCGAAACGCAGCATTTTTTGCTCTGAGGCTTACGGCAAGGATGAAAGAGCGAAAGGGAGCTTCAGCTCTTGGCGGTCGGCGGGGCGTCCTTGGCGGGCTTCGCAGCGGAAGACGCTTCTTTCGCGGGCTTGCCGGCCGGCGCTTTCGCTGCGGGCGCCGCCTCTTTGGGTTTCGCGGGCGCGGGCGTGTCCTTGATAGGCTCGCCGCGCGATCTCACGTCGGAGATCGCCGAAAGCAGCGCGCGCAGCCGGACGTTGGGTCCGACCTCGAACTCGAATTCCGCGTCGTCGACCACCTTAGTCACCTTGCCGATGAAGCCGTTCACGACGACGGTGTCGCCGCGCCGCACGTTGCGGAGCTGTGACTCGGCCTCCTTCTGCTTACGCTGCTGAGGGCGGATGACGATGATGTAGACAATGCCGATGATGACGAGAAACGGCACGAACTGCGTGAGCAGATCGGCGATCGACGGCATTTCCGGCTGGCCCGGCGGCGGCGCGCCCGGCGCAGCGACGCCCGGCTTCCCCTGAACCGCGGGCGTCGCCCCGGAGACTGGAGACTGCTCGGCCTTCGCCGCGGGCGCGGCGGCTGGCGCGGACGAGGTCGCCGGGGATTCGGCGTTTGTTGCCGGCGCCGGCGCAGCCTCCGCCGGGGCGGGAGCCGGCTGTTCCGTTTGAGCCATGGCGTCCGGTATCAGCTTCATTTCACAATCTCGTCTGGAAGGCCCGCCAATAGGCTCGTTCGCGGCGTGGGCCGTGTGGGGCCGCGATGCGGCGCGGACTATAGCCGCTCGACTTGCGAAAGCAATGGCGGCGCGCAAAGCCGGGCCGAATGGATTGCGGGCTGCGGCGCGCGAGCTATTTTGCAAGCATTGGCGGGCGAGTCCGCAGAGAAGGCGAGGGGCGCGCGTGGCGGATTTCGGCCTGATCGAAACGCTGCTCTGGACACGGAACGGGGGCTTCTCCCTGCTTCCGGAGCATTTGCGCCGATTGGGCGCTTCGGCCTCGACGCTGGGTTTCGCCTTCGACGAGGGGCGCGTGAGATCGGCGCTGGAGGCGGCCGTCACGGTCCCCGCCGCCGAACGCTTGCGCCTGCGTCTGGTCCTAAACCCGGAGGGCGCGCATGAACTCGGCCTGGAGCCGATTGCGCCGACCCCGCCGCAGACGCTCTGGCGGGTGGCGGTCGCCAAGCGCCGCTTCGTCTCCGCCGAGCCGATGCTGCGCCACAAGACCACGCGGCGCGAGATTTATGAAGGAGAGCTCGCCGCATCCGGCGCCGATGAGGTGTTGTTCCTCAATGAGCGCGACGAGGTCTGCGAAGGCGCGCGAACCAATGTCTTTCTGGCGCAGGGCGAAGTTCTGCTGACGCCGCCGCTCGCGAGCGGCCTCCTGCCGGGAACGCTCCGCGCGCGCCTCCTCGCCGAAGGTCGCGCGCGCGAGGAATACCTTTCCCTCGAGGATTTCGAGGGCAGGGAGTTCTTCATGGGCAATTCGGTGCGTGGGCTCGTGCGGGCGACGCTGCTTTGAGAGGCGGCGATCCGCCGCCGCTCATTTCTTGCGCTTGGCCGGAGGCTTGGCGGATTTGGCGCGCAGCGCCGCGAGCGCGGCGCCGCAAGCGGCGTCGGGCTGGTCTTGCGTGAGGGCGGCGGCGCGCTTGAGATCGGCCTCCGCATTGGCGAGCGAGCCCCCTGCGGCCCAGGCGCAGGCGCGTCCGAGCATGGCGGCGCCGTTCGCGGGGTCGAGGCGGATCACCGACGTGTAATCGGCCACGGCGTCGCGAGCGTTGCTCTTGGCGAGATAAGCGGCGGCGCGGGCGAGATAGAGGGGCGACTGCGCTGCGGCGCCCGCGCCGACCCCGGGCAGAAGCGCGATCGCGGCGCTGAGGTCGGCCAGCGCGCGCTCCCACTCCTTCTTTTCGCCATAGGCCTGGCCGCGCAGCGACAGTGCCTCCACCCGCGCCTCGGCGGTTTTCTCTTTATCGTCGATGATCTTGCCGCAATCGGCGATGCGGGCCTCGGCCTCCGCTTCCGCGCGGCAATTTTCCGCCTCGGAGGCGGGCTTCGCCCCCTCGCCTTGCGCCGGCGCCTCGGCGTCCTGCTGCGCGAGGCGATCCTCGCCGCTGGTGATGTCCACCTTGGGCGCTCGGTCCTCGATCTTCACCGAATATTCAAGCGGTATCTCGACATTCTGACGCACCGCTACGGCCGCGCAGGTCTTGAGCTCCTTCGTCTCGGTGAGCGTCCTGAAGGCGCGTGTCTCCAGCGTCTCGCCAGCGGCGGCGTTCACGAGATCGCCGAGATCGCTCTTCACCACCTCGGCTTCGCAGGCGGGCGCTGCCGGCGGGCGGGTCTTCATCCAGATGAAGAGCGCGAGCAGCGCCGCGACGCCGGTCCAGGCGGCCTTCACCCAAAGCGGCGTCGGCGGCCGGATGAGCGGCGGTCTTTCGCGAGCCATCAGCGTTTCCTTTCAGCGATCCCAGCGCGGCCGGCGCCGTTTGGCGCCCGAACTAGCGGGTTTTCCGCGCCAGGGGAATTTTTCCTGCGCCGCCAAACCGCGCCGGATCAAGGGTCTCTGGTCGCGTGCGGCTTTCGCCGCCAGCTAGACCACCGCCAAACGAAGCTTTTGTGACGCGGAGCGCCGCCGCCAAACCTAAGCGAGCTTGGCGCGACCGGCGGCGCTGAGCGCCCCGATCGCCTCCTGCAGCGCCGCGAGCTCGATGGGCTTCGTCAACACGGCGTCGGCGCCGGCGGCTCTGGCCGCTTCAGCGTCCTCGCGCGAGGCGCTGGCGGTCAAGGCGAGGATTGGCGTGCGCGGGGCGCCGGCGCGCGTTTCGGCCGAGCGGATGCGACGCGTGGCGTCGAGCCCGTCGAGCTTGGGCATGAAGAGGTCCATCAGGATCACGTCGAAGCGACGGATCTTCCCGTCGATCGCCGCCTGCGCCAGCGCGACGACATCTTCTCCATCCTGCGCGCGCGTCGGCGCCGCGCCAAGCGCCTCGAGCTGCCGCAGCGCGATGAGCGCGTTGATGTCATTGTCCTCGGCGAGGAGGGCGGTGAGACCCGCCAGAGTCGGTGCGGGCTGCAATACGGAGACCTGTGCCGACGTCCTCGCCCCAGGGTCGAGCCGCGCGACGAGCGAGGCCGCGCGCACCGGCTTCACGAGCCAGCCGTCGAAGCCTTTGAGCGCCGCCTCGCCGTGGGCGCGCCTTTCCAAAGGCGAGAAGAGCAGGAAACAGCGAGCCACGCCCAAGCGATGCGCGCTCTCGGCGAGGCTCTCGGCCGCTTCCAGCCCCAGCGCGCAGTCGACGATCGCGACTTGCGGCGGCGCGGCGTCTGGCGTCTCCAGCAGGGCGCGCGCCGCCTCCGGGCTTGCGGCGATCTGCGCCTGCGCGCCCGCCTCTTCGAGATAGCGCGCGAGAAACGGGCCCTCGAACCGGCTGGGCGCGACGATCAGCGCGCTCTGGCCTTCGAGCGGGCGTGAACGGTCCGCCCGTTCGGCGCCGGCCGGCAGGGTGAAGACAAAGCGCGAGCCCGCCTCCGAGCTTTCTTCTAGCGTCAGCGCGCCGCCCATTTTGGCGACGAGCCGGCGCGCGATGGCGAGCCCCAAGCCGGCGCCGCCGCCCGTGCGCGTCGCGAGCGGCGCGGCCTGCTCGAACTCCTCGAAGATTTTTGCGCGCGCCGTGGCAGGCACGCCCGGACCCGTATCTTCGACGACGAAGCGCAGCGCGCCGTCTCCGAAAAGCGCCACGCTAACGCCGACGCCACCTGTTTGCGTGAAGTTCACCGCATTGCCGGCGAGGTTGATGAGTACCTGACGCAGCCGCGCCGGATCCCCGAAAATGCGCTCAGACGCCTCGGACGCGACATGGCTTGCGATCTCGAGGCCCTTGCCCTGGGCGCGCGGCGCGAGCAGCTCGACGACGCCCTCGACGAGCGGCGCCAGCGCGAACTCCTCGCGTCGCAGCTCGAGCCTCCCCGCCTCGATCTTGGAGTAGTCGAGAATGTCGTCGACGAGCTGCGCGAGCGCGCGCGCGCAATCGCGGATCGAATCGACATAGCTCGACTGCTCGGCTTCTAGCCGCGTCATCGAAAGCAGTTGCGCGAGGCCGAGCACGCCATTGAGCGGCGTGCGGATCTCGTGACTGACGGTCGCGAGAAAGCGGGACTTGGCTTCGCTCGCGGCTTCGGCCTTGTCGCGCGCGGCGGCGGCGGCGCGCAATCCGCGAACCTCCTGCAGCAGCGCCTCCGTGTAGCCGTCGGGATCGGCGCGCCGCGGCAGGAGATAGAGCGCCGCGCCGAGCCCCAACGCGAAGGCGAACAGCGCGAGGCCGAGGAGCCCCAGGATTTCCCGATTGACGTCCATCGCGCCGCTTCCGTTTGTGACACGCCGAGTTAAGCAGACATTGCGGGCGGCGTATACGTGAGCGCGACTGCGCGAGCCATGCTGCGGCGCGCAAGGAGGCGGGGCCCCGTGCTTGCCGCGCTTCGAACGCGCCCTAAAACGGAGCTACCGAAGGGGGGGTGAGCCACAGTCGAGTTCGAGGCGCGCCCCTTCCATCGCTGTCGTCTACAGGGATAAACTCGGCTTCGACCCGAGAGCTTTTAAACGCCTGCGCGCAAGAAGCGCATCACGCGGTCGAGGGAGGGAACAATGCTGCACCAGGAAATCGAGAAGCTGAAGGGCTCCGTCTCGATCAAGAAGCGCTACGAGAATTTCATCGGCGGTCGTTGGGTCGCGCCCGTCGGCGGCGAATATTTCGACAACATCAGTCCGATCACCGGCCAGCCTATCGCGGAGATCGCGCGCAGCCGTGCGGCTGACGTGGAGCTGGCGCTAGACGCCGCCCACAAGGCGAAGGACGCTTGGGGCAGGACTCCCGCCGCCGAGCGCGCCAACATCCTCAACAAGATCGCGCAGCGTATGGAAGACAATCTCGCCGCGCTGGCGCTTGTCGAGACGGTCGACAACGGCAAGCCCATTCGCGAGACGACCGCCGCCGACATTCCGCTGGCTGCCGATCACTTCCGCTATTTCGCGAGCTGCATTCGCGCGCAGGAAGGGTCGCTGAGCGAGCTCGACCACGAGACGGTCGCTTATCATTTCCACGAACCGCTCGGCGTCGTCGGCCAAATCATCCCCTGGAACTTCCCCATACTGATGGCCGCCTGGAAGCTTTCGCCGGCGCTCGCCGCCGGCAATTGCGTCGTGCTGAAGCCCGCCGAGCAGACGCCGATGAGCATTCTCGCCGTCGCCGAGCTCATTGCGGATCTGCTGCCGCCGGGAGTCCTCAACATCGTCAACGGCTTTGGCGTCGAGGCGGGCAAGCCGCTCGCGTCGAACAAAAGGATCGCGAAGATCGCCTTCACGGGCGAGACGACGACGGGGCGTCTCATCATGCAATACGCTGCGGAGAATCTCATTCCCGTGACGCTGGAGCTCGGCGGCAAGTCGCCGAACATCTTCTTCGCCGATGTGATGGCGGAAGACGACGAATTCCTCGACAAGGCGCTCGAAGGCTTCGCTCTCTTCGCGCTCAATCAGGGCGAGGTCTGCACCTGTCCGAGCCGCGCGCTCGTGCAAAAGTCGATCTATGAGAAATTCATGGAGAAGGCCGTGGCGCGCGTCGCCAAGATGCGGCAGGGCCACCCGCTCGATCCCGCCACCATGGTCGGCGCGCAAGCCTCGAACGATCAGCTGGAGAAGATTCTCTCCTACATCGACATCGGCCGTAAGGAAGGCGCGAAGGTGCTCATCGGCGGCGAGCGCAACCGGCTCGAGGGCGAGCTGAAGGACGGTTACTACGTCCAGCCGACCGTGCTCGAAGGGCACAATCGCATGCGCGTCTTCCAGGAGGAGATCTTCGGCCCCGTCGTCTCGGTTGCGACCTTCGAGACGGAGGAAGAAGCGCTGCAGATCGCCAATGACACGCTCTACGGGCTTGGCGCGGGATTATGGACGCGCGATGGCGCGCGCGCCTATCGCTGCGGGCGCGCGATTCAGGCGGGGCGCGTCTGGACCAACTGCTATCACCTCTATCCCGCGCATGCGGCTTTCGGCGGCTACAAGCAGTCGGGCGTCGGGCGCGAGACGCACAAGATGATGCTCGATCACTATCAGCAGACCAAGAATCTGCTCGTGAGCTACAGCCCAAAGGCCGTGGGCTTTTTCTGACCGAGGAGCCGCGCGACATGATCGAGCGCGTCGTCGCCACGCCGCAAGCTCTCGAGCTTCTCACGAAGCTCGAGAGCCAGCATGGGCCGCTCATGTTTCATCAGTCGGGAGGCTGCTGCGACGGCTCGTCGCCCATGTGCTACCCCGCGGGCGAATTTCGCACCGGCGCGAGCGACGTGAAGCTCGGGCAGATCGGCGATGTTCCCTTCTACATGGGCGCCGCGCAATTCGACTATTGGCGCCATACGCAGCTCATCATCGACGTCGTTCCGGGCCGGGGCTCGGGCTTCTCGCTGGAGGCGCCGGAGGGGCTGCGCTTCCTCACGCGAAGCCGCGTGTTCCTAGATGCGGAACTCGCCGATTTGAGGCCCGTCGAAAGCGGCGGGTGTGAGAGCCATGTCGTTCCTGGAAGCGTCGCATGACGCGTGAGAGGAGAGGAGGCGGAGATGCAGATGGTGGACGTTCAGGACTATGCGCGGAGGCTCTATGAAGCCCATGGCGCCAAGGCCGTCGCCGAGGCCGCGCAGAAGGCGCGGGCACTGGAAGATCAGGGCAAGGCGGAAGACGCCGAGCCCTGGCGGCGCATCGAATCGGCTCTGAAAGAGATGCTCGGGCCGCACCAGAGCTGAATGAAACGCCAGCGGCGCCGCTCGCGATGGAGCGTCGCCGCCGGTTTCGCGCCGGCCACCCTCACTTCCGGCATTCGAGGAAAGCGATGGGTGGATGGGCGAAGAAGTCCGTCCAGAATGCGGGGCCGAAGCCGGAGACGCCCTCAGGCGACAGGCGCGGCGTCGGCCAGACGATCTCCTTAAATCCCGCGCCGCGCAAGGCCGCCTCTTGAGTGGCGGGGTCGAGAAAGTAATTCTCGATGCTGAAGGTCTCGCCATTCTCCAAAAAGAAGCTCCAGGTAATCGCCGAGCCGTTGCGCAGCGGCTGCTCCACGCGGGCGTCGAAGCCGTATTGGCCGAAGGATCGCCCGCAATAGACATCCGCTTGCGGGCTGCAATTGACGGTCACGAAGCGCCCGCCGGATTTGAGGCAGCGCGCCAGCGACGCGCACATGGTCCGCAATTCCTGAGCGTCGTGGGCGTAGTTGAGAAAATAGGCCGCAAAGATCAGATCGAAGGGCTCGTGGAATCTCAGGCTCTTTCCGTCGCCGACGGCATAGTCGATCCCGAGCGGATCGCGTTCTTCTTGCGCGCGGGCCAGCGCGATCATGCCGGGCGAGAGGTCGACCCCGACGACGCTCTCGGCGCCGCGCCGGCGCAGCAGCCGCGTGTAGAAGCCCTCGCCACAGGCCACATCGAGAACCGACTTCCCGCGCAAATCGTCGAGAAGGCCCAGCAGCGTGAAAGTCTCGATATGGGCTCGCCAGGGCTGAAGCTTCGATAGCTGATATTGCTCGGCGATGGGATCGTAATTCGTCGTCATTCTACGCCTGCCAATGATTGTATGCGAAAGCTTGCGGTCGCCAGTGACTGTGGTCGCGCGCATCCTGGCGCTCGCACACAGGGCGCCCTGCCCGAATTTCTGGCAGCGCTTGCGATCTCTCTGCGATTGATATTGCCGGGACAGCGTGGCAATTTGATTCTGAACCTCGATCCGTCCAAAGGCGAGTGAAAAATGCGATCCCTCGAAGAGACGCGTGCGGCCACGGGCCTCCTCTCGGAGGAGATCATCGTCGGGGCGAAGGAAACCGACGCGCTCCGCGCCACGCTACAGGGCTATCTCACGAACGTCTGGCGGGGGCAGGAGGTGGTTCGCGATCTCATCGTCGCCGACATTCGCACGGCTTTGGATCTTGGCGTGCAGGAGCGCGCGGGGGATCTGCTGCTCGTGCTGCGACTGTTTTTGACGGATCACCCCGAGGCGGCGGTGGCGGCTTGCCCTTGCGAGCAAAGCTGCTCAAACCTGAAATTCGACGAGACCACGAGTCGCTTGTCGTCGGATTGCCCCAATATTTCACAACCCGAATAATCCGCCGACGTGGATTGCTCCGCTTCTGTGCGGGCATTGCTGAGCGCCTTGGGCTTCAACGCAGAATATTGCAGCACGTTCGGAAGCGCTTGATGCGTCCCGCTCACGCCGCGCGCTGCATGCCGACGAGGCCGGCGCGATAGGAGAGCGCCTCCGCGAGATGGCGGCGAGAGACGGAGTCGGCGCCCTCCAAATCGGCGATGGTGCGCGCAAGCTTCAACACGCGATGGAAGCCGCGCGCCGAAAGCGCGAAGCGCTCCGAGGCCTCGCGGATGAGCTCCGTTCCCTTGGAGTCGAGCTTGACGACGCTCTCGATCAAATGGGCGGGCGCGGCGGCGTTGGTCGCCGGCTCCGCGCGCCCGAGCGCCGCGTAACGCGCGCGCTGGGTCTCCCGCGCCGCAGCGACGCGCGCCGCAACCTCCGCGGAGCCTTCCGCGGGCGGCGGCAGCACGAGATCGGCCGCCGAAATCGCCGCGACCTCGATTTGCAGATCGAAGCGGTCGAGCAGCGGCCCCGAGAGCCGCGCTTGATATTGTGCGGCGCAACGCTCATTAGGCTGGCGCTTGCAGGCGAAGCCGGGCGTGCGGGCGTGGCCGCAACGGCAGGGGTTCATCGCGGCGACGAGCTGAAAGCGCGCCGGATAGACGGCGCGATGATTGGCGCGCGCGATGGCGACCTCGCCCGTCTCGAGCGGCTGGCGCAAGGCGTCGAGCGCCTGCGAGTGGAACTCGGGCAATTCATCCAGAAACAGCACGCCGTTATGCGCAAGCGAAATCTCGCCCGGACGCGCCTGCGTGCCGCCGCCGACGAGCGCCGGCATGGATGCCGAGTGGTGCGGCGCGCGGAAGGGCCGTCGATCGGTGAGCTCTCCGCCGGCGATCTCGCCCGCCGCGGAGTGGATCATCGAAACTTCGAGCAGCTCGCGGGGGCTGAGCGGCGGAAGGATCGACGGCAGGCGCGCGGCCAGCATGGACTTGCCGGCGCCGGGCGGGCCGTTCATCAGCAGATTGTGGCCGCCGGCGGCGGCGATCTCGAGCGCGCGCTTGGCGCTCTCCTGACCCTTCACGTCGCGCAGATCTGGGAGGTCGCCGGCCTGCCGGCGCACCGCGGGCTGCGGCCGCGAGAGCACCTGCGTTCCCCGCAAATGGTTGGCGAGCTGGATGAGCGAGCGCGGCGCGATGACGTCCATGTCGCGAGAGGCCCAGGCGGCCTCTGGCCCGCATTGCGCCGGGCAGATCAGCCCGAGGCCGCGCATGTTGGCGGCGACCGCGGCCGGCAGCACGCCGGCGACCGAGGTGAGCGTCCCGTCGAGCGCGAGCTCGCCCAGCACGACGTGACCGTCGAGCGCGTCTGACGGGAGCGCGCCGATCGCAGCCATCACCCCGAGAGCGATGGGGAGGTCGTAATGGCTGCCCTCCTTGGGCATGTCGGCCGGCGCGAGATTGACGGTGATCCGCTTGGCGGGCAGCGCGAGGCCGGAGGCGACGAGCGCGGCGCGCACGCGCTCACGCGATTCCGCCACCGCCTTGTCCCCGAGACCCACGACGTTGAAGACCACGGCGCCGCTGGAAATCTGCACCTGCACGTCGACGGGCCTGGCCTCGACGCCCTCGAATGCGACGGTTGCAACGCGGACGACCATGATTTTGCTCCGCTCGGGCGGCTCTGAAAAAGCAGGACGAGCCTAGCCGGCTTTCTCGGACTGAGCAAGAACAATATAAGAACAAATTTACGCGCGACGAAACCCGACGCGCGCCGGCGGCGGGTGGTTTCACAATGGCGTCATCCAGGCTATAGACAGTGCGTGTCGGCAGCTGCGAGGGATTCGGGCCGCGACTGGGGCGAGTCCTTCGCGACGGAAAGGCGCGGGCGTGACGATTCCCCTTCGCACTCAGCATGTGTCGCCGCATAACTGCCCGGCGTTGGTGCTCAACGCCGACTTTCGCCCCTTGAGCTACTATCCGCTTTCGCTCTGGGGCTGGCAGGATGCGATCAAGGCGGTGTTCCTCGACCGCGTCAACATCGTTTCGCATTACGACCGCGTGGTGAAGAGCCCCTCCTTCGAGATGCGGCTGCCCTCCGTCGTTTCCCTCAAGGCCTATGTGCGGCCGTCGCGCCAGCCGGCCTTCACGCGCTTCAACGTCTTCCTGCGCGACCGTTTCACCTGCCAATATTGTGGCGAGCATGAGGAGCTGACCTTCGACCATGTCGTCCCGCGCTCCAAGGGCGGCGCCACGACGTGGGAGAATGTCGTCGCGGCCTGCTCGCCCTGCAATCTGCGCAAGGCCGACCGCCTGCCCGTGGAAGCGCATATGACGCCGATGCAGAAGCCCTTCGCGCCCTCGATCGCGGATCTGCACCGCAACGGCCGGCTGTTTCCGCCCAATTACCTGCACGAGAGCTGGATGGACTATCTCTATTGGGACTCGGTGCTCGAGCCCTGATGGGAAGATTGTTGCGCCGCATTCTCGTGATGGTCTTCGGCTTCGTCCTCGCGGCGAGCTGCGGCGCGCTGTTCCTGCCCATCGCCGCGCTCTCCGACGCCACCGTGCGCGAGGCGGGCTTCGAGGCCGTGATCGGCGGCCTCTTCGTCATGCTGGACACGGCGCGCGACGGCGATCCCGCTGCGGGTTTCGAGGCGATCGGTTACGTCTTCTGGGCGATCCTCATTGCGGTCTGCGTCGCGCCGCTCGCCTTGACGGCGCTCGTCGGCGAGATCGCCGGCGCGCGGGGCTGGAGCTGGTATGTGGGCGCGACCGGCTTTTTGGCCGCCGCCTCCCCCTGGATCGCGCGTGGCGCGCGGGCGCGGGCGACCGACCATCCGCCAAGCCAGACGGAATTGCGCGTGCTCGGACTTTTCTTCCTCACCGGCGCGCTGACGGGATTTCTCTATTGGCTCGTCGCCGTGCGCGGGGAGCGTCGGGCGGAGAGCCGCCCGGGGTAAGCAAGAAGTCCTGGGCGGGGAAGCCGCAAGCGGTTACAAGACGTCGAGCCCGGTAAGGAGAAACGCATGAGCACGGTCTTCGACGTGGAAAAAATGTCCTGCCAGAACTGCGTGAAGCACGTGACGAAGGCTGTGCAGGGGGCCGTTCCGGGGGCAGAGGTGCAGGTGGAGCTCTCGACCGGCAAGGTGACCGTTACGCCTTCGCCCGCCGACCCGGCCGCGGTCGCCAGGGCGATCGAGGAGGCCGGCTATCCGGCGAAGGTCGCGCGTTAGGCCGCCCGGCTTCCCCTCCCTTCGGATTGGCGATAGTAGAAACCGCTTTACAGCGGCAGGAGCCTTCATGCGTCCCAGCAAACGCGCCCTCGACGAGATGCGTACGGTCAGCTTCGAGCGGAATGTGGCCCGCTATGCGGAGGGCTCCTGCATCGTCAAATTCGGCGCGACGCATGTGCTCTGCACGGCCTCACTCGAGGACAAGCCGCCGCAATGGCTGCGCGGGCAAGGGCGCGGCTGGGTGACCGCCGAATATGCGATGTTGCCGCGCGCCACGCATACGCGCACGCGCCGAGAGGTGACGTCCGGAAAGCCCTCCGGCCGAACGCAGGAAATCCAGCGGCTCATCGGGCGCTCTCTGCGCGCCGTGACCAATCTCGCGGCGCTCGGCGAGCGTCAGATCGTTATCGACTGCGACGTGCTGCAAGCGGACGGCGGCACGCGCACCGCCTCGATCACCGGCGGCTGGATCGCGTTGCGCGACTGCCTGGAGTGGATGCGCGCGCGCTCGATCATCAAGGATTCGCCGCTGCGCGATCACGTCGCGGCGATCTCCTGCGGCATGTTCGAGGGCAAGCCCGTGCTCGACCTCGATTACGCCGAGGATTCTACCGCCGAGACGGACGCCAATTTCGTGATCACGGGCTCTGGCGGTCTCGTCGAGGTGCAGGCGACGGCGGAGGGCTCGGTGTTCACCACGGACGAGCTTTCGCGCCTTCTGGAGCTTGCGCAAAAGGGCGTCGGCGAGCTCGTGGCGCTGCAAAAGGCGGCGCTCGCTTGAGCGCGCGAAAGCTCGAAGGCCGCCTCGTCGTCGCGTCGCATAATCAAGGCAAGCTCTGGGAGTTGCGCCAGCTCCTCGCGCCGCATGGCGTCGAGACGGTCTCGGTGGGCGAGCTCGGCCTGCCCGAGCCCGAGGAGACCGAGCCGACCTTCGCCGGCAACGCTTTGCTCAAGGCGCAGGCCGCGGCGACGGCCTCGGGCTTTCCCGCCTTCGCCGACGATTCCGGCCTGTGCGTCGAGGCGCTCGACGGTGCGCCCGGCGTCTATTCGGCGCGCTGGGGCGGACCGGAGCGCGACTTCGGCGCGGCGATGGCGCGCGTCGAGCGCGAGCTGAAGGAGAGGGGCGCGACGCCGCCCTTTCGCGCGCACTTTCTCTGCGCGCTGGCGGTCGTCTGGCCGGACGGCCATGTCGAGGCCTTCGAGGGCCGCGTCGACGGGGTGCTCGTCTTCCCGCCGCGCGGAATCAAGGGTTTCGGCTACGACCCGATCTTCCTCCCCGACGGGCTCGACAAGACCTTTGGCGAGATGATGTCGGCGGAAAAGCACGCGATGCCGGGCGACGGCTCGCGCGCGCTCTCGCATCGCGCCCGCGCCTTCCAGGCCCTCGCCGCGGCGCTGCTCTAGACGCTGTTCCCGCGCGCTTCAGCTTAAAAAACAGGCGCCTTTACCGGCTCCCGCAATCGCCGATTCGCGGAAAGCGCGTTAACTTTGCGTCTCGGCTCGCCGACCCTGCTTTGAAGCGGCGGAAAGACCGCGCGGAGGGATGATTCAAATGCGCTGTCTCGTCGTTTCGGATCTGCACTATTCGCTTCCTCTCTTCGACTGGGTCGCGCAGGCCGCGCCGAAATTCGACCTCGTCGTTTTCGCCGGCGACGCGCTCGATGTCGCGTCCTCTGTCGACTTCGGCGCGCAAACGCTCGTGGTGCGCAAATATTTTCAGCGCGTGGCGAAGGGCACGCGATTGTTCTTCTGCTCCGGCAATCACGATCTCGACTTCCGCTCTCCCGAGGGTGAGAAGATCGCGCGCTGGGTCGCCGGGCTCGACAAGCTCGGCGTCGTGAGCGACGGCCAGTCGATCGTTGTCGGCGACACGCTCTATTCCGTCTTTCCCTGGTGGGACGGGCCGTCGGTCAAGGAACGGCTGATCGGCCAGCTTTCGTCGGACGCCGAAAAGCGCGAGGCGCGGCGCTGGGTGTGGGTCTATCACGCGCCGCCTGTCGACTCGCCGATCAGCTGGTCGGGCAAGCGCAGCTTCGGCGACACGGACCTGCCCGGCTGGATCGAGCGGTATCGGCCCGACATGGTCATCTCGGGGCATGTGCATGAGGCGCCCTACATCCAATCGGGCTCTTGGGCCGATCGCCTCGGCGCGACCTGGCTCTTCAACACCGGGCATTACATGGGGACGCCGCCGGCCTTCATCGTCATCGACACGGCCGCCGGCGAAGCGCTCTGGATCTCGGCCATGGGCGCGCAATCGGTGCGGCTCGACGCGCCGCTCGAAAGGCCGATCCCGCCGCTCTCGGCGCTTCCGGACTGGTTCGAGCCCTTGCCCTGACGCGCTTAGTATCCGGGGTCGCGGTCGGAGCCGGGGTCGGCGCCCGCGTCCTGATGATGCAGGAGGCTTTCCAGCACCTCGCCGACCATTTCGAGGTGGTTCTCGAAGCCCGAAAACTGCTGCTTCAGATCGGCGAGATAGGTCGTGCCCGCGTTCAGCCGGCGGGCGAGCAGGCGCGCGAGCGACCAGCCGAGCTCGGGATTCTCGGCGAAGAAGGCGGCGCCGTCGTTGACCCGATGCACCTTGGCGTCGCCGAGCGCGCGCACGGTCGCGCTATGCGGCGCGTCGAGCAGCACGGACATTTCGCCGACGATCGAGCCGGGCTCGGTCAGCACCGCCACTTGCGTCTCCCCGCGCAGCACCTCGAGTTCGCCCTCGGCGAGCGCGAAGACGCGCCCGGTGCGATCGCCTTCGGCGAGCAGAACCTCGCCGTCGCGAACGGCCTGGAGCGGGGTGTCGAGGAAATGGCGTAGGATTTCACGCATTATGGGGGGCCTCTCGCCGTAGCGGATCGCAGGACTGGGACGCGGATTTCGCTGAAAACCCTACTGTAGAGAGAACTGCAAGCAAAGGACCGGCCGCGGCGTCTGGCCGGCCGCTGACGGCCTTGACGGCGCCCTTGGGGCGCCTTTACTGGCGGGCGGCTTTTCGCTCGCAGGTTGCGGGCGTTGCTTTCAGGAGAACCCGCATGTCCTTCGTCGCCTCGCGCCGTATTGTTATCGCCGCGGCCCTTTCGCTCCTGCCGATCGCCGCGCTCGCGCACGGGCCGTCGCGTCAGAAGGTCGTCGAGAAGATCGAGATCGACGCGCCCCTCGCCAAGGTCTGGGAGATCGTCGGCAATTTCCAGGATCTGAACTGGCATCCAGCCGTCGCCAAGACGGAAGGGACCGGCGGCAGCGCCGTGGGCGCCAAGCGCACCGTCACCTTCAAGAAGGGCGGTTCGGTCGACGAGTCGGTCACGAAATACGACGCCGACAACCACACGCTCGCCTATAAGATCGACAAGGACGAGCCGACGGTCGTTCCGGTCGCCAATTATTCCTCGACGATCAGCGTCAAGGACGAGGGCGGCAAGAGCGTCGTCGAATGGAAGGGCGCCTTCTACCGCGGCTTCCTGAACAACGATCCGCCGCCGGAGCTCACGGACGAAGCCGCGCTCAAGGCGGTCACCGATTTCTATCAGGCCGGCCTCGCCGCTCTGAAGGCCAAGGCCGAGGGCAAGTAAGACTTTGACTAGCCATAGCCTTCCGGGCGGCGCTCCGCCCGGAGGCGCAAGGCCTCCGCGGCTCTTCTCCGGCCTCGCCGCGGGGCTGGCGTTCGTCATCGCTGCGCTCGCGCCCTCAGTCGCCGACGCGCATGGCGCGACGCCGCAGAAGGTCGTCGAGACGATCGAGATCGCCGCACCCCCCGACAAGGTCTGGGCGGTGGTCGGCGACTTCGCCGATGTCAGCTGGCGGCCGGAGATCGCGCGCGCCGAGGCCGAGGGCGGCAATTTCCCCGAAAAGGCCGTGCGCCGCCTGTTTTACAAGGCAGGCGGTTCTCTCGACGAGCGCCTCGTGCAGTATGACGGCGCGGAGATGTCGCTGCGCTACATCATTGAGCGCGCCGACATCAACGTGCTGCCGGTCGGCAATCTCTCGGCGACGCTCACCGTCCGCGGGATCGCCGATGGCGCCTCGCGCGTCGAATGGAAGAGCCGCTTCTATCGCGCCTTTCCCGGCGGAAATCCGCCCGAGCAATTCACCGACGAGGTCGCGACCGAGGCCGTGACGCGCATCTTCAAGGCGGGGCTCGCCTCGCTGAAGGCGAAGCTCGAGCGGCCATGAGTTCGCGTGGGCGCCCCTCCTGGATGGCTTCGTCGCCTTGCTCATCGCCATGACGCGCTGAGCGGCGGCGTCGCGGCGATGCTCCTCGTTCTGGCCTTCTCCTACGCCCGCGCCGACGAGGCTTTCATCCCCAATCAGGGCGGCGGCGATCTCGCCATTGTCGACCTCGCCAACATGACGGTCGCGGCGCGCCTGCCGCTCGGCGGCAAGCCCGCGGGCGTCGCGGTCGCGCCGGATGGCCAGCGCGTCTATGTCTCGAGCCCGGAAGGCGGCTTCGTCTCCGTCATCGACGCCAAGGCGCGTAGCGTCGAAAAGCGCATCGAGACGCCGGGGCTTCCTTTCGGCGTCGCCGTCGCGCCCGACGGCGGCAAGATCTATGTCGCCGACATGAACGGCCGCGAGTTGACCGAGATCGACGCGAGTAACGGCGCGAAACGCAAGGCCGAGGTCGGCGCCGTGCCGTCCGGCGTGGCGGTCACGCCCGACGGCGCCGTGATCGTGGTCTCGGCGCGTGACGACGACGCGCTCGTCCTGCTCGACGCGAAAACCCTCGCCAAGCGCGCGACCATCCCCGTCGGTCGCCATCCTTTTGGCCTCGCGATCGACGCGGCGGGCGAGCGCGCCTATTGCGTCAATGTGGAGTCCGACGACTTGAGCGTCGTCGATCTCAAGACGCAAAAGCTTGTCGCGACCATCAAGGTCGGCAAGCGCCCCTATGGCGTGGCGCTCGCTCATGGCCGCGTCTTCGCCGCCAACCAATATGACGAGACGGTGAGCGTTCTCGACCAGCAAAGCCTCGCGCCGCTCGCCGTGATCAAGGTCGGGGAATATCCCGAAAGCCTCTCGGCTAGCCCCGATGGGTCCCGTGTCTATGTGACGAACTGGTTCTCGAACGAGCTTTGGGCCATGGACGCGAAGAGCCTGCAAATCCTCGGAAAGACCGAGACGGGGGAGGGGCCGCGCGCCTTCGGGGCCTTCGTGCGCAAAACCGATTGAGGCTGGACATCTCCAGCCCGAGACGCGATAAGACCGCCGATCGAAAGGGACGCAAAGCGCATGTCGTACATCGTTCGGTTCTTCACCTGGTGGAACAAGGCCACGCTCAGCACGGGTATCTACACGATGCTGATGGGCGAGCGCGTCGGCGAGGACGAGTTCGGCAATGTCTACTACCGCACGAAGGGCGGCAGGAAGGACCGGGCGCTCGGCTTCGACCGGCGCTGGGTGATCTACAACGGCTATGCCGAAGGCTCGGCGACGCCCCCCGGCTGGTACGGCTGGCTGCATCACACGGTGGACACCCCGCCGACGCAGGAGAATTACAAGCCGCGCGAATGGGAGCTCCCCTATCTGCAGAACATGACCGGCACGGCGCAAGCCTACCGTCCGCCGGGCTCAATCCTCTCCGCGGCCCAGCGTCCGCCGACGGGCGGCGATTACGACGCCTGGAGGCCGGAAGGCTGAGCGGTAAGCGACCACGCAATCGCCTTGTTCGCGTGTTTGTTCGGCGCTCGCCGAGCCCATTCGGTTTTTTGCAAAGGCTTCGACCCCCGGTGACGCCATGACATCGCCCAAGGGCCTTCCGCTTCCCCTACGCGGCGCCCTCCTCGGCGCTGCGCTCGCCGCTCTCGCCCCTTCGGCGGGAAGCGCCGAGCCGATCCGTCATCCGACCGCGATCTTCGCGGGGCTCGACAAGATCACCGGCCGCATCATCAATTTCGACGTGGCGATCGACGAAACCGTTCAGTTCGGCACGCTGCAGGTCACGCCGCGCGTCTGCAACACGCGCCCGCAGACCGAGGCCCCGCTGACCACGACCTTCGTCGAGGTGGACGAGCAGCAGCCCAAGGCCGATCAGAAGCGAGACCCGGAGAATCCCGGCCGGAGCCCCGTCAAATACGAGGCGAAACGCATTTTCTCGGGCTGGATGTTCGCCTCGAGCCCCGGCCTGCATGGCGTCGAGCACCCGGTCTATGACGTTTGGCTGGTGGGTTGCAAAGGCGGCAAAGAGGTCGTCGCGCAGCCGGCGCCGCAGGCCGCGCCTCAGCCCGCCCCGGATGCGGCGCAGACGGCCGACAAGCGCGGACGCACGCGCAAGATCGTGCCGAAGCCGCCCGTAAATCCCGACCAGGCGCCGATCGGCCCCGCCGACGAGCCCGTCTTCAACAGCACCGGCGCCGCGCCCGTCGACCCGAACGCCGCCGCCCAGCAGCAGCAGGGCGGCAGGCAGAGGCGGCATCGGCAGGGCCAGCCCCCGCAGCAGGCGCCTCAGCCGGCCCAGCCGCAGGTCCGTGATCCCTTCGGTCTTTTCTGAGGACTTTCAGCTACGGCTAAGCCCAAGCGCCGCAAGCGCTTCTTCGCCCCCTATTCGGCTGGACTTGGGCCAGACCCAAAACTCGCCGCCGGGCGGCTCGATCGCGCCAACGAGCAGCTTGCGATAGACCGCGCGCGAAACCTCCCTCGCGCCCAGCGACGCGAGATGGTCGGTCATGAACTGCGTGTCGAGCAGCCGGAAACCGCCGGCGCGGAGCCGCGCCACGAGATGGGCGAGCGCCACCTTCGACGCGTCGCGCTCGCGATGGAACATGCTCTCGCCGAAGAAAGCGGCGCCGAGCGCGACGCCATAGAGGCCGCCGACGAGCTCGCCGTCGCGCCGGCACTCGATCGTATGCGCGACGCCGAGGTCGAACAGCGCCCGGTAGAGCTTGCGGATCTGCGCGTTGATCCAGGTTTTCTCGCGCGACGGCGCCGGCGCCGCGCAGAACTCGAGCACGGCGTCGAAATCCCCATCGGCCACGACCTCGAAGCGATCCTGCCGGATGGTTTTGGCGAGAGAGCGCGAGACGTGGAAAGTGTCGAGCGGAAAGATCGCCCGCTCGCGCGGCTCGACCCAGAAGATTTCCTCATCCTCGGCGCTTTCGGCCATGGGGAATATGCCGAGCGCATAGGCGCGCAGCAGCATTTGCGGCGTGATCTCGGGCGTGAGACTGCGAAACGACATGGGAGTGAATTTACTGCATGCCGTGTAAATTTCGAGGCGGAATTCGGGAAGTTTGCAAGCTAAAGGCTTGCAGGTTTACTCTGAATTGGGCATGAAGGAGTTTGGGCCGGCGCTAGGCCATGGCGCCGCCCATATGCGGCATGATCGGCCCGAGGGCGTCACTTGACCGGCAGTGACCGGAGCATCGCCAGCCAGGCGAGACCCAGAATATCGACGCCCTCTCTGGACGGACGCAGATCCGTCGCGCAGTCGCCGGTCGTGCGCGCGCATCAGTCTCTGCCGCGCGCGGAGCATGTCTATGCGGCGCTCGATCTCGGCACCAACAATTGCCGTCTCCTGATCGCCCGCCCCGAGCGCCGGCCGCGCCGCCGGGCGACCGAGGCCCTACGAATCGTCGACGCCTTCTCGCGCATCGTGCGCCTGGGCGAAGGACTGGGTCGCCACGGCCGCATCAGCGAGGCGGCGATCGAGCGCACGCTGGACGCTCTCGAGGTCTGCCGCGACAAGATGGAGGCGCGCGGCGTGACGCGCGCGCGGCTTGTCGCGACGCAGGCCTGCCGCACGGCGGCGAATGGCGATGAATTCACGGCCCTGGCGCTCGAGCGCACAGGCCTCGAGCTCGAGATCATCGACCGCGAGACGGAGGCGCGTTTCGCCGCGCGCGGCTGCGGCAATCTCGCGGACACGCGCTCCAGAAGCGCGCTGCTCTTCGACATTGGCGGCGGCTCGACCGAGCTGGTCTGGCTCGCGCGATCCGACAGGGCGCCGCACGGCCGCCTGGAGCTCGATCAATGGACTTCCGTCGAGCTCGGCGTGGTTTCGCTCGCCGAGCATTTCGGCGGCAAAAGCGTCAGCGCGGAAACCTTCGAGGCGATGACCGCCCATGCGCGTGACGCGCTGCGGCCCTTCGCGGAGACGCTGGCCGGGCGGGGACGCTGCGAGCGTTTTCATCTGCTGGGCACCTCCGGGACGGTCACGACGCTTGCGGGCGTGCACCTCGGGCTCGAACGCTACGATCGCTGGCGCGTCGACGGCCTTTGGCTGTCGGATCACGAAGCGAGCCGCGCGATCGATAAGCTGCGCGCCATGGATTTCGAGCAGCGCGTCGCCAACGGCTGCATCGGCCCGCAACGCGCCGACCTCGTTCTGGCGGGCTGCGCCATTTTCCAGGCCATCCGCGAGCATTTCCCGGCCGAGCGCACGCGCATCGCCGACCGCGGCCTGCGCGAGGGCATGCTGCTAGAGCTGATGGAGGCGGAGGGCGATCTCCCCGCCGACCTGCGGAGTCTGTGAGCAGGTCGCGAGTCCCCTCTCCCCGCCTGAGCGCCTAACCGTCTCCCCGTGAACGGGAAGAGGACAGGGCGGCGTTGATCTTCTCCATCACGCGTGCCCAGGCGCGGCGCTCGGCGTCGCCTGCGGTCTTATCGATGGCGATTTTCAAATAGTCGATCTCGCGCTCGATCTTTTCTCGCGGCAGCATGTTGAGGCGCGTTGCGAGGATCGCCGCTTCGAGCACGGCGGCGCGCGCGCGGTTCATGCCGAGAAAGGGCTTGTGGTTCTCAACGCGCCGCACGGCGCAGACAAAGCGTGGGCGCAGCTCGTCTGGCTCGACGCGAATGACCTCGAGTTCCGCATGGGCGAGCGCGGCCGAGAGGCGCGGCGCCGGCCAATCGGAAACAGTTTCAATCGGCCAGTCGCGCTTTCCCGTGACGAAGCCCGCAAAGATTTCCGCGTCGTCGATGAAGCTCGCCGTGGCCTTCGGCGTCGCCTCCAAATTGGCGAGCGTCGTCGAAGGCCGGAAGGGCGCGACGATCCAGTGCGCGCCGTCCTCGATGAGGCCGAGAGGCGCGAAATGCGGCTCGCCCGTCGGATTGAGCGTCGTGACGACGCATTCACGAATCAGCGGCATCGTCGCCTCCTTTCTGCTTGCGCAGCGTGTGGCCAATCTCCTTGAAACGCTCCTGGTCTTCTTTGTTGGCGTCGAGCGCGGCGCCGAAGTCGAGCGGCTCGTCCTGGCGGTAGCGCTTGCCCAAGCGGAAGGCGAGCTCCGCCTTCATGAGCTCGGCGCCGAGATAGAAGGCGTGCGCGCCGTCCTTTTCCACGCCGAGCTGCGGAAAGAGCGACATGGCGTCGGCCGCCAACGCATGAAAATCGCGCGCAAAAATATGCACCCCGTCCTCGGCGACATCGATGCGGAAATTGGCGTCGCGCAGCTCGCGCGCGAGCTCGGCGATTTCTTCCGGCGTCGAGGCGTAGGGGCGCTTGTCGTGGATTTGCAGCAGCGCGTCGGAATAGCCCTTCGGCAGAGCGCGGTCGGCGCGCGCGGCGAAGAGCATGCGCCGCGCCGCATCATGTTCTTGAAGCGTGCGGCGCGTGTGCGGGCTCACCTGCACCGTCAGAATGTTGCGGATGTGTAGTTCCGAGCAGAGGCCGAGGAGCATGGCCGTCACGCCGGAGGAATCGGCGTCGGTGAGCTCCGTGAGATTGCCCGTGCCCATCATCATTTCGGCGTCGGGTTCGAGCCGGCGCGTCTCGACATAGCGCGCGATGGAGTCGGCGAAGCCGAAATGAATCGGATCGAGAATCGGATCGAGGATGAACTCAAGGCCCCGCGCGCGCGCCTTGGCGGCGGCGCGCTGCAAGGAAGCGAGATCCCCATGCGGATTGGGAACGAGGATGGGCACGAGCGCTGAGCCCTCGGGGAGAATATCGAGGCTATGCTCGTCGAGACTCAGCAGATGATCGGCGCCGGCCGCCACGGCGCGCTTCAGCTCCGCGACGTCGGCCGAATCGACGCTCACGCGAAAGCCCGCCGCATGCAGCGCGGCGATCGTCTCCTCCATATGGACGAAAGGCGTGTCGGGCAGACAGCCGAGATCGATGACGTCCGCGCCCGCGGCGCGGAGCCGTCCCGCGCGCTCGACGATCGCCGCGACGCTCATCGTCGAGGCGTCGACGATCTCGGCGAAGAGGCGCATGTCCTGGCGTGAGAGATCAGGCTTGCCGCCGGAGCGGCCGAGATACGCCGGCAGGTCGGCGATTTCTTCCGGCCCGCGCTCGACGCTTGCGCCCAGTTCGCGCGAAAGCAGCGAAAGGTCGGCGCGGCAGCGCCCCGGCAGAATGATGCGGTCGGCCTCCACGGGACGGGGCAGACGGCGCAGGATGATCTCTTGCGTCATCAGCGCCGCGACCTTCACGCCAATGTCGTGCACGCGCCAGCCGCTCGCCGCGTCGCCAAAGCTCCTGACCATCCGCTCAAGGCGCGGATAGGCGAGACGCCCGGTCAGGAACAGCAGGCGTTCGCTCACCCTTGTTGCTCCGCCAGCTCCTTCCTGCGCGCCTCGACCGCCTTTTCCAGCGATTTGAGGCTCTCGACGACGGTCGTCGCCTCGAAGGACTTCAGCCGCTCGGAGTTTTCCAGGTCGATGCGGCGCGGATAGACCTTCACCATGCCCTTGGGCGCGCGCGTCTCGAGCTCGGGCGCGGTGTCGCAGGGAAAGACGATCGTCTGCACGCGGCACTTGCCCGCCTGGGCGAAGACATTGGTCGCGAGATTGTCGGAAATTCCGAAGACGCATTTCGCGATGGTGTTGGAGGTCGCGGGCGCGAGCACGAGCGTGTGATAGACGCCGTAATAGAAATTGCCGACGGGCGCGGCGCTCGCGGTCACATCCTTGAAGACGCGGATGTTGCCGGGCAATTCGAAGTCGTGCTTGTACATGCGCACGACCTCCGCCGCAGCCTTGGAGACGAAGAGATCGACATGATCGAGCGTGCGGATCATGTCGAGCGACTCGGTGAAGAAATGACCCGAGCCAGTCAGCGCCCAACCCCAGCGCGGCGTATGGACTTTTTTCATTTAGCCGGTTTTCCCGCAGAACGCGCACAAGCGCTTTAGAAACGGTGGTTCGTGATTTTCAGGCGCGACCGCCTGCAAGCGGCGTGATCTAGCACATTGGGGAGGCCGGCGCGCAAGATGAGCTTTTAACTTGGGATTTTGCGCGCGGCGCGCTTGCGGTGACACGACGACGCCTCCGCTCGCCTCGCGCGAAGGGAGCGTGCTAAGCTCGCGCAAGTCGGGCCATAACGAGCGAGGGAAGCCTAAAATGACCGCAACGAAGCTTGGCGTCGCCCTGATCGCGGCGCTCATTGGCGGCTCCGCCGCGCGCGCGGCGGATGCGAGCTTTCGCTGCGAGGGCGTCAATCAGACGACGGGAACGCAGCTGCAGCCTTTCACCGTCGATATACGCGGCAAGACCGTGTCGTTGAACGGGGTAGAGGGGCTCGGGAGCAGCTTCTCGCTCATTCAGGCGGATTCGCAGTTCTTCGTGTTCAAGAACGGCTCCAAGACGCAAGGCGGCAACATCAACCGCGCGAGTTCGACGATCGGCCTTTATGTGCTCGACATGGCGAAGCATAAGCTCACGGTGCAGATCAGCGGCCGCTGCGCGGCGCAATGACAGGTCAGGGAATGGAAACGGAAAAACTCGTGGCGACCCGAGAGGTCGTGGGCGTGTTCGCGGATGCGCAGGCGCTCGACACCGCGACGAGCGATTTGCTCGCCGCGCGCTTCGCGGAAAATCAAATCAGCCTGCTGGCCGGCGAGAAGACGATCGTCGAGAAGCTCGGCCATAAATATGAGAGGATCGAGGAGCTCGAGGACGATCCCACGGCGCCGCGGATCCTCTACCGCGCTTTCGATAACAAGAAGACCGTGATTTTGGGAAGCCTCGCGGCCATCGGGGCGCTCGCCTCGGGCGGGGCGCTCTTCGCGGGCGGGGCGGCGCTCGTCGCGGCGCTCGGCGTGGGTGTGATCGGCGCCGAAGCCGGGGCCTTTCTCGGCGGCGTAGTCGGCGATTTCGTCGACGACCGCCACGCCGCCTATCTCAAGAATCAGCTCGACCACGGCGGTCTGCTGCTCTTCGTGCGCACGCGTGACGCCGCCGAAGAGAGCGTCGCGAAGGAAATCCTCACGAAACATTCCGGCCGCGACGTGCATTCGCATGCATTGACGCCTTAGGCCAGTGGCGCGCCATGAGGCGACCACCGCTTACGGCAGCCCTAAAACGAACTCTCGGCCGCAGGAGCGACCGAGGGCGCTTTTTGACGGAGCTCGTTAGCTCACCAGCGGCGCCAGCGACGCCAACGCCAGCGGCGCCAATGCCAACGTCGCCACCAGACATTGTCAACCGGCCCTTCAGGCGCGATCGCGTCGCGGGCGGCGGGCGCCGGAAGCGCGAAAGCCGCGCTGCTCGTCGCGGCGATTACCCCCGCGGCCAAGAGTGTTGTGGTCAAGAATGAGCGTCGATCCATAATCGGCTCCTTATCGCCCGCCGCTCAATCGCGGCGGCGCAGCTGGCCCATGAAAACGCCTCGGCGCCTTCCCGGTTCCCGATATTGAACAAAATGCGCAAGCTAAGCTTTTGAATGCCGGCTGAGCCGGTGGCGCCCCGCTTCGCCATGTGAGCGCTTGCGCCAGGAATGTTCCAGCTTTAGCGCGGCGCTAGCGCCGCAAAGACAGGGCGCTCGGGCGCCACAAGGTCCCGGGAGCGGCCCGAGAGAGCCCCCATTTTGTCCCATTCCGAAACTAGAGGGAGCGTGGCGATTGGCGGCTGCGGCGAAGTTCGCCGCCGGAACGCCGCTCCTGCAAGCTGCCCTTCGACGGAAAGAATCCCTTGAAGGGCCAGGACAAGACGAGGGATCGAAAAATGCTTTCAGCGCGCCGACACGCCGCTTTCCTGGCTATCGCAGGCGCAACTTCTGCGTTCCTTTTCGCTCTTTCGCCGGCTCAGGCTCAAGCCTCCTGCGAGGAGGCGGCCGAGGTCGCGGTTCTGCCCTCGCCTTACGCGCCCTGGCGAGGCGCGCCCTTGCGTGTGTTGGTCGCCGGGGAACACCCGGTCGGCGGCGAGCTGACGCTGATCTCGCCGGATGGCGGCGTCGCGGCCAAATCGCGCGGGCATATCGCCGGTCCCCCAGCCGTCTGGTTCGCCGAGGTGGCGCAGCCTGCCGCCGGAGCCTGGCGCGCCGTTCTCACGCTCGACTCGTCGGTCGGGGGCTGCAGCACGATCACCAAGGAAATCGAGGTCAGCGCGACGAAGCCCGCCGGGCCGCCCGCGGCCGAGCGCGGCCTCTGGGAGCTTCGCAACAGCTGGAACCGCGAGACGGAGAATCTCTATTCGGCGTGGATCGCCAAGCTTTTCGATGCGCCGCTCGAGGCCGAGCCCTCTTGGAAGAACTGGTCCGACGTGCTGCGCGACCGCTCGCGCAATGTGCTTTACGATCATCTCGGACAGGACGAGGACAAGGCCGTCTCGACGGTGCGGCCCGATTGCGCCGATTTCGTCTATTTCCTGCGCGCCTATTTCGCCTACAAGATGGGGCTTCCCTTCGGCTATTCGAACTGCTCGCGCGGCGGCGGCGGCTCTGCTCCCCACTGCAACGAATGGTTCGACATGCTGCACCCCGAATCGACACGGCCGGCGCGGGTGCAGGAAGCCTCCTCCGAGGCGAAGCCGGCGCCGGCTCGCGCCGCGGCGCCCTCGGGGGATTTGCTGGGGCAGCTGTTTTCATCGGGCCAGCCGGCCCAGCCGGCGGCCTCCGAAAGATCGGATCAGGCCAAGCCGGCGCAGCCCAAGCGTCAGCGCGTGTCCGGGTTCGGTCCGTTCCTGCGCGCCGTCGGCGACGTCGTCCAATCCGGCTCGGTGCGGGCCTCGGGGAACAACGACAGAAACGACTTCTACATGATCCCGCTGACGCAGGAGAGCTTGCGCCCCGGCACGGTCTACGCCGATCCCTATGGGCACGTGCTCATGCTCGCGCAGCGCATTCCCGAGACGGCGGACGCCGCTGGGATCTTCTTCGCGGTCGACGCCGAGCCGGACGGCAGCGTCACCCGCAAGCGCTTCTGGCGCGGCAATTTCCTCTTCGTGCACGATCCCTCGCTCGGCAGCCCCGGCTTCAAGCGTTTCCGGCCGGTCGTGAAGCAGCCGGGCGGCGGTCTGCGGGCGCTCACCAATGCGGAGATCGCGAAGAATCCGGACTACGGCGATTTCTCGCTGCAGCAGACGCAAATCGGAACGGAAGAATTCTACGATCGCATGGACGAGGTGATGTCGCCCGAGCCGCTCGATCCGACGCGCGCGATGGAGGGAGCCATCCGCTCGCTCGAGGAGCAGGTGAAGACGCGCGCGACCGCGGTCGAGAACGGACGCAAGTTCCAGAGCAGCGGGAAGGGCGAAGCCTCCATGCCGGACGGCGCCGCAATCTTCCAGACCAACGGCGCCTGGGAGGACTTCTCGACGCCTGCGCGCGACCTGCGCCTGCTCATCGCCATCGACGTGGTGCGCAACTATCCGGATCGCGTCGCGCGGCATCCCGAGCGCTACGCCATGTCGTTTGGTCAGAGCGGCGCTTCGGCGAAGGCCCAGCTGCAGGGGCAACTCGCGGCTGAACTCGCAAACCGTAAGTTCACCTATACGCGTAGCGATGGGTCGAGCTGGACGCTCTCGCTCAAGGATGTCATCGACCGCGCGGAGCTGCTCGAGATGGCGTACAATCCCAACGATTGCGTGGAGCTGCGCTGGGGCGCGCCGCAGGGAAGCGCCGAGGCGGAGACCTGCACGCGGCATGCCCCGTCCAGCCAGCGCGCCAAGATGTCGGACTATCGCAACTGGTTCCGCGAGCGGCAGTGGCCGCACGCCTAGGGGCGGGGGGATCAGGGGGTGTCGAGCTTCGTCGTTCATAGCGTGCCCGGCAGCCCCTTTGGGCGCGCCGTGCTCGCGACGCTCGAGGAGAAGCGCGCGTCCTATCGCCTGGCCCCTGTCGCGCCAGGAACGCTGAAAAGCGCGGCGCATCTGGCGCTGCACCCTTTCGGCCGCGTTCCCGTGCTGGAGCACGACGGCTTTCGCCTCTATGAGACGCAAGCCATCCTGCGCTATCTCGACCGCGTTCTGCCCGCGCCGGCGCTGACGCCTGAGGACCCGCGCGCCGCCGCCCGCATGGATCAGGCGATGGGCGTCAACGACTGGTATCTCTTCCCGGGCGTCGCCAATGTGATCGCTTTTCAGCGGATCGTCGGGCCGAAGCTGCTCGGCCTTCCAACCGACGAGGCGGCGATCGCCGAAGCGATGCCGAAAGCCAAACCCGTTTTTGACGAACTGGCGCGCCTGCTCGGCGCGCAAAGCTATTTCGCGGGCGAGGCGCTATCGCTCGCCGATCTGACGCTCGCGCCGCAAATCGATTTTTTCGCAGGCATCCCCGAATGGGAGCCGCTGATGGGGCCGCAACAGAATTTGCTCGATTGGCATGCGCGCGTTTTAGCGCGCCCGAGCCTCCAGGCGACGACCTGGGAGAAGGTCGCGGCGATGGCGCGCGCCGCCTGAGCCCGGCGGCGTGCGCTCGCGCCTGAGCCGCCGCTGGGTCGAGTTCGAACGCTCGCGATGCGCCAAGTTTTAGCGCTGCCGGAGGGCCTGGATGAGCCCCCGTCGCAAAGCCGGCGAAACTCCAACGACAATTTTTCGTATAAGACAAGCTCGATCAAGCAGATTCCGTGTCAAGACGACGTCACTCAACTGATAGAAAAAGGCCGCAGGAATAGAATAGGATTCGATTATAGTGGTTCCCCGCTGGTCTCTGCTCTAGCAGAGACCAGCGCTTGAGGTGTTGAGGAAGCCTAGCGTTCTAGACTTCGCAGCAAGCTCCATGGGAGAGAAAAATGGCTGAGAAAGAACTCGAGCTCACCCCTAAGGTCTACACCTTCGCCGCCGTTGGCGCGCTCATCTTCGGCGTGGCCGGCGCCTGGGCCTTCTCTGGCACGCCGGCCGGCATCGTCTCCCCCGCCCTGATCGGCGCCCTCGCCGGCGGCGCGCTCGGCATGTTTTTCTGAGCGTTTTAACGAATCGTCCTCCGACTTGGCGGCCGCTTCCGCGGCCGTTCTTTCTTTTTTCGACTCTACGCACGTGCCGGCCCCGACACGCCATGAACTTGGGGCGCCGCCCGGGAAGCACGCCGAAGGCTCTCTCCGAGGGGTGACTGCGCGCTGCAGCGCGCGACGCTTAGGGGCGGAGACCGTATGGGCTCAGCCGGTGTCGTCGGCATAGACGCGGATGTAGCGCCCGCCAACCTCGATCCCGACGAAGCGCTGGTCGAAGACGAGGCAGAGCCGCTGGGCGAGCGCCACCACCGCGTCGGTGCTGTCGGTGCGAATGCGTGCGAGCAGGATCGGGCGCCGGCTGCCGTCGAAGATTGCGTCCGCGTGCTGCACGGTGGCGGAGGGAAAGTTGCGGGAGATCGTCTCGCAGAGCTTGTCCACGTCGGCGTCCGTGATCGCCCGCCCCTTGGTGTTTGGCAGGTAGACGATATGCACCGCCTGGCCGATGACGCTGTCGAGGTGCCGGGCGACGGCTGTCGCGCCGTCGACGTCCGCATCGCCGCGAATCGTCCGCTCGGCGTCGGCGGCTGTCTCGTCGAAGAGCGCCTCGATTACGGCATTGGCGCCGCGACCGGCGTCGATGAGCTGCCGGCACCCTTCAAGATAGCCGAGGCGGCGGTCCATCGCCCAGCCGGCGGGCGGAGAGGCGGCGGTCGCGCGAAGGTTCGAGATCACGTCCGCGGTCTTGACGATGCGCGCCTCCACTGACTTGTGCGGCATCGCGGCGATTCGCCGCCGGCGGCGCTCGTCCTTGGGCAAGGTCATGTCGTCGGAGTTCTCGGTGACGATCCTCGCCACCCGCGCCCCGAAGTCGGCGGCGAGTTTCTCGGCCGTGACCGGCGTATCCTCGACGACATCGTGCAGGAGCGCTGCGGTCAGGAGCTCCTCATCGGCGCCGCCGGTGGCGCGGGCCACGAGGTCGAGCACCTCGATCAGATGATTGACATAGGGTTCCTGCGCCGCGCCCTTGCGCCGCTGGTTGGCGTGCGCCTCGGCGGCGTATACGAGGGCGCGCGTAAGCCCGAGAACATTCGTGCTCATGCCAGCGTCCCCTTCGCCATCTCGCCGATCCAACGCCAAGGACTGTGGGCTCGCTGGCGGCGGCGGCCAAAAGTGAAACCTGCGCAGCGGCGATGTGGAGCAAAATCCAGCGCGGGGTTCGCATATCAGGCGAATGTCTCATTTAGAAAACGCCCCGT
The DNA here is from genome assembly GCA_963798515.1 of uncultured Alphaproteobacteria bacterium. Classification (GTDB taxonomy): domain Bacteria; phylum Pseudomonadota; class Alphaproteobacteria; order Rhizobiales; family Beijerinckiaceae; genus Methylocystis. Next base: position 173,123 of record CAWCTS010000017.1, read on the forward strand.
CGGGCTATCCAAGGTCGGGACGTTGCCCATCTCGCTCCCTTCTCTGAAGCCAAAAATGACGCTGTGGCTCGCTTTTCCGGGGGCAGGGCGCCAGTTGCGGATTGAGGGGCGAATTTGCCTCGCCGTTCGCCCCTTCAACAACGCCCCCAATTGGCTTGACACCTCCCGCCCCGCTCCTTACACGACCTCATCCGGCCGGGGATGATCCTCTCCGGATGCGCACCCGTGGCTGGTCCTAAAGGATCGCCTGTCGGCTGATTCTAAAGGAAATCGGCAGAGGAGGGCGCGTTTCGAGCCTTGCGGACATCCGCAAGTCGCGCGCGAAACGCGGGTTTCTTGGCGACGCGGGCCTTCCAAGGCTGCGCGTGCAGACCCTCTTTCGCGCGTTCGCCGCAACGCGATCAGGAAAGAGGAAATACGTGACCAAACGCGCAGACGCCAAATATAAAATCGACCGCCGCATGGGCGAGAACATCTGGGGCCGCCCCAAGAGCCCCGTGAATCGGCGCGAATATGGCCCGGGTCAGCACGGCCAGCGCCGCAAGGGCAAGCCCTCCGACTTCGGCACGCAGCTCAAGGCGAAGCAGAAGCTCAAGGGCTATTACGGCAACATCTCGGAGAAGCAGTTCCGCAAATATTATGCGGAAGCCATTCGGCTCAAGGGCGACTCGTCGGACAATCTGATCGGCCTTCTGGAGCGCCGCCTCGACGCGATCGTCTATCGCGCCAAATTCGTTCCGACCGTCTTCGCAGCGCGCCAATTCGTCAATCACGGCCATATCCGCGTGAACGGCCGGCGCGTGAACATCCCCTCCTATCTCATCAAGCCCGGCGACGTCGTCGAGGTGAAGGAGAGTTCGAAGCAGGCCGTGACCGTGCTCGAATCGGTCGGTCTCGCGGAGCGCGACGTGCCGGAATATTACGAGGTCGATCACGCTAAGATGACCGCGAAGCTCACCCGCGTTCCGCACGCGACCGAGGTGCCCTATCCGGTCCGCATGGAGCCGAACCTCGTCATCGAATATTATTCGCGCTGATCTAAGCGCTTGGGCGGCGGGAGCTCCCCCGCCCAAGCCTATTCCCCGCGCGCGCCGCCTTCGGAGCGGGGCGCCGACAGAATCCCTCGCCGGCCGGGACCTTCGTCCTGGCGCCGTCTTCACCCGGAATCCGCCATGACGATAGAGAAACTCGCGCCCTCTCGCCGCCTCCTCCTGGCCGTCGCCTTGACGCTCGCGCTTCCCGCCTCGGGCGCCGCGCTCGCCGAGAAGACGGAAGCCGTGAAGGTTCCGTTGGTGGAGCTGCTCGCGCCGCAGGCGCTCCCCGACGTCGTCGAGGGCAAGACCGACGCCCCGGTCGTCATCGTCGAATACGCCTCTATGACGTGCAGCCATTGCGCCGCCTTCCATCACGACACCTATCCGACGTTGAAGAAGGATTTCATCGACACGGGGAAGGTCAAGTTCATCCTGCGCGAGTTCCCGCTCGACGAGCGTGCCGCCGCGGCCTTCATGCTGGCGCGTTCTCTCGGCGACAAGCGCGACAACGCCATCGACTTCCTCTTCGAGCAGCAGCGCAACTGGGCCTTCACCGAGACCCCTTATGAGAGCCTCGCCAACATCGCGAAGCAGATCGGCATCGGTCAGGAGAAATTCGAGCAGACGCTCAAGGACGAGAAGCTGCAGCAAGCCGTCTATGCGGTCGCGCAGCAGGGCCAGAAATTCGGCGTAAACGCCACGCCGACCTTCTTCATCAACGGCGTCAAATTCGACGGCCGGATGGAGGCGGCGGCTCTCCCGAAGATCATCGAGGACGCGGAGAAGGGCGGGAAGTGACGCAGTAGCGTCAGCCTCGGCCGCCGCGCCGCCCTTCGAGTGAGCATGGCGCGGTCTTCGAGCCGCGAATCGATCTTCAACCACGCCATGGCTAGCAAGGCTTTTTCGCCGCCGCGCATCGGCGCGCGCGGACCGTCTGCGCGCCTTTGCGGTCAGCGTGGTTCGACGCAGGCCTATGCGAATCGCGTCGAGACTGACAGATTTTGCGATCGGAACCGCAGCAATATGTTGATTCTCAATGATGTTTCTTCGATGGGCACATGCGCCGGAAGCGGAGCGCGTCCATCCTGCTTCGCGTTTGCGAGCTGGGCCGCGCAGGCGGGCTCTGCTTTCTCTGTGTACTAATTATCATCATTTCCAGCGTTATCGCGGGCGCGCGCACGATATAATTCCTAATCTGTCAGCATATCTGACAATTTGCGTGCTATCATAGCCAAAATAGACGAAATTTGTCAGCATCTGTTCGTTGACATTCGCAAATATGAAGCACCATGTATCAATGAATACGTATATATTTTGATATTTATTTAAATTTTTATAGGATTTATTGTGCAGAACGGGGGATAATAAGCGCATTGGGCGCGGCAATCCCATTTTCATTTTGCAAAGCAATAAAAAAAATCCATCCCCAGAGAGAGTTTACGTCAGTGGGCCGGCTAGGGCTCCCTGTCTCGCTTGCCAGACGCGGGCAGCAGAGCTAAAACGCGGGCTTGCACAAAAGCATTTTGGAGAACCCGTCCGTCATTGTGGCACACGCGAAGCTTTGCCTTAATATATAAGAACATCGACCAAGCCCATGCTGCGCGAGGACAGGACCATGACCATGCTTTGGAGTGAAGGAGAAGTATCTGATTCCCACTCTATCCTCAGAAATGGGGTGATCTCGCATGAACCAACTCTCGAAATTGAGATCGCCTGCAAAAAGGCAGTCTCGGACATTTGTGCCTTGAACTGGAAGGGCCTCACGTCGGACGAACTTGTCGACGTTGCATGGATATACTACTACTTCTCCGTGCAATTCTGTGAAAATGTTGGAATTGCCCGCGCTCTTAATCCACACGACAAGAAGCTGCTTGAGCTAGATCGCGGAGAACGCAACACCGACAATCTCTCGCCCTGCCCGGGCGTCGTCGAAGAAGGTGAAAAAATCGATCACGACGACTTCATGCGCCGAACCTTGCGCCTGCAGCCGATCGACGACGTGCGTCGTCGCAAGCTTCAGGCCATCGGCTCCGCCTATCTCGACAAGGTTCGCGGGATGGACGCCGCCACGCGCGCCACAAGCATTCTGAGCTATGAGGGTGGGGGCTTGCCGCGGGTGTTCACGGCCATTCGCACGGCGCCCCATTGGGACGGCCCCTTGCAAGATGCGTTCAAACATTTCCTCGACAAGCACATCGAGCTCGACGGCGCCGAGGACGGACATGGCTCGCTCTGCAATCATATGAAGCTGAACGGCGATGTGTTGGAGCTCTGGCTTGCCTTCAAGAACAGCATGATCGCCGCGCTGCCGAAATTGGCTGACCGGACCTCTTAAGCTCGAGCGCTCGAGGCTTCCAAAACAACTCTCTGGCGCGCCTCCCCCCGAAAGTCTTCGCTCGGGCGGGAGGCGCGCTAATGCCGTATCCGGCTCCGCTAGAGCTTGACCGAGAGCCTGTCCTGAAAAGTGCGAAGTGGTTTTCCGATCGGGAAATGCTCTCAGTTTGTGATTTGGAGCGATTCCCTATCCCTCGAACGATTCCGATCGAGCGAGACCCTCCCGCGGACGGGGCGGCGCTCGGAGTGATCTTCACGATCACGAGTGAAAGGGCTTCTCCCGGACCGAATAACCCTATAGAACCAGCGGCGAAAGGCGAAGGCGAGGGCCTCCTCTCGTCTCCTGGCGGAACGTGGCCGCCGGTTTTCTTCGCACTTTCCGGTCCCCTTGACCTTCCGGGCCGAATTTTCGGAATGGTCGCTTCGTGCGTCAGGCTTTGACTCCTGCTCACTTCGAAGACGGCAAGGGGGGAAGGAATGGGAGCTGAGGCGTGGTCACGAAAGGTGATTGGCCGTTAACACCAGTTATCATCGTCAGCTATCGCACGGCTGAAGATGTCGCCAATTGCCTCACATCCCTCGATGTATTGCAAGCGGAACCCAATATCAGCGTGCACGTCTGTGAAAATGGCGGCGCGGCGGCGTGGGTTGATCTTTGCGCCAGGCTGTTGCGACCCGACGGCCCCTGCGTGTCGGCTGAGGATGTCTCGGCCCCTTTTCAACGCTATTTCAAGAGGATCGCGTGCCTGCGGCTGCGTCGAAGCGGGCGTTTGGTGCTTCTTGGAGAGGCTCCGGAAAATCTCGGCTATGCGGGTGGGATCAACACTTGGCTGTCGCCGCTTACAAGGCTGCCGGGGTGGAGAGGCTGTTGGATCCTCAATCCCGACACTTTGGTCGAGGCGCGCGCACTGACCGCCTTGGAGACCCAGGCTCGGGAGCGCAACCTTGGCCTCGTGGGAAGCCGCGAGATGGCGTCGTCTACGGACACGCGCGTCCAGCATCGGGGTTTGCGTTGGCGGCGCGTTTTTGCAAGCACATTGGCTGTGGGCCGAAACAGCCCGGCTGATGTCGAACCCGCTCCAGAAGAAATTGAAGGGCAGCTTGATGCCGTTTCAGGGGGATCTTGCTATTTAACGCGCTCCTGCGCTGAGGCCCTGGCGCCGCTGGATGAGAGGTATTTCCTCTTTTCTGAAGATCTTGACTGGGGGGTTCGCGCGCGACGGGCTGGTTTTAAAATAGGGCACGCGCACGGTTCAGTTGTGGTAGACGTTGGAGGCACGAGCATAGGCAGCCGCCGCTCCTCTGACTCCGAGAGCTCCCCGCTCGCGACCTATTTGGAATTTCGCAACCGTCTTTTGTTCGTGCGGAATCACTACCCGCTCTGGCTGCCCTGGACCGCACTGATGGGGTGGCTGCATGCGCTTCGGTTGTTGCCGCGCGGGAGCTTCTCTTCAGCGGTCCGCGGGCACGTGGCGGGCCTGCGAGGCGAAACCGGCCGCCCAGACTGGCTGGTCGCCCGGCACCTTAAGCCGGAAATTGACCGTTCCAGTCAGACGCCCCCGACCGAGTGCGGCTCCTCTTAGGTCACGCTCGCGGTGACGTCCCATCGCCGCCGTGCGACTTTGGTGACGACTGCGCCCGGAGCGCTCGCCGCCGCCACGATCGACTTACATTCGACCAACTGACGCCCGCTCCGCCGCTGCGGTCTCGTCCCACATCGCCCAGTTGTTTTCCAGAAGCGAAGAAGCGGGTCGGCTCCACGATCGCTTGATTGGGGAAGATGCGCGGCTCTTCTCTGAACGCCTCCCGGGGCGCCTTGAACCGGTAGAACGAGGCTAGGGCCCCGGAGAGGTAGCCCAGATTGAGCGTCAGCATGCCGCCGATCGACGAGAGCACAGCCGATCCGAAGCCGTCGCCCTCCCTCATCAGGACAAGGTAGTTGATGGGCAACACGAAGAGAAGGACCGGCACAAGCACCAGAACCTTAAAGCGAAGGCTCAATCCCGCCCCCAAGAAGAAGCAGACAATGGCGAAAACTATAAGCATGCCCTTCTCCTACCGATGCCAGTGTCGGAGGGTGACCCAATTTGACGGCGCAACATCGTTCGGCGCCACGAACGTCGGCGCCGAACGGGATCTTGGCGAAACAAAGCCAGCGCGCGCATTTGAAACCCGCATTCCACATAACCCCGAAGTGTTATCTGGCAAATAAGTACTTCTACGGATATGCGGCGCAGAGACGCAGCCTGTCGGATTGTTCGCAACCTACTGGCCTCTCACTGGATCTTGTAGATTTTGACCTGATAGCTGTCGCCGTTCGCGCCAAGGGTGTCGGTGAATTTCGCCGAGCTATCCAGCGGGAGCGTCGCGCCGAGACTCGCATGCGCGCTGTCGTATCGAGAATTGCTGTCGTAGATCACCGTCGCCGTTTTACCTGCGAGACCGGTCAGCGTGAAAGTAAACGCCGCCGAGCCCTTACGAGCAGGTTGAGCGAATAGGTAGATCGCGCCGCTATAGCTCTTGACCAACGCCGATCCCGGAACCGTCGATGTTCCTGTCGACATGCTCAGTATGCCGTTTGAGCACGAGCCGTTGTAACTCGTATAAGAGGTGCCAGTATTCATCGTGCATATGCCGACAGTCGCAGAATTAAGAACGGGCCCGAGAGGCAGGATAGCGTGATTTATATAGGAGACGTTCGCCTGCGCCGCAAGCGCTCCTGTGCTGCCGCCTTCTCCCATGCAGTAGGCAAAGGCCGCCGTCGAGTCCTCGCAGAAGTATCCAATCCCCGTCGCGCCGTTGATGATGCTCATCCAGACTTCAGCGTTGACCAGAGGGGCGGGCGCACGTTGCCAAACCGTTAGCGATCCATTCGTGCAGGTGTTCGTCGAAGCGTTGCACGTAAAGCCGCCCTGACTGGAGAAGCCGAGCGCATCCGTCCCGGAATCCACCCAAGTCCAGAAAGGCGCCCCCGCAGGCCGCTCCGAAATCATTTGAGCCACGGTGACACCTTGAATCCAGACTGAGTCGACAGGGGAGCCCGAACCGGCGGAGCGGCCCGCGAGCCAAGGGCTGATGACGGGATAGGCGTCGAATGAGCCTATCGGAACTGCTGCCATATAGTTCGTGTTGAGCGTCTCTGGAGTGCAGTAGCCGGACTGGAAGATGTAATTCGTGCTGTTCAACAAAAACGGTCGCGTGGAGTCGTAGCTCTTGAAGATCGCAATTTGGCTCGGGATCCCGTTCATCGGGTAGGTCGTGCAAGTGCCGGTTTGCGGCTCATCGTCGATTTGATAGCCGATGATCGTCGATGTGAGCCCTGTCTTCGCAATCAAGGCCTGGTAGGATTGAACCGAGTTCAGATCCGTTTTGTTCGGATTGAGGTTGCCGATGCAACCGCCCGGACAGCTTGATATGCCGTTGACCTGCGGGATGAGATAAATGCCAGCGGCCGCGATTTGGGCCAGGAAGCCCGAACTGTCCACGCCGAAGCTCGACGGCGCCCATGTCCCGCCAGTCACGCCATTGAGATTGACCAGCGTGTTCATTCCGATTCCTTGCATCGCCGCCAGGAAGGAGGAGTAACCGGGAATAGTTGTACGTACGTCCTGCCACCAAAGCGCGATCGGGAAATAATTCGGACTTTGCGGGTAATTCGACCAGGTTGAGGCGGAATAAGATGGCGAAGCGCTCGCCTGCTGCAGGGAGGCCGAACATTTGGCCGTCGTGCCGCCGCTCGATCCGGCGCAGGTCCAGGCCCAGGGGCCGGAGCCCGAAACGCTCGACGCTATGCCGGCATTGCAGAGACCGGTCGTGGGCGCAATGGAAACAGCGGTCAGATTGGCTGCGCCACAGGCGCCATTTACGGCAGCGGGGGCCGCGACAGTCACAAAAACGTGCCCAGTATCAGCTCCACAGCAATTGTCGGCCTGTGCGCCAAAAACATATTTTCCGGGGGGAGGAGCGGTCGGTCCTACGGTAATTTTCCCTCCGCCCGCTACCCCGGTAATGCGGAAGTAATTCTGACCTCCAGTTCCACTGAGACCCCAATAAGTCGGCGAGTTCGTCGCAGGGATGATGCCAACCTCCTCTCCAGGTGTGGCATTAGCCGCTAGCGCGAAATATGAAGAACTCGGAATAACGGGAGGGGGAAGGGTAGCGGTCGCCGACATGGCGGCCGAAGGGAGCGCCAACCCGACAATCGCAAGCAGCAAGGCAAGCTGCGCTCTAACCATGCGGATTGCAGTCGTTCCCACACCGAAGGAAGAAGTCATATGTCTCGGTCCTCTTTAGAGCCTGTCCGTCGCGCTGGATCGCAGCTAAAAGTGAATTCCCATCGGCATTCAGCCATAAGTTGATTTGCTGAGATCACATAAAGCGCAGGTTGCTTTCCATTCTGTTGGCGCCGCCAGGAGACTTTTGCCAGTTCCCCTGGGAAACGCTCCCGGTTTGCAGCTGAGCGCGATCGCGTGGTTGAGCTGCAGCTGATACACGCTGTATCATCCTAGCGGGCCTGTCAACTAAAATGATACACTGTGTATCGTAAAACTGTCCGCAATGGCCCGAATCCCGCCTGATTCGTGGCGTTCGGCCACGTGGAGAAATGAGCCCTCGGCCCCGATCGAGGGCTGAATTGCCGCGTCAGCTCCGCCATGAAATCGGCAGGCGTCCGCTTCGCCAAAAGCCGAAAAAGCCGCAGCGTCGAATCCCCAACAGAACCCGGCTCTCCGCGGAGCCAGCTCCTCGCGGGAAAGGTAGACGCCCAGCTTGCGGCGCAGTTGCAACCGAAGAAAGTAGCCCGCGTCGGGAATGTCTCAGCAAGTCGTGCAGTGAGGAGGCGCCCCCCGATCTCTTGACGCCTTGAAAAGCTCTTGTGAAGTTGCTTGATGCCTGTTTGCATTGCGAACATGACCAGCTTGAAACGATGAGATGAATACATTGACCAACCGTATGATTACGTAATTCCAGATTATGTCAAATCTTTGTCTTCAGCTTCCCTGCGACCGTTCGACACGCGGGCCCTGACGCGTCGCCTCCGAGGCGAAGTCCCGTCCGAGCTTGAGCGTGACAACAGGCCGAAATCCGGCAGTCTCTCAGGGCGCGCTCAAAGACCGCGGCGTCGCGACGAAATCGCCAGGAATGAGACTTCTTGGCTTCGTGGCAACTCCCCGGTCGATCCAATCCCTTTGCCCCATCACCTTTGTTGCAAATGGGGCAGGAAAAGGCTATTTCTCAGCGCCCCCGAAGGCATGAAGGTTAAGGACGTACTCTCGAACCTATGGTCGATGGAGCTTATCAGGCATGGGCCGCAGAGTGTATTCTTCCCGCTCGATCGAAGGTCCCGCCGAGGGAAATACAGCGCCTATCCCGTCAGTTGCCACCGAACGACCGGCAAGTGCTGAGCCACCGCGCACAGAGCGGCGGATTTCTTTGCAAGATTACGCTTTTACATTCATGCTCGCCGATGCGGCGACCCTGGTCGGGACCGGGATGCTGCTCAATCACTTATTCCTTCCCAAGGCGCAGTCTTCCATGGCCTGGGCAAGCCCGTCTATCCTGATCATAAGCCTCTTTTATCTCCTCGCGTCGATCGCTTTCAAAAGCTACAGCAGTTCCATCGTCCTCAAGCTCCGCGAAACGATACGCCGGTTGTTCTCGGCGCTCGGCGTGACTTTCGGATTCTTTCTCATTCCCGTCGATCTGTACAGCATCGCTTCCGATTACTCGCGTCCACGTTTTTTTTTTTGGGCACTCATTAGTTCTCTGATTATCGTCTTTATCCGCGTCGTGGCGCAGGCTCACTTGCGACGCTCCCTGGAAAGAGGGGCATTCGTCAACAAGTGCCTGTCCGTGGGAATGTTCTGCTGTCCCTTGCTTGTGTCGGAACTCGCCCAGGTCACTCAGGAGATAACCCGTGTGGTGCAGGGGCCGCGTCTCGACGATCTGAGAGAGCTCATGGCTCTGTCCGATGAGATCGCCTCCGCCGAAATCGATCAGGTGCAAATCTTGACGCCCTGGCAGCGCGCGCCTGTCGTCATGAAGAACGTCAATCTTCTGAGGCATCTTTCAGCAGAAGTCATCGTATTAGCCTATGACCCCCAAGTGGTTCAGAACTTGGCGGGGGATGATGCAGCTCGAGGAGGCTCTCAGGGTTGTTACATCTCGCTGCGCGCCGTTGAGCCGCCGATTACTGGCTGGAACCTTTGGCTGAAGCGAAAAGAAGACATAGTGATTGCGGCATTAGTGCTATTTTTGATTTCCCCGATTCTGCTGCTCGTGGCTCTCCTTATCCGATTGGACAGCAAAGGCCCGGTCTTTTTTCGTCAGAGGCGTGTCGGATTCAATGGCTCCATTTTTGAGATTTTGAAGTTTCGCACCATGTATGTCGATCAGACCGATCACGACGCAGTCCGCCAAACGGGTCGAGGCGACGCCCGCGTCACGCGTGTGGGTCGCGTGCTCCGGCGCACGAGCCTCGACGAGCTGCCGCAATTCATCAATGTCCTGCAAGGAAGCATGTCGATCGTCGGACCGCGCCCGCACGCCTTGCAAACTCGAACCGAAGGCAAGAGTCTCGATGAGCTCGTCGAGCACTATGCGGCGCGTCATCGCGTTAAGCCCGGCATCACGGGGTTGGCGCAGGTGAACGGACTGCGCGGCGAGCTCGACAGCGCCGAGAAGCTGCGCCGCCGGGTCGATTATGACATTGAGTATATCGATCGGTGGTCGATATGGCTGGATATTGAAATCCTCCTGAAAACAGTACCGCTCGTCTTCTATGACAAATACGCCTACTGATGGATTGCCCGCGGCGAGCGCGACGGCTTCAAGGGGTGGTCAACGTCCCTTCATGCGCGAATCGCCAATAGAGGGCGCGCGCCTGCTGATAGAACGGTCCCGCCAGCAGCTCGCGCTCGTCTATGCGCGAGATGGGAGCGACTTTTTGAAAATTGCCGGTCGAAAAAATCTCATCCGCCGTTGAAAAGTCCTGATAGCTCAGAAACGCCTCGACGACCGTAACGCCAGCGCCGCGCAGCAAGCCGATGACCCGTTGGCGAGTGACCCCATTGAGAAACGTTCCGTTCGGCATGGGCGTGTAAACGACCCCGTCCTTCGCCAGAAAGGCGTTGGAATTGGCGAATTCCGCGACATTGCCGAGGGCGTCGAGCATGAGGCAGTTATCGAAGCCGCGGCTGGCCGCTTCGATCAGCGCGCGCGCGCCATTCGCGTAATGGCAGCTCGCCTTGGCGTTGACGGGCGACATTTCCGCCGTAGGCCTGCGGAAAGCCGAGAGCGTCACGGCGCCGCCGCGGGGCGGAGGCATCGGGGCCTCATAAATTGACAGGCACCAGTTGGTGGAGGCGGGATCAAACCGCACGCCGCCTCCATAGCCCAGTTCCGGCCAGTACATGGGGCGAATGTAGAGCTGAGCGTCAGGCGGAAATCGGGAGAGCCCCTCCGCGACGAGCTCCCGCCAGCGTTCCACCGTCAACACGGGGTCAAGCCCCATATTGGCCGCAGACCAATTCACGCGCGCCAGATGCTTGTCCAAATCGGGCGTCACCCCCTCGAACGCGCGTGCGCCGTCGAAAACCACGGAGCCAAGCCACGCCCCGTGGCTGCGCACGCCGAGAATCGGCTGGTTGCCTTCGCGCCAGCTCCCGTCGAAGAAGGTCCAAGTGCGGGTTGGCGCAGCGGGGGTCGCGTTGGGGGCGATCATGTCAGTCCTCGTTATCTGTTCCTGCCGCGTGAAAAGCAGAAGCCTGGCTCATCTTCCAGGCGAGCGCTGCTTCCGTTCAGCATCGATCATTCGAAGCCAGTTATAATAAAGGCGCTCGGCGTCGCTGAACCAGTTGGCGCCCGGCGGACTGCGTTTGATGATCGTGTCCAACTTCTCGACGAAGCAGGAAGGATCCTGCTCGCCGGGATTCGGCTCCAGCCGTGCGATCTCCTCTCGGGCGGAATCGGAGAAGTAATTCTCGGGCATTTGCGGCGGCGTGGCGCTCGCGCCCTTGATGTAACGCAACATGTCTCGCCTGAACTCGCTCGCCAATGTGCACTCCGAATATTCCGGATGCCCTTGGGTAAAAAGAAACAGGCTCGGCTCGCGACGCCAAAAACTGTCGACGCCGATGGCGGGCGACCATGAGGAAATGCTGTAGCCATTTTGTATGAGATCGTCTCGATCCAGAGCATTGTATCGCGAGTGCGGGACGAGAATCTCGGCGGCGGCGCCCTGAGCCGCCCAATCGTCCGGCGCGGTGGCGCAGGCGAAAATTCCGCTGACTTTTTGCTTCTGCCTTCTCCGCTGAACGCCGTCCAGGATCTCCACCGCCGCATGCGCCGCAAGGCAGGACCAGAGGCTCCCTGATGTTTCGCCGCGCGCCCAGGAAACGAGTTGCGAGAAGTCTTCCCAAAACGGCTCCTCCGCGAGCTTCTCGGCCCGCGGCTCGGCTCCCGTGACGATCAGAGCGTCGGCGCCGCGCGCATAAAGAGCCTCGATTTCTTCATGAGCTTCTATGGTGGAGCAGCGCGCGACGTCGCTCTGCGGCAAGGCGTAGCATCTCAGTCGAAAGGCTAGTCCCTGCGCGGATCGACGCAGCAAGGTTTCGAACTGCACGACCGTCGCTTCAGCCGCGCTTTCGGGCATATTGTTCACCAGCGCGATTTCGATTGGCGCGCCAGCGGGTTCTTCTGGTTCACGGGAGGTCACTTGGCGCCCGCGCCTTCTGTCACGCTTGCATGCGTCCTAGGCGCCTCGGCGGATAGAGCCTGATCCAGATCTTCGATGATGTCCTCGTAGTGCTCCAATCCCACGCTCAGCCTTATGAGATCGGGAGACACTCCCGCCTTCTTCAGCTCCTCGAGCGACATCTGCCGGTGCGTCGTCGAGGCGGGATGCGTGGCGAGCGATTTGGCGTCGCCGATATTCACGAGGCGCTTTATGAGCTTCAGGGAGTCGTAGAACAATTTCGTGCGCTCAAAACCTCCTTCCACACCGAAGGTGAGGATTGAGGGCGCGCGGCCTCCGAGATATTTGTTCACTTGATCGTAATAGGCGTTTTCTGGGAATCCAGCGTAATTGACCCAAGCGATGCGTCGATCCCGACGCAGGAACTCGGCGGTCTTGCGCGCGTTCTCGACATGACGCTCGACACGAAGCGGCAAGGTTTCCAGACCCTGCAGCAGCAAGAAGGCGGAGAAGGCCGGCAGCACGGAGCCCATCGTGCGCAAATAGACGCTGCGCGCCCGCTCGATATAGGCCGAGTCGCCAAAACGATCGACATAGACGAGGCCGTGATAGGAAACGTCGGGTTCGTTGAACATCGGGAATCGCGAACGATGCTTCGCCCACGGGAAGCGCCCGCTGTCGACGATGGCCCCGCCCAAGGTGGTCCCGTGACCGCCGATGAATTTCGTCAGCGAGTGCACGACGATGTCCGCGCCATGCTCGATAGGCCGCAACAATATGGGTGTGGGCACCGTGTTGTCGACGATCAGCGGAATCCCCCGCGCATGCGCGATTTCGGCGAAAGCGGCGAGGTCGCAAACATTGCCTGCGGGATTGCCGACGCTCTCGCAGAATACCGCGCGCGTGTCTTCGTTGATGGCGTCGGCGATGTCCTGCGGCGCGTCGGTCGGCGCGAAGCGGGCGGTTACGCCCTGACGCGGCAGCACGTGCTCGAGCAGGGTGTGCGTCGTGCCGTAGAGCGTGGGCGTGGAGACGATGTTGCCGCCGTGATCGGCGAGGTTGGCGAAGGCGTAATGCAAAGCCGCCTGGCCCGATGCGACACATAATGCGCCAACGCCGCCCTCGAGGGCGGCGACGCGCCGCTCCAAAACGGCCGTTGTCGGATTGGCGATGCGACTGTAGCGATAGCCTTCAACTTCGAGGTTGAAGAGCGCCGCGCCGTGATCTGCGCTGTCGAAACCATAGGCTACGGTCTGATAAATCGGCACCGCGATCGCCTTCGTCTCTGGGTCTCCCTCGAATCCCCCGTGTATGGCGATGGTTTCGGCTCGCATGGAGTTCTCCCTACAAAGGCTGTGCCGAGAAGCCGCGCCGCGCTTCATCGCTTGCAAAAGCGAGAGCGTCGCCCACTCCCCTTCAAGGATGTCGCCCACTCACCTTAAAGAATAATGCGGCCACAAGGATACCGACAGAGCCTGAGCGTGCGGCGTCGGAGAGCGGCCAAGCTTTGCGTCGCCTTAGGCGGTCTCACAATCAAATCCACACGCGTCGCTCCCTGTCCTTTAAGAGTTTTCGAGATATTGATAAAATTGTCCTGAGAGACAAGCATTGAATGTAGCGAGGACTCGAAATATGAATATGGAGAGGCAAAATCAGTTCCCTGCGCGGAGAGGCGTGGGCTCGTTCTGACACCTGGAGTTGATCACCGGTTCGCCTGCGAGAGGTCTCGACCAAATATGCTGAAAAACTACGAGCGCGCCGTGACCAGTCAACCGAAGGCTGCCGAAAACAGCATTATGGACATGCTCGGGGCTGGCATTCGGTTCCTGCGTCGTCAGTGGCCGATCGTGCTTTCCATGGTGGTCATTTTTACCACTCTTGGTCTAGCCTATGCTATGAATATGCCGAGAATCTACACGGCAAGAGCCTTGTTGGTTACCGATGCGAAGAAGCTTCAGCTCACCGAATTTTTTGGCGAGGCGTCAATTGATCCGTTTGAGCTCGAAACTCAAGCGGAAATTTTGAAATCCGATAATGTGCTCATGCCGGTCGTCAAGGAGCTTAACCTCGTCGATCGGCCCGAATTCGCTGGTTCTCCAGGACTTCGAGATAAGCTTTTCGGGTCCAGCGGGGCCCCTCCCAGATCCCTGCTTGAGCAGTACGCGCTGCAAGGGCTCCAAGATTCCTTCACGGCGGCCCGCATCCCGAGGACGCGGATTATTGAGCTCAGCTTCAAAGCGCGAGAGCCGGCTTTCGCGGCTGAGGCCGTGAACGCGATCGCCAATTCCTTCATCCGGGAGCAGACCGACGCCAAGACGCAAGGGGCGCGTCAAGCCAGCGCCTGGTTGGAAAGTCGCGTCAGGCAACTGGGCGAAGAGGCGTCTCGCGCCGAACAGGCCGTCGTCAAATTCAAGAAAGACAACAATATTGTCGACGCTGGCGGCAAATTGACCGCGGAGCAGGAATTGGGGGAGATCAACACCAAGCTTGGCAATGCGCATGTCGAGACCGCTGAGGCGCGCGCGAAACTCTCCCGAATTGAAGCCGCCCTATCGCGAAACCGCGGCGACCCCAACATTAATGCAACCGTTGCCGACGCTCTGAAAAACGAGGTGGTCAACAATCTGCGCACGCAATATTTGACCCTGTCCGCTCGTGAGGCTGAATATACCGCCAAATACGGCAAAGATCATTTGGCGGTGGTCAAATTGCATAATCAGACACGACAGCTCCGGAATTCCATTCTCGACGAGCTTCAGCGCCTTTCCGAGGTTTACAAAAGCGATCTTGAAATCGCAGAGCACAAGGAGGCGCAGCTCCAGAAGGACTACGTGGCGGCGGTGGCGAGCTCGCAAGCAGCGAGTCAGTCTCAAATCAAATTGCGCGAGCTGGAGGGCGCGGCGCGCACCAACCGCGCTTTGTACGACAGCTTCCTGGCGCGAAACATCGAGCAGGTGCAGCAGCAGTCCATGCGAATTGGCGACGCGAGACTGATTTCGCCGGCCTCGCCCCCGCTGAAGCCGAGCAATAAGAAGGTCACGCCTGTGATCATTGGCGCGGTCGCGGGGACGGTTTTGGGCGCCGCCCTTGCGATCCTTCGAGACATGTCGGATCGAGTTTTCCGCAGCGGCCAGCAGGTGGAGAAATTGCTCCGAACGCGTTGTCTCGCTTTGGCGCCGAGCTTGGAGACCAACCGGACGAAACCATCATCGGAGCGAGCCGAGGGGGAGGCGGATCCGCTTTCGGCCAAGGCCCCGGTTGAGGTTAAAGCAGGTCGACGCGCGATCGCGAGCCAGCGGGGCCCTGCAACGACCGTCGTCGATGCTCCATTCTCCCGGTTCGCCGATGAGCTCCATGCCGTCAAACTGGCTGCGGATCTCTCTGGATCGATTGGATCCAGCAAGGTTATCGGCGTTACATCCACCATTCCAGGCGAAGGCAAATCGACGATCGCCGTCAATCTGGCGAGGCTCATCGCTCGAACCGGCGCGAGCACCGTTCTCGTCGACTGCGACTTCAGAAAACCTGAGCTGAGCAGCCTTCTCGCGCCTGGGGCCCACACGGGCGTGAGCGAGGTGATCGTCGGCGACGCTTCTATCGCCGAGGCGTTGTGGCACGACCAACTCACAGACTTGGTGTTTGTGCCTGCGGGCCCGGGGTCCCAGTCCGCGCACCCGAACGAGATTTTCTCGTCCGAAGCCGCGCCCAAATTTTTCGAGAGCCTGCGTCAGCTCTTTAGCTGGGTGATCGTGGACCTTCCGCCGATAGGCCCGATCACGGATGTTCAATCGACAACGAAATTTGTCGATTGCTATCTCCTCGTCATCGAATGGGGCAAAACGGCAATTCCGACCGTCGAGCACGCTCTCAACAGGGCGAAGGAGATCGACGACAGTCTCCTCGGAGCCGTACTCAATAAAGTAGACATGGGTAAACTCGACAGATATTGCGGAACACACGTAAAAAATCTGAATCAGTATTATGGTCCCGGCGGCGCCAAGGCGGCTCGGGTGAGCGAGGGCTTCCTGTCGGGCGTAGATGCGCGCATCGCGCTGGGGTCTGGGACCGATTCCCTCACGCGTTTCTGGAATTCCTTGGCGCGCAGCAGGTCCTCGAGGGCGGAAAAAGATCGACACTAGAGCGATAAGGAATCGCTCCCAATCAGAAACTTAGAGCATGTCCCGATCGGAATCCCGCTTCGCACTTTTCCGGGACATGCTCTAGGCTCAGGACCTATTAATTTGGCGTGATCGGTGATTTAAAGGGTCTTCCAATTCGGGAGGCCGCGATGGATGATTTGTTTTTGCTCAGCGAGCGCCAGATGGCGATGATTTCGCCGTTTTTCCCGCTGGCGCATGGCGTGCCGCGCGTCGACGACCGGCGCGTCGTCAGCGGCATCGTCTACGTAATCAAGAACGGTCTGCAGTGGAAGGACGCGCCCAAAGGCTACGGGCCGCACAAGACGCTCTACAACCGCTTCATGCGTTGGAGCCGCCTTGGAGTCTTCGACCGCATCTTCGAAGCGCTCGCGAGCCAAGGCCCAAGACCCGAGCGCATCATGATCGACTCCACGCACCTCAAGGCGCACCGCACGGCGGCGAGTTTTTTAAAAAAGGGGTTCTTTCCCGTTGTATCGGTCGCACCAAAGGCGGGCTGAACTCCAAGCTCCACCTGGTCTGCGACCAGGCCGGAAAGCCGCTCGTCATGCTGCTGACCGAAGGCCAGATGAACGATCACAAGGGCGCGCGGCTGATGCTCGAGGCGCTGCCCAAAGCCAAGACCCTCATCGCCGACACAGGATACGACAGCGACTGGTTCCGCGCGGCGCTGAGCGCCCGAGGGACCGAGCCCTGCATCAAGCCGACCAAGAGCCGCAAGGCGCCGCTCGATTACGATAGGGCGATCTACAAGACCCGCCACAAGATCGAGAACCTCTTCGCCAAGCTCAAGGACTGGAGGCGTATCGCCACTCGCTACGACCGATGCGCCCACACCTTCTTCTCGGCAATCTGCATCGTATCCCTCCGCCGTAGGCCGCCTGGCGTTGATCTCGCGTTTTGAGATAGCTGGCTGACGGGTGGCGCGATGATCGTGTCCACTTCTATTACAAGCGGACACTATCGCGATGTCGCGCAACGTTGCCGATCCGCTGGCTCTCCGGCGCCAGCGTCGATCGTGGTCTCTCGAAGAGAAGCGCCGGATCGTCGACGAGAGCCTCGCGGACGGAGCCTCGATCGCTGAAGTCGCGCGGCGGCACGACCTCAACACCAACCAGCTCTTCACCTGGCGCCGGCAGTTCGGCGTCGATCTGGCTGCGCCGCAGGACCTCGCGCCGATCCTGCCCGTGACGATCACGCCGGACACGCCGACGGAATATTCCGCTCCACGGTCAACGGGCCAGATGGAGATCGTGCTCGCGGAGGGGGATCGGATCCTCGTGTGGTCCGATGTCGAGACAACAGCGCTGTTGCGGGTCGTGAAGGCGCTGCGGCGATGATCCCGCTGCCGGCGGGCTGCCGGGTCTGGATCGCGACCGGCCACACCGACATGCGGCGCGGCATGCAGGGCCTTGCGCTTCAAGTTCAGGAGCAGTTGAAGCGCGACCCGCATGCGGGCGACCTTTACATTTTCCGGGGGCGCCGCGGCGATCTCGCGAAAATCCTCTGGCACGACGGGGTCGGCCTATCGCTCTACGCCAAGCGGCTCGACCGCGGAAAGTTCATCTGGCCCTCGGCCAGCGCGGGCGCGGTGTCGATCTCGGCCGGGCAGATGGCCTATATGCTGGAAGGAATCGACTGGCGAAATCCGCAACTCACCTTCAGGCCGCAAAGCGCGGGGTGAGAGCCAAAAAAAGCTGGGGTCGGCTGCATTTTGGGGCGCCACAAATCACTTGAAGTATGATTCACTTCGCCTCATGGACGCTGTGAACCAAGCCCTTGTCGACGAAAACGCCGTGCTGAAAGCGCAGCTCGCCGTCGCGCTCGCCAAGGCGTCGGAAGACATGGCGCTGATCGCCGCGCAAAAGCTCCAGATCGCCAAATTGCAGCGGCAGATCTATGGGCAGAAGTCGGAGCGCTCGGCGCGGCTGCTCGATCAGTTGTCGCTGGAGCTCGAAGAGCTGGAAGCCAGCGCGACCGAGGACGAGCTCGCCGCGGAGCGCGCTGTCGCCAGGACGACCACGGTCGCCGGTTTCGAGCGCAAGCGGCCGGAACGCAAAACCTTTCCCGACCATCTGCCGCGCGAGCGCGTGGTTGTCGAGGCGCCCAAAGCCTGCGCCTGCTGCGGCGGCGCCCGTCTGCGCAAGCTCGGGGAGGATGTGACGCAGACGCTGGAGACGACGCCGCGCCAGTGGAAGGTCGTGGAGACCGTGCGGGAGAAGTTCACCTGCCGGGACTGCGAGAAGATCACCCAGGCGCCGGCGCCGTTCCATGTCGTCGCGCGCGGCTGGGCGGGGCCGAGCCTTTTGGCGATGATCGCCTTCGAGAAGTTCGGCCAGCATCAGCCGCTGAACCGTCAGGCCGAGCGCTATGCGCTCGAAGGCGCGCCGATCGCCTTGTCAACCATGGCCGACGCCATCGGCTCCATCTGCGCGGCGCTCGATCCGCTGCGGCGCCTCGTCGAGGCGCATGTCCTCGCCGCCGAGCGGCTGCATGGGGACGACACCACGGTTCCCGTGCTGGCCAAGGGCAAGACCGACACGGGGCGATGCTGGGTCTATGTCCGCGAAGACGCGCCTTTCGGCGGCGCAGAGCCGCCGGCGGCGATGTTTTACTACTCGCGCGATCGGCGCGGCGAACATCCGCAGGGCCATCTGGCAAACTGGTCCGGCATCCTGCAGGCGGACGCCTATGACGGCTACGGCAAGCTGTATCTGGCGGGGCGCGAGCCCGGCCCGATCCGCGAGGCGGCATGTTGGGTCCATGCGCGGCGCCCGTTCTTCGCAATGGCGGACATCGACGAGAATGCGCGGCGCAGGGCGGCGGGGAAAAAGGAGATCCCGCTCTCGCCGATCGCCATCGAAATCGTGCGCCGGATCGACTCGTTGTTTGCGATCGAGCGGTCGATCAACGGCAAGAGCGCCGGAGAGCGTCTCGCCGTCCGACAAGCGTCGAGCCGCCCGCTCGTCCAAGCGCTGGAAGGCTATCTGCGCGAACAGGTCACGAAGCTGTCGCGCGGGCACGATCTCGCCAAGGCGATCCAGTATATGCTGAAGCGCTGGCCCGCCTTCACGCTGTTCCTCGACGACGGGCGCGTGTGCATGTCGAACAACGCCGCCGAGCGCGGACTGCGCGGCATAGCGCTCGGTCGCAAATCCTGGTTGTTCTGCGGCTCCGACCGCGGCGGCCAGCGCGCCGCGGCGATGTACAGCCTGATCGTCACCGCAAAGATGAACGGCGTCGATCCGCAGGCCTGGCTCGCCGATGTTCTCTCGCGCATTGCCGCGCATCCGGCTCATCAACTCGACGAGTTGCTGCCCTGGAACTGGCGAGCACCGGTTCAGCAGGCATCGGCGCTGGCGGCGTGAGCATGCACGTCAACAAGGTTGATCACGTCACGACCGTCGATCGCGTCGCCGACCACCTCGGTGAGAGCGTCGACCTCATTCACGACGTCGCTCTCGAAATGGATGCCGAGGACGGCGCCATCTGGGTCTACGGCGTCGGAGACGACGGCGTTCTCGCATTCACAGACCTCGGCATCGAAACTCTCATCGAGCTGATCGAGATCCACAAAGACTCGAAGTCGCGCGCCGATCGCTGGCTCGGCAGGAGTTCGACGCGGCCCCACTGCGGCCTACGCCGGATGGCTACTCTGCATCGCCGCGACCGTCGCCTTCTATCTCAAACAATGAGTCCTGAGCCTAGCCCTCTGGCTTCCAGATAGATCGCGCCTCGCTGTCACAGCTTGCAAAGCGGATATGAGCGGCGCGCGGCAGTCAGCCTGTTTCTGTCAGGCTTCACAGGCGCGCGCGGCCACTGATAATCTTTTCATGCAGTTCCATGCCGAGCGGCGCATAAGCGGTCTCGCCCGGAAAAATGACATAGAGCGGATCGGCGATCCGATGCGGGTCGAAGCCCTCTTCCATGAGCGACCGCTTTTTCAGCTTGAAGGTCTCGGTGACTTCGAGCCGCTGGGTGAGGCGTAGGAACAACGGCCTGGCGTATTCCGGCAATTGATCTTTGACGACTGTGTACAAGGCCGAAAGGTCGAAGTCAGGCCCGACCGCTAAGGCGGCCATGCCGGCTCGTCCGTCACAGTTAGGGGCTTCGACGCCATAGACGACGACGTCATTTACGTGAGGGCACCCCAACAGGACTTCAGCGACTTCCTGCGTCGAGACGTTCTCGCCCTTCCAACGGAAGGTGTCGCCGATCCGATCGACGAAATAAAAAAAGCCGCGCGCGTCCTTGCGCATCAGATCGCCGCTGCGCATCCAGGCGTCGCCTTCGGCGAAAACGTTTCGCAGGATCTTCCGTTCAGAAGCCTCGGAGTCGAGATAGCCCTCAAAATTGCTGGCGCCATCCGCCGTCCGCTCGATCTTGGCGATCGCCTCTCCGGCGACTCCGGCGGCGCAGGGCTGGCAACGCCCCGTCGGAAGCCGTACAGGTTTTTCCTGATCGAAGTCGAATTCGACGATCGCGACGCGGAGACTGGAGGCAAGGAAAGCGGGGATACGTCCGATCGAGCCGGGCTCGCCCTCAAAATTGTAAAGGGAAAAATTCCCCTCCGTCGACGCGTAGAATTCGAAGATTCTGGGGATGCTGAAGCGCTCCTGAAACTGCTTCCACACGTCGGCGCGCAAGCCGTTGCCGACGCACAGGCGCAGCCGATTGTTGGTGATGAAGGAATTTTGCGGCGCGAGGGTCAGGAGCCGGCAGAGCTCCCCGATATATTGAAAGAGGGAACAGTCGAAGTCTACGATCTCTTGCCAAAAGCGGCTCGTTGAGTAGCGCTTGCGGATGACAACGGATCCGCCCGCGAGCAGAACCGGCCATATCGCGACGATCCCGCCGACCGAGTGAAACAGCGGAAGGCAGTTATACATCCGGTCGTCGCTCTTCGCGTCGATGCAGCCGCGAAACCACAGCGCCCAGCTCAAGAGACGACGATGAGAAACGATCGCGGCCTTCGGCAACCCGGTGGTGCCGGAGGTAAAAAGATAGAGCGCGTGCTCTTTGAGCGATATCGGCCGGCACTCGTTGGTGTTGAGAGCCGCGCCGGAGCACTGCTCCACCTCGGCGTCGAGACGCCGGGCGTCGCCATCGGCGCCATAAGAGAGAACGGCCAGCCTGCCGCCCTCGCCCAACGCCTCGAGGCAGACGGGGCGCAAGCTCGCCTGGGCGATGACCAGACGTGAACGGCTGACGCAGATACACTGTTCCAGCGGTCGACCGCGAAGAGCCGTGGCAAGAAGGGCGACGACGACGCCGACGCGGTTGAGGCCGAGCCAGATCGCGACATATTCGGCGCGATTCTCCATCATCAGCGCCACGACGTCGCCTTTGCCCAAATCATTCTGAATGGCCCAGCGGGCGTAACGGTTCGAGCGCTCCGCGAGCTGGGCGAAGGTGTAACTCTCCTGGTCGGAGATCAACGCCGGAGCGTCGGGACGCGACTCGGCGATCGGATCGAAATGCGCTGCGAGCGGAGCGGTCGGTTGCTTGTCGACCTGGGAGACGCTTTGAAGGGCGCGCAACCAGTCGCGATTAGCGTTTTGCTGTGTCAGCGGGCTTTCTCCCGGCGCGTCGCGAGGGCGATCTTGGCCGGAGCCAGCTCGAAACGACGACCCTATTCTCTCGCGAGAGAGAAGCGTGCTTGATCCGGGGACACACTACTCAGCCTCGGCGGCTGGGACAAGATGTTGATTGACGGCTATTGCGGAGTTGGTCACCCAAATCCGAGGAGTAGGCCCAACCGGGCTACGACAGGCTGGCGTTCCCCCGCCAGCTCGTTGGGGCGCGATGTGGTCGCTTTTCAAGACGCCCGACGAGGAGCGCAGCGAGCAGGCGCCACATGTGACGCTGCATGGCCAAACTCCGCTCACGCTCCTGCGCCGCTGTATGGGCGCTCCGGAATGATTAGGGATAAAGCCCTGACAACTGGGGCCGTCTTACCGTTTATGCGCAAATAATATCAGCGAGGCGTTTTTGGACTCCGTATCTTCGAGGTGCTTCGCCGCCAAATCCGATCTTCCCAAGCGCGTTGCGCACTGTGAGTACCTCGCAACCGGCGGCAATAGATTGGCTTATCGCAGTTTTGAGTATCTCAGGGGTGCAGCCGTAAGCACTTGGGCTGTCGCTTACATCATGGGTAAAGAATATTAACCAGGCGTTTTCTGACACCGCATCTTCGATGTATCTCGCCACGGATGACGCCGTTGTCTTGGCATCGAGCGCCTGCGACTTCAAGCCGCCGAGGTCTGCGACGCTGCAATTGTGTCCCGGCGAGGTTGTCCGGCAGGCGGCAAACCTCTGCTGCAGCAACAGCTTGGCTCCGAGATTGAGGTCGCCGAACGGATAAGCGAACGTCGTCAGACGCACGTCGCCCAAAGTGTCAAAAATAAATTTGGCGTTTGTATCAACTTCTCGCAAAATTTGTGTCCGATCGGACCTCGAGACACGGACATGCGATGCCGTATGGCATCCTATTTCATGACCCGCCTCGTTCAATCTCCGCAGATCTTCCAGATCATAGCAGGTCTGCTCCTCGGCGAAGGCGCCGCAAAAAGCCGAGACACAGTAAAAAGTGCCACAGACGTCTCGCTGTTCGAGAAGGCTCGCGCCGGTGCTCACAGCCGATTTTGGGAAGTCATCAAATGTGAAGGAAACGATTGGGCGGCTGTTGCGCATGCTCACGCCTCGCGTTCGCACTGTCGCCGCGAGCACGCGGTTCGTTTTGTCGCGGAGTCGCGTCACGAAGGACATGCCTAAACCCTCTCCCGTTCAAAGTTCGTGGACGAGCTCTGTGCCCTTCCCTCGGTCTCGGGGGATGTCTTAGCGTGTTTCGTCAATCACGGCGACAATATCCCGATGCGGGAGTTCGTCCAAGACAGGAGAAATGTAAGCAGCGCCGCTGTCTATCTCCTGAAAACTCATCTCCGCAAGGACTTTCTGGGCGGAACCGTTTCGGCCTGTGGAACGGAAGTTGACGCGTATTCGCTCGACGCCCTGGCGCCCCATCCGCTCGAGGAGCCACCCGAAAAAGGCGTGGTCCACCTTCTTGTGTTGCACGCGGCAGCTCATGAAAAAATGGTCGACGCTGGCCTTCCCGAAGTCCACCACCGCGAAGCCGATGATCCCGTAATCGCCAAACTTGTCACGGCAGGACAACACGAAGCCGGCACTGTCCGCAGGGTCGTGTCTCAGCCGATCGAGCTCTGTTCGCGTGACCGCGCGGCCCGAATAGTTAAGCTGGTTCGTGCGCTGCGACAGCTCATGCACTCGGTCGCAATTCCCATCGTCGAGATTACGAATCGTGAGCTGCAATTGGCATGAGCGTAGAAAATCGATAAAGCCGACGCCCGCATCCTGAAACGCGGCGTCCCGCTGCTCCGCTTCCCGATACATCAGTCTGCGCTGACGACTCTCGTCCGTAACCGGCACGTCGAATTCAGGCATGTTCAACAGCTGGTCTATGCTCTCGTCCGTCAGCACGCGCACGTTTTCATGCGCCGCCTCGACTTCCGCACGTTCGAAAGGCTGGTCGTCGATAAAAATCAGCGAGTCCTTACCGATGTTCAACTGCTGTGCAATTTGCGTGATCGCTGCGCTTTTAGGTCCCCAACTAATCTGGGGCGCCAAGAAGTATTCGCGAATACCGAAGTGTTCGAGCGCCTCGAGCGCCTCGTCAGCGTTGTTCTTGCTTGCGATCGAATGAATGATTCCCCTCTCATCCAACTTTTTAATGACGTTCACAGCCGCCGTGTTGATGCGCAAATTGGCGACCCCATCCTCGACCAGGACTCCCGACCAGAGCGTGTTGTCGAGATCCCACACGACGCATTTGCATTTTGAAGCCGGGCCGGATTTCGCTTTCCCAGTTTCGGCGATGACGACCCCCTCTCGGCTGGACGGCGGGGCTAATTCGGCAAAATCTGCGAAAGCAAACAACAAAGGACTTTCCGTCGCGGCTCCAATGGGTTCGATCTGAACGAGGAACTCTGCGCTCAGGTTCACCGCGGAACTCATGGCTTTCACGTCAAACTCGACAGAATTGAAGCCCGGCTCCAGTCGAAAGTGTTTCTGATAATAGGAGCCGGTCTGCGAAGTGGGCTTGACGCTTAGCGTCATGCCCACGCCGGCGTCGCTCTCGTTGACGCATTCGATAAGAAAGACATTGGCCTTCAAATTCGCGTCCGGGGCGCCGCCCGCCCAGGCCTTGAAGCGGTTGAGGGCCCTGGCAAGCAAATCTTGCAGTGAAAAGGAAAAGGATGAGAACTCAATAGCGACGGCGCCGAGGCGATCGACCGCTTCCATCATCCGGATTCTCTCAGGCGTGGCCAAGCGCAAGCGCCCTTCCGCCTCAAGCTTGCCCCACTTTCGAAAGCGCAGCCGCATGCCCTTCAAGTCGGCGGCCCCGCCCAAGTCAACGCCTTCTATGCCCAGCGCAAAGCGGCGGCATTTCAAGTCCGACCGCGGCGTGTAGAGGGAGCAGCCCGCGTAGCAGTCTGGCCACACGCATTCAGTGCAATGCTCTCCCCAGATGAGCGCCGAGCGGGACTTCACCCTGTTTCTCGTCGCCTCGATGCGTGCAAGAAGATCCTCGGGAAGCTGCGCCGAGACGATGGCAGTCTCACCCGCCACGGTCTGATGCATTATTTTCCTCCTTCCTTTGCTGGCCACTAGACCATGTTGGATTTTGCCGGATGGTCGTAACTCAAGCTAGTTATCCTCGAACTTGCCCTAGTTGACAAGGAGGGTGGTTTTATTCTCGTTCGGGATTGAGGGAAGCTAATTTGGCGAGTCCTTCATGAGACAGTTTGCAGTTGTCTTATGCCAAAGGCTATGAGTACCGATCGATGTGCGCCCAGTCTCGCATCCAAGTGAGGTGCATGTTTCGGGTTGTGCGACGAGCCTTCTCCCTTAGGGTCCGGACCCAGAAAAGGATTGGCGTGAACAGCGGGTTGTGATTGTCGGCTTCCGAAAGGGAAGCCGACATGAATCGCGATGTCTTCTGGCTGACGGACATGCAGTTTTCCAGGATCGAGCCCCACCTGCCGACGGACACGCGCGGCAAGGCGCGTGGACGACTGGCGCGTCATCAGCGGCATCGTTCATGTGCTCAAATCGGGCGGACGCTGGGTCGATGCGCCAGCCGAGTATGGACCGAAAAAGACGCTCTCCAACCGCTTCGTGAGAGGGGCGGAGAAAGGCGTCTGGACCGGCCTCTTTCATGCGCTTGCGCAGGCCGGCGGGCCGCCAGCGCAGGTTCTCATCGACAGTTCCGCCGTCAAAGCGCATCGCTCGGCTTCCGGCGGAAAAGGGGGGAGGCCAGTCAGGCGATCGGCCGCTCGCGCGGCGGTTGCACGACGAAGATCCACGCGTTGACGGACGCTCACTGTCGTCCGCTCGCCTTCATGCTCACGGGCGGTCATGTCGCTGATTGCATGGCCGGCAAAGCTCTGCTCTAACGCCTTCCCGAATGCGAAATCATGCATGGCGACAAGGGCTATGACGCCAACGCCATTCGCCGGCAGGTCGAGGAGCATGGCGCCGCGCCCGACATCCCGCGCAAGCGAAATCGCAAGTGGAAGAACTGCTTCTCGCCCTTCCTCTACCGCAACCGCAACGCCATCGAGCGTATGTTCCGCCGCTTGAAGGACTTCCGACGCGTGGCCACACGATACGACCGGAACGCCGCAAACTTCCTCGCCACAGTCTGCATCGCCGCCGTCGTCAGCTATTGGTTATGAGTTTGAGCCCTAGCGCTACTTTGGCAGAATTTTGAGAGGGTGGGCGTTTTTGGGATTCCCCAAGGGTGCGATGCGTGATTCATGGGTGGTCGGCTTGGTGGAGAGCCGACCATGGATCAGAGCTGGAAGACCGATCTGGAACGGTGGCTGACACCTTTTCTGAACGCCTTTCGACATAAGGCGCGGGCGCGGATGTGTCCGGTCTATGTTGCAGGGTTGATTGGCGCAGGGGATCGCAAGAGCGTGCAGCCTATGGCGGCTCGCGACGGCGACGTCGGATACGATCAGCTTCATCACTTTATCGCCAGCGGCGTGTGGGATTCCTCGCCACTCGAGAAGGCGCTGCTCGTCGAAGCCGACAAGATGGTCGGCGGCTCGGACGCATGGCTGATCGTCGACGATACGGCCTTGCCGAAGAAAGGCGCGCATTCGGTTGGCGTCGCGCCGCAATACGCCTCCGCGCTCGGAAAGACCGCCAACTGCCAGTCGCTGGTCTCGCTCACCTTGTCCTCGCGCGAGGTTCCGGTGATGGTGGGCCTGCGGCGCTTCCTGCCCGAGAGTTGGACGGATGCCCCCGAGCGTATGGCGCGCGCGCGTGTGCCGGAAGAGAGGCGAACCGCGCTAACGAAGCCGGAGATCGCGATCGAGGAGATCGACCGCGTCATCGCGTCGGGCGCGCGATTCGGGTGCGTTCTTGCTTACTCTGGTTACGGCTCCAGCGGGTTGTTCCGTCAGGCGCTGAGCGAGCGCGGTCTGCTGTGGGCAGTGGGGCTTTCGCGGCGCCAGAACGTCTACCCGGCCGACATCGCTCTGGTTTTTCCTGTCGCAAGAACGGGCAAGCCCCGCAAATACCATATCCCCGATCAGCCGCCGGTCGCCGCGGAAGCAGCACTAGCCGACGCGAAATGGCAAAAGGTCAGTTGGCGGCGGGGCACGAAAGGTCGGCTGACATGTCTCTTTGCCGCCCGCCGCGTCCGCGTTGCTGATGGTCATAAGCACCGTATGCGCGATAATCGCATGCAGCGCATGCCAGGCGATGAGGTCGGGCTGGTCGGCGAACGCCGTTCGACGGGCGAGCAGAAATATTATGTGTCGAACTTGCCTGCTGATGCGAGCCTCAAGACGCTCGCCGCCACGATCAAAGCCAGGTGGGGCTGCGAGCAGGCGCATCAGCAGCTCAAGGAGGAACTCGGCCTCGACCACTTCGAAGGTCGCTCATGGATCGGCTTACATCGACACGCGTTGATGACCATGATCGCCTACGCTTTCCTCCAATCTCGCCGCCTCAAAGCCGCGGAACGGAAAAAAAAGAGTCGGGGGCCCCCGCCAGAACCGAGCATGCCAGCCATCCGGCAGGCCATTCTCGACATGCTCGCGCAACCGCCCCCCGAGCGATGTCCTCATTGTGAGAGACTTCTCGCGAAACACTTCAGGCAGAATCTGCCAAAGTAGTGCTAGGTTTAGTCGATCGTCGCCGCACTCATCCAGACCCGCGAGCTTTATGGCGTCGATCAAGCCGTAAAAACTTTTCGCCCATGAGTGACGCGTCAAGGCGCAGCGATGTTGAACCCCTACCTCGCCGCAACCGCCGTCTAATACCGCAATCGATAAATCCTGAAGCTCGAGGATGCAATTCTGTCGCGACTTCTTACGGGCGGCCAAATATAACTGCTTCTGAAAAGGCAAGATCGCCTAGCCTGGGAAGATGAGGCCCCTTGATGTGTTTGCCCATGACGACCTCCGAGTAGCTTCCCACGAGATCAGGGTTCGGACGATCCGCATCCAGACTGACGGAAAGGAAGCCTCGGACGAGCAGCGCGAGCCCAAGGGCGCTGGCATAGCGCTGATAATCTTCGATGCGACGAC
The DNA here is from genome assembly GCA_963798515.1 of uncultured Alphaproteobacteria bacterium. Taxonomy (GTDB): domain Bacteria; phylum Pseudomonadota; class Alphaproteobacteria; order Rhizobiales; family Beijerinckiaceae; genus Methylocystis. The sequence continues at coordinate 200,961 of CAWCTS010000017.1, forward strand.
AGTAAACGAGCTCGAGTGCCGGGAACATTCGGCGCGGAATGCGCCGTCTCAAGAAAACGAAGGGATAGGCCGCATCTTCGTCCTGCACGACATAGGCGAGGCATCCATATTGCTGGTGCGTGATCAGTATGTCGCGCTCCTCGCGCGCGAGATCCGGCCCGTAATCCTCGCGCGCATCGAACCAGCGAGCGCGCCCTTTCCCAAACCATTGGCTGAGCGTCAGGGCAGGAAAAGTCACCATCCGCCCATTGCAAAAGCGCCTGAAGCCCTGCGCCTCCAACAAACGCCAAGTGTGTGGCGCCGCCGATTCGCTGATGTAGGTGACTTCCTTGTGGCGCACCGCGATGGCGCTGAGAAAGGGGCCGGAGCCGCTGAATTTCTCGTCTATGCACCAGCTTGAGAGGTTGCAGCGCACCTTCGTCTCGCTGTTCACGCTCCTTGTCGAGAAAATAGTCAGGACGACGCCGACCGAGACGCCATTGTGCTCGAGCATGTATCCAAAGCGGGGATAGCCGGCCGGCGTTGCGCGGCGCGCAAGGCGATCGAGCCCGAGGATGAACCGCTCCCGTCCCCGCAAGGGAAATTTACGTTCGAGCAAGTCCACGACTGCGGGAAGATCGGACTCTTTAATCTGGCGACCACGCACCTGCTGCTCGGCTTCGATTGTCATGTACGCTCACCACTGTGCGACTCGATCAATTGCCGCGCCGCGCCGAGGGCCGGGTCGTCGATTTTGGGCCGTCGACCTTGGGCGCCCGGCGAGCGCAGCGAGCGGGCTCGGAGCGGTGGCGCCTCCAGTTTTATTGGCCACCTACCACGGTCGCCAGGTTGCTCGTTGTCGTTTGAAGCAGATTCTTCAAGATGACGGTGTTCTGCGCGGCAACGAGCGGATCATTGACCGTCCCCACAATCAGCCTGAAATAGTTCATGGCTTTGGCCGTCTCAACCGAGAAAGAATTGGACACGTAAATGACGTCCTTGTTTCGCATCGCAAACTCTTTTGCGAGGAAATATCCGCCCGGATCACGCAGGTTTACGACGTAAACCACCGGGATGAACGGACCCTGAAAGCCTGAACAGTCGATGCCGAGCAATTCGGCGACCTCGCGCGTCTCGCCCCTGTAAAGGAACACGGCGCCCGGGTCGGCCGCCGCATCGGCGAGCCCGCCCACTTTTGCGAGGGCTTCGGCAAGCGATAGGCGCCAGGCGTCGAAGGGCACCTGGTCTCCGCGTTCGGAGAGGACGAGCGAGCCGATCGCGCCGAAGGCGAGGAAGGTCTGCGGCTCCCGATAAACGAAGATCGTATCGTCGGGGTGCACATAGATGTTGTTGGAGGGCTCGTAAATGAGCGCACCGAAGGGAACGGTGGCTCGCCGTCCCGCTCTTTCCAGAATCACCCATTCGTCAAATCCCTGACTCCTGGGTCCCCCTGCACGCGTGATCGCATCAAGCAAGTGTTCCCCCGCAGCGTTTGCAGGAAAACGCGCGGCCCCGTTCACGTCACCGAGAACGCTGATCAAAGAGGTTTTCTGGTCGACCAATGTGACCACCGCCTGCGGCTCGATGGCGCGATTCTTCAGGGCGTCGACGATGGCTCGCTGCACCTCCGGCGCCGTTCGACCCTTCGCCTGGATTGGGGGCGCATAGGGAACGGTTATAAACCCTTGATTGTCGACGATCTGATTGGGGAAGGTCACGAAGTTTCCTGGGCGAATGCCCGCTTCGGACGGGATGAAAAGACCTCCTGAGCCGGCCTCGAAGATGGTCACGTTGAGGACGTCGCCGACGCCAAAGCGAATATCTCTCGGCGGACGTCGATCGCCAAAGGTCGCCGCCAGCCTCGGTGTCTGCCTCGCCAGAATTTCGACGACTTGGGCTGTAAGCTTGACCGGAGCGTAAGGAATGCTGTCGGCGTCAACCCTGCCCGCGCGCACATCCATGCTCCAGGGACCGGAGGTCGGCATGATTGAGCAACCGCCCAAACACACAGAAGCGCCCACGGCCAAAAAGCGCAGAAGATGCGCAGGCCTCACGAACGCCAATTTGGTCAAGAGCTTACCTCTCATGCGCCCACGTGAACCCGTAGGTGGGGCGCATAGGTCCAGCTTAGAATGTCGGCGGACGAGGTCCTCGACAAGGACGACATCGCCGGGAACAAGCGGCCCATTACACTTAAGCTCCATCGACCGGATTCGAGAGCGCGCCCTTAACCATGACGCCTTCAGGAGGTGAAAAATTATCCTTTTCCCCCGTGCTTTGCAACAAACCTAGCATATCCAGGGTGATCTCGCGACCTATTGTCCCCGGAGGGCAGAGCAGTAAAAATCGAGATGGCCAGGCGACTTCAATGATACGGAGCCTCTCATATGCCTCTTCTCAGACGTTGACTTGACCTATTTTCTGGGCAAAATTTTGTTGCGTCACGGACCTCGGACCTCTTTAGTGTATCGTCTCGTCCAGCCGCGAATTTTCCCGCCCAGGCGATCCAAGTTTGCCGCCCTGTCGGAGCCGGGGACAAGGACATGCGGCCAAAAACGGGTCATTTACAAGACGGTCGGATCCCGGCATTACCTGCACCCGAACCATAGGATGGCTTTTCGAAGCCAGTTAAACTCGACGCCTCTTCTGTTGACAAAATATCTCACTTTCTACATTCTTCGCAAAGAAAGTCGCACATCAAGGTTCAGTTGGATGAGTTATCCTGAGACCCAAGGCGACTTTAGGTATAACTACTTATGGCCGCTTGGAGCTGACGGTTGCCTGGACAAGTGCAAAGGGGAAATCAAGACAACTCGCTCGGACGCGGTCAGACTACATCGTCGCCTACCCCGGTGGCGCAGGAGTCGGCGGGCTGGCTAGAGAGAACTGTCGTGGGCCTGCGCTGGGGCGAGATCCTTTGGATCTCGGCGCAAAAGCCGATCAAGACAGCGGTTACTGCCCTCACCGATCCGGCGCGTCATGATCGCGCGCTGATTCCGCCGTTCCTGCTGCCGTCTCTACCGCAATTATCAACGGACTATCTTGATCTCGCGAAGGCTTGCGATCCGTCGCAGCCGCTTTTCGCCTTATACCCGCCCTCATCTCACCGAAACGCGCAAATCGGCGGGTCGCTCGATGAGCTCGTTCAGCTTTACGCCGACGAAATTGATCGAATAAGGCCCACAGGCCCGCTGGCGTTGGGAGGGTGGTCCGCTGGCGCGGTAATCGATCACGCCCTGGCGATCGCCTTGCTCGCCCGCGGTCGGGAGGTGCCTCTTATCGTCGCTATCGACGGCGCCATCCCCTCCGTGGATCCCGGGCCGCGCCGCTGGAAGGCGAAACTCCTGCTGGCTGGTCACAGAAGCGTCAGCGCGCTGGCCCAAATATCCGCTCTCCTTAAAGTCGGATCGCCCCAGCATGCTGTCCAGGGCCGAAAGCTTTGGGGCGATCTCGTGACCGTTTGCCAGGGCCCGCTGCTAAGACTGCTGCGCAAATTCGCTCCGCCGCCGGTCCTGTCTCTACTGGGAGCGCGGTTTCCCGGTTTAGCCGCCCTTCTCCAGCGGCATCCTGCAACCTTGAGAATTTCCCACCCGATCATCGCGCCTGCGTGACCAAGCTCTACGACGTCTTGGAGGCCTATGTGCCATCCGTCAGCTATAAAGGAAACATTCTGGTCTTCGAAGCGACGGCGGAGCCGGCGCGCAGCTCGGCGCGAGTCGTCGAGCGATGGGTCCCCGTCGCAGAGCACCTGACGGTTGTGGCAGTCAAAGGCATGCATATGAAGATCCTTACGCACCCGGAGGGGCTCTCGATCGCGCACGAGCTTTGCGCGCGGATGCGCGAGTTGTCGCACTCCCCGAAAACCTAGAGGTTCGAACGCGAGAATAATGGATCTTAAAAATCCTCGCCCGGAGGGCTTTTGGCTGGGCGGGCCGGGAAAGCATCCCCGGACGTGACGTAGCTATAGCAAAGCGCCTTGCCTGGCTCTCGTTCTGGAATCAAAGAGCGACAACGCTCGCACGATAGAGAAAGCGCCAGTGGGGAAGCCCGTCGACGGGATTTCTCGCCGGAACTGTGCCGATACCGCGCAGGCAAAGCACCAAATCAGGAGATGATGCTTGTCCGTTGCCTTACTTTGGACTGGGTCTACAGACTTTGCTAGCAGGGTCCGCGGCAGTCAAATCCCAGAGACTAGCAGCATCGCAGGCAGGTCTCAGCCTGGCATCGCCTCATATAATCTGACAAAATCTCCAAATGTGACAGGGAAATAGACTTCATCAGAGGCCGTGAACGGGTCGACGCCAATTTCATCCTCTAGACGAGCGACGATGATCGCGAAGCATAGGGAATCGAGACCCAATTCCAGCAGGCTTAGCTTGTCGTCGAGCGGGACAAGCTGCTTACCCTGTTCGGCAGCCACTTGCTGGAAGAGAGAAGTAATTGTTGATCTTACAGACACCGCGTCGACTCCCACTTCTGATAGCTGTCCGCCAGCTAGAATATTCCTATTTGGAAGTCAACTTGAGCGTTCTGAGAGTCCGATTGAGAATAGGCCTCAGTGAGCGATCCTTCGCAAGAGGATTCCGCCCAGGGCGACGTGGATCATGGCCTTGGAGACGTCGATGCGCTTTTCGTAATCGCGCACAAGGCGTCGCCAGCGGGTCATCCAGCCGAAGGTCCGCTCGACCACCCAGCGTCGTGGCAGGACTTTGAAGCCCGGATCGCTGTCGATGCGTCGGACGATCTCGACAACGAAGGCTTTGAACGCCGCCTTGTCCATAAGCTTCCTGCGATCGTAGGCGCCGTCGGCGAACAGATGCTTGATCCACTGCCAGCGCTTGCGGATAGCGTCGAGAATCTGCTGCGCTCCCGCAGAGTCGGAGATGTCGGCCGTCGTCAAATTGACCATGAGCAGCCGTCCCTCCGTGTCGACCGCGATGTGGCGCTTGCGGCCTTTGATCTTCTTGCCGGCGTCGAAGCCTCGCTCCTCGGCCGCCGGGGCTTTGACCGACTGGCTATCGACGACGCCTGCCGAAGGGCTGGCCTCACGCCCCGAACGCTCGCGGTCGATCATCAGCGCCACGTCATGGATGGATTCGAAAAGAAAACGGCGCATGAAGCGGCGAAACCACCAGTAGACGGTCTGCCAGGGCGGAAAGTCCTTCGGCAGCATGCGCCAGCCGCAGCCGGAGCGAGCGATGTAGCGAATGGCGTTCAAAACCTCGCGCAGGTCGACCGAGGGCTTTCGTCCGCGCCGCGCCGGCGACGGAAGAAACGGCTCGATGCGCGACCACTCCTCGTCGGTCAGATCCGTCGGATAACGCTTGGTTTTCTTCTCGATGGCGGCCATTTTGGCGCGATTCGCTCGGGTCCACATCCCGAGCTTGAATCACGCCCGTGAAAAGCCTTCAACCATTCTCAAACGAACTCTCAGAAGAATAGAGGCGCAATGGTCGCGCTCTCGCCGGCGCAGAAGCTCTTTATCGTTATATCCCAAGATGATCCGCCTGAGCATGGCGACCCGCAAACATCGGCCCTTTTCCGCCCGGGCGGCGGCTGCGGCTACCCCGCGATGTTCCGGAGCGTTAGCGCAGCGATTCTCACGCCGTTGCTGAAGAAGGAGTTGCGACCTCGCTTTCGTGGGTTCGGTTGGACGCCGGCGCGCCGACGGGGTAAGACATTTTTGCTAGGATCGTGGGGGCGGCCAACAACAATAGCGTTTGGCTGTCAGGTAGCCTCTATGGCTTTAAGATAAGATGTGGTGCAAGTTATAAGGGAGCTGATGCATGCCTAATGGCGTTTCGTGCTCGGATGTATTTGCCGACGAGGTCGAGACCGATGATCTCTCAAGAGAGGTATATTGCCTCCTCGGAATGCCAATTGACGTGATTGACATGCCCAGCGTTTTGCGTCGCATGAACTCGGCCGCAGCGCAGGCGAGGCGCCTATTCTTATCGACCCCGAATCTTGATTTCTTAGTGAATTTTCATTCTGATACTGAGTTTCGAGCGGCGATGCTGCTCAGCGACCTCTCTCCTGCCGATGGAATGCCGATCGTCTGGCTGGGACGACTTCTTGGCGTGCCGATCAAGGAGAGAGTGGCCGGGTCGGACATTTTCGCCGCGCTCAAACGCTCGCGCTGCCTGGGGCGACCGCTGAAACTCTATCTCTTCGGCGGAAATGAGGGTGTCGCTCAAGCGGCTGCGGCGGCCTTAGAGACCGAGACGAATGGCGTCGCCTGTGTCGGATGGCAGTTCCCCGGCTTTCATTCCGTCGAGGAACTCAGCGATGATTGCGTGATCGATCCGATCAATTCATCGGGGGCGGATTTTCTCGTGGTTTGCTTGGGTAGCAACAAGGGACAGTTGTGGCTTACGCGTAATCACGAGAAAATTCGCGTTCCCATTCGGTCGCATCTCGGAGCGGTGCTCAATTTCGAAGCCGGGATGGTGAAGCGAGCACCTGTCTTCATGAGGAAAGCGGGTCTAGAATGGTTGTGGCGCATCAAAGAGGAACCCTATCTCTGGCGGCGCTATTGGCATGACTACAAGGCTTTGCTTCATATGGTCTGCTATAATGTCATTCCCCTGATGATCTACAGATTGACAGCCTCAAAGCGGTCGGACGTTCCATTCACCGCCGAGTGCGAAACGAAAGAAAAGGGAAATAAAGTCCGCATCAGGGGCGAGGCCACGGCGAAGAACATCCGCGAGATCGTACATTCAATCCGAAGAGCGCTATTGTCCACCGGCGATGTCGAGGTCGACCTCGCCGGCGTTTCGACGATTGACGCGCGTTTCCTCGGCGTTTTGCTCGTCGTGCGAAAGGTCGTGGAGGCGAAGAATTCCGAGCTGAGGTTGACCGGTGTTTCCGCCAGTCTGGAACGGATCTTTTGCCTCAACGGGGCTGATTTTCTGCTCGCGCCTCCTGACAAAAGCAATTGGGGCTAAGCTCCCCGCGGGCGATATCCTTCGCGGAGAAGCTTTGGCAGCACCAGCCCGGCCCAGATAAGAAAACCAAAGAAGAAAACCGACATTACGCCAATACGCCTAAGGGGATCGAAATCTACCGGAGCGAACAATAAGAATCCGATGGCCACGACTATGGCGGCTAGCGCATAGCTGAAGGTCGAGAGAAAGTGTCGGCGCGCGGCCTGAAAGCCGTCCCGCGTCGCGCGTAAGGCAGTGAAAAGACCCACAATTTCGCCCACGAGGCGCCCGACCAGAGGCGACAGCAGCGTCGGAAAAAGCCAGCACAGAACGGCGCTCGCGAGAAGGCCTGAGAAGGAGACGATATTCGTCATCGCCAGAGCCGCGGTTCGTCCTTCATGCAAAAGCAAGCCGGTGAAGGGTTCGGAGCGCGTGATCTTGAAAAATGCGTTCAGCGTCAGCAGCGCGAGCCCCCAATTTCCAACGAGGAAGGCTTGCCCAAAGACAAGACCGACTGCAGGGTTCAAAAACATCAGCAATCCGCAGGCGTAGAGGCCCGCAAGCATGGGAACCATCGTCGCATAGGCCTGCAATCTCGCAGTCAGTTGACCCGTTTCGCTTTGGGCGTTGTGAAGCGCCGCAAGACCCACGGTGCCGATCACCTTGAAAATGAAGCTGATCGGAAGGATGGCGGCGAGTATCGACACGGAATACATAGCGAGCGTCGGTAGACCGAGCAGCGCGCCGACGATAATTCGGTCGCCTTGGCCCACAGCGGCCAGCCCGGCGCCGCTCAACATGAGCGGATAGCCGAACTCCCACGCGCGTCTGAAATAAGGCGTACGGAACTTGATTCTGAAGGGCCTCGTCGCCACCCGGTGGCTCATCCAGGTGGACAGCACGCTTTGGGCGAACAGAGAGGCGAGCAGCGCGTTATGATCGCGCCAATGGAGCGCGACGACGATCAGAGCCAGAAGGCCGCCGCCGTTCGAGACAAGATTGACTTTGAATTGGCCGTCATAGCGATAATCGCGTTCCGCCACGCGCATCTCCAGGTGCTCCAGCGAGCGGGTGAAGGAGATGACGCCTAGGAAGGCGAAGGCCGCCCAATCCCTGTCGCGGCCAAAGAGATGCGCCAAGAGCGGCGCGCCGAGCAGCATGATCGACAAGAGCGCGAAGCCCCGAAGGAGTCCCACGGCGTGCGCGCCAGCGAGCGCCTCGTCGAAATCCTCGCGCGAACTCGAGAAAACGCAGCGATAAGTGGCCATATCCGTGACTTGCTCAAGCGTGGCTGAGACAGCGGACAGGGCTGAGGCGAATCCCAGTTCTTCCAGGGTTAACAAATGCGAGAGGCAGATCATCCGCACCAAAGGCGTTCCCATGTCGAGAACCCCAATCAATAGCAAGTATATACCTTGGGCAAACTTGGCTCGTAAAGGCATCAGCTAAGCCTCATCTTCCGCTGCGGATTCGCTTTCATGGTCTTTCAAAGAAACTCGAATCAGTCAAGCGCTGATGGCCTACCGCATTGCAAATACAAAGGCGCCGCGACACGCCCTGGGCGCGTTCTGGGTTTTGCAGCCTATTTTCAGAAATGTGACCTTTTCGACGGTTTTTCGCGCCGAAGCCCCCTTCGCTCAATGTCTACATTGGGCGGATATGATGGCAGATCCGTACTTCCCGGCTTGGGGCGGATGCCGCGACGGATGCCGATACAGCGGCCGCCTGTCGCCTCAGCCAAGGATCTTTCTGCCCAGTCAATGCCTTGACGGGCATCCGCTTTGCGCATATTTCCTGAAAGATAGGCCGGTATGGAAGTGCTGGTCAGTTGACGGGTCAGCGGGGCACTAAAGATGTCAACCGGCAATGAGCAAAAATATGTTTCTAAAGCAACACGCGCCGATCTGCTCACGCGCCAAAATATTATACATTATTCTATATGCACGCTGGTCACACGTTTCAACGACTATGAGGCGATGATAGCCTCCTTCGTTGAAAAGGGTTTTAGCTATGAAGACTGTGAGTATATTTATCTAGACAATTCCACAAAAAATGAATATGACGCGTTTTCTGGAAATAACTTATTCTTCACGGCTGCTAGTGGGGATTACATCATTCTCTGCCATCAGGATGTGCGACTGGAATTCGACGATCGCCGCGTCCTCGACGCCGTGCTCTCGGATCTCGATAGTCGCCGGCCCGATTGGGGTCTTTGCGGGAACGCCGGGGCGAGCGCGTCTGGGAAACTCGTTTTTCGCATCAGCGACCCGCACGGCGAGAATCAAAAATCGGACGGACTTCCTCAGCAAGTCATTAGCCTCGACGAAGATTTCATCGTGGCGAAACGCAGCGCGAATTTGGCGCAGTCCCACGACATTTCAGGATTCCACCTCTACGGCGCCGACCTCTGCATGATCGCCAACGTTTTGGGTCGATCCGCCCACGTCGTCGACTTTCATCTGCGTCACTTGAGCGGCGGTCAACTCGACGAAAGTTTTCATCGGACACAAAGGGCCCTCGTCGCCCGTTACCAGAAAAAATTCAGATCCCGTTGGGTTATCACCACTTGCACCGCCTTTTTCATTTCCGGCCTAACAACTCTGTCGATCGTGATGAATTCGAGTCTCATGAGACATATCGTCACGCGACTCGCCCGAAAGGGAGCGCTCAATCTGCTGCCTTGATTGGGGGAAAGGGCGCGCGTCGAGGCGACCCGAAGAAGCCCCTCACCCGCAGCCGCGCATCACGCATTTGACGCTGGCGCGGCGGCGCCCTTACTCTTATCGCCCCAAAGCGGCGGCTCGGGATGACCGCGGATTGGCGACGCACTTCAATCCGGGATAAAAACGTTTATGGTCGAAGCGCCGAGTTCTCATTCCCCATCTGCGGAAGAATTGGAGTTTCCTCCCGTCCGGGAACCGGCGGCCCCGGCAAAGGCGCCGCTTGTCCTAATTTTGCTCGCGGTCACTATGTTCTTGCCGGAAGAAGTCTCATTTTACTTCGGTGAACGTCGCATGACCGTCGCCCGGATACTTCTTTTGTTAATCACGCCGGCGATCCCTTTCCGCTTTGGCCAGCTAATCACTGAGAATAAATACAGATTTGTCTGGTCGGATGTGTTGGTGCCTGTCACGGGCCTTTGGATGTTCGTCGGTCCGATCGCAATCGACGGCTTCGAACACGCGGTGGTCCCGAGCGGCATTGCCGCGTTGGAGTTTTGCGTTCCCTATTTCGCGGCCAGGGTCTTTCTCTCCGAGAGAGGGCAGGCGCTCGCTCTTGTGAAAATCCTTTGCATCGCCATCGCCACAGTGGGCATCCTTGCAATCTTTGACACAGCTGGCGGAAGTTTTTGGCTCAAGGGAGTCATCGGGCGTCTCACGGGCTATGGTCAGGAAGATTTTGACCTCATGGATGTCAGCGACCTGAAGCGTGGATTTCTGTGGCGCGCGACGAGCACTTTGGAGCACCCAATCTTATTGGGAACGGCTTGCATCTATGGCCTATTACTGGTAGCCACTCTGCGCGCCGGGCTTGCGCGAGGATACGCGGCTTTGGGCTCTCTAATGGGAATCGTGCTCGCAGTGTCCTCGGCTCCGCTCCTCGGAGCTTTGATCGGTTGCGCCACTATGTTTTATGAAAGGATCACACGAGGCTTCCCCTTTCGATGGACTGTCGCGATTGTCACAGTCGTTTCGGCATTCACCGCGCTTTTCGTCGGCCATCACGATCCCGTGGCGTTCCTCATAGGCCATTTCACGTTTGATTCCAGCACGGCCTGGTACCGTGTACTCCAGTGGGATTGCGCCGGCGGCCTGGTCATGCAATCTCCTATTTTCGGCATAGGCTTTTCCAACGAGTGGGCGTCTATCTGTGGTCTTGTAAACACCATAGACTCTGTCTGGCTTCGTTCGGCGATGACTTTCGGGATTCCGGGATCGATTCTTATTTTCCTCTGCTACCTTGCCGGGTCGTCAATCCCAGTCGGAATTTTAGACACAAACTCGAATCTGACAAGACGGGAGAGGTGGCTGAGTTTTACTCTTACAATAGTAAGCATAATCGCCATTGTCATAGGAATTACGGTTTTCTATTGGGGAACTGTCTATATTCTGACCATATTTTTGGTCGGCATTAGAGCGCATCTGGGTGCGTTTGGAGCTTTGCCCCGCGATCCTTTGCTTGATGACGACGAATAAAGGATGGAAGCAAATCTGGGGAGTTGCCTTAACAGCGGCTCCAGCTCTTGCGCAGCAAGGGTCATGCGGTCGCGCCAGCGTCCACGGTTATCGTTGTCCCGGTAATGTTGCTGGCTGCGTCTGAAAACAAGAAGCCTACGGCGTTCGCAACGTCGTCGACCTCGGCGAGTTCGAGCGAGGGCGGCGCGGCGGGCTATTTTCGCTTTTTCCTCCGCGCCGAGCATGGAGGTCATCTCCGTGGCGATGAAGCCCGGAGCGACGGCGTTGACCGTTATGCCGGTCCGTCCCAGCTCGCGCGCCAGCGATCTCGTGAAGCCCACCATCGCCGCTTTTGTCGCACCGTAGACGGAGAGGCCGCTGTAGCCTGTCGAAGCGATAATTGAGGCCATATTGACGATACGGCCGCCGCCACCCGCCGCCATGATGTTTCTCGCCACATATTTCGTGAGCACCATCGGCGCCAGCAGGTTCACGCGCATCAACTCCTCGATTTGCGTGTTGTGCATGACTCCGAGCGCGCCTTCCGTGCCGAGCGCGGCGTTGTTGACCAGCCCGTAAGGAGCGCCGAACTCCTTCTTCAAGCTCATCACCAGAGCGGGAATGGCGTTGACGTTAGCAAAATCGAAGGGGACGAAAGCGAAGGATCCGCCCCGCTGCTGGATTTCCGCACGCAGGCCTTCGCTCTCCTGTCGTGCAATGGCGATGACACGATAGCCGTCCTGCGCCAGCCGCTTGCCGATGGCGAGCCCGATGCCGCGACTGCCTCCCGTTACGATCACGTTACGCACGACGACGCTCCATCTTTCCGCCCGCAACCACATTGAGAGCGGCGACGAAATTCAAAACCGCCGGAACCTTGTGGCGATCCAGATGTTCCCGACAAATCGAGAGAATCTCCTCCCGCACGACCCGGTGTTCGCTGTCTCCGGCTTCATTCTTCAACATCACCTCAGCGACGATAATGTCGCCGATAATGGGGTTCTTCCTAGCCTTCACAAGGGACATATGCACCTTCGGATGCAGATTGATCGTGCTCTCGACTTCTTCATGATGAACCTTCAATCCGCCGATGTTGACGACTCCGGTGCGCAGGCCCAGGAAATGGAATCGGGCTCCGCGCAGTTCCACCGCGTCGTCCGTATCGATAAATCCCTCCTCGTTGCGCAAGCGGCAATCATCCGAGCCGATAAAGTCTATGGCGCTTCGCGGCGAACGAACTTGGATGACGCCCTCGACGACGCGCATCTCGACGCCGTTCCTCTCGCCGAGAAATTCCGCGGGAAAGCCCTCGAGCACATCGTGGACTTCAAACACGACCCCCGCCTCCGTCGAGGCGTAGGCGTGCACGACTTGCGCCTGCGGGTAGGCGGCCTGTAGCCGTTGTAAAATGGCCTGGTCGGCGATCTCGCCGGACAGGCGCACATATTTTGGCTGTAGCGAATTGATGTAGGGGCTCATCAACAGGCGGCGCCAATGCGAAGGCGTTCCCCCGAGATGCGTCACGCCCGCGGCCTGACAGCGCTTGATATGCGCTTCCAGCGACTGGCCTGCGTCGGACAACACCAATGTCGCTCCGCGCGTAGCCGCACGCAGAAAAACCTGAAGCCCGCCATAGCGTCGGATATCGTAAAATGTCGTCCAAACCGCGAACTCGCCCGTGGCGGGCGTGTTGCGAATGGCGCCGAGCAGACGCGCGAGATTATGAGCGACGAGCTTCGGGGCTCCGGTCGTGCCTGAGGTCGGCAGAATCCACTCCGTCGTTCCGCGCCGCTCCGGCGCGATCTCCAAAGGGGTAGGAACGCCGAGATCATAGATAGGAGCGTTAGCGGGAACGTCGCTTGTCCCGTCATCGCAGAGAATGGCGTCGACCTTTGCCGACGCGATGACTGAAGACAGTTTCTCGGAGGTGAAATCCGGAGGGCAGATCACGATGCGCGAGGCGAAGCCGTCGAGCTCAACCAGTGCCAGAGCCGCGTTGAATTGATCCTTCACGGCGATGAGGACGCATTTATCCTGCAGATCCTTCACGCGCCCGGAGAATGACGTCATCTTCGCCGCATCGACGAAGCTCACGGCGGCGCTTGGTCCCAGCAGCGAGGCTTGCTGCGGAAATGTCGCGAGCGAAATAAATTCGCGCAGCGACGGCGTATCAGAGCTCTGAAGTTCCATGCTGTCCCACAATCTCCAAAGGGGTAGAAAATCCGCTTTTCGCGACATCGGCAAGGGAGCGACGCCTGACATCTTTTCCAGGCGTTCACGCTGATGAACAGACAAGAGGAGCGGGCTTGCATCCCTCAACGGCGAGCGGTCTTCACGTGGCGAGAGCGGCTTTTGCAGCTCGGCGACGGCTTGCTCGAACCCGGAGGCCGTTGATCGAAGTCGGCTGCGCTCCCACGTACGCTTGCTGCCGTTCGTTGAGATTCCCTAACGGAAACGAGGCCCCTTATCAAGCGAGCGGATTCCGATCGGCTCTGCAACGTACACAAGAGCGGCGAATCCTTGTTTGCCGCGGGCGGCGGCGCCGGCTCGATCATGCTTCAAATTTTACCGTGCGGCGCCGGCTTTACGCCTCAGCGAAGCTTTGATCCGCCAAAGGCGTCAAAAAAGTCTGGATGAACGCGAAAGTCGGGCGTACTGGTCGGCATCAAAGATCAGTCGCGGATCGCCGCCAGCGCCATCAAGGACGCGCGATCTGCAGCGGAGGAAGGGAATGCGCGAGGCCCCAAAGCAAACGACGGCCGCCCGCGCGCTGGTGGATCAATTGATGATCCATGGCGTCGATCGGGTCTTTTGCGTCCCGGGAGAAAGCTTTCTTCCGGTGCTTGACGCCTTCTACGAGCGCTCGCTCGCGACGACGATATTTCGTAATGAGGGCGGCGCCTCAATGGCCGCGGAGGCATACGCCAAGGCTACGGGACGTCCCGGCGTGTGTTTTGTAACGCGAGGTCCTGGCGCGTCCAACGCCTTTGCCGGCGTGCATATCGCGCGTCACGATTCCGATCCGCTGATCCTTTTCATCGGCCAGGTCAAACGCTCGGTGAAGGATCGCGAAGCCTTTCAGGAGGTGGATTATCGCGCAATGTTCGGCGGTCATGCAAAATGGACGGCCGAAATCGACGACGCGCGCAGGATTCCCGAATATCTCGCCCACGCCTTTCAGGTCGCCACTTCCGGAAGGCCGGGACCGGTCGTGATCTCGCTTCCCTGCGACATGCTCGAAGGGGAGGTCTCCACAACCCTCACGCCTCGATATTTGGAGATCGAAACCTCGCCTGCCCCCGAGGACATGGCGAGACTGGCGACCATGATCGAGCAGTCCTCGAGACCTTTGCTGATCTTGGGAGGCACGCGATGGAACGAGGACGCGCGCAGGCAAGTTCTCGAATTTGCTGAGGCGTTCGATCTCGCTGTCGCCACGAGCTACCGGCGCCTGCCGCTGTTTGACGCCCTGCATCGCTGCTACGCGGGAGATCTCGGTCTCAACGCCAATCCGCAGCTGGTGGAGCGCGTGAGGAACAGCGATCTGGTTATTGTCTTGGGGGGGCGGCTCGGCGAAATCCCATCGCAAGGCTACCGCCTGCTCGATATCCCGACGCCGCAGACCCGTTTCGTGCATGTGTTTCCGCAAGCGGAGGAATTCGGCCGCGTCTATGCGCCGACGCTCGCCATCCACGCATCCCCGCGAAGTTTTGCGCGGGCGTTGCGCGAGCTCTCCCCGCCTGCGTCGCGATCGTGGCGGGAGGAAACCGCGCGGGCTCATGAGGAATATCTCAGCTTTTCGTCGTCGTTCACGCCTTCGGGCAACGTCGATCTCGCGCGCGTGATGATCTGGCTTCGCGAAAATCTTCCCGCAGACGCAGTCATCTGTAACGGGGCCGGAAATTACGCCTCCTGGATTCATCGCTATTACCGCTTCCGCGGCCTTGGGACCCACATCGCGCCCACCTCGGCGACGATGGGCTATGGCGTGCCCGCGGCAATCGCGCTGCAAAGCCTCCATCCGAAAAAGTTGATTGTCTCGCTCGCCGGCGACGGCGATTTTCTCATGAATAGGCAAGAGTTCGCCGCGGCCGTGCAATATCGCTTGCCGATCGTTTTCATCGTTTGCGACAATGCGAGCTATGGCACGATCAGGATGCACCAGGAGGCGAATTTTCCCGGCCGCGTGATCGCGACGGACTTGGCGAATCCCGATTTTGCCGCTTATGCGCGAGCGTTTGGCGGGTTTGGCCTTTTGGTCGAGCGCACCGAGCAGTTTCCGAATAGCTTTGCCCAGGCGCGCGACTCCGGGCTGCCGTCGATCCTCCACCTCAAGATCGACCCCGACCGCATCACCCCGACGGCGACGCTTTCCAACATCCGTCAAACCGCGCTGTCGCGTCAATCTGCTGCGGCGAAGCCCTAAATTGCGCTGCCGTCAGATCCATGACGATGATCTCGTCACGGTGACTGACCTATTCGTGAATGGCTTTCCGGCCACGGACAGCCAGCACTGGCGGCGCGGATTTATGAGAATATCTCGCGCGCTCCTGAAGCGGGGCTTGTCCATGATCGCTTGTAGCGAAGCGGTCTTCTTCGGCTGTAGTCCTCAGGAATAGCCCTGCTGCCGGGGTCTCAAAAACCACAGCACCTTGCCTGCGCCTGCAGCGATTGTAATCAGCCGCTCTTTCCCTGCCGAGGGCTTCGCAATCGCGAAATTGGCGGCGGCTCCCACCGCGCCAAGCAGCATCTGTGCGCCGCCGCTCGCCATCAACACGACCATCCGGGCCCAATCGGTTGCGGGTTCTTGAACGAGCACCCAGCATCTTATTTGCCCGTTGCGAAATCGGCGTTTGAGAAGATACCCAAAGTCGCAGCGAGATGCGGGAATTCGTTCTCGGACGGAAGCTCGTGGCGCCCACACAAATCGATGTCCACGGTCCGCCAGATACTTCAGCAGCATGATGTCCTCGCCGCCGCTCGTATTGAATCGGTCCGAGAAGGGATTCTCTCCCGGGAAGCATTTCTCTTTAACAAAACAGGAGTTTCCCGTCCCTAGCATGAAATATTTGTCGGTTATGTCCATTCCCGACGAGGCTTGGACGCGTCTGCGATAAAAATGTCTGGCGTATCCCTCCAATTCGAGTCCCTCGATCTCGAATTGGGGTTCGACAGCCCCGAAGGCGGCGTCGGCGTCAGTTGCGATGAGCGTTTCACAAAGCTCGGAAAGCCACGTCGGTTCAGCGATCTCGTCGTCATCGAGAAAAACGATGAGCTCTCCCTGGCTTTCCGACACCGCCATGTTTCGGGCGTTCGACAAGCCTGCAACCGGGCAATGAAAATAGCGCACCAGAGACCCTCGCGCGCGGCAAGTCTCTCGGGCCGAACCCTCCGAGCTGTTGTCAATAACAACGATTTCCAGGCGCATCCAAGAGGGTAAATGCTGAGACTCGACACTTTGTATGGCGTCGTTGAGGAGCGACGGCCTGTCCTTCGTTGGTATAGCGACAGATACGAGCTTTATCTTGCTGTCATTCATCAGTGTTTCCGCTTTTATCAAATGGCTTCGGGCTTTTGCGCGGGGACAGGCGCGCGGATTGGGCGGGGATTTGCTAATGCGCCGCGAAGGCGCATGATGCTATCTATCGCGTGGTGAGGTCAACGATCCGATCGTCGCGCCTGCGTCGATCTCAACTAACGGCGTCGCGCCGATTGGAGAAAATCCACCTTAACCCGTCGGCATGACGCGGTCATGCTGGCTCGAGACGCCATCCCGGCCATGCCGCTTCGCCGATCGATCTCTTTGATCCGACGCCCTAAAAGAAAAGAATCGCGACCGGGGGCGGGGTTCCTTTCAAGCGGCGTTGCAACGGCCGAAGATCGCCGAAGGCCGCTTGCTATCCGGGGCCGCGATGGCGATAAGCTCTGCGGCGCGATCGCCCGCGATATCGCGAGGAGGCTCAGACGTGAGATTTTGAGGATGACGCCGCTTCCGGGCCATTCCGGTTCGAGCCAGATTGGCATGGGTCTGAAAGATTCTCTCGCGTCGCGAGAGTTCACATCCACTTGGATCGTTTGGAGTTGACTGATGCGCATTCTCGTCACTGGCGGCGCCGGTTTCATTGGTTCCGCTGTAACACGTCACATTATTAGTCGCACCGACGACGAGGTCTGCGTCCTCGACAAGCTCACCTATGCGGGCAATCTCGACTCGCTCGCGCCGGTCGCCGCCGACCCGCGCTATGCTTTCGTGCGCGCCGACATTTGTGATCGCAAGGCCGTCGATCGCGTCTTCACGGAATTTGCGCCGGACGCCGTCATGCACCTCGCGGCCGAGAGTCATGTGGACCGGTCGATCGACGGTCCCGCCGCCTTCATCGAGACCAATGTCGTCGGCACTTTCACGATGCTCGAGGCGGCGCTCGCCTATTGGCGGAGCCTCGACGCCGCAAAGAAGGACGGCTTTCGCTTCCTGCACATCTCGACCGACGAAGTCTTCGGATCGCTGGGTCGCGAGGGGCTGTTTCGCGAGGATACGCCCTATGCGCCGAACTCGCCCTATTCGGCGTCGAAAGCCGGGTCCGACCATCTGGTGCGCGCCTGGCGCGAGACCTACGGTCTGCCGACGGTCACCACCAACTGCTCGAACAATTACGGTCCCTATCATTTCCCCGAGAAGCTGATCCCTCTGACGATCTTGAATGCGCTCGAAGGCAAGCCGCTTCCCGTCTATGGGCGCGGCGAAAACGTGCGCGACTGGCTCTTCGTCGACGACCATGCGGAGGCGTTGACCCTGGTCGTCCGCAAGGGCGAGATCGGACAGACCTACAATGTCGGCGGACGCAACGAGAAGCGCAACATCGACGTGGTGGAGTCGATTTGCAGCATTCTCGACGAGATCCGGCCGCAGGGAGGACGCTCGCACAAAGAGCTCATCACCTTCGTCACAGACCGTCCAGGACATGACGCCCGCTACGCCATCGACTGCTTGAAGATCGAGCGCGAGCTCGGATGGGCGCCGGAGGAGACCTTCGAAAGCGGGCTGCGCAAAACGGTGCAGTGGTATATCGACAATCCCGAATGGTGGGGCGCGATTCGCTCAGGAAAATATAGGGGCGAGCGGCTGGGACGCATCGGCTGAAAATTGGAGCGCAAAGAATGCTGGTAGAAGATACGCCAATTGGGGGCGTGAAGATCGTCACGCCGAAAAAATTCGGCGACGAGCGCGGCTTTTTCTCGGAAACCTATAATCGGTCGACATGGGAAGCCGCCGGTCTGCATTACAATTTCGTGCAGGACAATCATTCGCTCTCCGCCGCCGTCGGCGTCCTGCGCGGATTGCATTTTCAAAAGCCTCCATTCGGCCAAGACAAGCTCGTGCGTGTGCTGCGCGGTCGCGTTCTCGATGTCGCGGTGGATCTGCGCCGCTCTTCGCCGACCTTTGGCAAGCATGTGGCGGTGGAGCTCTCCGCCGAGAATTGGAAGCAACTGCTTGTGCCGATTGGCTGCGCCCATGGGTTCTGCACGCTCGAGCCCAACACCGAGGTGTTCTACAAGGTCACGAACTTCTATTCGCCGGAGCATGATTGCGGGCTTGCCTTCGACGATCCCGAGCTCGGCATCCGCTGGCCGGTCCCAGCTTCGGAGATCTCCGCCAATGATCGCGATCGGCGCTGGCCGAAGCTTCACGAGCTTTCCTTCCTTTTCGAGTAGGCGGCCATGCGCATTGCTGTGACCGGCGTCAAAGGACAGGTCGCCTCCTCGCTGCTCGAGCGGGCGAAGAATCGCTGCGACATCGTCGCGCTCGGCCGCCCGGATCTCGATCTCGCGGATCGCGACAGCGTGCTTCGCGCGCTCGAGGCGGCGAGGGCCGACGCGATCGTCAACGCGGCCGCCTACACGGCGGTCGACAAGGCGGAACAGGAAGAGGCGCTCGCCTTTCAGGTCAATGCGGAGGGCGCCGGCCATGTCGCCGAGGCGGCTGCGCGCCTTGGCGCGCCTCTGCTCCATCTCTCGACCGATTACGTTTTCGATGGAACGCTGACGCGGCCCTATGTCGAGACCGATCCAACCCATCCGACAGGCGCCTATGGTCGCTCCAAGCTCGAGGGCGAGACGCGCGCGCAGGATGCGCAGCCGGATTCCGTCGTGCTGCGAACGGCCTGGGTCTACAGCCCTTTCGGCGCCAATTTCGTGCGCACGATGCTGCGGCTCGGCGAAACACGCGAGGAGGTCGGCGTCGTCGCCGATCAGCTCGGCAATCCGAGCTCCGCGCTCGACATCGCCGATGCGGTGATCGCGGTCGCCGAGCGCCTGGTCGCAGACCAGTCCGCGGAGTTGCGCGGCGTGTTTCACATGGCGGGGCAGGGAGAGGCGAGCTGGGCCGATCTCGCGGACGCGACCTTCGCCGCGGCGGAGAGGTTCGGACGCAAGCCAGTGCGCGTCAAGCGCATCACGACGGCCGACTACCCGACTCCGGCGAAGCGGCCGGCCAATTCCCGGCTCGATTGCGGAAAGCTCGAACGCATTTTCGGCGTGGCCCTTCCCCCATGGCGCGCCTCTGTCGAGACCACCGTAACGCGCCTGCTGACCGCGGCGTAAATCCAAAAGGAGCTTTTCAAAATGCGCGGAATCGTGCTCGCCGGCGGCGCCGGCACCAGATTGCATCCCATGACCTCGGCGATCTCCAAGCAGCTGTTGCCGGTCTACGACAAGCCAATGATCTATTACCCCTTGAGCGTGCTGATGCTCGCGGGCATTCGCGAAGTCCTCTTGATCTCGACGCCCGACGACCTTCCCTCCTTCAAACGACTTCTCGGCTCGGGCGAGCAGTGGGGAATGACGCTTTCCTATGCCGAGCAGCCGAGACCTGAAGGGCTCGCCCAGGCCTATCTGATCGGCGGCGCCTTTGTGGAAGGTAGACGGTCGGCGCTCGTCCTCGGCGACAATATTTTCTACGGTCACGGCCTCACAGAGGCTTTGCGAGCGGCGCGCGAGAGCAAGACGTCCGCGACGGTCTTCGCCTACCATGTGCGCGATCCGGAGCGTTACGGCGTCGTGGAGTTTGACGCCGCCGGCGTCGCAAAATCGCTCGAGGAAAAGCCCAAGACGCCGAAGTCCAGCTGGGCGGTGACCGGGCTCTATTTTTACGACGAGCGCGCGCCGCAATTCGCCGCCGGCCTCAAGCCTTCCGCACGCGGCGAGCTGGAGATCACGGATCTGAACAAGGTCTATCTCGAGCGCAATGAATTGAGCGTCGTACGTTTGGGACGCGGCTTCGCCTGGCTCGACACCGGGACGCCCAGCTCGCTCCTGGAAGCGGCAGAATATGTGCGCGCGGTCGAGCAGCGGCAGGGACAACGCATCGGCTGTCTCGAAGAAATCGCGTTTTACAATGGCTGGATCGACGCGAAGGCGTTGCAAGAGGCGGCCAAGCGCTTCGGGAAGAGCGACTACGGCGCCTATCTCCTGGGGGTCCTTGGCGAGGGGACGCGATAATTTGCGAATCGGGCACCGCGAGCTATCGAGGCTTCAGGCGCCTTGACGCAGGTCCCTCACCTGGCGCTCGCGCACGGTGATCTGAGCCTCGACCCGCGCCAGATTGAGGAAATAGGCCAACATGGGCAGGCCGGCTTCCCCAGCGAGCCGCGCCAGCTCTCCCGTCATCTCGACAATATAGGCGGCGAGCTCCTCGCGATCCCGATGTGATGCGTCGCCATTTCCCTCTCTATGCGGCGCCGGGACCTCTTTAAATGCCTTCATTGCAAAGCTCCCAAGAACGCCTAGCTTCTCCCAAATCAGCAAGCTTGGCCGCTCTCCCAGTCGCAAAGACAACCACAGCGTGTCCAATTTGGCAACCGCCTTCTGCGGTTGCATCGCTTGTTTTTTAAGCGTTCAACCGGCTCAGACGATCGAGCGCGCCCTGCAGAATGTAAGCGGCCGCCATTCGGTCGACCACCTTCGCCCGCTTGGCGCGGGATGCGTCCTGGGCGATGAGCTCGCGCGTGACGAGCGCCGTGGAGAATCGCTCGTCCCAATAGGCGTGGGGCGGCGGCGCAAGGTTCGCAAGGTTGCGCATGAAAGCGCGCGTGGCCTGGGCGCGCGGGCCCGCCTTGCCGTCGAGCTCCAGCGGCAGGCCCACAATGAGGCCGTTGATCTCGAATTCCCGGACGCGCTTCATCAACGCCTCGGCGTCGGCGGAAAATTTCGTCCGGCGAATCGTCTCGAAAGGCGAGGCGAGCCGGCGCTCGACGTCGGACAAAGCGAGGCCGATGGTTTTCGTGCCCAGATCCAGTCCCAGCAGGCGTCCTTTGGGCGGAAGACTGGCCGCGAGAGCCTCGAGCGTGGGGTCGGTTGCGGGCATGACCGGTTCATTAGCAGTTCGGGGCGCATTGCGTCTCCGACGATATTGGCAGCATGCTTGCTTGGGATTTGACGCCGCCCCGGCGCGCGCCTATTTCTTGGCGAAATCCCCTTCAACTCGGCGCAACGCAATGGCTCTGCTTCCGATCCTGACCCTACCCGATCCGCGCCTGCGGCAGATCTCCTCGCCCGTGGAGCGAGTCGACGCGACGATCCTGCAAATCCTCGACGACATGCTGGAGACGATGTACGAGGCCCCCGGCGTCGGCCTCGCCGCGATCCAGGTCGGTCACACCAAGAGAATGGTGACGATCGACACGACCAAGAAGGAAGAGGGGCCGCGCAACCCGCTCTTCCTGATCAATCCCGAGATCATCTGGGCGAGCGAGGAGCTTTCGAGCTACAACGAAGGCTGCCTCTCGGTGCCCGATTATTTCGAGGACGTGCAGCGCCCGGCGCGCGTGCGCGTGCGCCATCTCGACCGGCAGGGCGTCGTGCAGGAATTCGACGCCGATGGGCTGCTCGCGACGGTCGTGCAGCATGAGCTCGATCATCTGGAGGGCGGGCTCTTCATCGATCATCTGTCACGACTGAAACGCGAGCGTGTGGTCAAGAAATTCGCAAAGGCCGCCCGCCATGAGGCGCGCGCCGCGGAGCATCAGACCGTAGACGCGTGACGCGGATGCGCGTCGTCTTCATGGGCACGCCTGTCTTCGCGGCCGGCCTGCTGCAGGAACTTATCGACCGTGGGCATGACATCGCCGCGGTCTATTCGCAGCCGCCGCGCCCCGCGGGACGCGGCATGGAGCTTAAAAAGTCTCCCGTTCATCTGCTCGCTGAAAAGCATGGGCTGCCGGTTCACACCCCAAAGAGCCTCCGCGTGAAGGACGAGCAGGCGGCCTTCGCGGCGCTTGGAGCCGACGTCGCCGTCGTCGCCGCCTATGGCTTGATCCTGCCGCGCGAAATCCTCTCCGCGCCGAAATATGGCTGCCTAAATCTCCACGGCTCTCTCCTGCCGCGCTGGCGCGGCGCCGCGCCGATCCAGCGCGCGATCATGGCGGGAGACAAGGTGAGCGGCGTTGGGGTCATGCGCATGGAGGAGGGGCTCGACACCGGCCCCGTCGCCATGGAGGCGCGCGTCGCGATCTCACCGGAGATGACGGCCGGCGAGCTGCACGACGCGCTGGCCGCGCGCGGCGCGCCGCTGATGGCCGATGCGCTCGAGGCGCTGTCGCAAGGCAAGCTGGTCTTCACGCCTCAGGACGAAGAGAAAGCGGTCTATGCGGCAAAGATCGAGAAGAGCGAGGCGCGCATCGACTGGAGCCGCGCCGCGCAAGCGCTGCACGATCATGTGCGGGGCCTCGCGCCTTTCCCCGGCGCCTTCTTCGAGGCCGATCTCGGCCAAGGTCTCGAGCGCGTAAAAGTTCTGGCGACGCGGGTCGAGGCCGGAAAGGGCGAGCCGGGAGAAGCGCTCGACGACGTAGGTCTCATCGCCTGCGGCGGGGGCGCGCTGCGTCTCTTGCGCGTGCAGCGCGCCGGCAAGGGACCTATGGATTTCGCGGAGTTCGCCCGCGGGCGGCCCATCGCGCGCGGCGCGCGGCTTTCTCTTTAAGCGCCGCGCGCGCTTCACTTCTCCTTGGCGTGACGCTCCTTCACGGCTTCTATGGCCGCGTGGAGCTGCTCGAAAGCGTGGAGCGCGGCGCGGTCCTGGTGGGAAAGCTCAACGTCTTTCGGCAGATGCTTGATCAGGACCTGCAGCGCGTCGGCAATGCGTCCGAGCTGCTTGCCGTAGCCGGCGACGTCGGTGAGCACATCGGCCTCGACCTGAGGCGCGCTCGACTGACCGAGGGTCACATTGACGAGGCCGAACTGTCCGCCGACCGGGTTGAAAGCCAAGGACCATGGATTGATCGCCTGCGTCACGTCGCCCGAGAGCGGCAGCTTGAACATCGGCATGATAGGCTCCTTGAAAATCCGGCTCGTATCGAGGCGAGCCCCGCTCATTTTTTCTTCTCGAGCGGCGCGTTCAAGATCCAGCGTTGACCGAAAGGATCGCGCAGGCTGGCGTAGCGCGTGCCCCAGAAGGTGTTGGTCGGCTGCGTCTCGATCTTCGCCCCGAGCGAGGCGGCGCGCGAACAGACCTCGTCCACTTCCTTCGGCTCGTCATATTCGACGCTCACCGACATCGTCACCTGCTCGCCCGGCATCGGCGAGCGCGTCTGGCCGAGCTCGAGAAAGGCGTCGGCGAGCATGACGGAGCCGCCGTTGATCAGGAGCTCGCAATGGGCGATGCGCAAACCGTCGAGCGAGGGCATCAGCGCGCGTTGCTTCGCGCCGAAGGCCGCCGTGTAGAAGGCGATCGCCGCCGCCGCCGGCGTGACGGTAAGATAGGGGGCGATCCTGGGGCGGGTCATCGGGCGGGTTTCCTCCTGAAATCGAGCATACTGCCTTTCGCCTTAGCTCGCCGCGCGGCTTTTGTCTTCCCTGTAACGAGCGGCCGCCAAGGCGCGGCTTGAGCTCGGTTTCGGCTCCGCGCGCCGCCGGAGGGCCTCGGCAGGCCTTGCGAATTCGCCCGGTGCGCGTAAAACGCTGCAAGATGGAGGCGCAAAGGACGCTTCGAGGAGATATCTCGCAAAATGTCAGCTACTTCCAGCACGCCGCGCACGATGTACGACAAGATCTTCGACGATCACGTGGTCGATCGCCAGGACGACGGCGCCTGCCTCCTCTACATCGACCGCCATCTCGTGCATGAGGTGACGAGCCCGCAGGCCTTCGAGGGGCTGCGCGCGAGCGGCAGGAAGCCGCGCGCGCCCGAGCGCACGCTCGCCGTCGTCGACCACAATGTGCCGACCACCGACCGTTCTTTGCCGATTGAGGACCCCGAGAGCCGCGCGCAAGTCGAGCAGCTCGCGATCAACGCCAAAGAGTTCGGCGTCGAATATTACAATGAGCACGATCATCGTCAGGGCATCGTGCACATCGTCGGCCCCGAGCAGGGCTTCACGCTGCCCGGAACGACGATCGTCTGCGGCGACAGCCACACCTCGACGCATGGGGCCTTCGGCGCGCTTGCGCATGGCATCGGCACGTCGGAGGTCGAGCATGTGCTCGCGACCCAGACTCTGATCCAGAAGAAGGCCGCAAACATGCTCGTGCGCGTCGACGGCAAGCTTGCGCCCGGCGCGACCGCCAAGGACATCGTGCTCGCGATCATCGGCAAGATCGGCACGGCGGGCGGGACCGGCCATGTCATCGAATATGCGGGCGAGGCGATCCGCGATCTGTCGATGGAAGGCCGCATGACCGTCTGCAACATGACGATCGAGGCGGGCGCGCGCGCCGGACTCGTCGCGCCGGACGAGAAAACGTTCGACTATCTCAAGGATCGTCCGCGCGCGCCCAAGGGCGCGGCCTTCGAGGCGGCGCGCCGCTATTGGGAGACCCTGCCGAGCGACGAGGGCGCGCATTTCGATCAGATCGTTACGCTCGACGCCTCCAACCTGCCGCCGGTTCTGACCTGGGGCACGAGCCCGGAGGATGTGATCGCGATCGACGGCCGCGTGCCGACGCCGGACGACGGCGCGAGCCCCGGCAAGCGCGCGGCGATCCTGCGCGCGCTCGCCTATATGGGCCTTTCCGGCGGCGAAAAGCCGACGGACATCGAGATCGACCGCGTTTTCATCGGCTCCTGCACCAATGGCAGGATCGAGGATTTGCGCGCGGCCGCCGAGGTGGCGCGGGGCAAGCGCGTGAACGAGCGCGTGGCGGCGATGGTCGTGCCGGGCTCCGGGCTCGTCAAGGCGCAGGCCGAGGCCGAGGGGCTCGACAAGATTTTCGTCGAGGCGGGCTTCGAGTGGCGCGAGCCGGGCTGCTCCATGTGCCTCGCGATGAACCCGGATCGCCTCGCCCCCGGCGAGCGCTGCGCCTCGACCTCCAACCGCAATTTCGAGGGGCGCCAGGGTTTCAAGGGCCGCACGCATCTCGTCTCGCCCGCAATGGCCGCGGCGGCGGCGATCGCCGGCCGCTTCGTCGACGTGCGGGAGTGGCGATGATGCGCCCCCTCCCCAACCCTCCCCCGCTTCGCGGGAGAGGGAGCCGCCACTGGGTTTCATCAGCGACGCTGATCGTTAGTGTCCCCTCTCCCGCTTGCGGGGGAGGGACAGGGAGGGGGCGCGCATGACCCAAACCATCCAGGACCCGACGCTCGCGGCGCTCAAGGCTCCCACGCTCGACGACATCGAAACGCTGGCGCGGGCGGCCTTCGCGAGCCTCCCTTCGCGCTTCACGGCGCTTTGCGAGGGCGTCGTGATCCGGGTCGAGGATTTTCCCGACGACGAGACTCTCGACGAAATGGGCGCCGAGAGCGAATACGATCTGCTCGGCCTTTTCCGCGGAGCCGGGCTCACTCAGCGCGAGCATCTGGCGGAAACGGGCGACCAGCCCAATCTGATCTGGCTCTATCGGCGCCCGATCATCGACTTTTGGGCGGATGGCGAGGAGACCCTGGTCGAGATCGTCACCCATGTGCTCGTGCATGAGATCGGCCACCACTTCGGCTTCTCGGACGAGGATATGGAGGAGATCGAGGGCCGCGCGGGGTGAAGGCAGGTTGCGTCTCAAAAACTTTGCGGGCAGGTAGTTTTCTGGTGTTAGCCCTGCGCCAAAAGTGAAAAATGCGCAAAATCCGAGCCTTTGGAGTCGAGGAATGAAGCCATCTCTGGCTTTGGAGCTACATCGCGGGGCCATACGCGCCGCCGTCGCCCGCAGCCGCGCCGCCAATCCGCGCGTTTTTGGATCTGTTCTGCATGGAGACGACCGGGAAGGCGGAGATATCGACATTCTCGTGGACGCCGCATCAGGCGCGACGCTCTTCGAACTCGGCGGATTGAGGATGGATTTGCAAGAGATTTTGGGCGTGCAAGTCGATCTCGTGACTGAAGGGGAGTTGCCCAAGCGCATCCGCGCGAAAGTCCTGGCCGAAGCGGCGCCCATATGAAGGAGCGCGATGTCTTCGTGCTTCTTGACCAGATGCTCGCGGCGAGGCGGACTGCCGTTTCCTTCGTTGATGGCTTGTCAGAAGAGGACTTTCTTGCCGACGTCAAAACGCAGCAGGCCGTCGCGATGAATCTAATTATCATCGGCGAGGCGGCGACGCGCCTTGGCAAGGATCATGCAGCTTTTGCGAATGAGCACCCGGATCTGCCCTGGCGGAATATGATTTCCATGCGCAACCGCATCGCGCACGGCTATGTCGAACTCGATTTCCGCGTGATCTGGAGAACGGCTGTAGAGGACGTTGTGGAATTGCTCAAACGCCTCGAATTCATATATCAGGCGGCGGGCGAACAGCTGGGCGGCGGTTACCAGCAAGAAGATCAAGGCTGAGATGGCCAAGCGCGACTATTACGAAATCCTCGGCGTCACGCGGACCGCGACGGAAGTCGAGATGAAGATCGCCTTCCGCAAGGCGGCCATGGAATGCCATCCCGACCGCAATCCCGGCGACAAGGCGGCCGAGGCGCGCTTCAAGGAGATCAATGAGGCCTATCAGGCGCTCTCCGATCCGCAGAAGCGCGCCGCCTATGACCGCTTCGGCCATCAGGCCTTTGAGCAGGGCGGCGGCATGGGCGGCTTCTCGGCTGAGGGCTTCGGCTCCATGGCCGATATTTTCGAGGATCTGTTCGGCGACGTCATGGGCCGGCGCGGTGGTCGCTCCGGTGGCCGCGAGCGCGGATCGGACCTGCGTTACAATATGGAGATCACGCTCGAGGAGGCCTATACGGGCAAAACCGCGACGTTGAAGCTGCCGACCTCGGCCACTTGCGACGCCTGCGGGGGCTCCGGCGCGAAAAAAGGCTCCAAGCCCAAGACCTGCGCGACTTGCGCCGGACATGGGCGCGTGCGCGCCCAGCAAGGCTTCTTCGCCATCGAGCGCACCTGCCCGACCTGCCAGGGCCGCGGCGAGATCATCGAGCAGCCCTGTCCCGCCTGCGCCGGCTCGGGGCGCAAGACGCTGGAGCGAACGCTCTCGGTCAACATCCCGGCGGGCGTCGAGGACGGCACGCGCATTCGTCTCAGCGGGGAAGGGGAGGCGGGCCTGCGCGGCGGACCCTCTGGTGATCTCTACATCTTCCTCTCGATCAAGCCGCACAGCTTCTTCCAACGCGACGGCGCCGATCTTTACTGCCGGGTGCCCATATCCATGGTGCGCGCGGCCATCGGCGGCGAGATCGTCGTGCATGCGATCGACGGCTCCGAGTGCAAGCTCAAGGTGCCGGAGGGCGCGCAGTCGGGGCGGCAGCTCAAGGTCAAAGGCAAAGGCATGCCCGTGCTGCGGGGACGCGAGCAGGGCGATCTGCATGTGCAGCTCAGCGTCGAGACGCCGCAAAATCTCACGAAGCGGCAGCGCGAGCTTCTGACCGAGTTCGAGGAGGAGTCCTCGCACCACACCCATCCCGAGTCGACCGGCTTCTTTGCGAGAATGAAGGAGCTTCTCGGCAAATAGGCGTCGCTGAAGGGTGGCGTCAGGAGCTTCGTGCGCGCTTTATTCTCCGCCTACGGCGGACTCCTGCGCTTCATATGAGGGCAAAGGATGCGGCTCCCCAACCTCTCAGCGGGAAAGCCGAGCCGACCCTCTCGCCGCGCCGGAAGTTAGGCCAAATCCGGCCGGTTATCTCGATAGCTGTGATACTTCTTGACTTCCCGAAGAATGCGAAGCTGGGGTCGATGGCGACGCAGCGCCTCGAAGAAAGCGAGCTTGCTCTCTCTGCTGGGGAGGAGCAGCCAGTTCCGCCTGCCGTTCATCCATTGCAGCTCGACGACGCCCGGCCCTTCCCCGCTGAGCGAGGTCAGCGCTTCAATTCCTGAGGGCGAGCCGGTGGTTCGCCAGAAGACGGCGAGAGGCCAAATTCCCGGCGCCTGCCGAGGCGCCCAAAGTCCGGTGGGGCGCCGCGGGGCCGACACCCAATGCATCGACACTCTCACCCCGATGAGCTCGGCGATCAGCGCTTGCAGCGCATAGAGCAAGAGCAGCAAAGAGGGGAGTTCCAAATATCGATTTCGCTGAGCGACGAGCGCGCATGAGATGGCGACAACGATCACCCACACGGCGCACCATCGGACGTTGCGGAATGACTTAACGCGCGGAGAACGTTGTCTGACTTGGGGGTTGGGCGCTGCGATGGTCATGCCTTTTCCCGTTCTCGACAATTCAAGCTCCTAGCCCCTTCGCATCTGCGAGATGGACCGGGGTCAACGTACACTATGATGAAGGAATCCTGAGTAAATTACAAGACAGGGGTTTGCATTTGTCAAAGGCCACCGCGGTTCCTTGATCGAGAACCCTGATCTCAATCAACCTTTTTCCGGCTCGGGCGGCGTTTCTTGCGCCGGCTTGGCGCGCAGCCTGAGCTTCGCCACGCGGCGTGGATCGGAATCCAGAATTTCGAATTCATAGCCCGGCATCGGGGCCTGCACGATCTCCCCGCGGGGCGGCACATGGCCGGCGAGATAGGCCACGAGCCCGCCGAAGGTCGTCACTTCCTGCGGCGTATCCTCCTCGCGAAAGTCGACGCCGATTTCCTCCACCGCTTCGTCCAGATCTGCCTTGGCGTCGAGCAGAAAATCGCCCCCCGGCAGCCTTTCGATCAGCGGGCCCTCGTGGACGTCGTGCTCGTCCTCGATGTCGCCGACGATCATCTCGACGATGTCCTCGATCGACACCAGGCCGTCCGTGCCCCCATATTCGTCGATGACCAGCGCCATATGGGTGCGCATGGCCTGCATTCTGACGAGGAGATCGAGCGCCGGCATGGAGCGCGGCACGAAGAGCACGGGCCGCAGGATGTCGACGCCCTCGAGCGTCGAGGAGAAGTCGATGGCGGCGACGCTGAGGTCCTCGCCGCTTCCGCGCGACTTTTCCGCCGATTCCGCGAGATAATTCACGAAGTCGCGGATGTGCAGCATGCCGATCGGATCGTCCAGCGTCTCGCCGTATATGGGCAGGCGCGAATGGCCGGCGCTGCGGAAGAGCGCGAGAATCTCGCGCAACGTCGAGGCGCGCGGCGCGGCGATGATGTCAGCGCGCGGAATCATGGCGTCGGCGACGCGAAGCTCGTGCAGGCCCAACACGTTCTTGAGAAGTGTTCGCTCCTGCGCGGTGACGTCCCCGCCCACGTCGTCGAGCGCGTCCTCGAGCTCCTCGCGCACGGAGGTCGGCGCCAGGCCCAGAGCCGCACGCAGCTTTTCGAAAAGACCGCCCCGCGCCAAAGGCCTCAGAATCGGATCCGCCTCGACGCTCTCACTCTTCGACGACATCGCTCCCGCTCAGTTCCCCCGGCTCCGGCTCATAAGGATCGCTCAAGCCCAGCATCGCGGCGATGCGTCGCTCGAGCGACTCCATGACGTCCGCCTCCTCGGGAGTCTCATGATCATAGCCGATCAGGTGCAAAAATCCATGAATGATCATATGCGTCGTATGATCTTCAAATGTCTTGCCTTGCTCGGCTGCCTCGCGGGCGACGGTCTCATGCGCGATGACGATGTCGCCCAGGAGCAGCTTCTCCTCGAGACGGCCGGGCAGGGGAAAGGACAGCACATTCGTCGCGGCGTCGCGCTTGCGCCATTCCGCGTTGAGCGACCGGATCGAATCGTCGTCGCAAAATGTGATCGCGACCTCGCAGCCTCGAGCGAGCTTCGCGCCGCTGGCGCTGCAGCACGCCTTCACCACGCGCGAGCCGAGACCCTCAAGGTCCGCGATCGTCTCCCAGGCCGGCGCATCGACGATGATCTCGATTATGGGATCGCTCATCCGCGTTCCGCAGGCCGGCGCGCGGCGCGCTCATAGGCGGAGACGATCGCGCGAACGAGATCGTGCCGCACTACGTCGCCTTCCGCAAAGCGCACATGCCCGACCTCGTCGAGCTCGGCGAGCAGGCCGATCGCCTCGCTCAGCCCCGACTTCTGACCGGAAGGAAGATCCGTCTGCGAGGGATCGCCCGTCACGATCATGCGTGAGCCTTCGCCGAGCCGCGTCAGGAACATCTTCATCTGCACCGTCGTCGCATTCTGCGCCTCATCGAGCAGAATGCAGGATTTCGTGAGCGTCCGCCCGCGCATGAAGGCGAGCGGCGCGACCTCGATCATGCCGGTCTGCAGGCCGCGCTCGACCATGCGCGCCTCCATGAAGTCGTAGAGTCCGTCGTAGATCGGCCGCAGATAGGGATCGACCTTCTCGCGCATGTCGCCCGGCAGAAAGCCCAGGCGCTCCCCGGCCTCGACGGCGGGACGCGACAGGATCAGACGCTCGACGACGCCGTTCTCGAGCAGCGACACCGCGTGGCCTACGGCAAGCCAGGTCTTACCCGTTCCCGCCGGCCCCTCCGCAAAGACGAGCTCAAAGCGTTTGAGCGCGCGCATGTAGAGATCCTGCGCATGATTGCGCGCGCGCACCGGACCGCGCTTGCGGGTGCCGATCTGATCGAAGCCCACCGCCGCATCGGGGAAAAGGCTTTTCTGCCGCGTTGTCTCCTCGATCGCGCCATCGACGTCGCCGGGCGAAATCTCCAGCCCCAGCTGCGCGCGCGCGTAGAGGGTCTCCAAGGCGCGGCGCGCGTGCTCGCAGGCCTCGGCCCCGCCTTTCAGCGTGACGTGGTTGCCGCTCGCGACGCAGGCGACGCGCAGCCGCCGCTCGAGCTTCACGAGATTCTGGTCGTATTGGCCAAAGAGCAGCGAGGCGCGGCGATTGTCGTCGAAAGCGAGCGTGACCTCGGCGTCGTCCTCGCGTTCGGGGCGGGAGATGCGCGCCACTTCGCTCATGCGAACTCCTTCGCTTCCATGATCTCGCCCGAGAGCGAGTTGGGTCCCGCCGCGACGATCCTCACGGCCCGCAGCCGCCCGATCTCCCGCTCGTCCCCTTCGACATGCACAGCCTGCATATAAGGACTCTTGCCGGCGATCTGGCCTTCGTGGCGCCCGCGCTTCTCGAAGAGCACCTCGACCGTGCGCCCGACTGTCGCGGCGTTGAACTCGCGGCGCTGCGCCTCGACCCGCGCTTCGAGGCGCGCAAGCCGCTCGCGCTTGATCTCTTCGTCGATCTGGTCGGCGCGCTCGGCGCCCGGCGTACCGGGACGGGGCGAATATTTGAAAAAGAAGCTCGAGGCGAAGCCAACCGCGTCGATGAGCGCGAGCGTCGCCTGGAAATCCTCTTCCGTCTCGCCGGGAAAGCCCACGATGAAGTCCGAGGAGATCGCGATATCCGGCCGCGCGCGGCGCAGTCTCTCGATCGCGTCGAGATAGAGCCGCGCGTCATGGCGCCGGTTCATCTCCTTCAGCACGCGATCGGAGCCCGATTGCACTGGGAGATGCACGAAGGGCGCGAGCTTTTCGAGCGAGCCATGCGCGTCGATGAGGCCTTGCGTCATGTCCACGGGATGGCTCGTCGTATAGCGCAAACGTGTCAGCTCGTTGAACGCGGAGAGGCGTTCGAACAGCCCTTCGAGCGGCGTCGAACGGCCGGCCTCGTCCTCGCCGCGATAGGCGTTGACGTTCTGTCCGATGAGCACGATCTCGCGCACGCCGCAGTCGACGAGCCGGCGCGCCTCATTGAGAACATCCTCGACCCTGCGCGAGATTTCGGCGCCGCGCGTGTAGGGCACGACGCAAAAGGAGCAGAATTTGTCGCAGCCTTCCTGCACGGTGACGAAGGCCGAGACTCCGCGGGCCGCAATCTGCGCGCGCGTCGGCGCCGGCAGAGACTGAAATTTTTCTCGCACCGCGAAATCCGTGTCGGCGACGCGTGCGCCCTCGCGGGCTTCCTTCAGCAGCGCGGGAAGGCGGTGATAGCTCTGCGGACCGACGACGAGGTCCACGGCGCGCTGGCGGCGCATGACGAGCTCGCCCTCGGCTTGCGCGACGCATCCGGCGACGACGATCTCGAAATTCCGCCCTTCTGCCTGCCGCTCCTTCTTGAGCTCGGCCAGGCGCCCGAGCTCGGAATAGATTTTCTCGGCGGCCTTCTCGCGGATGTGGCAGGTGTTGAGGACGACGAGTTCGGCGTCCTCCTCGTGCGCGGCCGCGCCGTAACCCTCTTGCGCCAAGAGATCGGTCATCCGCGCGGCGTCATAGACGTTCATCTGGCAGCCATAGGACCGCACCAGCGCCCTGGCCGGATTCCGGCCCTCGGGCGTGTCGATCGTCTCTGCGGTCTCGCTAATCTCTGTGGCTCCTAGAAACTTCTGACGTCTTCAACCTGCCGGGACGGGCTCGTCCTGGCGGACCGGTCGCCACGACAAGCATAATACGCCCCAGGGCTTTGAGAAAGCCAAAGCCATGAGCAGTCGGGGACAACCACCCGCTAATCCCCAGCCGTCGCGCCGTGGCTTGACCTGCACTGCTCCCAAGGCCCTCCGAACTCGGCTGGCTTGTGGGCTTGTCTTAGGACAATTCCCGGGAGTTTCCGGGCTCACCGCCGCGAGTCCGACGCTGCTCCTAGATTCCAAGACGCGCGTCACAAATCTGAGGGACAATCGCGCTGCCGACACGGAGGTCAACGATCGCGGCCCCTATGTCGGCGGCCGTGTGATCGACGTTTCCCCCTAGGCGGCGGAGGACCTCGGTTTTCGAGACGCCGGGACGGCCCCTGTGAAGGTCGAGCCGCTGCCCGAATAAGGGTCTCGCTCAAATCTCCAGCCGCATCGTCACGGCCGCGCAGCTCTCGCCCGTGCTTCGCTGATAGTAACCCTCGCGGCGGCCGATCGGCTTGAAGCCCGCACGCGCGTAAAGCGCCAGGGCCGGAGCGTTGTCGTCGGCGACCTCCAGAAAAACCAGCCTTGCGCCGCCGCGCTCGAGATTGAGGATGTGCGTGTCGAGCAGGGCGCGGCCGAGTCCGGTTCCGCGCCGCGCCGGATCCACGGCGACCGTCAGAATCTCCGCGTCGGGCGGCAAAAGCCGCGAGATGATGAAGCCGCCGAGCGGCTCGGAAGGCGTCGCCTCATTCACCGCGCCGTCGGCGATGATGGCCGAATCGGCGAGATAGGCCTCGAAGTCGGAGGCCGACCAGGGAAAGTGGAAGCCTGAGGCGTGGAGCTGCTCGCAGTCTTCCGCGCGCTCCGGTCCGATCGGCTGGACCACGAAGCTCGGCTTGGCGAAGAAGCCCTTGATCAGCGACATGGCGGGACTCACGCCTCGATCGGAGCGGGAGCCCCGCCCGGCATGGTGACGTCGGCGGCCTTCAAATACAGCGGGCGCGCCGGCGCGATGCGCGGATCGGCGAGGAGTCCGAGCCGCGCCACATAAGCGATGTCGGGCGCGGCGTCGGAGGAGAGGATGCGCGCGCCGACGAGCGCGCCGCGCGCCGCGCGCTCCATCATCGTCGCGCCCGAGCCGACGAGGTGCAGCCCGTCCTCCTCGCCGACGAAGTCGCGCAGGGACTCCACCGCCTCGCGCGCCACCATGCGTTGCGGCGCCAGAACCTGCCGCCCCGTGGCGCTATAGGCGGCGACATAGACCTGCCCGTGGCGCGCGTCGATCGCGGGAACCAGCAGCCCCGCGAAGGCCTCGGAGAAATGCGGGGCGGCCAGCGCGGCGAGCGTCGAGACGCCCACGACCTCGATCTTGAGCGCCCGGGCGATGGCCTGAGCGGCCGACAGACCGATTCGGATTCCCGTGAAGGAGCCGGGCCCCACCGTCGCCGCGACGCGGTTGAGCGAGCCGAAGCCGCCTTCCGTCGCCCCGATCAGGCGCTCGACGAGCGGCAGCAGCGCTTCCGCGTGGCCGCGCTCCATGGGGATCGATTCGGAAGCGAGCGGCGCGGCGGCGTCGAGATCGAGGACACAGCCGGAAACCGCAGGAAGGGCCGTGTCGAGGGCAAGAATTCGCATAAGCGTGAGTATGACAAGTTTGGCGGACAAACGAAAGCCGCGGGAGCCGCTTCGACCGGGCGCCGCGGCTTAATGCGGCATTTGCGAGAAATATTGCGCCAGCGCCTCGATCTCCTCGTCGGTGAGGCGGCGGCTGAGATAATGCATTTCCGAGCTCTTGCGTTTGCCAGAGCGAAAATTGCGCAGCTGCTCGGCGATGTAGCGGTCGTGCTGGCCCTTGAGGTTGGGGATCTCCACGTCCCTGGCGACGCCGTCGGAGCCGTGACAGGCGGCGCATTGCGCGAGCAGCTCCCCGAGCTCAGGCTTCTCTAACGCCTGCGCTGGCGCCGCGGCGGCTATGAGGGCGAGCCCGAGGACGATTATGAGCCCGATTCTTTTCATTGACCCCCCTGGTCGGTTGTCGACAAGCCCAAACGGCTTCCGATCGTGCCCGTCGTTGCGAGGAGCGCAGCGAAGAAGCAATCCAGGGCGCCATGAGCGAGGCGTGTTTCGTGCGATTCACGCGCGCTACGACAGCCGAAGTTGTCATTGCCTCTGGATTGCTTCGCTGCGTTCGCAATGACGCGCGCTAATGGGCGCTGACGGTCTGTAAAGAAGCCGAATTATTCTGGAGGCTTCTGGACGGCGTAATAGGCCTCGGCGCATTGATGGATGTAATCGTGCAGCGCCGCCTTCTCCAAACCTTTGGCGACCCCTTCCTTGCGGCATTCGCGGCGCACCGCGCGGCGCTGCGCGGAGCGGCCGAAAATGCAGCCGAGGAGAAAGTCCTCGCGCTCCTTGCCCTTGAGCGTCTTGTCATTGGCGCGCTCCTGGCACGCGTGACGGACGCGGCGCGCCTCGAATTTCGAAAGATTCCCTCCGGGCGCCGGAGTAATGCGCCCCGTCGCCTCGTTGGTTGTCGCGGGGGGCGCGCCGTTCTTCGCAGGCGCGGCGGCTGGGGTCGCCGAGGCGGCCGGCGGCGGGGAGGGAGCGGGCGCCGGGGCAGCGGGCGGCGGAGCGGCGGGCGATGGGGATTGAGCGGCCGGCGCCGGGGGAGTAGCCGGAGCCGCGGTCGGCGAAGGGGCCGGCCGCGCGGTCTCGGCCAGGGCCGTCTGCGCCGCGAGGAGGGCGAGCATTCCCGCGGTCAGCGAGGCGAAAGCGAGGACTTTTCTGCGCCATGCGCCGTCGGAAACCCTTCGCATCACGCCAGCACTCCAATCGCCCATCCCGCACGACCATAACACAAGCGGCGGCGGCGAGCGTGTCCGGAGAGCCGCCGAAGATGGCGAAATTACCGCAAGGCTCGGGCGAAAATGAGGACGACGGAGCCGGGGGCCGTTGCGCGCGAATTAACCGTGAGAGGGCGGCTGCGTTTACCTTTGGCGTTTCAAGCTTTGGCCGATGGGCGACGCCGAGGCGCGAGTTGCGAGGGCTTCGGAAAAAACACCATTGATTTCAATAGACTGGAAAGTCCGCGCAATTTTACGCAATTCCATGACGGAAAAATATACTTACTTTCTCTCTGCGCATTTATCAATGAATCCGCGTAAAATGCGACAGAATTACTTTCAAGGACAGAAAATCGACCGCCGTATTCTTGCCTCATCGGTTGGAGGCGGTCATGTTCGGCGTCGGCAAATGGACCTTAGCAGCGGCGATCGGGGCCGTCCTCCTGGTCTCCATCGCGTC
This sequence comes from uncultured Alphaproteobacteria bacterium, assembly GCA_963798515.1. GTDB lineage: Bacteria > Pseudomonadota > Alphaproteobacteria > Rhizobiales > Beijerinckiaceae > Methylocystis. Next base: position 236,955 of record CAWCTS010000017.1, read on the forward strand.
CGGCGCCCAGGCCGAGCCGCTCAAAGCGACCTTCGCTTCGGTCGGCGAGGAGACGAGCGTGCCCTTCGGCTGGGTGGATTTCTGCAGCCGTTACGCTCGCGAATGCGCCGACGACGACCGCGCGCCGCAGCCGATCCATCTCACAGCCGCGGCGATGAAGACGATCGAGCGCATCAACGCCAAGGTGAATGAGGAGATCGAGGCCGTTTCCGACATGGATCATTGGGGCGTCGTCGACCAATGGGACTATCCGACCGACGGTCGCGGCGACTGCGAGGATTTCGCGCTCTTGAAGCGCAAGCTGCTCATGAAGGCGGGCTTCCCGCGGCAGGCGCTGCTGATGACCGTCGTCAAGGAGGCGAATGGCGAAGGCCATGCGATCCTAACCGTCAAGACCGACCAGGGCGAGTTCGCGCTCGACAATCTCGACGACGCCGTCAAGCCCTGGAACAAGACGCCCTATCGCTTCGTGAAGCGTCAGTCGGAAACCAATCAGAATGTCTGGGTCGCCATCGGCGCGCCGACCGCTGCCCCCGCCTATGTCTCGAAGTGAGCGGAGTTAAGGGGCGAGCAGCGGCTCGATCTCGCGCGCCAGCGCCCGGGCATAGGCTTTGGGGGAAAAGCTCGCCTCGTAGAGACGCCGCGTGTCCGCGTCGGGGTGGGCGGGCTTAGCGCTCCCGGCCGAAAGCGCGTCGGCGAGCCGCCGCAGCGCCGCGGCGAAGGCCGGCGCCTCCTCGCAGAGCGTGACATTGGCGAGCGTCGCGGGATCGACGCCCATGCCGCGAAAGGCCTGCCGTGTGGCGATCAGAGGCGCGCCGCTGGAGAGCGCCTCGACGGCCTTGATGGAGAGGCCGTGGCCCTCGACCGTCGGCAGCAGAATCGCGGCGGCGCGCGTGTAGACGGCGCCGATATCGGCGACGCGACCCCTGAAAAGCCCGGCATGCGCTTCATAAAGCGCCTTGTCTCGGTTTTTCACGCCAGAGTCGATATTGCCGTATATCGCGACCGGGACAGGCCCGGCGAGCGGAAGCACCTCCTGAAGAAACCAGCGCAGGCTGACGAAATTGGCGTAATTATCGCTCGCGACGATGGCGATCTCGCTTGGCTTTGCCGCGAGCGGCGCCGGCTCGACGGCGGGATAGATCAGCGCATGCCGGCTTTTCGGCAGAAGTCTCGCAAATTCCGCGTGCTCCTCGGCGTTGAGATGGGCGCAAAGATCCGCCTTGCCTGTCCAGTAGAGCTCGACCGCCAGCATGTCCTCATAGCCTGCGCGCGGCGGAATGAAGAAACCGCCCTGATTGCGCAGCACATATTGACGCGCCTGAATATCCTGGGTCTCGAGGACGATCGGCGGGCGTTTGTCGGAGCCGAGCTTACGCGCCAGCGGAAGGGTGAAATAATGATTGGCGTGGACGAGATCGATCCTCTCCTCCGCCAGATCCGCGGGCACGGGCGCGCGCTTGGCGAGCTCGATGAGCCAGGTCGCCTGATCCCCGTGAATGAGAGGCCACCAGCCGTCCTTGAGGAGCGGCGTTTTCCAGAGAGCCTCGCGCGGCGGTCCGGTGAAATAGCGCGCGTCGGCGGCAAGCTCGGGGGTGGCGGCGATATAGGCCGGCCAGCGGCCCCCGTCGGGCGCGGGCGGCGTCAGCACGTCCATCATCGCGACGGAGATCACGCGCGCGCCGAGCGCCCGATAGGCCTCGATCTGGCTGCGATTGACTTGCGAGCTGCCGCAGGAGTGCCAGGCCGCATGCACGACCGCCACGGTCTTTCCGGCAAGCGGCGCGTCGATCGCGACGTCCTCCCGCTCGCCTTCCCGCAATGATCCGCCCCTCTTGCTATCGCCGGAACTTTCCCGCTAGAGCGTCTATATGAGCCGCATCAGCGCAAATCCAGCCTTTTCGTCCCCCGAGGATCGGGGCGCGGGAGCCCAGGGCCGCTACGGCATAGCCATCGTCGGAAACGACAAGATCATCGACTGGCTGGTGCCCTTTCTCGAGAGCTATCGGGAAACCAACTCTTCGCTGCCGCTCTATCTCATTCCCTATGACGACAACGTCACGCGCACCCGCCGCGCGGCTGAGATCTTTGGGGCGCATTTCATCGAGGAGGAGCCCGTCGAGATCGATCGTCTCGCCAAGGAGCTCTACCCCGGGATCTTCAACACGAATCGCCGACGTCTGCGCAAGCTGCAGGCCTTGGCGCTCGATCTCGACGAAGTCGCCTATGTCGACGTCGATGTCGTCCTGTTTCGTGACTTCACGCCGATTTTCGGGCGGCTCGAGGCGGGAAAGAGCGAGTTCATCGTCGCCTCGCCGAGCTTCGAATATGTCTATAACGAACGGCGGTCGGAATATCCTTTCCTCAACGACGTGCTGCCTTTCAACGATGGCTTCTGGGTGACCTCGAACAAATATCTCAAGCTTTCGGACTTTATCGACACGATGGCGAATGACTCCGCCATTTTCCACGACGTGCGCAAGCGCGGGCAGCTTTTCGCGCAGCCGCTGGTCAATTTCGTCACGCATCGGCGCGGCGTGAAGATCGCGCTGCTGCGCGACCTCGTCGAGAACGCGTCGCATGAGAGCTTCTACAAGGCCCCCGGCATCAGCTTCGCCGAGGGCAGGCCGCTCGATCCCGACGGGCGCGAAATCTACTTCGCCCATTGGGCCGGCGCCGTCGCGCTGCCGTCGACCGGCGTGTTCGACACGGCCTGGACAAGGCTTTCCAAGGCCGGCTGGGCGAGAATGAAGTCATGAACCTGGACCGGGGCGAAGCCCTGGCGGCAAGGTCCCGCAGATGCCCCGGCTGCTCTTCTTTTATCTGATCCGCCGGATCGGCTTCGGCATCCTCGTCATTCAATTCGCGCTGAGCGTGCCGGTGGTGCTCGCCTATCTGCTGAGCTCGCTCCCGGCCGCCGCCGTGCGCGGCGGGCTCGTCTGGCCGGCCGTCGAGGGCGTCGCGCCGACCGTGGCCTATGTGGCGCTGCCGCTCGCCGCCGGAGTCGCCACCGCGCTCGAATTCTCGCGCATGGCGAGCGAGGGCATGATCGCCGTGCTCTATGCGCTACGCCTCTCGGTCTGGGCCGTTTGCCGGCCCGCCACGGCGCTCGCGCTCGCTCTGGTCTTCGTGGGCTACATTCTGTCGAATTTTCTCGCGCCTTATTACGTCGGAACGATGCAGGACGTTCTGAACGTCGTGCGCAACTCGCTCAATCATCGCATGCTCGAGCCGGCGCGCTTCTACACTTTCGACAGCGGCGCCAAGACGCTTTACCTCGAGCGCTGGGAGACGCCCGACATCGCGGCCAATCTCTTCGTGCGCCAGCTCTCCACCGAAAAGATGGAGGAGCAGATCATCACCGCCGCGCATGCGGAGTTCCGGCGCAATGAAACCGGGGTGATCGTGGCGCTGCGCAACGGCAGCGTGCAGACCCGCTCGCTCACGGGAGGCGACGTCCGTCTCTCGGCCTTCGACGAATATGCGCTGGTTCTGCCGATGCAGGGCAGCGGCTCCCTGCCGCAGCGGACATGGCGCGGGGTCTATGAACTGCCGCCCGGCGATTTCGTCCAGCAGTTGACCGCCGCCCGCGCCGATCCGAGGCTCCTCGCGGAGTGGACGGCGGAGGCCGCGATGCGGCTCGGCGTGCCCATACTGGCCCTCGGCCATACGCTTCTGGCGATGGCGCTGGCGCTCACCTTCGGCAATGTGACGGGCAGACGCGGCGCCGGAGGGCAATTCGTGATCATCGCCATTCCGGTTGTCCACATCGCCTTTCTGGTGCTGCTTCAGACCCTGTTGCGCGCCGATGCGCGCTTGATCGTCGTGCTCGCGGCTCTGGCGCTGCTCGAGATTCTCGCTTCGTTGTTCATGATCTGGCGGCTGAACTCGCCGCACCCCGGCTCAGTTCCCGGCGATCGGAAGCGCCATTCGAGCGATCTTCGTCCGCTCGGGGCGGGGCGCTGACCGCGCGCCTTTCCCTATTCGGGGTTTGTGCGCCGTAACAAGGCGTCGGCGAGCCGCTTGCGCTCGAAGATCACGACCACCCCCAGTGCGAAGAGGAGCGGCGCGATCAAATAGAAGAGACGCCAGACGAGAAGCGCCGCGAGCACCTGCACCTGCGGCGCGTCCGGCATGAGCTTGAGGAACAGCAGCTCGAAGACGCCGAGACCTCCCGGGGCATGCGACACCAGCGCCACCGAGAAGGACAGGACAAAGGCGCCAAGCACGACCGCAAATCCCGGATTGCCGACCTCGGGAAGCGCGAAATAAATGATGCTTCCGGCGCCGATGAGCTCGAGCGGAGCCGCGAAGAGCTGCTGCACCATCACGCCGGGCCGCGGATAGACGACCTCGAAGCTGCCGATGTGCAGCGGCCTGAAATGCATCAGCGAGCCGATGACGTAGAGCGCCGCCCCGCCGAGACAAAGGAGGCCGACCGCTCGCGCCGTGTGCGGATTGGTGACGACGTCCGGCAGGAATCCGGAAAGCCGCTGCATCAGCGTCGGGTCCCAGGTCAGCAGGGCCCCTCCGAGCAGCAGGCAGCCGAAGCCGAAGGTGTAAGAGCAGAGCACGACGAGCGTGGCGATCTGCGCCGCCGACAACCCCTTCGTCGAATAGGCTCGGTAGCGGACCACCGCGCCGGAGAACATGCTCGCGCCGATATTGTGCGAGAGCGCATAGGTCGTGAAGGAGCAAAGCGAGATGAAGGTTAAGGAAATATGCTTCACCCCGAGATGGAGCAGGGCGATGCGGTCGTACCAGGCGAGCGCCGCATAGGCGAGCAGCGTGCCGCACACCGCGAGGAAATACCGGTGCGGCGGAATGGCCTTGAGCGCCGCCCAGACCTCTCCGCCGAGGGACTCGCTGCGGAACTCCTTATTGAGCAAATACAGGGAGGCAAAGACGGCGACGAGACCCAGCACCGGCCAGATATAGTCGAGCGCCTTCCTCAGGCGGCCCGACGCATAGAGGCTCTCGGCGCCCGAGCGGAACCGCTCAAACGCAGATGTCGATTTCAGCATTCTGAAGCGCCCCTCGCGCGAAGAACCGGCGCCCCACTTTTCCGCCGCGCCTTGTGGTAAGCGAGGAAGCTCGCCGGGTCGACAGTATGGCCATTTTGTCTTCCCTGGCACAGCCCTGCGGCGCCCGCAAGCCCCGCCGGAGCTTGTATCCCTCCCGTGCGGCCGATAATCCAATAGGACGAACCCGGAAGGGGGAGGGACAGCAATGGGCGTTTTAAAACGAATCAAGGGCCTGCTTCTCGATCCCGAAAGCGAATGGGCGGCGATCGAGGCCGAGGAGCCAAGCGTCTTCGAGACCTACCGGAACTATGTGCTGCTGCTCGCGCTCATCCCGCCTGTCGCGAGCTTCCTGGGCGGCTATTTCTTCGGATACGGGCAGCCGACGCATGAATTCGCGCATCTGACCTTCGCCGGAGGGCTCATGCGCGCGGCGATGCAATATGTGCTGAGCCTGCCGCTGCTCTTCGCCGTCTCCTTCGTGCTGTCGAGCCTCGCCCCCCATTTCGACGGCCAGGCGAATGACGCGCGCGCCCTGGCGCTCACCGCCTATTCCTACACGCCGGCCTGGCTCGCTTCGCTCTTCGCCCTCGTCCCGGGCCTGCGCTGGCTCGATATTCTGGGCTTCTACGGGCTCTACATCTTCTATCACGGCGCTCCGCGCATGCTGCGAAGCCCGAAAGACCATACGGACGTTCTAACGCTCATCGCCTTGATCCTGTCCATCGCTGCGGCCGCCCTGCACGCCTGGCTCGTGCATGTCCTCGCGCCCTGGCGCAGCCTTGTCGTCTGACCGCCAACGCGCCAGGGCCGCCTCGTCGACCGTCTTGGCGTCGATCCAGCCGCCATCGCTTCCGTCGGCGAGGAAGGCCCGCTTCCAGAAGGGCGCGCGCGATTTCAGAAAATCCATGACGAATTCGGCCGCCGCGAAGGCTTCGGCGCGGCCCTTCGCCGCCGCGAGCACGAGCACGATCTTCTCGCCGGGACGCAGGCGGCCATAGCGATGCAGCACGGTTAGGGCGTGGAGCGGCCAGCGCTCGGCGGCCTGCTGCGCGATCTCCGCCATCTCGCGCTCCGCCATGCCGGGATAATGCTCGAGCTCGAGCGCGGCGAGGGTCCCCCCTTCGCTCCGGCAGAGCCCCGTGAAGGCCACGAGCGCGCCGATGTCGGCTGGCAAGGAGAGAATGTCGCGCTCTTCCTCAAGCGCGTCGAAAGGGTCGGCGCAGAGGCGAATGACGATCCGCGGCCCTTCCTGCATCGGCTTGGCCCCTCCTCGCAGCGAAGCGATTTTCTAGTGTTTACGCGATCACTCGAGCCCGACCGCCTCAGGCCTCCTGCCAGTCGAGAGTGACGACCCTGCCGTTCTCGACCGCTAGGGCGAGGCGTCCACGCTTCAGCTCCAGCGCCTTCTCGCCAAACACCGTCCGCCGCCACCCCTTCAAGGCCATGACATCCGCATTGTCATTGGCCGCGATCGCTTCGAGGTCGTCGACGGTGGCGATCATCTTCGCGGCGACGCCGGTTTCTTCGCAGACCTGACGCAACAGCACCTTCAGGAGCTCGACCGTCGCGCCGTTGGAGCTGCGGCGGTCCCGTTCGATCGCCGGAAGCGTGGCAGGATCGCGCGTCATGGCGCGCTCGATCGCGGCCAGGATCTCGGCCCCCGAGCGCGAGCGCTCCAGCCCGCGGGGTATGGCGCGCAGATTGGAGAGCGCCTCCTCCGTGCGCGGCGCGGCGAGCGCAATCTCGACGAGCGCGTCGTCCTTGAGCACGCGCGAGCGCGGAACGTCGCGCGACTGCGCCTCGGCCTCGCGCCAGGCGGCGAGCTCGATCAGCGCCGCGAGATCGCGGGGCTTGCGCGCCCGATGACGCAGACGCTCCCAGGCGTCGTCCGGATGCTGCTCATAGGTCGCGGGCGAGGTGAGCGACTCCATCTCGTCGGCAAGCCAGTCGAGCCGCGCCGTGCGCTCCAGGCGGCTCCGCAGATGGAGGTAGATGTCGCGCAGATGCGTCACGTCGGCGATGGCGTAGCGCACCTGCGCCTCGGACAGCGGGCGCCGGGACCAGTCGGTGAAGCGCGAGGATTTGTCGACGCTCACCCGCGCGATCGCCTTGGCGAGCTCGCCATAGGAGGCCTGATCGCCGAAGCCGCAGACCATGGCGGCGACCTGGGTGTCGAAGAGGGGCTTGGGAATGAGCCCGGCGAGCCGCCAGACGATTTCGAGGTCCTGGCGGGCGGCGTGAAACACCTTGACCACCGCCTCATTCGCCATCAGCTCGAAAAAAGGCGTCAGATCGACCCCTTCGGCGAGGGCGTCGATCGCCGCCGCCTCCTCCGGCGAGGCGAGCTGGATGACGCAGACCTTTGGCCAGAAGGTCGTTTCCCGCAGGAATTCGGTGTCGACCGTCACAAAGGGATGTTGCGCAAGTCGCCGGCAGAGGGCGGCCACGTCTTCGCTGGTGGAGAGCAGAGTCATTAGCCTAAGTCTAAATCATTTCTCTATGGTCCTGAAGCCTTTTCCGCCGCGGGCGCGCCCGGCGTGGCATTCTTCTCGCCGGAGACGGGCCGGCGGCTGCCGGCCCGTCTCAAGCCAATTCGCAGCCGCCCTGGCTTTTCGGCTCCTCGCAACGGTCGCAGGCGGCTTCGCGTCTTGAGCGTCATTTTGCAAATCCGAGCCGTTGAATCCGTCCTTTAGCGCGTAGATTACTGATTATTAGTCTTAATTATTTTGGCGCCGCCTTCGCTCAGGCTGGCCGAACGCGAGCCTGAAGCTCGCGAGACAGGGGCAGGGGCTCAATGCAAAGCAGAAATTTAGGTTCAAATCCTTTCCATTCATCGCGTTTCGCGCTGCGCAGTCTCACGCGCCCGACGGTCGGCCTGATCGTTGGCTTGCTTGGCGGCGCAAGCTTTGTGAGCGCCGCGCAAGCGGGATTTCTGGAAGATCTTTTTGGTGGCGGCGAGACGCCGGCCGCCTCGGCGATGTGGCCTGGCCGCTCGCCCGCGCCGCAGAGGCCGAAGCTCGGGCACGCCCGGCGGCCGGTAGAACGACCGCTGGCGCAAACAAGGCCGGCGCCGATCGTCGCGCACGTCAGACCGGTTTACGCAGCTCCCGTCGTCGCAGCGCCGGTGCAGGCCGATGCGGCGACCGGTCCTGTGAAGCCGAAGCCCGCGCGGTTCTGCGACAAGAGCGCCCCGATCGCCAACTCCACACAAGCTCTGATGCGGGACGCAACCCTGCGCTATGGCGACGTCATCGTGACGGACGAGGGCGTGCGCGTCTTCGAAGGCTCGGGGGCCTGCCCGCACGCCATTTCCAACTTTCGGACGCTTGCCGAAACGCGCATTTTGAGCCCCGGAACGCGCACGGCGCTCGCTCAGATCGAGGTTGGCCTCAAAGCCCCCCAAATTCATCGCGCAGACACAGCGGTCGTGGCGACAGATATGGCAAGTCGTTGATGTCGCCCCGCCGCCTCAGGGCTTCTTGCACTTTGACCGCGGCAGCAGCGAGAGGCTCGACGCTTTGGCGCCGAGAACGAAATCGCCATAGTCGAGCTTCATCGAATGGGTGACGCCATTGTCGAAGAGTTCGAGCGTCAGCACATAGCTCGGCGGCTGGTCCTTCTGGTCGATGTCGAAATAAGAGATCGTGACGGGCCAGAGCCGCAGGCTTTTGAAAGCCTCGAGCTGAAAGGGCTTATCCGGCTCGCCCTTGATCGGAGCGCCGATGATCGTCAGCGTATCGTAGCGCTTAGCGCCGTCGCTCGAGCCGTCATAAATGCGGGCGGCCAGCATTTTTCCACCATCGCGCGCCGTCTGGAGAATCTTCCGCATCTGATCGGTCGGGAAGAGAATGGGCCCCGAAAAATCGAGCTTGCCGCGCTTGGGCTTGGCGAGCTCGACGGTAACCTCGCCGGCCTTGTTCTTCTTGGCGACCCCGTCGGTTTCCTCGGTTGAGCCCGCCGATTCGGCGTTGCTCACTTTCGTCGTGATCTTGAAGCGGAAATCGGAGCCGTCGGCCGCCTCGAAGGTCGCCGAACGCATGTCGGAGGCCTGGGCCTCGCCCTCCTGGGGCTGCAATTGCGTCAGCTGCCGGACGTTTTGGATGTAGCCGTCACAGGCCGAGCCCGAGAAGTCGAAGGTGATTCGGCCGCGCGCCTCGCTGGGCGCCTTGGCGCCCTCAGCTTTGAGAAGCGTGAGATCGTAGACTGCGCGATGCGGCGCCAGCGGAGGCGCCGCGGTTTGCGCCGCCGCCTGCGGCCCGAGCCCTCCGGCGGAGAGGCAGGCCAGGGCGGCAACGCCTCCCGCAACTCGTCGCAACGCCATGGGCAAGACTCTCCGAATCGGGCGGCGCGCGCCCGGCGTTGCGCCGGACGGCGCGAGAAACTACGGTTTCGCCTTCAGACGCGCAAATCCTAATTCCCCGAGAGGTTACGACCATGATCGACGTTTCGCCCATCGACCGGCTCGCTGCGCTGGGGCTCGCGCTGCCGCAGGCCGCCGCGCCCGTCGCGAATTATGTGCCCTTCGCGCGGGCTGGAAATCTGCTTTTCATCTCGGGACAATTGCCGGTCGCGGGTGGCAAGGTCGATCCCGCGCATCAGGGCAAGCTCGGCGACCGCGTCTCGCTCGAAGCCGGTCAGGCCGCCGCGCTCCTCGCCGCGCTCAATGTGCTGGCGCAGGCCAACGCCGCCGTCGGCGATCTCGCGAAGCTGCGCGCCCTGCGGCTCGGCGGCTTCGTGAACGCGACGCCCGACTTCCAGCAGATCCCGCAGGTGGTCAACGGCGCCTCGGATCTTTTCGCCGCCGTGCTGGGAGAGAATGGCAAGCACGCGCGGGCGGCCGTCGGCGTCGCGCAACTGCCGCTCGACGGGGCGGTGGAGATCGAGGCGACTTTCGAGATCATCGGCGCCTGATCCCGCGCGACCGCCTTACTCCTCCTCTTCCTCTTTGTGACTCTCTGGCGTGACGCGCAGCGAGGTGATGCGGTTGCGCATCTTGCGCAGCACCTCGAAGCGGAAGCCATGGAAGCGAAAGACTTGGCCCGCCTCGGGAATGGCTCCGGCCTCATGGATGACGAGGCCGGCGATCGTGGTCGCCTCATCGTCCGGCAGGCGCCAGTCCATCGCGCGATTGAGGTCGCGGAGCGGCGAGGCGCCATCGACGATGACCGAGCCGTCCTTTTGCGGGCGCACGCCGGGCATGGTCGCGTCATGCTCGTCGCGAATGTCGCCGACGATCTCCTCCAGAATGTCCTCGAGCGTGACGAGACCCATGACCTCGCCATATTCGTCGACGACGAAGGCGAAATGGGTCTTGCGCTGCAAAAAGGCCTGGAGCTGATCCTCGAGCGTCGTCGCCTCCGGCGTGAACCAGGGCTGCAGCATGATCTCGTCGATCTTGAGCTTCGAGGCGTCTCCGCCCGCCGCATCCAGCGCGCGCAAGAGATCCTTGGCGTGCAGCACGCCGATGAAATTATCGGGGCGCTCGCGCCAGAGCGGCATGCGCGTATAGGGGGAGGCCAGGACCTCTTTGATGATCTGGTGCGGCGGCAGGTCGGCGTCGACGGCGCGCATCTTGGTGCGGTGCACCATGACGTCCGACACATGCATGACGGTCAGATCGAGCACGCCGCCGAACATGTCGCGCGCGCTGCGCTCGACCGTGCCTTCCTGATGCAGAATGTCGACGGTGCTCTTCAGCTCGTCGTAGGGCGACACCATGGTGCGGCCATGGCCGAGCTCGACGCCGGCGAGCTTCAGCATGATGCGCACCAGGAACTCGACGCCCACGAGCAGCGGCCCGAAGAGGGCGACGAAGAAATGCACGAGGCGCGCCACCGTCAAGGAAAACTGGTCGGGGTGATTGATCGCCAGCGTCTTCGGCAGCACCTCCGCGAAGATGAGCAGCAGACCGGTCATGAAGAAGGTCGCGTAGACCGCGCCATTCTCGCCGACGAGCATGACCAGCATGCTGGTCATGACGGCGGAGCCGGCGATGTTGAACAGCGTGTTGCCTAAGAGCAGCGTCGCGATCATGCGATTTCTGCGGCGCAGCAGTTGCGAGACGACGAGGGCGCGCCGATCACCCTCCTTTTCGAGCGAATGCATATGCGCGAGGGACGCGCCGGTCAGCGCCGTCTCGGATCCCGAGAAGAGCGCCGAGAGCAGCACGCAGCCGAGCACAACCATCAAAGCTGTGAGGACGTCGACTGTACTCAAAGGCCGCTCCCGCTGCGCGAAGGCATCATAATTCGCTTTTGAGGAAGGCCAGGACCTCCTTCGCCTCGACGTTCTTCGCGACAAAGGCGCCGCCGATCTCGCGCGCCAGCACGAAGGTCAGCGCGCCGCGCTCCACCTTCTTATCCTGCCGCATGGCCTCGAGGACAGTTTCGGCGTCGGCGCTGAAGTCCGGGATGTCCGAAATGCGCGTCGGCAGGCCGACTCGCTCCAGGTGCCGCTCGACGCGGGTCGCATCCTGCCCGTTGCACAGGCCGAGCCGGTGGGAAAAGCGAAAGGCCTGCGCGAGCCCAATCGCCACGCCCTCGCCATGCACGAGACGCTTGGTGTCGTAGCCCACGAGCCGCTCCAGCGCGTGGCCGAAAGTGTGGCCGAGGTTGAGCAGCGCGCGGTCGCCCTGCTCGGTCTCGTCCCCCCCGACGATGCAGGCCTTCATCTGGCAACTCACGGCGATCGCGCAAATCTGCTCCGGCTTGCCCGAGAACACGGCCTCGCCGTCGGCCTCGAGCCAGTCGAAGAAACGGCGGTCGCGAATGAGGCCATATTTGACGACCTCGGCATAGCCGGCGCGTAGCTCGCGCTCCGGCAGGGTCTCGAGCGTGTCGATGTCGGCGAGGACCAGCGAGGGCTGGTGGAATGCGCCGATTAAATTCTTGCCGTGCGGAGAATTGATCCCTGTCTTGCCGCCAACAGAACTGTCCACCTGAGCGAGCAGGGTCGTCGGAATTTGCACGAAGCGGCAACCGCGCCGCAGGCTTGCCGCGACGAAGCCGGCCAGATCGCCGACCACGCCGCCGCCGAGCGCGACGATGACGTCGCGCCGTTCGATCTTCGCGGCGAGCGCCTCTTCGAGAACGCGGCCGAAAACGGCGAGGGATTTCGACGCCTCGCCCGGCCCGACGACGATCGGCGTCGAGCGCAGCCCGCAGGCCTCCAGGCTCGCCTGCAGGGGCCTAAGGTAAAGCGGGGCGACGTTGGAATCGGTCACGATCGCGCAGGCCGCGCCCGCCGCCAGGGCCGCGATTTGCTCGCCGGCCTCTTTCAGCAGGCCCGATCCGATGAAAATATCGTAGGAGCGCGGACCGAGGTCGACCCGCACCGTCTCGCGGTGCAGCGGCTCCTCGCGGCGCGGCAGGAAATGGGTCATGGAAGTGGGCAGATCCTCGAGGAGGCGCTTCGCGCCGAAGGCCAGGGTCGGCAGACGCTCGGCGAGCAGCGCCAGCGTCTGCTCGACCATCGCGTCATGGGGAACGTCCTGCGAGACGATCCGGAGGTCAGCGGTCGCATAGACGGGATTGCGCTCATCCATGAGACGACGCAGCGTCGCGCCGGGGTCCTCCGTCTGCAGGAGCGGACGGTCGCCCTTGCGGCGGACGCGCCGCAGCAGGGTTTCGTGATCGGCGTCGAACCAGATCGAGACGCCGCGCTCGGCGATGCGCCGCCGCGTTCTCGGGTCGAGGAAGGCGCCGCCGCCCGTCGCCAGCACCATGGGGCCGCCATTGAGCAGCCGATAGAGCACCCGACGCTCGCCGTCGCGAAAATAGCCCTCGCCGAATTTGGCGAAAATCTCGGGAATCGACATGCCCGCCGCAGCGGCGATCTCGGCGTCGGCGTCGACGAATTTGAGGCCCAGCCGGTGGGCGAGCTTTTGCCCGATCGAGCTCTTGCCAGAACCCATCATGCCGACGAGCACAATGCAATTATCCTCGAGAAGGGCCCGGATCGTCGCCGGACGCGCATCCGAGGGCGCAAGTGTCGTTTCGGCGCAAGAACTCGTCGTCATGGGGCCAATCTATACCGGACGCAGAGGAATTTCAGCCGCAAATGCGGTCGCGGGCCCTCCTGCTTTCCTACAGCCCTGCAAAGCCTCGCGCCTCCTTCACCCGCAAAGGGCGCCTTCCAGAAACGCCCTCATGAAGTCGGGAAAGCGGGGATCGGCGAGATTGTCTCCCTTCCGCAAGATGCGCATCCCCGCAAGCTCGGGCTTTGCTTGCTCGCGAATATAGCGGAGCGCCGCATCGCGTAGCGCTTCCGCTGGGCCGGGAAGGTCCAAGACCCGCATGCAGGCCACCTGCCGATTGATGAACAGGACGCGCCAGCTCGGCGCAAAATCCCCCTCGTCGACGACGATCCCTGTCTCCTCCGCAAGCTCGCGGATGAGGCAGCCGGTCAGATCGACGCGGCTGCCGACGACGTCGTCGAGGTCGGGCGTGCCGCAGGGGAAATAGATGCGCCCCGGCTGCGAGTGATCCTGACCCATCTCGCCCGCGAGATAGGCTCCGTCGCTCGAACGCAGCGCCGGCACGGCGAAGCAGTTCAAGACGCCCCAGTCCGGCTGGCCGAGCAGCTTCCAAGCATGGAAACGCGAGAAGGGCGCCTCGAAGAACTCGACTTCGAGCCTTGGATGGCCGGCAACATCGACGAGCGCCTCGGCGCGCCGCGCCAGCAGAATGCGGCCGTCATAGAGCGATGGATTGCGGCCGCTCTGCTCGTCCCAGATTTCCGCGACTGTGCGCTCCTGCGACGGCGAGAGGTCCCAGCGGTGATCGACCAGCCGGCAGTCCAGCTGATCGGCCTCGAAGACCCGCGAGCGGTCGGTCATCGGCAAAATTCTCCTGTGGCCACAAAAGCGGTCTGCGCGCCGAGGCTCAGGCGCTCGAGCGCGCCGCCTGCGATTTCGAAGCGCAGAGTGACGCGCGCGCGCCGCTCACGGACATCCAGCACGTCGATGAAAATTTGATGTGCGCCGTCGTGTGGCGGCTCGAATTCGATCAGCGCTCCGGTCAAAGCGACGAGCGCCTCGATGCCGAGGCTCGCGTCAAGCATGCGCGCTTCGATCGCCGCTTCCGGCGCCGAGACGTCATTCGTATAGAGAATGAGCCCGCCGGTTGACGGAGCGGGGGCGCTTTCCGCGGCCTTCGCAACCAGTAGCGCCCTCCGCGTCCGCAGCGGCAGGAGATTCACGGCGCCATAGGCCTCGAAGCGGCTGGGCCGGTGCGCGCCAAAGCCGATCTCGTCGCGAGCCAAGCCCAGCGCTGGCGCGAGCTCCATCGCCGGCGGCCAGGGTTCGGCGCGGCGCGGCTGGCGCTCGAGCGCGATCTCCGAGTAGCAGACGCCCGCGCTATTCGCGATGACGTCGCATCGCCAGCACGCGTCGTCCTGCTCGATTGCGACCGTCAGGCCTCCGCGCCGCAGCAGGCTTTCGGCGCGTTCTTTTGCGAGCAGCGCGGAGAGCGCGAGGACGCCTTCGAGACGAGGCCGACATTCTCCCGAGGGCGAGAAGATTTGCGTTCGGGCCGAGTTTGCGGGGTTTCGCGGCTCCAAGAGGAAGGCCGTCGGCGGGAGATTGAACTCGCGCGCGATGACGAGCCTCTGCTCAGGCGACAATTCATCCGCGCCGTCGACAGCGGCCAGCGGGACGCCCGCGAATCTCTCGCGGGCGCAGGCGTCGAGCCGCCAAAAGCGCCCCGCGCCCTTCACGGCAACTCCAGATCGCCCTGCATCTCCAGAATCTTCACGCTATCGCGATATTCGACAAGCTCGACGATCTTGCCGTTTGCGAAGCGGACGAATTCCGCCAGCTCGACGATGCCGCGGCGTCCCGTGCCGCGATGCCGCCATTCCACGGTCCTCCGGCAGGCCAGAGCGTCGCCATCGACGAGGATGTCGGAGAGCGAGAAGGCCAGCTGCGCGAAATTCACATTGATGGCCTTAACCACGCCGATGATGGCTTCGACGCCGATGTGCCGGCCGGCATAGGGAATGCGCGCGGGGTCGCCGACGAATTCGCAGACGACGTCGCGCGCATAGTGACGTCGCAGCAGCTCGATGTCCGGGCCCTGCGGGGTGAGATAATCTGCGAGCTGCTGCACGTAGCTCACCATCTCCTCGCGCGTCAGGCCGGGATCGGGCGGGCTCAAGAGCTCCGCCAACGGCGCCACGGCGCGGAAGACGTCGGGCGTCGGGATGGGACAGTCCTCAAACTCGTGCATTTCGGCGACGACGCCGTCTCGCCATCGCAGGAAAAAGGCCATATCCAGCGGCCAGAGGCGACCCGTGCCGCGATGGCGCCACTGCGTTCGCCATCGCAGCGCGCTGTGCTCGCCCTCCACGAGCATCTGGAGGATTTCTCCGTCCACCGCCTCGAAATCTTCCTCCGCGCGCTTGAGCTGCGCGAGGAAGGCCTCGCGGCCCCGTATCACCTCGGGCGGAGATGGGCCGTATTTCGCGCAATTGTAGTGTACGATGACGTCCGGCGCGAAGTGGCTGGCGACATTCCCGATGCGGCCGGAAAGCCTCGCCCCGGTGATCTCCACCAGCCGCCGACGGATCTGATTGCCCGTCAGCCGAGCCTGTGGTGTCGAGGGATCTTGCATGCAGCCTCTTTCCCGCGAGCCTATGTGCGGGAGTCCAGCCCTG
>CAWCTS010000018.1:0-78162 GCA_963798515.1 uncultured Alphaproteobacteria bacterium
GAAGGGGTGGAGCCAACAAACTCAAGGCTTTCAACCGCCTCTACTTCGTGAACGTCCATCGACCGATCTCCCCTTCTCGGTCGTCCGAGCGTTCGCCATGACGGGAAAGCGCGCAACGGCCTGACCAATTTGCCGCTTCTAGGCAGGCAACAAACATGCCATTCGCCGCGCTCCGGCGACTTCAATGGATTTCAAGCAATTATCGGCAGCAGCCGAGATGGATGTTGGGAGAACAAACAGCTGGTCGCGAGGAGTCCTGTAAGGATATCTACACGCGTCATGCAGCACTGGAGCTGTCGGGGGATCAGCGCGGCGGGGGCTGAAAATCGCTTCTCTCAAGGGCCCGCTGGGGCTGTCAGGCGATGTCCCCAAAAATTACGCGCTCATTCCACCTCTTGCGCAGTCAGGTCGAAACAAAGAACTCTGAAACAAATCGAAGAAGCCTTGCATCCCTTCGCAAGGAGGCAAGGCTCGGGGCTTCGGAAAAACAGCACGTCGCACCGGGGGGATGAGGCGTCGCCGCTGCCGGCGCCGCCCGACATTTTAGCGCTTAGGCCGGAATGCAGGTGTTTTCGACGGGACAAACCTCCGCGCACTTCGGCGAGTCGAAGCTCCCCTCGCATTCGGTGCATTTTTTGGGATCGATGATGTACATGTCGTTCTTGAGCCGGATCGCGGCGTTCGGACATTCGAACTCGCAGGCTCCGCACACGGTGCACTGCGAAGCGACGATTTTATAGGCCATGGCGGGACCCCTTCCTTAATTCAAGCTCTTGGCGGGACATTCAAATCGCATGCCAGGGCGGTCGCCGCTTAGGTGGGGGCAACGGGGCTTCAATCTGGCCGTTTCTTGACGAATGTCTCGCGACGGATGTCGATTGTCTGACAGGCTCTGTCGCCGGGAGCGCTTTCATAGGGCCCCGAGACCGCCTTTCGGGCCGAATGAGCTCGGCGGCGAAGCTCTTGGGGACGGGATGGCCTTCGCGTCGCTCGGCCAAAGCCGGGACAGCCCAGTCAGAGGCGTTTGACTTCAATATTGTATTTCTTCAACGCATAATTCACCTGACGAAGCGAAAGCCCCAGGAGACGCGCCGCTTTCGCCTGGACCCAGGCGGCCTTTTCCATGCCTTCGATAAGCCGCTCTTTCTCGATCATCCGTCGAACCGGCAAACCGTTGCTGTCCGTGAGGTCTCCAGCCTGCGCGGCGGGGGAGCGCTCTTGCGGGGAGGCGGCTCTCGCCGCCGCCGCAGCCCCTTCCGACAGGTCGGGAAGGGCCGGGCTGCCGTGGTAGGCCCCGCTGCCACTGCTCGTCCATAGGAGGGCGGAAAGGCACTTGCCTGACGCACAAGCGAAATCCTTGTCGACGATCTTTTCGTCGCGCGCGAGGGTCGCGGTTCTGCGCACGCAGTTCTCAAGTTCCCGAACATTGCCGGGAAAGTAACAACGTTGCAGAGTCTCGATTGCGCTGTTCGAAAACACTTGGCTGCGCTTGTTTTCAGCGTTGAACTGATCGAGGAAATTCTTCGCCAAAAGCGCAACGTCTCCCGGACGCTCGCGCAACGGTGGCAGGAATACCGGAACCACGCTGATGCGATAATAAAGATCGGCCCGGAATACGCCTTTGGCGACAGCCTCCTCCAGATTGATATTGGTGGCGAAAATCAAGCGCACGTCCACCTTCAGCGTGCGTGTCCCGCCGACGCGTTCGAATTCCCCCTCCTGCAGCACGCGCAGCAGCTTGGCCTGAAAAGCGCTCGAGATTTCGCCGATTTCATCGAGCAGCAGGGTCCCGCCATGGGCGAGCTCGAACCTTCCCGCCCGCTGCGCGAGCGCGCCCGTGAAGGCGCCCCGCTCATGTCCGAACAACTCCGATTCGAGCACGCTTTCCGGCAGGGCGGCGCAGTTCACCTTGACGAAAGGCTTGTGCTTTCGCGACGAAAGCTCATGCACCGCCCGCGCGAACAACTCCTTGCCCGTCCCGCTCTCTCCGCGCAGCAAGACGGTGGAATTGTATTTCGCGACCGCGGCGATTGTTTCGAGCACGTCGACGATCGCCGGGCTTTCGCCAATGATTCCAGCGACCTCCGGCGTCGCTCGGCGCGAATCTGCGTAGGGGCGCGCGTCGAGCGCCTTTTCGAGGCTCGCCCGCTCGCTCAGCAAGCGCTGGCGGTCCATCGACAGCATGCGGTGGAGCTTGACCGTCTGGCCGACAAGATTGGCGATCATCGTCAGCAAACGAAGGTCGCCGTCGAAACTGTATCGGCGCTCCGGATCCATGATCCGGTGGACCGACAAAGTGCCGATGACCTGGGAGTCGCTCTTGATCGCCACGCCCACGAAGGACACAGAGGAGCCCAGGCGCTCCGTGATGACGTCCACGGACTCGGCGAACAGCGGCTCGCTGCAGACGTTTTGAACGACGATGGGCATGGCGGTCGCGACCAGGCGATCGATCACCTTGCTTGGCAGGGTCTCTATGGCCCGCCGCTGCGACGGATCGGCCCAGCCGGTGGAGGCGATGATTTCGGGATCGCCCTTCTGATCGAGCACAACGATCATGCCGAGGCGCATCTCCAGGAATGAGCTCAACACGCCCACGACATTCGTGAGCGCCTGCTCGAGCCGCGCCGGCGCCGTCAATATTTTGGAGATCTCGTAGATGCCAAAGAGCGCCGTCTCGGCTAAGGCCGTGCGGCCTGGCGCCCCTTGTCCGAGCTCGCTGTTCTGAGGCGGGCCCTCCGCCTCCGATTCCGGGTTCATTGCACCGCTCAAGGCCGCCCTCCCGCGCGAATAGCGACGCTGTATCGCTGGCGAAGTCTCCCTTCGCAATTGCGATATGAATACCTTAGCTTAATCCCAATGCGGCGGATGTCGCGTTCAAATTGAATGCAGTCTCGTTTCATCGTGCTCAAGTGCGCTGCACAACCGACCTTTCTTTCCGGCTCGCTCCCGCCGCTGCTTGGTCGGTTGACGCGGGCTCCGGGCTTCGGGTTTTCAAGTTTCCAGCCCGATCGCGCTGTTTCAGACGGCCCCATCGGCGATTTCCCCTACGACCGTCCATCCGACGCTGCCGGCAGGGTCCTTTTCCGAGAGTATATCCAGGAGCGCCAGGGCGGTTTCGCGGTTTCCCCGCCGCAACTCGATGAAGCTTAAAGCTTTCAGCGTGTAGAGAGCAAAGCGGGCGGGGCCCTCGGCGGCCAGATTGCCGTCGGGCCATTCGCTGGGATTTTCCGGCCAGCCGGCCTGCCTCACCGCCTCTTTGAGGCCTGCGACGGCGATCTCCTTGGCGACCTCGAGACTGCCCATGTAGGTGTGAATTTTGTAGAGGCAGTAGTAGGGAGCCAGCTCGGTCGGCTTTTGCGACAGCGCTTGGCGGAAGAGCCGGTCGGCTCTGGCGCGATCATGTCGGTAGGCGGCAACGCCCTGCTGCAACAGATCGTCAATCTCCGGCGGCACGGCGCCAAAGTTGATCCGCTCGGCCTGTCCGAAAATTTTCTGCACCTACCGAGAGAAGCAATTTTCTAGCCAGCGCGGGTCTGTGGCCTAAGCGTCCGCCCTGGCATTGCAGAATTTGGATAGAGCATGAGGGGTTCTAGCTTGATCTTAGCCTTTGTCTTAGGCTCCCACTCTTGGCCGTTGCGATCGAAAAGCTAGCTCGACGCAAGTGTATAGGAGATGACAGACCCGTCGAAAGCCTTCGCCCGGAGCCCCACCCACACGCCCGGGTCCTCATACCAAAGTTCCAACGGGTTTTTCCCGCTCAGCGCATACCGCCTGGCGGTTCGGGGCGCGCCTTTCGCATCCATGAGCTTCGAGAGGCCCATCGTCTTCACTGAGAAGCGCATCAGGGACCCGTCTTGCGGGTTGATCATCGGGCCATCGAGTTGCGCGATGTTCCAATGCGTTGCGATTGAAGTTTCGCGAGGCGCCAGCGCTCGGCGCGCCTTGCTGCCCTCGACGATCAACGCCTCCCCCTCGCGAACGGCCCTCATATACTCGCGCTTTCCATTATTATCGGTTTGCACATGCGCCGACGCGAGGGCGCCGTCGGACCATGTTTCTCGCCCGCGGAGCTTGTAACGAAAAAGGCTTACGGGACCGAGCTTGACGGCGTAATCCACGGAGATGTCCGCCAAGAGGTCGCCATTACGATCCGAGAAGCGGATTTCATGGCGTCCCAGAGGCTTGCCGTTCCGAAAGACCAGGAATTCCAGTCGACTGCCGGTCGGCACGCCGATCCTCGGCGAGGGGAGGGCGAAGCGGGGAGTCGTAGAAGGAGTCTCCGGCTCCAGAGCTTGATTGTCCGCCATGTGAGCAATTTCCGTCGCGAGAGGTCCTTCACGCCATGCGGCTCAATTTGTAGAGGCCCACGTCGATCGCGCGCGAGCGGAAGCCCGCATCGCAATAGCAGAGATAATACCGCCAAAGTCGATGGAATCGCTCGTCGAAGCCAAGGTCTGAGATTCTCTCCCAGTTGTCCTCGAAGCGATTGCGCCATTCCACGAGGGTGCGCGCGTAGCTCTCTCCAAAGGTCTCGACGACCTCGAAGGTCAAACCCGCGCGTCGCGCTTCTTGCGCCATGCGTTCCTTCGACGGCAGGGTTCCGCCGGGGAAGATGCAGTGCTGGATGAAACCAGGGGTGCGGCTGTATCTCTCGAAGCGATCGTCGGAGATGGTGATCGCCTGCAGCAGAGCGTGACCCGAGGGAGCGAGACGATCGCGTAAAGTCGCGAAAAACGTCGGCCAATATTCCTGACCGACTGCCTCTATCATCTCGACGGAGACGATCCTGTCGAAAGTTCCGCCGACATCGCGATAGTCCTGAAGACGAAAATCTGTGCGTTCACCCGCGGGACTTTCCGCGGCCAGCGCTTTTGCATGCGCGAGCTGTCTGGGAGACAGGGTCAGCCCCGTGACTTGCGCCCCGGAAGTCTTCGCGAGCTCGAGGGCGAGGGCGCCCCAGCCGCAGCCGATTTCCAAAACCTCGTGATCCCCCCTCGCGCCGACGAGCTCGACGATCCGCTCGAGTTTCTGCCGCTGCGCCAATTCGAGGCTCTCCCCGCCCGTACGAAAGAGCGCCGAGGAATAGATCATCCGATCGTCCAGCCACAATCGATAGAAGTCGTTGCCCAGGTCATAATGGAACTGGATGTTTCGCCGGCTGCCCGCACGCGAATTGGCGCGCCGCCTATGCGACAACCAATGGGACAGTCTCAGGGGCATGACGCCCTGCAGCGCGCGCAGGAAATTCTCTCCGTTGACGGCGGCCAGTTCGATCACAGCGGTAAGATCGGAGCTGCTCCAGTCTCCATCGGCATAGGAAAGCGCGACGCCAATGTCTCCCGATAAAAGCGCTCGCCGCAACACGCGCATTTTGCGGATCGACACCACGGCCTCGGGACCCGGTCGCGGCCCGGCGCAAACGAATTGCGCGCCGTTCGGCAGCGTAACGACGAGACTGCCCTGAACGATCGCTGACGATATCCTGCTCAGAACGAGACGCGCCAACGCCGAGAGACCAGGAAACTCTATGGTCTTGGCGCTTCCGAGCACACTGTCTTGGTAGGACTGGAGTGACATTTCGGCGATCCTAAGGACTCTTATGGGCGGCTATTCGGGATACGGGTTGCGCGGGCGGCGGCGGACGCAGATGTCGTGGAGCGCCCTTCAGCCATAGCAGCAGGGCTTCCCAATGGATCCCGACGATGACCTTCGCGGTCATCAAAGGGTGCGTGAAGAAAACCAGCAACAGAGACAGATCGCTGAGCGGCTCCCGGCGCAACTTTTGATCAGCAAAGAGGATCGGTCCATCGCTATCGCGCGCCTCGATGGCGAGCGAGAAGGCTTCAGCGGGAGGTTCAATGCGAAACCGATAAACCATGTCGAGGCCCAAGAAGGGCGAGACATAGAAACGCTTGCAGCCTTCGTGCGTCAGAGGGCCCTGGTCGGAGTCCCGCGCCTCCACGAGATAGCTATGCCGTTCGCCGAAAGTGTTATTGACTTGATAGAGGATCGCGCCAAGCGCGCCATCGCCGGCATGACAGAAGAAGATGCTCAGCGGATTGAACGCATAGCCGAGAATGCGGGGCATGGTCAGCAGGCTGATCGGCCCGCTCCCCAGATCGATCCCCGCGGCGGCGAGGACCGCCTCGACCTCGGACCGCAGGTCGCCGGATTGCGCGAACCCGTAGTCGCTTGGCCGCAGCGAGAAGAGGTTGAAGGCGTTGAGCGAGAAGAGACGAAGGCGCCGGTCCAGGGTTTCGAGCTCGTCGAGATCCACGAGCAGCGAAAAGACCCGATAGGCCAGCCGGTGTCGCCGCGGCCGCAAGCGCTTATGAGAGACCCGTCCGATATAGAGGGCGGAGCGAAGCCCAGACATTCATAGCGCTCCTGCGGCAAGCGCGTCCGTGCTAGTCTGGATGCGCCCCGATTCCTGCGCTACGCGCCAGGGGCGACGCACGCCGCCAAGCTGCTCCGCGACGGCCAAACCCGATTGCAGGCCGTCCTCGTGGAAACCGGCGCCGAAATAGGCGCCGCAGAACCAGACGCGATCCCTCCCCTGCAGCGACCACAATTCCCTCTGCGCGGAGAGCGCGGCAATGTCGAAGATCGGATGTTCGTAGTCGGTGCGTTTGTGAGTCAACTCCTCACGCGGCTCCTGGATGGGATTGAGGGTCACGAAGAACTGTCGCGCGCCGGGCAAATGCTGCAGACGGTTCATCCAATAGGTGACTGAGAGCGACGCATTGGCCTCATGAGCGCGCGCGATATAATTCCAGCTTGACCAGACTGCGCGCCGCCGCGGCATGAGCCTTTCGTCGCTATGCAGCCAGGCCACATTGCGACCGTATCGGAGGCGCGTAAGCACTCGGCGTTCGAGATCGCTGGGTTGCGCAAGTAGGGCCAGCGCCTGATCCGAGTGGGCGCCGATGACGACGGCGTCGAAGCGCTCCGTTCCCCCTGCATAAACGACCTTCACGGCGTCGCTTTCGCGCTCTATCCGCAATACAGGAGCGCTGAGGCGGATCCTGTCGGCGAAGGGAGCGCTCACCGCCGCCACATAGGCGCGCGCGCCTCCGACCAAGGTCCGCCAGACCGGCCGGCCCCTCAGCTGCAAGAGTCCGTGATTTTCGCAGAATTTCACGAAAGATGCGGCGGGATAGTCCGCGGCTCGGCGCGCTGGCATCGACCAGATCGCCGCCGCCATGGGATAGAGGTGGTCTTCGCGGAATGCGGGGCCGTAGCCATGGAGGTCGAGATACTCCCCGAGCGTCGAATTCCCCATCTGCGGCAGGTGGTGCGGCGCCTCAGAGTAGAACCTGCGGAGGTCGCTCAGCATCGACCAGAAGCGAGGGCTCACGAGGTTCCCGGGCTGCGCAAAGAGGCGCGCCAAGCCGTTTCCAGCATATTCGAGCGCCCCGGAGCCGAGGGAGACCGAAAAGCTCATCTCCGTCGCATGGGTGGAGACGGCAAGGTGCTCAAAAAGCGCTGTGAGGTTCGGGTAGGCTGGCTCGTTGTAGACGATGAACCCGGTATCCACCGGGGTGGAGGACCCGTCGGGAAGGGGGGCGTCCACCGTGTTGCTGTGGCCACCCACGCGATCCGCCGCCTCGAACACGGCGACCTCGTGGGCCTGGCAGAGAAGCCAAGCCGCGGAGAGCGCCGATATGCCCGTTCCGACGATCGCGATTTTCATGAAGCTCCCAGATGCCGGATCGAGCCCTCGGGACGCCCGCGAAGCTCCGGCCAAGGTGCTATACGGAGTTCCTCGCCGGATGGATCACTCCGACCGCCGGTGATCCGATTGGCGCTGGCGTCCGTAAGAAAGGCATGCAGCTTGTCGTCAATGCGACCGCGTCACGACGCCCCGACGCTCCTCGACTGGCCCCTCCCGTGAGGCGGTCCGGCGAAGAAGCCTCCCCGCTGTCGCCGAGCGTCGCCGCAGAGCTCATCGCCGCTATCGCCGATCGGGCCGATCGTGACGCCTTTGTGCATTTGTTCACGCATTATTTCCCGCGTGTGAAATCCTTTTTGATGCGGTCCGGAACTGCTGACCCCCTCGCGGAGGAGCTCGCGCAAGAGACGATGCTACGCGTTTGGCGTCGGGCGGGCTCTTTCGATCCGGCTGTCGGCGCCGCCTCGACCTGGATCTTCGTGATTGCCCGCAATCTTCGTGTCGATCGCCTGCGCGGCGAGCGTTACGCGGAGCCCCTTGAGCCAGCACTCGGCGAATCTGCAGATTCCGAGCCGACGGGCGAGGGCGTCGTCCTCGCGGCGGAAAGGCGAGAGCGGTTGCGTTCAGCGCTCCGCTCGCTCTCGTCCGAGCAAGCGTCGATCGTCAAACTGTCATTCTTTGAGGAACGCTCGCATTCCGAGATCGCCGAGGCCCTGGGCATACCGCTGGGGACGGTAAAATCCCGCGTCCGGCTCGCTCTGGCCCGTTTGCGCGCGCAGCTGGGAGACCTCGCGTGACGACGCTCTCTCGCCCCGACGACGAGACTCTTCTCCGCCACGCGGCAGGGCGGCTGGACGCGGGGCTGGCGCTCGTTGTCGAAACACATTTGTCGCTCAGTCCCGAGACGCAAAGAACCTATGCGCAGTTCGAAGCGATTGGCGGTTTGCTCCTCGAAGAAAGCGCGCCCGCGCCGGTCGACCCCTCGGCCTTGAACCACGCCCTTGCTGCGCTTGATTCCCCGGCTAGGCCCTCCGGCCAGACTTCTCGAGACGCGCCACGCCCCTCCGACCTGCCGGCCGATCTGACGCTCCCCCGCTCCCTGCTGGGTCGGAAAATGGGGGCGTGGCGCTGGATCGCCCCTGGCGTGCGTTCTCGTCGCGTGGAAGTCGCGCCGCGCTCGGTCTCGCGCGCCTTCCTTCTCGAGCTGGCGCCCGGAGTGCGTGTTCCGCGGCATGGTCATGAGGGACAGGAAATGACTTGCGTTCTGCGGGGCAGCTTCGTCGACCGCGGCCGGCGCTACGCGGAGTGTTCCTTCTGCGAGGCCGACGAGGACGACGAGCACGACATTCTCGTCGACTCCGCCACTCCTTGCATCAGCCTTATCGCCCTCGAAGGCCGCACGCGTCCGACACATTGGGCTGGACGCCTTTATCAGAGGATCCGCGACCTTTGAGCCTCTCGGTTCCCGCTCTCTTCATCGCGACCGCACTGGGCCTGTCGCTCGCGATGGCCTGCGCATGGGCGCTGCAGCGACGTACGGGCCAGTCCGGTTGGATAGACGCGACATGGTCCTTCTCGGTTGGGGCCGCCGGCGCGACCATGGCTCTGGCGCCGCTCGGGCGCGGCGCTCCAAGCGGCAGGCAGCTCTTCGTCGCCGCGGCCGTGCTGTTCGCGTCCGTGCGTCTCGGCCTTCATATCGCACGCCGAAGCCTCAACGCTCCGGAGGATCCGCGCTACGCGGCCTTCGCTCGGGAGTGGGGCGCGGCTTTTTCGCGCCGCCTCTTTTGGTTTCTGCAGATTCAAGCCGCCTGCGCTTTCGTGCTGGCGATCACGATGTTCCTGGCGGCGCACAACCCCGCGCCTTTGGGCCTTCGCGATGGCGTGGGCGCGCTGATCCTTCTGAGCGCGATTATCGGCGAAGCCTGGGCGGACGCGTCGCTCGCACGCTTTCGCGCTCAATCCTCCAACCGTGGCGGCATATGCGAGCTGGGTCCCTGGGCATGGTCGCGTCATCCCAACTACTTTTTCGAGTGGCTGAGCTGGCTCGGCTACGCGCTGCTCGCGATTGATCCCTCGGGGACCTGGCCGCAGGGGTGGCTGGCGTTTTGCGGACCCCTTCTCATGTATGGGCTCCTCGCGCATGTGTCCGGGGTTCCGCCGCTGGAAAAACACATGCTCGCCACGCGCGGTGAGGCTTATCGCCGCTATCAGGCGCGGGTCGGCGCTTTCTTCCCTTGGCCGCGCCACAAGGCGCCAGAGCAAGCGGGGAACTCCACGCGATGAATCTTACAGCCTATGCGATCGCCGCTCTGGAGCGAGCTCCGCCGCCGGATCCGCTCTTGCGGGCAGGCGTGGATTTCCTCGTCTCGCGCGCAGCCCGGCGCTTGAGCAAGCTCTCGGCCGAGGCGGAGAAAAATTTCGCAAGCGACATGGAGCGTTACCCGATCGCCCTCTGCACGCGAGCGGCCAACGAGCAGCATTATGAGCTGCCGCCTGCGTTCTTCGAGCTCTTCCTGGGTCCGCGCCGCAAATATTCTTGTTGTCTCTATGATATTCCAGATCTGGCGCTCGCGCAGGCTGAAGCCCGGGCCATCGACGAGACGATCGAGCACGCCGCTCTCGCCGACGGCCAGAAGATTTTGGAGCTCGGCTGCGGTTGGGGCGCGCTGACCCTGAGCATGGCCGAGCGTTTCCCGCGGGCGACCATCACGGCCGTTTCCAACTCCCACGGACAGAGAACCTACATCGAAAAGCAGGCGCAGCTCCGGGGCCTTGCGAATGTGCGCGTGTTGACGGCGGACATGAACCATTTTTCGGTCGACTTACAGTTTCACCGTATCGTCTCGATTGAAATGTTCGAGCACATGGCGAATTGGCGGGAACTCCTGCTGTCCGCTCGAACCTGGCTTGAGCCGCAAGGCCGCCTCTTCATCCATGTCTTCGCGCACCGCAACCGCCCCTATCGCTTCGATGCGGACGACAAGAACAATTGGATCGCGCAGCATTTTTTCTCAGGCGGCGTCATGCCGAGCCACGGCTTGATCCGCTCCTTCGGAGATCTCTTCACGATAGAGCGGGAATGGCGTTGGGACGGCCGACACTATGAAAAAACCGCGATGCACTGGCTTGCCAATTTCGACGCGAATCGCGAGTCAATCGATCGCCTGTTGGCGTCTGTTTACGGAGATGACGCAGCGCTGTGGCGGACACGTTGGAGGCTTTTCCTTTTCGCCACGGCTGGTCTCTTCGGCGCTCAGGGCGGGGAGGAATGGGGCGTCAGCCACTTCCTCCTTCGTCCGGCCTAAGCGATAGGCGTCAACGCCACGTGGAAGCGCAAAAATATCCAACCGTGGCTGCGGCAGAAGTTAGCAGAACACCCCATAGCAGATCGACGAGAGTGACGGCCAAGCTCCATTCGCGGAGCGTCGCCAGATTGGTGAGATCGTATGTCGCGTAAGCCATCAACCCTAAGAGTGCGCCGTCGAGCGCCGCCTTTTCCCATCCACCATCCTGCACCGCCGGCAGAACGGCGAAACGCGTAACGCCGAGGAGATAGATCGCGTAAAATGCGAGCGCGGGCGCTATCTGAAACCTCGCCGCCAGCAACTCCCCGAGCTTGGGGCGATAGAAGCGCGTGGACATGAATGAAAGCCAGACCCCGTCCATCGCGAGCATGGCGAAACCTGTCCCGAGCAGGCCGGAAATCATGGATTTCATCAGGCGATCCCCCCTTGATGTTGCCAACTTTCTACGTCGCGAGAAGTCCATCGGATCATGCGGCTCGGGGCTGGACGCAAAATCCCGCGACGCTATCTGGCCCTCGAAAAGCAGCGCTTAGGGTCGCCCAAACATGAAAAAAATGATTCTCTATGGTGTCGCGACCTTCGTCGTCCTCGTCATTCTCGCCGCGAGTTTTGCGGGGCCCGTCATGAGCGCTGTTGAAAGACCCAAATATGTCGTAGCGGACCGGATCGAGGAGATCGAGATCCGGGACTATCCTTCCATGGTCGTCGCGGAGGTCGAAGTTCCGGGGGAGCGAAAGGCTGCACTCAATCAGGGCTTCAAACGCATCGCCAATTATATCTTCGGAGACAATTCGCCGGGGCGTAAGATCGAAATGACCGCGCCGGTCACGCAGCAGGTGTCGGGCGAAAAGATTGCGATGACCGCGCCTGTCCTGCAGGAAGCGGGGACGGATCTGTGGAAGGTGCGTTTCATCATGCCGGCAAGCTATCGCTTGGAGTCGCTTCCGGCGCCCAACGACAAGGGCGTCCGGCTGATCGCGCTGCCTCCTCAGCGCTATGCGGCGGTGACCTTTTCGGGTCTCGCCACAGAGGAAAGCATCGCGAGCCACAAGCGACTGCTGTTCGACACTCTCACGAAGCACGGCGTGACGATGCAGGGCGAAGCGGTATTGGCGTTCTATAATCCGCCCTGGACATTGCCCTTTCTGCGCCGCAACGAGATCTTGATCAAGATTGCGTCCTAGCGCGAACCGGATACTTGCCTGACGCTTCGGCCGGGACGCTCGCCGGCGGGATCAAAAACCGCGTCGCCGCTCTGGAATGAGCGGCGGCTCTTGCATCGCTCATTCCGCCGCTTGGCGCATTTCGGCATAGGTGCATTGCGCCGGCTGAGCCTTGTCCGGGCGCCGGAGCGGAAGGATTTTCGCTTCCGTGAAGGGAAGCTCCAAAGTCTGCCACACATCCACGAGCGCTTCCACAAGCGTGGCGACATGCTCCTCATTGTGGCGCGGCGTCGGCGTGATGCGAAGTCGCTCGGTTCCGATTTCCACCGTCGGGTAGTTGATTGGCTGAACATAGATCGCGTGTCGCTGCAGCAGCAGATCGCTTGCCGCCTTGCAGCGGCCCGCGTCCCCCACCATCAGCGGCACGATATGCGACGGATTGTCGAGGATCGGCAGGCCCGCCGCGCGCAGGGCATGCTTCGTCAGTGCGGCCATGTGCTGATGACGCGAACGCTCCTCCTGTGATTCCTTCAAATGCCGCACCGCCGCGCAAGCGCTCGCCGTCACCATGGGCGGAAGCGACGTCGTGAAGATGAATTGTGGCGCGTAGCTGCGCACGGCGTCGACGATCGCCGCGCTTGCCGCAATATAGCCGCCCAG
The DNA here is from genome assembly GCA_963798515.1 of uncultured Alphaproteobacteria bacterium. Taxonomy (GTDB): domain Bacteria; phylum Pseudomonadota; class Alphaproteobacteria; order Rhizobiales; family Beijerinckiaceae; genus Methylocystis. Next base: position 12,804 of record CAWCTS010000018.1, read on the forward strand.
GGTGCCGAAACCTTTAGCGAGCGTCCCTTCGATCACGTCGATGCGATGATCGACCCCTTCGCGCTGGCAGATGCCGCCGCCCCGGGCGCCGTACATGCCGACAGCGTGCACCTCGTCGATGTAGGTCAGCGCATTGTATTTCTCGGCGAGCGCCGCGATCCCGGCCACGGGCGCGATGTCGCCGTCCATCGAATAAAGGCTCTCGAAGACGATGAGCTTGGCGCGCTCCGTACCCGCCTCGATGAGAAGCTCCTCCAGATGCGCGAGATCATTGTGCCGGAACACTTGCTTTTCGCAACCCGAACGGCGCACGCCTTCGATCATCGAGTTGTGGTTGAGGGCGTCGCTGAGGATCAGGCAATTCGGTAGGAGCGACGCGATCGTGGAGATGCCCGCGAGATTCGAAATCCAGCCCGAGGTGAAGAGCAGCGCCGCGGGCTTGCCATGCAAGTCGGCGAGTTCAGCTTCGAGCTCGACGAGCGGATGATGCGTGCCCGAAATATTGCGGGTGCCGCCCGCGCCAGCTCCATGACGCGCGACTGCCCGCGCCGCGGCGTCCATGGTCTTGGGATGTCCTCCCATGCCGAGATAGTCGTTCGAGCACCAGATCGTCACCTCGCGCGGCGCATGGCTCTCGCCCTCGGGGCGCCAGAGAGCGAGCGGAAAGCGTTCGGCGTCGCGTTCGAGATTGGCGAAGACGCGATAGCGATTCTCGGCCTTGAGGCGCGCGATCGCGCAGTGGAAGAAATTCTCGTAATTCGACGCCATCGGTTTCATCGGATTCTCCCACTGTTCGGCGTTCAATTTGGCGCCGCAAAGGCGGCGTTGACCATGCAATCTCGGTTTAGACTCGACCCGCCGCCCGCGATGAACGAAGAACGGCAAATTGCATCGACGCATGCTTGGCTTCTTCAGGTCCCGCATCGTGATTTTCGATTGCGTCTTGCGGAATGGGCTTCACGCCCCAAGACCACAGCGCGTTGACGTGGATTGGCGCGACGAGGAACCAATGCTCCGCAACGGCGAGCATCACGAGCGTCGTCAAGATCGAGTAGCCGGCGGCTTCGAAGTCGGAGCTCGCGGCAAGCGCCCGTTGCGCCAGAAGCACCATGACGATGGTCGAGAGCGTAATCGAAATCGGAAAGAACAGATTCATCGGGCGGCGCATCATGAAGCTCACGAGATAGCGCATATGCTCCGGCAAGAGCTCTTCGTTCAGATTGGGCACGCCGAAGTAAACGTTGAGCTTGGCGCTGCTGTGCATCCACCACAGCGCGAGGAATGTCCAGAACCCGAATTGGTTGGGCGCGCCATGGATCAGGAGCGCGAGAAGCAAGGCGAAACCGAGCAGCGCCAGTTCGTGATAGAGGCTGGTGCGGAGCGCTTCGATGAACCGGCGCCACCCGCGGCAACCCGGAGGACAGGCCGACTTGCGCGGGCCGGTCACATAACCGGTGTAAAAGCTCACGAGCTGCCAGGCGAAGGCGGCGAGGCCGCTCGCGAAGGCGCAATAGGCCGCAGCCTCGGTCGTGCGCGCGCTGGAGGCGACGATTCCCCAAACGGACACCGCCAATAGCGCTGTCGCCATTGTCATGCTAACGGCGAAGGTGCGGCGGCTCAAGCCGTCAAGATAGAGAATAGCGCCCGTGCTGGCCCACCAGAGGGCCAGGGTGATGAGCACAGGCAGGGCGAAGCCGCTCATACCTCAACTCCCTTCACCAGATTGGCGCGAGGCGAACGACCGGCGGCAGCGCGTTGGGCTTGGCCGGAATGAGGTAGAGTCGCAAGAATTCGAACGATGCGCGCGCCGCACAGCCTGCTTGCTTCACTTTCCCAAGCAGACCGCCGCGGGCTTTGGCCGCCGCGCTCGCTTGCCCAATCTCCGAGAGGCGCTCAAGACCTTGCTGGAACCGGGGATTGTCGAGGTCGAGCGTGAGCGGGAAGACCTGCCGCGAAATCTCCGACGTCAGGCGCAACACCTTCATGTCGAACTCGGTCGGCTCGAAGCCGATGGCCTTGTGAAAGGCGGGTCGCGCGTGATCGCGCACATACATGGTGGCGAAGACGGCAAGCAGGAAGAATTTGACCCAATAGACGTTGAGTCCCGAAAGAAGCTCGGGATTGGCGCGCATGAGGAGCGCGAAGGCCTCGCCGTGACGGAACTCGTCGTTGCACCACTTTTCGAACCATTTGAAGATCGGATGGAACCGCCGGTCGGGATGACGTTCGAGCTGGCGATAGATGGTGATGTAACGGGCATAGCCGATTTTCTCGGAAAGATAGGTGGCGTAGAAGATGAACTTCGGCTGGAAGAAAGTGTATTTCTTCGACTTGCGGAGGAAATCGAGATCGATGCCGATGCCGAAGTCCTTGAGCGTGTCGTTGATGAACCCGGCGTGCCGCGACTCGTCGCGGGCCATGAAGGCGAACAGCTCGCGCATGTCTGGGTTCTTGGCGCGGCGTTTCATCTCCGCATAGAGAACGCAACCCGAAAATTCCGCCGTGATCGAGCTGATGAGAAAATCGCGAAACTCCTTGTCGAGGTCCTGCGGGATATCCGAGAAATCGACGTCGAACTCGCCGTTGCGCAAAAAATGCTTGTTGTTGGGATCGGCGCGCATTTCGGCCATGAGCTCATCCCATTCGCCACGCACGCTGCTGACGTCGAGTCGGTCTAACGCCTCGAAATCCGTCGTGTAGAAGCGCGGACTGAGGAGCGTGTTCGACTGCGCTTCCTTCGTGGCTTCGATTGAGATCGGGTAATGCGCGGCCACGGTCATAGCGCTCTCCTATCGGTGAAGCTGACTTCATAGAGCTCGGTCAGGGCGAAGATGCTCGTGAGCTCGATCCACAGGCGCTCGGGCAGTCCGGCGCGCAGAATCGTGGCGCGCCTCTCGACGAAGATGCGCTCGCCATAGGGGGCCGAGATCGGCGCATCATGCACGAGAACCTTGTCGCCGGGCTCGGCGTGATACTCTTTTGCGATCACGACGCTCGACGAGAGCCTTTCAGCCGTGTTCTCGATCTCGACGGTGCAGGTCGTTTCGATGCGATGCGAAAGGAAAGGGCGCAGCTGGGTCACTTCGACCTCCTTTGCGCCGCGAAGAATTCGGCGAACGCGCCCGCATTGGTCGGACCAAAGGCGTTTAGACCAATGCGCCGCCCTGTCGCCGGGTCTGCTAGCCAGATCGCGCCCTCTTGCGAGGTCTCGAGGAGGAATGGCGTCGTCGCATCCAGCCCGATGCGCCGGCGCTCGCGCGCCAAGCCCCGCAGAGTGGAGCGGATGAAACCATTGGTTCCCGGCGCCACGCTGTAGATCGCTGCGCCGCTGTCTACGTTGCGCACCAGGATCGAGCCGTCATCCTGGTCCTCGAAGGCGAGCCTCAAAGTCTTAGCGCTTTGCGTCGTGGGAAGTTGCTGCCTTCCGAGGTCGCCATAATGCGAGATTCCGGCCGCCAACAATGCAAAGGCGACCAGGGCCGCGGCCCCCAAAAGCACGGGCTTTGGCAGTGCGGCTTGTCCGGTGCCGGCGTGGGTGGAACTGTGCGTCATCGTTGTCTTCCCTCAAGGCTCAAGCGGCGGCCGCGACGCCCCGGGCGTCGATCGGCGCCGCGGAAACTTCGGGACGTTCGCTTTCGGCCATCGAAAGCTGCGCGGGATCGACGGCGGCGATGACGGCGCGGCGGAGTATCTCCGCGACCTTCGCGGTGTCGGGCACGCTGCGTAGCGTCGGCTCCGGCTGCTTGATGCGGAAGGGGCGGGCATGGGGCCAAAGGTGAAGATAGGCGATGCGCTGACCGTTGGTGAGCGTCAGCGAGATGTCGCCCGTCCCATCCGGAAAGGCGCGGACGGCGGCCGAGGCGATCTGCGAATAGGGCAGATTGAAGAACACCGGCAAAGCGACACCGATCTTCATGACGATCCGGCCCGAGGTCACGACGTAAAGCGTCGTGCGCGCCGACAGCCATCCGAGCAGCGCAAGCAGCGCGAGCGCCGCGAGTCCCGCGGCGACAGTATAGGCCGCGGCCAGCGCCCCGGCGCCCTCGCGCGCCGAGAGGAAGTTCCATACCGTCATCGCCGCGAAATAGATCGCGATATAGTCGGCCCGGAAGGCGCGACGGCTCATCGCGAGCCAATTCGGACGACCGTGCCAGAGGACCCTCTCGCCCGGCGGAAGGTCGGCGGGCAGCAGCTTTTCGAAATTCACGGTTCTCATAGCAGTGGCTCCGCGCGTTGCAGCGTCGCATAGAGCGTGCCGGCGCCATAGAAAGCGGTGATCTTCTCTTCCTCGAGCAGCGTCACTTTCTCAGGGTCGCGGGTCTTGGGGGCTTTGGCGAAGTCCTCGCCGAGCACCGCCTGGACGCGCACCACGCCACGGCGTCCATCGACATTGGCGAAGGTCGCCGGGAGCAGAACGGCGCCGGCGCCGTCTTTGGGGGTCACTTCGTAGTATCGCAGCAGACCTTCGCTGCGGTCGACCCAGATATCGCTCACGACGCCGCCGCGAACATTGTCGGCGCCGAGAACTGGAAAGCCAATCGGATTTACATCCTCGCTCGCCACAGCGAAATTGGTCGCGACGCGCAACGGGGCGAGAAGATCCCGTCCGTCATTGGTCTTTTCGGTTTCGTCGCTGCGCAGCGCATAGGCGCCGGGGCCGACGCCAGCGAGCAGGGGATCGCCAACCGGCTCCAGCGGCGCGCCGGGGAAAGGCGCGGCTTTGACCGCATTGAGGGGAAGCGGATCTTCGTCGAACGCCGGCGCAAGAATGTTTCGCCCGTCGGCGCGGCGGAAGATCTTCGGTCTCGGGATGAACACCGAATTGCGATTGCCTTTCTTCCCGGTGGCTTCGCATTCGAGAGGGTATCCCTCCCGACGGTCCTCGCTGCGCAGATACCAAACCAACCCTGCAAAGAAGAGGAAGAAGGCGTAGAGCACCACCTGCGCTACGTCGATATGCTGCGTGATCGCTCCCCGGATCATGGCATGCCTCGCGAGTTCAAGGTTGAGGGGGTGAGGGTGAAAGCTCTCGGCGCGCGCGTGCGGGTGAACCGCACGAGCGGACCGATGGTGACGAGCGTTGCGAAGAGCAGCGCGATTTCGAGCGCGTAGACGATCGAATAGCCGGTGACCGACGCCTGCAACGCCTCCCCCAGGTCGCCCCTCTCGGCGAGTCGTTGGCCGGCGTCATGCAGAAAGCCGCTGCAAGCGATGGCGAGGCCTGCGGCTGTCGCTTGCGCCGCGCCCCAGGCGCCGAGCGCCAGTCCGCGATCCTCGGGACGCGCGAGCTCCATAGAAGCGGTCAGCGTTCCATGCGCGAAGAGACCGCCGCCGAGGCCGATGAGCATGACGCCTAGCGCGAAGAGTGCAGGCGACTCCGCCGGCGCGGCGAAGATCACGGCGGCGAAGGCGACGATTCCAACAATCGCGCCGCAGGCGGCGACGCGGTGCGCGTCGGAGTTGCGCGAAAGGGCGCGCGCCGCCAGGAGCAGGCCGGCTCCGCCGCCCGCCGCGAGCATGGCCGTCAAAGCCGTCGTCGCGCTGACCGGCAAGTGCAGGATTTTGCCGCCATAGGGCTCGAGCAGGATGTCCTGCATGCTGAAGCCGGCCGTGCCGAGGGCGGTCGCAAGCAGACGGCGGCGCGTGCGCTCGACCCCCGCAAAGGCCGACCAAGCCGCCCCGAAATCCACCGCGGGAGAGGCCTCGTTGTTTGGGCGCCGCGGCTCCTGCTTCCATAGCGCGATGACGTTGAGGAATATGGTGACGACAGCGGCGCCCTGCACGACTTGAATGAGCCTTAGCTCTCTGAAATCATGGAGCAGCGCTCCGAAGGTGAGCGCGCTCGCGCCCATGCCGAGCAGGAGCATTGCACAGAGGAGCGCGACCACCTTGGGGCGCGCCTGCGCAGGAGCGAGATCCGTCGCCAGCGCGAGACCCACCGTCTGCACCGTGTGCAAGCCGCCTCCGACCAGCAGAAATGCGAGCGCCGCGGCCGCCTGACCCACGGCGATCGGGCCGGTCGTGTCACCCGACAGGATCAGCAGCGCGAAGGGCATGATCGCCAGTCCGCCGAATTGCGACATCGTGCCCAACCAGATGAAGGGCGATCGGCGCCAGCCGAGCACGGAGCGATGCGTATCCGAACGAAAGCCCACCAGCGCACGGAACGGCGCGACCAGAAGCGGCAGAGCGAGCATCAAGGCGACGATCCACGGCGGAACCGAAAGCTCGACGATCATCACGCGGTTGAGCGTGCCGATGAGGAGCACGGCGGCCATGCCGACCGTCACCTGAAACAGCGACAGACGCAGCAGGCGCGGCATCGGCAGCTCGGCTGTGCCCGCATCCGCAAAAGGCAAAAGACCCGGGCCGAAGCGCATGAGTCCCTTAATGATCGTGGCGCGCCCCAATTTCATGAGCGTCGCGCCTCCCACGCCTGCGAAATGTAAAAGCCGCTCGTGACGCGATGGTCTCGGATGAGGCCCCAGCCGCGTAACGCCTCCTCCGCAGCGAAGAGCCGCCCCAATGCGCGCTGCGAGACAGGCGCGATGGCGGGCGAACGATTGCCGCGCGGGAACCATTGTCCGATGGCGTGCATCGCGGTCAGCGCCGGGGTGCGCGGCGCCACAGTGAAGACCATGCCCTCCGAAACGCGTTGCGCGAGGGATCCGAGAGTTCCCACAATGTCGGCGCCTTCGTAGTGAATGAGGCTATCCATGGCGACGACATAATCGAAGCGCCCGAGCGTCGGATCGCGCAGATCGCCAACGATGAAATCAATGCGGCCGCCGCCAAGATCGTGGGGTAGGCGCTCGGCTGCATGCGCGACGAGCGACGCGGAGACATCCACCGCGACGACATGGGCGCCGCGCCGCGCCGCCTCCACGGACAGAGCGCCCGTGCCGCATCCGGCGTCGAGCAGGCGCGCGCCGCGAAGATCCTTGGGAAGCCAGGAGAGAAGCTTCCGTCGCATCTCGTCCCGTCCGGCGCGCACCGTGGCCCGCACCCGGCCGACCGGCGAATCTGAGGTAAGGCGCTTCCAGGTTTCCGCCGCCGTGCGGTCGAAATAGGCCTCGAGCTCGCCGCGTCTTGCGATGTAGCTTGGCGTCGTCATCAGTCGAACCCCAAAAATTCAAAGAGATCGCGGTCCTTCATCGGCGTCGCGGGCAGAGCGTCGACGCCGTTCCAAAGGTTCTCGGCGAGCTGCAGATACTCCTGCTGCACGGCTTCCAGCTCGGGAGACGACTCCATTTCGAACAGCGTCGATTTCTTGAGCCGGCTGCGACGCACGACGTCGAGATCCTGGAAATGCGCGAGGCGCTTAAGGCCGGTGACGTCGTTGTAGCGGTCGAGCTCATCGGTCTTGGCGCTCCGATTGGCGATGACGCCGCCAAGACGCACCTCGTAATTCTTCGATTTGGCCTGAATGGCGGCGACGATACGGTTCATCGCGAAGATCGAATCGAAATCATTGGCGCTTACGATCAGGCCGCGTTCGGCGTGCTGCAACGGCGCGGCGAAGCCGCCACAGACGACGTCGCCCAGCACGTCGAAGATCACGACGTCCGTATCCTCGAGGAGATGATGTTCCTTGAGTAGCTTGACCGTCTGGCCGACGACGAAGCCGCCACAGCCGGTTCCTGCCGGTGGTCCTCCCGCCTCGACGCACATGACGCCGTTGTAGCCTTCCGTCACGAAATCCTCGACGCGCAGCTCTTCCGCGTGGAACCTTACGGATTCGAGCGCGTCGATGACCGTTGGGATGAGGCGCTTGGTCAAAGTGAACGTCGAATCGTGCTTGGGATCGCAGCCGATCTGCAACACGCGCTTGCCGAGCTTCGAGAAGGCGACGGAAAGATTGGACGAGGTGGTGCTCTTGCCGATCCCGCCCTTGCCGTAGATCGCGAACACCTTCGCCGTTCCGATCGAGATGTCCGGGTCGAGCTCGACCTGGCAGGAGCCTTCCGGCGCGACTTTTCTGAGCGCGATGTTCATGCTGCAATCTCCGTGGCGACGCCTTCGAGGCGGTCTTCGAGCTCGTCGCCCGCGTCTCGCAGGGCCGCCAGCACGTCGTCGTCCGGGCGCCAATAGCCGCGCTGATGCGCTTCCATGACGCGCTGGGCGAGCCGCGCCGACGCAGTGGGGTTGAGCTCGGCGAGACGCCGGCGCATTTCGGGATCGAGCACGTAGGTCCGGGTGATCTGTTCATACACCCAGGGATCGACCTGACCGGTCGTCGCCGACCAGCCCACTGTGTTCGTGACATGCGCCTCGATCTGACGCACGCCCTCATAACCGTATTTGAGCATGCCCTCGTACCACTTGGGGTTGAGCACGCGGGTCCGTGTTTCGAGCGCCACCTGCTCGGCAAGCGAGCGAACCTTGCCCTCGCCGCAGGTCTGATCGCTGATGTAGATCGGCGCCGGCTTGCCGCCGCGCGCGCGCGCCGCCAAACGCCCCATGCCGCCGAGACTGTCGAAGTAATGATCGATGCTCGTCACGCCGAGCTCGACGCTGTCGAGGCTCTGATAGGCGAAGTCGACGAGGGACATCACGCTCTGCAAGAGCTCCGTCTGCTTCGCCGTTCCGCCGCGGCGATCGTAGGCGAAGCACTTGCGTCGCGCATAGACTTCCGACAGCTCGTCGGGGTCGGTCCAATTTGCGGCGTCGACGAGCATTCCGACATTGGCGCCATAGGCGCCTTCCGCGTTGCTGAAGATGCGCAAGGCCGCCGTTTCGATATCGCAGCCATGCTTGGCCTGATGCGCCAGCGCGTGCTTGCGCACGAAATTCAACTCTTCCGGTTCATCCGCCGTGGCGGCGAGGAAGCAGGCCTCCGCCAGCAGCTTCGTCTGCTGCGGCAACAGATCGCGGAAAATGCCGGAGAGCGTGACGACGACGTCGATACGCGGACGGCCAAGCTCGGCGAGCGGAAACAGAGCGGCGCCGCAGAGGCGGCCGTAGGCGTCGAAGCGTGGCCTGGCGCCCAGCATCGCCAGGGCTTGAGCGATCGGACCGCCCTCGCTCTTGAGATTGTCGGTGCCCCAGAGCACGATCGCCACGGATTGGGGAAGAGGGTTGCCGTCCGCGAGGTAGCGCGAAAGCACGCGCTCCGCTTGGCGGGCGCCATCCTGCATCGCATAGGCGCTCGGTATCCGCAGCGGATCGAAGCCGTGGAGATTGCGGCCGGTCGGCAGGATATCGGGCGTCCGCAAGAGATCGCCGCCGCTCACCGGACGGATGAACCGTCCTTCGAGCGCGCGGAGCAGCGCCGGGATCTCGTGATCCTCGGTCAGCAGTCTGTTCGTCTGCGCGAGTTGCTCGAAGCCCGCCTTCGCCGCTTCACTCGCGTCCCCGCAAACCCGCGCTGCGAACTCGGGGGAAGCGCCATCGAGCAGCGCCTCGACGCCTTCACGCGCCTTTGCAAAGCCGAGCGACGTTTCCGCCATAGCCGTGAGCGTCTCCAGCCGCTCCTCACGCGACATCGCTTCGCCCAGCACATGTAAACCGTGCGGGATCAGCGCATATTCGCATTCGGTGATCGCGCCCGTTAGCCGGGCGATGTTCGCCGAGGCCTCGGCGTCCCAGGCCGGCGCTGCCGAGGCCAGATCCACGGCGGAGGCCTGCGTCTGGATGAGCGCCGCAAGCTGCTTGCGCTCCTCTTCCGCTTCGGGCGGCGCGGAGCGATAGCGTTCGACCGACGCCTTGAGATCGAGGAGGCCCCGATAGAGGCCCGCCTGCGTGACGCTCGGCGTGAGATAGCTCACGAGCGTCGCGGCGGAACGGCGCTTCGCGATCGTTCCCTCTGACGGGTTGTTGGCGGCATAAAGATAGACGTTCGGCAACGCGCCGATCAGCCGGTCGGGCCAGCAACTGGCCGATAGACCGACCTGCTTGCCGGGCATGAATTCCAGCGCGCCGTGCGTGCCGAAATGCAGGGCGACATCGGCCCCGAAATCCTCGCGAATGTATCGGTAGAAAGCGGCGAAGGCGTGAGTCGGCGCAAAGCCCCGCTCGAAAAGCAGTCGCATCGGATCGCCTTCATAGCCGAAGGCAGGCTGCAAGCCGACGAAGACATTGCCGAAGCGCTCGCCGAGAACGAGCAGCGCGCTTCCGTCGCTTTGCTGACGTCCCGGCGCCGGCCCCCACTGCGACTCGATTTCGGCGAGGTGCCGCTCGCGGCGCACGTGGTTCTCGGCCGGGATGCGGGCATGAACATTGGCGCTCGCCCCATAGCGCGCGGCGTTGCCGGCGATGATGCGTTCGCGCAGGGCCTCTTCGCTGGCCGGGACATCGACCGTATAGCCGGCAGCCGCCATGCTCTCGAGAAGCTTATGGAGCGAGGTGAAGACGCCGAGGAAGGCCGCCGTGCCTGCGGCGCCGGCGTTAGGCGGAAAATTGAAGAGAACGATCGCAACCTTGCGCTCCTTGACCGGGCGACGTCGCAGCATCACTAGACGCTCGACACGCTCGGCAAGTCGATCGACGCGCTCCGGAAGGGGCGCTAGGTCGCGGGCCACGTCGTCCAGAGAGCGGCTGGATCGCCCCCCGAACACCATCGGATTGATCGAGCCGTCGAGTTCGGGAATCGCCACCATCATCGTGGCTTCGATGGGCGAGAGTCCGCAGTCGGACTTCTCCCATTGCTCGATCGTCTGGAACTCCAACGCCTGGGCCGCGACATAGGGAACGTCGAGCTTCGCCAGCACCTCCTCGGCGGCTTTCGAATCGTTGAAGGCCGGACCTCCGACGAGAGAGAAGCCCGTGAGCGAGACGAGAGCGTCGATCACGGGAGCGCCATGGCGCATGAAGAAGCCTTCGATCGCGGGGCGCGCGTCGAGGCCGCTCGCAAAGGCCGGGGTGACGGCGAATCCCCTCGCCTCTAGCGCGCCGATGACGGCGTCGTAATGGGCGGTGTTGTTCGCCAGTATGTATGAGCGCATCAGCAGCAGGCCGACGGTCCCGCGCGCGCCCGCCGCGGGCTTCGGCAAAGCCTCGACCGACTGCGAAACGCGGCCCGGCATGCGCGGATGATAGACGCCGAGCTCGGGATATTCGATCGGAGCGGTCGCCTTGAGTGTCTTGCGCAGAGAGGCGTTCGCTCCGCCCGCGTATCGACCGGCGAGGAAGCGGACGAGATTCACGACATTGTCGTCCGATCCACCGAGCCAATATTGCAAGGTCAGGAAATAGGCGCGGACGTCCTGCGCGGGGCCAGGAATGAAGCGCAGAATGCGCGGGATGCGACGCAGCATCGCGAGTTGCCGCGCCCCGCCGGTCTCGGAAGGCTTCTTGCCGCCGCGTAATTTTTTCAGCAGCGACAAAGCCCCGCTCTTTTCGCCAGCCATGTCGAAACGGCCGACGCGGGTGAGCTTGACGATCTCCGGCGCCGACATGCAGCACAGCACAGCGTCGCAGCTCTCGCGACGCGCTTTGATCGCCGGCAATATGGCTTGCGCATGCTCCTCCATGAACATCATCGTCACGACGATGATGTCCCCGGTGGAGATATCCTTGACGCAACGCGCGATCGCTTCCGGATCGTTCCAGTCCGCCGCTGCGTGGAAGCAGAGCTCGAGCCCCGGGATCTCCCGCTGCAGCGATTTGCGCGCACGGTCGGTCGCGCTGGCCAGATGATTGTCGAGGGTGACAATCACGAAGCGCAGGCGAGAGGTCTCAGCGGCTGTAATGGGCTTTGGCATCGTAGAGAGTCTCCACCGTGATGCGGGCCAGGCCGCGCTCGCGCGCGAAGGTTTCGGTGTTGCGGCGCGCCTTGCCGCGCACAAAGAAGGGAATCTTTCTGAGTTCCTTTTCGGCGTCGTCGTTCCAATCGACAATGATCGGCAACTCGGGGTCGAGCGGCGCCTTGGCGCCGAGATGCGACGGCGCCGCTTCCTCATGAAACTCGGCGTCGCCCCTGAACATCGTCAGCAGATGTTCTTCGAGACCCATCATCAGAGGATGCACGCATGCGTCGAACAGGACGTTTGCGCCCTCGAAGCCCATATGCGGAGAGAAGCGCGCCGGATAATCCTGGACATGCGCGGGCGCCGAAATCACCGCGCAGGGGATCGCGAGGCGCTTGGCGACGTGCCGCTCCATCTGCGTGCCGAGCACGAGCTCGGGCGCAAGCTCCGCGATTTTGGCCTCGACCTCGAGGTAATCGTCGGTGATCAGCGCTTCAACGCCATAAAGCCTCGCAGCCTCGCGCGCCTCGCGCGCGAATTCGCGGGAATAGGTTCCCATTCCGACGACCTTGAAGCCGAGTTCGTTGGCGGCGATCCGCGCCGCTGCGATCACATGCGTCGCATCGCCGAAAATAAAGACCCGCTTGTCGGTCAGATAGTTGGAGTCGACGGAATGCGACCACCAGACGGCGCGCGGAGTCTCTTCATCGAGCAGCGCCGTCACATCGATCCCTGCAAGCCTCCCCACCTCGACAATGAAGTCACGCGTTGCGCCGACGCCGATGGGAACAATTCTCGTGAAAGGCTGGCCGTGGTTCTTCTCTAGCCATTGCGCGGCGGGCAAGGCGATCTCCGGATAGAGAACGACGTTGAATGCGGCGTCGGGCAATCGACCAAGATCGACGGGAGCCGCGCCGAGCGGCGCCACCGCGTTGATCTCAACTCCCAGGCGGCCCAGGAGGAGGGAAATCTCGCGTAGATCGTCGCGATGGCGGAAGCCGAGCGCCGTCGGGCCGAGGATGTTGCAACGACGCGCGGCTTCGGCACCGCGCTCGCGGCGCGGTCCAGAGAGATGGCGCACGAGCTGGTAAAAAGTTTCGGCGGCGCCCCAATTTTCCTTCTTCTGATATGCGGAGAGCTCCAAGCCGATGACGGGGACTGGCAAGCCAAGGGTCTTGGCGAGCCCGCCCGGATCGTCCTGAATGAGCTCGCCGGTGCAGGAGGCGCCGACGATCATGGCCTGCGGCTTGAAGCGATCATAGGTCTGCCGCGTTGCGGTCTTGAACAGTTCCGCGGTGTCGGAGCCGAGGTCGCGGCCTTCGAAAGTCGTGTAAGAGACGGGCGGGCGCTCTCCGCGCCGCTCGATCATCGTGAACAGCAGATCGGCGTAGGTGTCGCCTTGCGGCGCATGCAGCACGTAATGCAAGCCTTGCATCGCGGTTGCGACGCGCATCGCGCCGATGTGGGGAGGGCCTTCATAGGTCCAGAGCGTGAGCTGCATGGCCTAGATCTCCAGCCGGGCGCGGCGCTCGAGCGGGCGCGCGAAGAGCGAGGCGAGATCGCCCGCCTGCTCGTAGCCCTGAATGGGCGAGAACAGGAGGTCGATCGACCATTTCGTTGTGAAGCCTTCAGCCTCCAGCGGATTGGCGAGGCCGAGGCCGCAGACCACGAGATCGGGCTTGGCGGCGCGGCAACGATCGAGCTGGTCGTCGAGGCTTTGTCCCTCGGTCAGAAGCAAGTCGGAAGGCAGGAGCGCGAGTTCCTGAGCAAGATGCAGGCGATGCAGGTAAGGCGTGCCGACTTCGACGAGCTGCATCGACATCTCGCGCGAGAGGAAGCGCGCGAGCGGCGGCTCCAGTTGCGAGTCGGGGAAGAAGAAGACTCTTTTGCCAGCGAGCGTCGCACGGCGCTTGTCCAACGCCGCCGCAGCGCGCGCGCGCCCCGGCGCCGTCGCGGCTTCGAATTTCTCCCGCGGGACACCGAAAGCCTCGGCGCCCGCGCGAAGCCAAGCCGTCGTCCCTTCCTCGCCTAGCGGGAAGCAGGCGTCGATGCGCTTGGCGCCGCGTTCTTCGAGCGCGCGCGCCGCATCGCGCAAGAAGGGATGAGCGAGAAGAAACGACGTGTTGGGGCCGACCGGGGGAAGATCGGCGGCGCGGCGCATGGGGAGGAAACGCGTCGGCGCGACGCCCAACACATCGAAGAGGCGGGCGAATTGGTCTTCCACGACGTCGGCGAGCGCGCCGACGACGAGCAGAGACCGCTCCGCGTTTGCCGGCTCCTGCGGCAAGCAAGGGGCCAGCGCGGCGAGGCACATGTCCTCGCCCTGAGTGAAGGTGGTCTCCACCCCGCTTCCCGTGTAGTTCAGGACGCGGACGTCGGGGCTGTGTCGGCGAGAGAGCCGGGCCGCCGCTCGGCTCAAATCGATCTTGATGACTTCCGAAGGGCAGGAGCCGACGAGGAACAGCAGCTTGATGTCCGGGCGCCGCTCGAGCAGCCGCGCGACGACACGGTCGATCTCATCGTCGACGTCGGCCATGCCGGCAAGATCGCGCTCCTCCAATATGGCCGTGGCGAAGCGTGGCTCGGCGAAAATCATCACCCCTGCGGCGGATTGAATGAGATGAGCGCAGGTGCGCGATCCAATGACGAGAAAGAAGGCGTCCTGGATTTTGCGATGCAGCCAGACGATGCTGGTCAGCCCGCAGAAGACCTGCCGCTGCCCGCGCTCTTCGACGACGGCCGGCGCCAGCGAGTCGCGCGCGGCGGAAGCGAAGCGGGAGGCGAGAGCGTGTGCGTTCATCTCGCTCCCCCCGACTGCGGTTGCGATTGGAGGCGCGCTGCGCGCAGCTTCAAGAGGAATTGTGTGGCGTTGACGATGTAGGTGGCATAGGCCGCCAGCGCGAGCCACATCAGGCCGCGCGCGTCCAGCCAGCCCTGCCACAGCGCCAGGAGATAGGCGGTGTGCAGCGCCAGCACGAGCATGCTGAAAACGTCTTCCCAAAAGAAGACCGGCGCGAAGAGATACCGCCCGAAAACGACCTTTTCCCAGATCGAGCCGGTGATCATGATCGCGTAAAGCACGAGCGTTTTGACGACGACCGAGGCGACGGCGAGCTCTTGTCCATGGCTCGTGAAGAGATAACGCAGGACCAGGCAGAGGCTGACGAGGAAGGCGAGGAACTGTAAAGGCGCCAGGACACCCTGCACGAGAGTCCAGACCGTGCGGTCTCGCCGAACCCTTTGCTCGGCGGTGTAGAGGGGCCGCGCCGGCGCCGTCGAAGCTGAGATCACGCTCATCGAACGCTCACTCTCCCAGGGGCCTGTCTCAGTCGGCCGCTCTTCCCGGTCCCGCTCCGGATTCGGGGGAACCAGTCTGGAGTTTATGCGTGAGGGAGAGATGTGTCAACTTGAATTGACGTTAAATTTATATTACACATTTGACGGTCCTGACCCGCCCCGTTGCGTACGTCAGACAGAGTGCCCCCTGAATTCAGGGAGGCTTTGGGAGCCCGCGCCAGGCCACACGGCGGGAAGTCGGTGCGACTTGCTTGCAGAAGGCGGAATTGTGTAGCTAGCGACGCGCAAAATTTATGTCCGCGGCATTGGTCACTGAAGGGCGGGACCATCGTGAGCGAGTCGACCAGATCCGTGACGGACTTTTCCCGTCTCGCGACGCCGGGCGAGACTTTGGGCGCAGCCGATCCCGAAACCTTTGCAACGCTCCTAACCGCCTGCTGCGACATCGTGATCGTCTTGAACAAGGCCGGCGTCATCTTGGATGTCGCCTTCGGCTCGGCGGACCTCGCCCGCGAGGCCTATCGAGACTGGATCGGGCGGTCCTTGGTCGAAACCGTGACGATCGAGAGTCGGCCCAAGATCGAAGAGCTTTTGCGCGACGCGTCTCCGCATGCGATCTCGCGCTGGCGGCAAATCAACTATCCGGCGCGGCGCGGGCCGGACATACCGGTGCGCCTCGCCGTCATTCGCCAGGGTCCGGACGAACGCGTCATCGCCGTCGGCCGCGACTTGCAAGCGATGGCGTCCCTGCAGCAGCGCCTCGCCGACGCCCAGCAGTCCATGGAGCGCGAATATGCCCGCATTCGCGCGGTGGAGAAGCGCTATCGCCTGCTTTTCCATATGGCGTCGGAAGCCGTGCTGATCGTCGATCTTTCCAATGGGCGCGTCGCTGAAATCAACCCCGCTGCAGGCGCGCTCCTCGGCGCGCCCGCCAAGAAGATCGTGGGGCGCGAGTTTAGCGAGCCTTTCGACGAATCGAGCGCGCAGGCGCTCCGCTCCTTCATCGCCGCGCTGAAGGTCGCCCCCCGCATCGACAATGTGCACGTCAAGCTGGCCGCGACGGGAGAAGCGCTGCTGCTCTCGGGGTCTCTCTTCCGCCAGGAGAGCGCGTCTTTCCTGCTGGTCCTGCTGTCGCGGGTGGACGCTCCCGTCGCGCTTCCCGCCGAAAAGGCGAGCATTTTGCAGATCGTCGAGCAAATGCCCGACGCCTTTGTTCTTGCCGACGCGCAGCGCAATATCCTCTCGGCGAACGGCGCCTTCGTCGACCTGGTGCAAGCGACGACGGCGGAGCAGCTGAAGGGCGAATCGCTCGAGCGCTGGATCGGCCGCTCCGCCGTGGATCTAGACGTGATCTTCGCCAATCTTCGCGCGCATGGCGTCGTGACCCAGTTTTCCACAGTTTCGCGCGGCGAATACGGCTCGACGGAGGAGGTCGAGATTTCCGCCGTCGCCGCGCTGGAGGGCGCCGAGCCGTGTTACGGGTTTACGCTGCGAAGCGCGGGATGGCGCTCCGGCGCGGAAAGAATGGGCGGGCATGAGCTGCCGCGCACCGCCGAGCAGTTCATGGACCTGGTCGGCCGCGTTCCGCTGAAGAATCTCGTCCGCGAAACCACCGATCTCGTCGAGCGCCTCTGCATTGAAGCCGCGCTCAAGATAACGCAGGACAATCGCGCGGCCGCCGCCAAAATGTTGAGCCTCAGTCGCCAGGCTTTTTACGCCAAGCTGAGGCGCTACGGCATGGGCGACCTCGACGAGCAGGATGAAGGCGAGGAAGAGTCTGAGGAGTGACAAATATGCCTTACATCATTGTGTAATTTTTAATTGACAGTTTGCGGCGTCTCAACTAGCCTAGTTTTATGCGCACGCCATCGCCTTCCGCCGTGCTGGAGCTGCTCAAACCGGTAACCTGGTTTGCGCCGATGTGGGCTTTCGGCTGTGGAATCGTGGCCTCTGGCGCCTCGCCGACGACTCGCTGGTCCATCGTTGTTCTGGGCATCTTGCTCGCCGGACCGCTCGTTTGCGCGACGAGCCAAGCCGTGAATGATTGGTACGATCGCCACGTCGACGCGATTAACGAGCCGAAGCGTCCGATACCCTCGGGCCGCATCCCCGGCGAATGGGGTTTCTACATCGCTTGTATATGGACGGCGCTGTCGCTCGCCGTCGCCGCGTTGATCGGCCCCTTTGTGTTCATCGCCGCCACCTTCGGCTTGATGTTGGCGTGGCTCTACAGCGCGCCGCCGTTCCGTCTGAAACAGAACGGGTGGTGGGGCAATTCCGCCGTGGCGCTCTGCTATGAAGGCTTGCCCTGGCTCACCGGCGCGGCGGCCATGGCTGCCGGGCTTCCAGATTGGCGGATCGTCGTTCTGGCGCTGCTCTATAGTTTCGGCGCTCACGGAATCATGACGCTCAACGACTTCAAATCGGTCGAAGGCGACAGGCGGATGGGCGTCATGTCGCTGCCCGTGCAGCTTGGCGTCGAGCGCGCGGCGCGCCTCGCCTGTTGGGTCATGGCTGCACCGCAGCTCATCGTCATCGCTTTTTTGGCGCATTGGTCGCATCCTGCGCATGCCGCGGCGATCGCCGCGCTCCTCCTGGGTCAGTTCGCCCTGATGCGCAGGCTGCTCGAGGATCCCCGCAAGAACGCGCCCTTTTATAACGCCACGGGCACGACGCTTTATGTGCTCGGCATGTTGATCAGCGCCTTCGCGCTTCGCTCCAGCGTCTTGGGGGCGCCATGAAATCTGGGTCTTTGAGCTGGCTCGGCGTCGTCCGGCTGGGGCTGGTGCAAACCTCGCTCGGCGCCGTCGTCGTGCTGATGACCTCGACGATCAATCGCGTGATGGTCGTGGAGCTGGCTTTGCCCGCCTTCGTTCCTGGACTTCTCGTCGCCTCGCATTACGCCATTCAGCTCCTTCGCCCGGCCTGGGGCTATCGCGCCGATGTGGGCGGACGGCGCACGCCTTGGATTATCCTCGGCATGGCCGTCCTCGCATTAGGCGGAACCGGCGCCGCGCTCGGCACGGCGCTGATCGCCGTGCATCCGGCGATGGGCCTCTTATGCGCGGCGTTTTCCTTCCTGCTCGTCGGGCTGGGTGTCGGCGCCGCCGGCACCTCGGTGCTGGCGATGCTGGCGACGCATGTTGCCCCCGAACGCCGCGCCGGCGCCGCGACGACCGTCTGGGTGATGATGATCTTTGGCTTCGCGTTGACCGCGCCGCTTGCCGGCCATTTCCTCGACCCTTTCTCCAATATGCGGCTCATCGCGGTGACGGCGAGCGTTTCGGCGCTGACCTTCTGCGTCGCGACGCTCGCTATTTGGGGCGTGGAAAAGAGCGTCTTGGAACGTACTGCGGCGAAGACCGAGCGGCCGCCGTTTCGCGAAGCCTTCCTGCAAGTCTGGGCTGAGCCTGCGGCGCGCCGCTTCACAATCTTCATCTTCGTGTCGATGCTCGCCTACAGCGCGCAGGAACTGTTGGTCGAGCCATTCGCCGGCGTAGTCTTCGGCATGACGCCCGGAACAACCACGAAACTCGCCGGGCTTCAGCATGGCGGCGTGCTGCTCGGCATGCTCAGCGTTCCCCTCTGCACCTCTCTGATCGGCGGCCCGGTTTTCGGTTCGCTGCGGCTTTACACCGTTGGGGGCTGCCTCGCCTCGGCGCTCGCGCTCGCCGCCGTCGCCGCGAGCGGCTATGTCGGTCAAGGCGGCCTTCTGCGCATCTGCGTTTTCGCATTGGGTTTCTCGAACGGCGTTTTCGCGGTCGCGGCAATCGGCTCCATGATGGGATTGGCCGGCGCTGGCGCGCGTTCGCGCGAGGGCACGCGTATGGGCCTCTGGGGCGCAGCTCAAGCCATCGCCTTCGGATTGGGCGGGGTGCTTGCGACACTTCTCGTCGACGCCGCACGTTTCGTCGTCGGAGCCCCGCTCGCGGCCTATGCCCTCGTTTTTCTGCTCGAAGCCGGCCTGTTCCTCGTCTCCGCCGCGATGGCGGGCCGCATTGGCCGCCCCGAGCCCAGACCCTCGCACGCCAGGGCGGGCCTAGGGCTTGGTCCCTCTCAGGCGTCGAATATCTGACTGAGGTGGTCATGAGTGAGGAAGGCGAACTCTTCGATGTCGTCGTAGTCGGAGGCGGTCCGGCCGGAGCGACCGCGGCGAATGATCTCGCGCGCGCGGGACGTCACGTCGCGCTGCTCGACAAGGCCGGCCGCATAAAGCCGTGCGGGGGCGCCATCCCGCCGCGCCTCATGCGCGACTTCGCCATCCCCACGCATCTGCTGAAGGCCGTCGTGAAATCGGCGCGCATGATCTCGCCGCTCGGAGCCGCGGTGGACATGCCCATCAAGGGCGGATTCGTCGGCATGGTCGATCGCGCGGATTTCGACGAATGGCTGCGCGCGCGCGCCGCTGAATCCGGAGCGTCGCGCATCACAGGCGCCTTTGAACGGCTAACGCGCGACGGCGCCGGCGCCGTCACCGTCCACTACGAAACGAAGCAGGGCGCGGCTGCGAGTCTTCGCGCGAAGATGGTCATCGGCGCCGACGGCGCGCTCTCGAAGATCGCTCGCCAGGAGATCGCCGGCGCGCAAAAGACCAAATATGTCTTCGCCTATCACGAGATCGTCGCGACGCCCGCGCAGATGGCGGAGGACGACTGCTGCGAGATCCACTATCGCGGCGCCCTCTCGCCGGACTTTTACGCCTGGATCTTTCCGCATGGCGACACGATGAGCGTGGGCGTCGGCAGCGCCGCGAAAGGCTTCTCCCTCCGAAATTCCGTGCAGGCGTTGCGCGCGGCGACGGGGCTTGAGGCTGCGGAGACGGCGCGACGCGAGGGCGCGCCCATCCCGCTGAAGCCTTTGCGCAAATGGGACAATGGCCGCGACGTCGTTCTCGCTGGCGACGCCGCAGGCGTGGTCGCCCCGGCGTCCGGCGAGGGAATTTATTACGCAATGTATGGCGGGCGCCTTGCGGCCGACGCCGCGCAGGAGTTCCTCTCGACGGGCGACGCGCATGCCCTCGCCGCGCCGCGCAAGCGATTCATGCGGGCGCATGGACGCGTGTTCTGGATATTGGGACTGCTGCAATATTTCTGGTACCGCAGCGACCGTCGGCGCGAGGCTTTTGTGAAAATCTGCCGGGATCCGGACGTTCAGCGCCTCACCTGGGAGTCATATATGAACAAGGAGCTGGTGCGCTCTGACCCCATGGCCCATGTGCGCATATTCTTTAAAGATCTCGCGCATCTGCTTCGCCTTGCGTCGCCCTGATGGAGTTCGTCTTGCAAAATCCTGGACTCGTCGGCGTAGCCGTCGCCGCATCGCTTGCGGTCGCGGTGTTGGGGGGGCTCGCGACGGAAGTCGGGCCTTGGTATGAGAATTTGCATTTTCCCAGCTGGCGCCCGCCGAACTGGCTCTTTGGTCCTGTGTGGACGACGATCTATGTCCTCGTCGTCTCGGCCGGCGTCATCGCCTATAAGCATGCGCCCGACAACTCCTCGCGCGCTTGGCTCATCGGCCTCTTTGCTCTGAACTGTGTGTTGAACGTCCTCTGGAGTCCCCTGTTCTTCAAACTGCATCGTCCCGATTGGGCGCTCCTGGAGATCGTTCCGTTCTGGCTCTCGATCGCGGCGCTACTGTATCACATCGGCCGCATCTCGACGCTCGCCGGGTGGCTTTTCGCGCCTTATCTCGTCTGGGTGACCTTCGCGGGCTATCTCAACTGGCGCATGGTCGAACTGAATAAGCCGTTTGAAACAAACTGGCCTTTTCGGAGCACCAGCAAATGAGCGATTTATTCGTCAGCGGCGCGATCGTCGATGTGATCCTCGCGCTCGTGCTCGTCGAAGCGATCGGCGTCATCGCCTACCGCTTCGCGACGGGCGGCGGTCCGGAGCCGATCGGCTTCGTATGCAACCTCCTTGCGGGCGCATTCCTGCTCTTTGCTCTGCGAGAAGCGCTGAGCGGCGCTCCTTGGATCTGGGTGGCCGCCAGTCTCTCGGGGGCGTTCGTGGCGCATGCGGCAGACATGTTGACGCGTTGGTCGCGCCCGCCGCTAAGGCTTTCGCCGCACATGATTTTCCGGGTCGAGAGAGCCACACGGCCCAAACGCCACATCGCGCAGAAAACCAAGGCCTGAGCGCGTCAATCCACAATTGGAAAGACCGCGCCAAGCGCGAGCGCGAGCGCCAAAGCCTCGCCCAGCGCTCCGGGCCGTGGGTCGTTGACGCGGCGATAGGCCAGTGCGCCAACGCGCCAGAAGATTGAGAAGAGCAGCAGCACTGCGGGCGTTATCACGATGAGGAAAAACAAGCGGCGAGGCTCCAGCGCCACCGCGATTCCCAGCGAGACGGCAAAGCACAATTTACTGAAGAGATAGGCGCCTACGACCCCGCGCGTCGCCCATGCGTCGGCGACGCAATAGGCGGCGACGGCGGGGAAAAGAATCACCAGATATGGCAGGCGCGCGAGAGTCGGGGCGACGGAAGTCACATAGAGCGTAATTGGCGTCCCCATCCCAAGAATGTAATAGGCCGCGCAGCTTCCGGTGGCGGCGATGAACGCGAAATTGGAGCAGGCGGACGGCGGGGCGGCGCGTGCTCTATACCAAAAGAGACCGAGGGAGGTCAGACAGGCGTAAACTGCGAAATGCATCACCAGATAGTCGGCCAGCAGCATGGGAAGAAATCGCGTCGGCAGCACGCATGTAAGGAGAGGAGTGAGCAGCGCCGGGACGACGCAGAGCGGCCAGAGCTTGCGCCAGCCAAGTTCGGCGCCCAGCGGCGCCGGCGCGAGCACGGGCAGCAGCCTCGAGGCGGGCTCCGCCAAAACGATTAGGCCCAGGAACAGCAGAGGAAGCCAGCGGCTTCGCCGATCGATGAAGTCGGTTTCGTCTTGGCCGAATGCGCCATTCACCCAGGCGAGCGTCTCTCGCAAAGCGGCTTCGCTGTAGAGCACGCCAATATGCTCCACGTTCGGTGCGAGCGCGAAGCGTCTCGCCGAACCCTGAGCGAAATCGCCAAATGTCACGCCTTCTTGCTCGGCGCCGCCCGCGGCGGCGGCGGCGATGCGGTAGCCGGCGCGCTTCAATGCATCGCTCTCCCAAGCCCCGTCGACGACGAGCAAATTCTTTGGCTGTTCCGGCGTCGCTTCCGCTCCGCCAAACAGCGACAACGCGACGACGGCGCCAATTCGAGGGTGCGCCGCGGCATAGCGCACCACGAGGTCGGCCGCCATCGAGTGACCAACGGTTCCCAACCGGCCGTCAGCCTGCGGCAAGGCCGCGGCGAAGGCGAACATTTGATCGAGCTGATCGAGCAGAGCCTGCGTGCTGCGCGGCAGATCGGCGAGTCCGCCGTGCAAAGGTTCTGCGTTGCGGCCATGCCCGGCAAAGTCGAAGGTCACGGCGATGAAGCCGTTGCGCGCCAACGTGACCGCCAGAGGCTGCATGAACTGCTGAGAGCCGGCAAAGCCATGGGCAAGCACGATCACGGGACGTTTCGCCTTTCCCGGCTTCCCGTATACGGTGCTCGGGATCCCGCCGACGAATTGCGTCGAAACGTCGAGCCCCCTTGTGGCGTTTGCGAGCGCGAACAGACTTGCTGCAATTGCGAACGCTGCTGCGCAAGCAAGCGCCGAAAAACGGTTCATGGCTTTGTCTCCTCTTCGTTTCGGCGACGATGCCGCAGCGCACGCAAGACTGTTAAGAGCCTCTAGCTTCACAGTGACAATTCAAATTTACAAGGCCGGAGATAGTAAACTCAGCTTTACTCTTTTCAGATTCTGAGTTTCAATGTGCTTGAACTGAGCCCCTTTCCGCCCGGTTCCAAGCCGCAAAACAGCGCGCGTTGAAAGTGACAGAACTCGTTCGATCAGACGGTGGTTTGGAACGCAGCTGCGCACTCTCCGGAGCCTTCGGCCCAGCGTTCAAATGTCCGAAGCGGCGCCTCGATCGAACGCGATGAAGCATTCTGGACCTCCAGGGAGGCCGCTATGGCGTTCAAGGGTGCGGCGATCTTGACCGAAGCTGATGCGCTCGTTGCTTACGCGAGACAATGTGAATTTTTCACGCAGCCCATTCCAGACCGTCCTTTGCAGCCGACAGCGCCCGGAAACAGAAAAAATCTCACCGAGCTCATTGTCGGGGAAATTGTTCCGCGCCTGAAAACGATGCATCACAATTTGACCCCCGCCGAGGAACGGCCCGTCATAGGCGCTCAGGAAATATCCGAGTTCGGGGCGCTTGCGATCGGAAATGACGAGGCCTCCGTCTCCGCCTATTTCGTGAAGATGCGGGCTCTGGGGCATTCTCTCAACTCGCTGTTTCTCGATTTGCTCGCGCCGACGGCTCGGCGCCTCGGCGAGTTGTGGGAAGAGGACGCTTGCGATTTTTTCGATGTGACGCTCGGCCTCGCACGCTTGCAGGAAGTGTTGCGCATCTTTGGTTGCGCCGAAGCGTCGACAAATTGTGAACGGCGACAGCGTGCGCTTCTCGTCACGGCGCCGAGCGAAGTTCATGGCTTTGGCTTAGAAATCGTCGCCAACTTCATGCGCGCCGCGAGCTGGGACGTGGCTTTGCTTAAGGGCGTTTCTATTGACGAGAATGTCGAGGCTGTCGCACGGGAATGGTACGCCATTTACGGCGTCGCATTAGCCGCCGAGGCGGGGCTCGATACGGTCGCAAAGTTGATTTGCGCGGCGCGCCGGGCGTCCCGCAACAAATTCATCGCCGTGATTGTCGGCGGACGGGTATTCACAGCGAATCCACAACTCGCAATCCAGGTGGGAGCGGATGCGACCGCCCCGGATGCTCCGACAGCGACATTGCTCGCGAAAAAACTCTTGATCCGGCAAACGTCGACGGGCGGGGTCGTTTCTTCTGAGGATAAAACAGCTAGCCGTGCGCCGTGAGTTCAGGCTCCATGCCTGCGTCGCCGCCGATGATCGCCCACAATTCCGGGCTCTTCCACCCGTCCATCCACGTTTCGAAATTGAGAAAGATTGCCCGCGCGGCCTTTGCGGCGTCCTCCACCGCGGGGGGATTTCCCGCAAGCGCCTCCAGACGGTCGGTCAAGGCGCGCCATTCCTTCCCAGGCTGAAAAAGAAAGAAGCGCCTGTTGTCGCCAAAGCTTTTTTCGAGCGCGCGGGCGATCAGCTGACCACCCAGCGCCGAGCCTTCGACGACATAGCGGGCTCCCAGCAACTCCGCGCCGTTGGAGGGGCGCGCGATTGTCGCGCACAATGGCAGACGGGCGACCGTGGCGCGCTCGACGCCCAGAGCCGTAAGATCCAGAACGAGTGATCCTGAGCGCTCGACCGGCAAGAGACGGGGATCAGTCGAGTCAAGGCGCGCTTCCGCAAGCGCGGCTTCATAGGCGCGATGAAAACCCCACAGGCGCGCAAGGAGCCGCACATAGTCCTCAGCCGCGATCGAGCCGCGCGCAGCGGCGCCGAGCCCAGGATGGCGATGCAGCCGCTCGTGGACTTCGGCGGTCTCGCGGCGCAGGCGATCGCGCACTGCTTGGGTCATGGCTCCCCTCTCTACATCTCGCGTTTGGCGCAACAACGAAGCGCGTCTGCGCCGTCGATCTCAATGAAGCTTGCGGGGACGTGACGAGCGCGCATGCGCGGACAGCTGCTCAAGCACCTCTGCCGCGCGTCCCACGGAATGATTCACGCTCTCGAGCATTTCAGGCATCATTTTTCCGTCGAGGCCATCCGTGATTTCTAGCGCGGCGAGCTGCGCATTTTCGATGACCGTCGACATGAGGTCTCTGTATGTGACGTCGGATTCGGAGCCGATGCGGCTTTGCAGCATTTGCTGGCGGCGGAAAATGTCGTCCTGGAAGTGACGGCGCGCGGTCTCGGCCGCCTTGCGCTCGGTCAGATCGGTGAAGAGCACGACAAAGCCAAGCACCCGATTGGGCGAAGACATGACAGGGTCGGCCCGCAGGAGAAAAGGTCGCGACATGCCCTTGCCGCTCTCCAGCAGAGCCTCACCGCGCCAAGGGAGCTTCTTGAAGAGAAGCGCGTGTAGCTTGCGCGCGACCATCTCGCTATCGGAAAACCAGCGGTCGAATTCCAACAAATGTTCCAAGCGCTCTCCGCAGGGCTTCAGCAATGCGTCGAAGGATGCATTGGTTTGGATCACCCGCCCTTCCGCATCCGCGACGACGACAGGTTGATCAGCCGATTGCACCTGGCGTAGCACTTGCGCCAGCTGATCTTGCGCGATCAGAATGCGCACGGATCTAAATTGCAAGACGACGTCTGTCACACTCGTCGCAATCAGCCTCGCGGCCGCCAAGTCCGCCGCTGTCCAAGGATCAGATGTGCCCTCCACGACCTGTCGCCATTGAGCGAAAGAGCGGCGCGGCGACAGCTCCAACGGATCGTCGCCGGGACTTGGCGGCTTGAATGGATTGCCGCCCCAAGTAATCGTGCGCACGCGCTCCTTGCGAAACCACAGGAGCATCTCGCCAGCTTCACCAGAAATGCGCGCCGCGACGACGCCGCTCGCCGGCCCAACGAGCGAAGCAAAGCGCGGCTCGTCCACTGATAGCGAAGACGTCGCGAAAACGTCGATCCCGCGCTTCTCGTCGATCCACTGCGCGAGTTTGCGGATTTGCTCTGTAGCGGGCGCTTCGCCGACCGTCTGAATCCGGCCTTCGTAAAGAAGCGCGGCGCCGGTCGCTCTGAGCGGTTGCAGAAGCGACCCTTCGCTATCGAGCAAGGCGCCTTTCCAGTCGCCTTCGCGAGAGATGTTTTCGACCATGCGCTGCTCGAGGCGCTTAACCGACAGCTCGCTTTGCACGCGAACGAAACCTTCGAGCGCCGCAATGCGGGTTCCCACCACTTCGGCCAGGAGCTCGCAAACGGCGCGCATTTCGAAGTGCATCACGCGCGGGGAGTAATGGTGGCAGGAAATGAGGCCCCAAAGCCGGCCGCCAACCATCAGCGAAACGACGAGCGTCGCCGCAACGCCCATATTCTTGAGATACTGCACGTGGATGGGCGAGACGCTGCGCAGGAAGCACAGCGACATGTCGAGCTCCTCGCCGGTGAAGGGCGAGAATTTAGGCTCGAGCGGCGATGGCGTAAAATTGATGTCGGCCAGCAACCGTACGCGATTGCGCTCATAGAGTTGGCGCGCGATCTGCGGAATGTCGGTTGCTGGGTAGCGATTGCCGAGAAAGGCTTCGAGCTCTGACCGCTTGCATTCGGAATAGACTTCTCCGTGACCGGCGTCGTCGAATCGATACACCATGACGCGGTCGTAGCCGGCGAGGTCGCGAACGATGCGTGCGGTTTCATCGCAGAGAAGTCTTAAGGCTCGACGAGGCGAGCGTGGTTTCAATCGCTTGGCCGATCGCCTCTGAATAATCAAAGGTCGGTCCGGCGTGTTCGAGCTCGACGACGAAACCGCCGCCCGGCGCGTGGTGCAGCAGCGCATTGAGCGGTCGCTCGAGATCGTCCAAGTGACAGCCGACGGCGATTGGAATGGCGCCCGAGTCTCCGATGTAACGCCGAACCTGCTTCCATAAATTGCCGCCGAAATCTCGCAGATGCCGCCCGTGAGGGCGGCCGTCTATCTTGAGAAACTCGGCGGCGTTGGCGCTCGCCTGCGCCACCACGCCGTCCCGCTCGGAAAGCAGGAGAAGCGCGCCATGCGGCTGGATTGAGCCGGCGAACTGAATTTGCTCGCGCTCGCAATTGGTGAGGTCGGCGGCTCCAAACGCCGGACTGTCCGTCTGTATTTGGGCCAATGCGACGGTCTCCCCCAGGGCGGTCCGCCGCTACGCCGGCGCCTATTTCGGGTCGAAATTATATTTTCGCAATTTGGCATGCAGACTTTGTCGACTCAATCCCAGATATTTTGCGGCGCTGGTCCGGTTGCCGCGGAAGCGCTCGAGCGCGGCGACGATGGTTTTGCGCTCCAGCGCCGCTGTCGAAGACTTCACGATCTGATCCAACGGCCCTTCCGTTGAGGTCAAGGTTCGGCCGCCTTGCTCTGCCCTCTCATCGAGCTGCGCCTCTAGCTGGGCGGCGGCGTCGAACAATAAGCCGACCATCTCGAAATCTTGCGGCTTGTCGCCAACGGCCGAAACCTCCACATCGGTAGCGGCGCCCAGCGCTCCATCGAGGCGCGCCGCCATGCGCCGCACTGAGCCATGCTTGCGCAAAAGATTGAGCACGACCGATATGTCTGCTCCGGGTTCGCTCATCCAAATCTTCAGACTCTTTCCGATCGCTGCGGCTTCGGAAGGGAGCTGCGCCAGATCGAGAAATGCGTCGTTGGCGCGCAGAACCACCCCCTTGCGGTCGACGAACACAAAGCCTTGCGGCAACCGCTGCACGACCTGCGCCATCGCGAGCTGCTCGTCGCGTCCCTTGGGGGCCATGGTGGCGATTTGCAGCAGATAGGCCTGGCCGGCGTCCGTGCTGCTCATCGAGGCCCGGACGCTGCAAGAACTCAGTAAGCATCGAAAGGTGCAAGACAATGCTCGGTGCGCGGCCCTGCTCGCGAACCTTCTCCAGCATCGCTCGAAAGCCTTTCTTGTCGCGCTCTTGCATGCGCGCCCAAAAGTCGCCGCCGGGGAAAAGCCCGAAGCTCCGCTCGGCGGCCAGATTGGCTTCGATGATTCGTAAATCGGAGACTGCGACCGACACGACGGCCTCGTTGGTGGCGTCAAACAGCATTCGGTAGCGGGTCTCGAATTCCCGGATCCGCCAATAGTCCTGCTCGCGAGCTTGCTGAGCGAGTTGGAGCCGCGATTCCAAATCGGAGACCAGCTGCGTATTGCGCCCCACAGCGACGAATCCGGCGTTCTCGCCAAGGCTGATCGCCGTATAATCCATGGGAACTTCTCGACCGCTCGGGAAGCGCTGCTTGACCCGGAAGCATGTCGACTCGCCGTTTTCGAGCAAATTTTGGATGGAATGGAGGGTCGACTGATCGACGTCGGAATCGACTGTTTCCGCGAAGCGGCGGCCGCTCCAGACTTCCAAGTGCTCTTCCGCTAGAGCTTCGGCGGGAATCGCGTGACGTATCACCCCCTCGTCATCAATTGTGAGGGTGACGTCCGGACGAGCGAGGGTCGTGTGCATCATCGTCGCACAGCCTGTCCTATACCGTTGACGACGCTGCTCGTCAGTAAAATCCCTTATATTCCTCGAAGCTGCGTTTTCATAGTGTCAAGGGCGCTTGGCGGCTAGCAACTGCGCCGGAGCCGCTAGCGTAGCCTGGAACCCGGCGTTTCCCTCGAAAACCCCTGATTTTCAACCTTCTAATGAGGCTTCTCCCTCGCTCATAGGGTCGAAGTCCGGCTTTCACGCGGGCCAGCTGTCAAGCGCGGGGACAGAGGCGAGGCGAATGGACGCCCAAAATGATTTGCTCACGACCCTTTCGTGGTGTAAAGTAATATTTACATTATATGGTGTCAAGAAAGGTTGAGGGATGACGTTCCCGCTCAAGGCGCCGCGAATCGAGAGCCCCTCCGTGAAGCCGAAGCACGCGCTCAAGCCGATCGCTTCCCCGAGCGCCTTGGCTGAGGCTTCCGGGCGGACGGCCTTCCCCTTCACCGCCATTGTCGGCCAGGACGAGTTGAAGCTCGCTTTGCTAATTTGCGCCATCGATCCCGCGGTCGGCGGCGTGCTGGCCTTCGGCGACCGCGGCACGGGCAAATCGACGGCGGTGCGGGCGTTGGCCGCACTTCTCCCCAAGATGCGGTCCATCGCCGACTGCGCTTATAATTGTGATCCGGCGGCGACTTCCGGACATTGCGACGCCTGCCGAGAGCGCGCCTCCGGCTTGAGAGTCGCATTGCGTTCGCCCCCCGTGGTGGAGCTCCCGCTTGGCGCGACGGAAGATCGCGTGGTTGGCGCGCTCAACCTCGAACGCGCGCTCTCCCATGGCGAAAAATCCTTCGAACCCGGCCTGCTGGCGAGGGCCAATCGCGGCTTTCTTTACATCGACGAGGTCAATCTCCTGGAGGACCACCTCGTCGATCTGCTGCTCGACGTCGCCGCCTCCGGTGAAAACCTCATCGAGCGCGAAGGCCTCAGTCTTCGACATCCGGCGCGCTTCGTACTGATCGGCAGCGGGAATCCGGAAGAAGGCGAGTTGCGTCCGCAGCTGCTCGACCGCTTCGGACTTGCGGTCGAGGTCGCGACCCCGACGGACATCGCAACGCGGGTCGAAGTCGTTCTGCGGCGCGACGCCTTCGAACGCGATCCGAACGCTTTCTGCGAACACTGGCGGCCCGAGGAACAGAAGCTGCGGCGCCGGATTGTCGCCGCGCGCGACCGGCTAGCTTCGATTGCGACCCCGGTCGCGGCGTTGGAGCAGGCGGCGCGGCTTTGCGTCGCCTTGGGGACCGATGGTTTGCGCGGCGAGTTGACGCTCATCCGCGCGGCGCGCGCGCTCGCGAGCCTAGAAGGCGAGGCTGCGGTGGGCGACGCGCATCTGCGCCGCGTGGCGCCCTTAGGGCTGTCGCATCGCCTGCGCCGCAATCCGCTGGATGATGTCGGTTCGAGGGCGCGGGTGGCTCGGGCGGTCGAGGAGACTTTCGGGTGACGGCGCACGACGGCTCTGCTTCGGCTTGGCTCCATGCTTTGGGCGCGGCCGCGCTGTTCGCCGTCGATCCTCTGATGAATGGAGTGGCGCTGCGCGCCAGTCCGGGCCCCGCGCGTGACGCCTGGCTCGCCGCGCTGCGCGCCTTCCTGCCCGCCGGTATGCAAATGCGGCGCGCGCCGTCCCAGATCGGTGACGATCGCCTGCTCGGGGGGGTGGACGTCGCAGCATCCTTGCGCGCCGGGCGCCCCGTGGCCGAGAAGGGTTTGCTGGCGCAGTCCGACGGCGGCTTGGTCGTTATCGCGATGGCGGAACGCTTGCCGCCTTCCGCCGCCGCGCATTTTTCGCGCGCATTGGATTCCGGACGCATGCAAGCCGAGCGGGACGGCATGGCTTTGCGTCATCGCGCGCGCCTCGGCGCGATCGCCTTGGACGAAGGACAGGGCGAGGACGAAGCGCCGCCTGCCGCTTTGCTCGATCGCTTGGCTTTTCGCATCGATCTTGCGTCGATCGATCATCGCGTGCTTGCGGGCCCTCAAAACTCAGCGCCGGACATAGCGGCGGCACGTGTGCGCCTGTCCAAGATCTCCGCCGATGCTGCGGCGATACGCGCCCTTATCGTAGCAGCCGCACAGCTGGGAGTCGCCTCGTTGCGCGCGCCTCTCCTCGCTTTGCGCGTCGCTCGCGCCGCCTGCGCCCTGCGCGGGGAGGACCGCGTGAGCGAAGAGGATCTTGTCGTCGCGGCGCGCTATGTGCTCGCGCCGCGTGCTACGACGTTGCCGGAGACTGACGCCGAGCCGCAACAGCAGGAGCCATCGCCCGAAAAAGAAGAACCTGGCGAGCGGCAAGACGTCGACCAGGACAATAAATCGCCATCGCAACTCGAGGACGTGGTGCTCGAGGCCGCGCGGGCGGCGATCCCCCCGGATCTTCTCGCGGCGCTCAGCGCCGATCGGTCCCGCGGCGCGCGATCCGCGAATTCCGGCAAGGCCGGCGCCGGCAAGTTGTCGTGCCAAAGGGGACGCCCGATCGGCGCGCGCAGCGGCTCGCTGCGCCAGGGGCGGCTCGGGCTCGTCGACACGCTGCGCGCAGCGGCGCCCTGGCAGGCGATCCGCCGCGCCGCAGCCGGCGCGCGCCGCGATCGCATTCTGGTGACGCCTGAGGATTTTCGAATCATGCGGTTTCGCGACCGTCGCGAGACCACGGCGATCTTCGTCATCGACGCTTCCGGCTCGGCGGCGATGCATCGGCTCGCGGAGGCCAAAGGCGCCGTGGAGCTGCTGCTCGGCGACTGTTACGCGCGCCGCGACAATGTCGCGCTCGTGGCGTTCCGCGGCAAATCGGCGGAGATCGTCCTGCCGCCGACGCGCTCGCTGGCTTGCGCCAAGCGCCGGCTGCGGGGGCTTCCGGGCGGCGGGGGAACCCCGCTCGCCAGCGGCCTGGAGTCGGCGCTCGCGCTCGCGCAGGGTTCGCGACGAAAGGGACAGACGCCGCTCGTAGTGCTGATGAGCGACGGCCGCGCCAATATCGGCCGCAGTGGAGAAGCCGGCCGCATGCGGGCGCTGGAAGATGCGCTGCAGGTTGGCAAGCAGCTGCGGGCGCTCGGCGTCGCAGCGTTGGCGATCGATACTTCGCCGTCGCTCCTCTGCGCGTCATCGGAGGCGCCGACGCTTCAGCTCGCGCAAGCCATGAACGCGCGTTACCTCAAGCTGCCACGCGCGGACGCCGAAACGATTTCGCTTGCCGTTCGCGCCGCAGCTCTGGAAGGGTGACGTCGTGTTCCGGCGCGCCGAAGACACGCGGCTCTCGCTTGAACGCGACGGCGCCGACTGGCCCAACCGAGAGGCGAGCTTTCTTCTCGATGCGCATGGCCTGCGCTGGCATGTCCAGAGCATGGGCGAGGGGCCCGGACTGCTGCTTTTGCACGGCACGGGCGCCGCAACTCATTCCTGGCGTGGGCTGGCGCCGCGTCTGGCGCGCCGCTTCCGCGTCGTCGCGCCCGATCTACCGGGCCACGGCTTCACCTCGGCGCGCGGCGCCGCCTCGCAGTCGCTGCAGGGCATGGCGCGCGCGGTCGCGGCATTGCTCGAAAAGATTGGGTTTGCGCCGCAGGTCGTCGTCGGCCACTCGGCCGGCGTCGCCGTGTTGATGCAGCTGTGCCTCGACGCCGCCATAACGCCCAAGCTTCTGGTTTCTCTCAACGGCGCGCTCGAACCCTTCGCCGGCGCAGGCGGGCACGTCTTTCCCGCTCTCGCCAAGCTCGTCTTTCTCAATCCTCTGACTCCGCGATTCTTCGCCTGGACCGCCAAGCCCGATACGGTGAAGCGATTGCTTGACGGAACGGGCTCGCGCATCGACGCGGCGGGCGTTGACCTTTATCGGCGCCTGCTGCGCAATCCGGCGCATGTTGAGGGTGCGCTGGCGATGATGGCGAATTGGGATCTGGGGCCCTTACGGCGCGAATTCTCGAGACTCGAAACGCCTGTCACCCTCGTCGCCGCGGCCAATGATCTGACCATACCGCCGGCGACGGCGGTGAGGGCAGAGGCGCGGCTTCGAAACGCCGAAGTGTTGGAAATTAACGGGCTGGGCCATCTCGCACATGAAGAAGCGCCCGATCTCTTCGCCGATCTGATCGCTGAGCTCGCCAGCCGGGCGACCGTAAGTCTGCACCGGAGAGCCTCTTGATCAAATGGCCCTTACACTGGTAGTGTAATTCTATGTTGACACTCGCGCCGCGCAGTCGGGGATCGGACGCCGCCAAGGCGCGGCCGCGGGCGATCGTCATTGGCAGCGGCTTCGGCGGACTCGCCGCCGCGGTGCGACTTGGAGCGCGCGGCTACCACGTCACTATCCTTGAAAAGCTCGACGCTCCCGGCGGCCGCGCCTATGTGCATCGCCAGGACGGCTTCACCTTCGACGCGGGACCGACGATCGTCACGGCGCCCTTCCTCTTCGAGGAGCTTTGGCGGCTCTGCGAACGCAACCTGTCCGACGATGTCGAGCTTCGCCCGATGCGTCCGTTCTACCGCATCCGCTTCCACGACGGCGCGACCTTCGACTACAGCGACGATACGGCGGCGATGCGCGCCGAGATCGCGCGCTTCTCTCAAAAGGACGTCGAAGGGTTCGAGCGCTTCATGCGCATGAGCGACGAAATCCGGCGCATCGGCTTCGACCGTCTAGGCGACGTTCCCTTCAGCACGCCGCTCGACATGGCGCGCATTGCGGGCGAACTGCTTCGCTTACAGGGCTATCGCAGCGTCTACGGGCTCGTTTCGCGCTACTTCAGCGACGAGCGCCTGCGCACTGCTTTCAGTTTTCACCCTCTGCTCATCGGCGGCAATCCGTTCCGCGCGAGCGCAATCTATTGCCTCATCGCTTCCTTGGAAAAACGCTGGGGCGTGCATTATGCGATGGGCGGAACGGGCCGCCTCGTCGAAGGGCTCGTGGATCTCGTGCGCGGGCAGGGCGGAGAGCTGCGCTGCAATTCGGAGGTCGCCGAGATCCTCGTCGAAGACGGCGCCGCGGTTGGCGTTCGGCTCAAGAGCGGAGAAGCGATTCGCTCGCGTATCGTCATTTGCAACGCCAACTCGGCCTGGGCCTATCGCCACTTGCTTTCCGCCTCGGCGCGGCGACGCTGGAGCGACCGAAAAATCGAGCACGCGCGCTACTCGATGGGGCTGTTTCTTTGGTATTTCGGCACGCGCCGCCGCTATGAAGCGGTGGCGCATCACACCATCCTGCTCGGTCCGCGCTATCGCGGCCTGCTGCGGGACATCTTCGACCGCAAGCGGCTGGCTTCCGACTTCAGTCTCTATCTGCACCGACCGAGCGCTACAGACCCCTCGGTCGCCCCAAGCGGCTGCGACGCCTTCTACGTGCTCTCGCCCGTGCCCAATCTCGCGGGCGGCCAGGATTGGCCAGCTATCGCCGAGGAGTATCGGCGCGCCGTCGCCGAGGCGCTTGAGCAGACGATCCTGCCGGGACTTTCCTCGCAAATCGTGACGCAGCGCATCGCGACGCCGATCGATTTTCAGGAGCGCCTCTGCGCGTACCGCGGCGCGGCCTTCAGCCTTGAGCCGACTCTCACGCAAAGCGCTTGGTTCCGGCCGCACAATGCGAGCGAGGACATCCGCAATCTGTTTCTCGTCGGCGCAGGGACGCATCCTGGCGCCGGACTGCCCGGCGTCCTCTCGTCGGCGCGGATTTTGGACAAGGTGGCGCCCGATGCAACCGTATTCGCATGAGACCGCCTTCGCGCAGCGAATCGACCATTGGCATTGCGCTGAAGCCATCCGCCAAGGCTCGCGAAGCTTTCACGCCGCGTCCTTGATTCTGCCCGCCGTCGTGCGAGAGCCGGCCTATGGGCTCTACGCCTTCTGTCGCCTCTCGGACGACGCGATCGATCTCGACGGCGGTTCTGCGGCGGCTTTGAGCCGGCTCCGCCAGAGGTTCGACGGAGTCTACGACGGTCGTCCACAAGCGCATCCGGCGGACCGCGCCATGGCGGATATCGTGCGCCGTCATGCAATCCCGCGCGCGGCGCCCGAGGCGCTGCTCGAGGGCCTGGAGTGGGACACGCAGGCGCGGCGCTATGAAAGCTTTGAGGATCTCTGCGCCTATGGCGTGCGAGTCGCCGGAACGGTCGGCGTGATGATGACGCTGATCATGGGGGTGCGCGATCCGCGCGCGCTGGCTCGCGCCTGCGACCTCGGAGTCGCTATGCAGTTGACCAATATCGCCCGTGACGTCGGAGAAGACGCGCGCGCTGGCCGCGTCTACTTGCCCTTGAGCTGGCTGCGCAGCGCGGGTATCGACGTCGAGCGCTTTCTCGCCGATCCCACGCCTGATCCGGCGTTGAAAGGTGTCCTCGCGCGGCTGCTTATGGAGGCCGACCGCCTCTACGCGCGCGCGCGCGACGGAATAGCCTTGCTCCCGCTCGCCTGCCGCCCCGCGATTTTGACCGCCGCCTTGCTCTATGCCGAAATCGGACGAGAGGTCGAGCGCCACCAATGGGACTCGATCACGCGCCGCGCCCGCGTTTCGACGCCGCGGAAGCTCGCGCTTCTCGCCAGAGCCCTGGCCGTGGCGCCGCTGTTGAGACATGATCTCGACGTTCCTCCGCTTGGCGCCGCCGCCTTCCTCATCGAGGCGATCGGCCGCGCGCCGGCGCCAAAATTCGTTACGCGTCCGCGGCTCGCCGAGATCGAACGCCAGTTCCTCTGTGTGCTCGACATGTTCGAACGGCTCGAGCGGGTCGAACGCTATGGAGAATGAGTCCGCCGGATCGCAATATTTCGGCCTGGTCGAAATGGTGTTTTCCTTCGGCGTCGTGCTTGCCTTCGCCTTCTGGCAATTGCGGTCGATCCGTAAGGCGCGCGAGAAGCTTCGCGATAAGGACGATCCGCCAAGACCGTGACTACAAATCAGCGCCGCGGCATCCTGAACGGCAGCATCGCACGCACGATCGGATTGGCGAAGCGATCGAGGGACAGGCTCTCATGCATCACGGCGCGCCGCTGTCCCAGCAGCGTCGTTTCGACGACGGAGCGGGCATAGAAGGGCGTGTCTTCGAGCGTGCGCAAGAGCTTCACGTTTGCGTCGTCGGAACGCGTCGCGCGGTCGACACGCCAGCCGCTGCGGGGCAGGGAGGCTTGAGGCGGCGGCGGAAACGATTGGCGGACTCCCGCGCTATCGAAGCGCAGGGCGAGCGACAAGGAGGGCTCGCGGCGTCGTTCTGCGTCATAGAGGATCGCCGCGCCCGTCTCGGTTTGCGCGCGGGACCAGGCCCAGGACGAGAAGGCGCGCTCGAGCGGCTCATCGCCGGCGTTACAGTCAAAATAGCCGTGACCGCTCCACCGTAGCGCGGGCTTATCGAAGATGACCTCGACGCGCGCCGCTGGCGCAATCGGGCGCCAGAAATGACGTCCCGCGCGCTCCAATAAATGCGCTTCGTGGTTCACGATCGTCGGCTCGAGGCGGATGGCGCCGCGCAGCGGAAAGGGAATCGGCGCGCCGATTTCCTTCAGATCAAGGGAAAGAGCGCCTTGCTCCCACCGAAGCGAACTCGGTCCGATCGCGAGGCTGTCGGTGGATCGCTCGACGGCGTGGCGCCGGCGTTCGGTCATCGACCAGCAATTCCCGCTCGGAGAGTAAAGCGCGACGTTGATGGCGCAATGATCGAGCGGATCGGCGCGGCCCTTCCAGGCGTAGTAGGGCGAAAAGACGCTGCCGATAAAAGCGATGACGGTGAGACCATAGGCTCCGTCGTCGCTCAATGCGTCGACGTACCACCAAGCGTAGCCCCCCGGAACGACGGGCGCATCGAAGCGAGGTCCGCCATCACCCTGTGCGCCGCAAGACGGCCCGAAAGCGCCGCCATCGGGACACCCGGCCCCGGATGAGTCGAGCCCCCGGCGAGGTATAGACCCGGCAGGCTCGTCGAAGATCCGGGACGCGTGAACGAGCTTCTCCAGCCATGCGACGCCTGGCCATAAAGCGCGCCGCCCGTCGCCGGAAACAGCCGGGCGAACTCCGCCGGACCTGTACCCACGCAGTTCGCCGGATCGAAGGTCAGCTCGAGGCCAGAGCGTTCGAGCCGGTAACGTGTCGTTTCTTCGCATGCGCGGAGCTCCGCTGAGTCGATGTCTCCGCCTGCTTCCAAGGCGGGCGCGTTGACGAGGCAAAAAAGTCTTTCCGGCTGCGTTGGCCCGCCGGATGGCGCGTCGTGCTCGCAGCGATCCTGCGCGCAGAGGTAAATCGTCGGTGCGCGCGGCAGGCGCCGTCGCGTAAAAATGTCGTCGAATTCGGCGCGGTAATCGTCGCTGAAGAACACATTGTGATAGGCGAGGGGAAATCCCGACGCGCGCGCTGGCGCCGCCCAGGTCAGCGCCGAGAGCGAATGAGCGTTTTGTGTCGGACCACCGGCGCGCGCGGCGACGGGGCCTAAGAGCCCTGCGGAGAGAGCCGCCGCGTCGCCGTTGAACACAACCGCCTCGGCGGGGAAATGCGCGCCCCCGCGTGTCTCGACGCCGGACACGGCGCCGCGCTCAACGACGATGCGGCTCGCCTCCTGCTCAAACACGAATTTCACGCCGCAGCGCTCTGCGAGCATCGCGATTGCTTCCGCGAGCCCGCTCATGCCTTTGTCCAGGGTCCACACGCCCTCTCGTTCGACATGCGCGACGAGCATCAGCGTCGCAGGCGCAGCGAAGGGCGAAGAACCGCAATAAGTGGCGTAGCGACCAAACAACTGCCGCAAGCGCGGATCGCGGAAATACTCTCCAAGCGCGTCCCAGAGCGTCGTGAAGGGCGAGATGCGCAGCAGTCCCGGCAGTCCGCGCAGCCCTGCGCGTTGCGTCAGCGCCAGTGGACTCGGTCGCGAGGCGCGAATGAAACTGTCCTTGAGCGTGTCGTATACCGCAGCCGCCCGCGCGCAAAATCGCCGATAGCCTGCGGCTTCCGCTGTTCCGGCGAACTGGGCGATGGCGTCGGCGCTACGCTCGATGTCCGTGAAGAGATCGAGAACCGCGCCGTCGTTCCAGGCGTGGCGAGCAAGCGTCTGCAGCGGTTGTGCGACGAGATCTTGCGGCCATTCCGCTTGCGCTTCCCGCAAGATCTCCTCGAAGACCCATCGCATGGTGAAGACGGTGGGGCCGACGTCGATCTTGGCTGCGCCGGCCTCGACCTTGCGCATTTTTCCGCCGGGCTTCGCCGCGCGTTCGATGACGGTGACGTCAAAGCCGCGCGTTGCGAGCAGAAGCGCGGCGACGAGGCCGCCAATTCCGGCGCCGATGACGATGACGCGCGGCGTTCGCATCATTTCCACCTTCCGCAGCGATGGCCATTGATAAGAGTCTCTAAATGTGTAAATATCATCATACACAATAATACGTCCATAAAAAATGACATAGGAGGCCGCGATGAGAGGCTTGGAGCGCATCGAACTGGCTCTCAACTCCGCCGTGGCGCGCGCGCAGGGGCGCGGGGCCCCGCCGCTGCTCGCCGCGGCGCTTCGCTATGCTGTGTTTCCTGCAGGCCACCGTATCCGCCCGCATCTCTGCCTTGCCGTGGCGCTGGCCTGCGGCGACGCCGATCCGGAGGCCGCGGACGCCGCCGCGACCGCGATCGAGCTCCTGCATTGCGCCTCGCTCGTGCATGACGACATGCCCTGTTTTGACGACGCCTCCCTGCGTCGCGGCAAGGCGTCGGTCCATCAGGAGTTTGGCGAGCCGATCGCCCTTTTGACCGGAGACGCGCTCATTGTCCTCGCCTTCGAAAGCTTGGCGCTGGGCGCGGCGCGCAATCCGGCTTGCATGGCGGAACTGCTCGGAACCATTGCGCGATCGGTAGGTTCGCCGGATGGCATCGTCGCTGGGCAGGCCTGGGAATGCGAGGCCGCAGTGCCGCTCGCCGACTACCAGCGCGCCAAGACTGGCGCGCTCTTCGTCGCCGCCACCTGCTGCGGCGCCGCTGCGGCGGGCGCGAAGGCCGAGTCCTGGCGCACGCTCGGCGCGAAGCTCGGCGAAGCCTATCAGGTCGCCGACGATTTGCGCGACATTCTCTGCGACGTGAAAGAGCTCGGCAAACCCGTGGGTCAGGATGCGGCGCGGCTGCGGCCGAATGCTGCGGCGCAGCTGGGCGTCGGCGGCGCCAAGGCCCGCCTCGAGGAGCTCGTCGCGGCGGCGGTTGGGTCGATCCCCGACTGCCCGGGAAAGGCTGAGCTGCGTAGCCTCATCAAGGCGCAGACGGCGCAGTTCTTCCCCAAGCAGCTCGCGACAGTCGCCGCCTGAATGACGCCCAGCGCCGGCATGGCGGCTACGCCGTCCCGCAAAGCGAGTCGCGCCTCGTCTTGGCGTGAGAAGTGGCTCGCCTGGCGCGCGCGCCGCATCGCCGACGCCGCGTTTCAGCGTTGGGCCGCGGACAATCTCGTCACGCAATTCGTCGCGCGCCGCAACATGCGGGCGCTGTTCGATCTCTGCGCCGGCTTCGTCTATTCGCAAGTGCTGCTCGCCTGCGTGCGCCTCGACGTCTTCGAGGCGCTGCGGGAAGGCCCCGAGGATCTGGCCGTCCTCGCCGAGAAATTCGGACTCGATGTCGAGCCTGCGCGCCGCCTCCTTCTTGCCGCGTCCTCTTTGCGTCTGCTGCACGCGCTTCCCGGCGATCGCTTTGCGCTCGGCGATCTCGGCGCGGCGCTGCTCGGCGACCCTTCGATCGGCGCTTTCGTCGAGCATCACCGCCTGCTTTACGACGATCTGCGCGACCCGGTCGCTTTGCTGCGCGGCGAGACCAATTCGCGGCTGTCGCGGTTCTGGCCCTATGCGGCGCAAGGTGATGTCGAGGCCTCGGAGGAGGATTGCGCCGCCTATTCGACGCTGATGGCGCGCTCTCAAGAGCTCATCGCGCGCGACGTGATCGACGCCTACCCGTTCCACGCGCATCATTGCCTGCTCGACGTCGGCGGAGGAGAGGGCGTTTTCGTTTCCGCGGCGGCGGCGCGCGCGCCACAACTCGCGCTGAAGCTATTCGACCTGCCCGCGGTCGTCTCGCGGGCGCAAACTCGCTTGCGGCGATTCGGAAACCGGGTTGAAGCGATCGGCGGAAATTTTTTCTGCGACGACTTGCCGCGCGGGGCCGACGCGATCTCCTTCGTGCGCGTTCTGCACGACCATGACGACGCCACGGTCGCGAAGCTGCTGCGCGCCGCCTATGAGGCCTTGCCGCCGGGCGGCAAGGTGATCGTCGCGGAGCCTTTCGCCGGAACGCCCGGCGCCGAGTCGGTCGGGGACGCCTATTTCGGCATGTATCTGCTCGCGATGGGGCGCGGCCGGGCCCGATCCGCCGTGGAGCTCACCGTTATGCTGCGCGATGCCGGCTTCAAGACGATACGCGGCTTGTCGACCCGCCGGCCTTTGCTCCTGGGCTGCTTAGTTGCGCAGCGAGTGTAATTTTAGATTGACAATTATATATGTACCGTTAGCATTACATATGCGCGGTTCCAATCCGGTCCGCAGCCAAAACTCGTCAGAGATCGCTGATGCTCGACGCTCTTGCCATCGTCTTGAATGAGCCCGGGCGCGTAACCCTGACCCGGCTCCCGGTCGATGCGCCCGAGAGCGACGATGTCGTGATCGCGACGCGTTGGAGCGGCGTCAGCACGGGCACAGAGAGGCTCCTCTTCAACGGGCGCATGCCGGATTTCCCGGGCATGGGCTATCCGCTCGTGCCGGGCTACGAAAACGTCGGCGAAATCATCGAGGCGAAGCCCGAAACGGAGTTCCGCGTCGGACAGACGGTGTTTGTCCCTGGCGCGAAATGCTTCGGACCGGTGCGCAGCCTCTTTGGCGGCGCGGCGTCGCGGCTGGTGACGAAGGCCTCACGCATCGTCGCCCTGTCAGAGGCCGTCGGCGAAAAAGGCGTGCTGCTGGCGCTCGCCGCCACCGCCTATCATGCGCGCGGCGACTTGGAGCCGAGCAACGCCGACCTGGTCGTCGGGCATGGCGTCCTTGGTCGCCTGCTGGCGCAACTCTGCGCGCTGGCGGATAGCGAGCCGCCGACGGTCTGGGAGCGCAACCCCGCGCGTGCGAGCGGCGCTCTCGGATATTCGGTGAGTTCGCCCGAGAGCGATCCGCGGCGCGACTATCGCCGCATCTTCGACGTCAGCGGCGATCCGGCGATCCTCGACCAGCTCATCGCGCGCTTGGGGCCCGGCGGCGAGATCGTGCTGGCCGGCTTCTATGAGGCGCCGCTCGCTTTCGACTTTCCACCCGCCTTTCTGCGCGAGGTGCGCATTCGCGTCGCGGCGCAGTGGCGGCCGCAGGATCTCTCCGCCGTCACGCGCCTCGTGGAGGACGGGAGGCTCGCGCTCGACGGGCTCCTCACACATCGCCGCAGCTTCCGTGACGCGCCGGACGCCTATCCGACGGCGTTCGACGATCCGGACTGCTTGAAAATGGTTCTCGACTGGAGGGACGCCGCATGAGCATCGAAGACGTCTCCATGAGCGTCGCCGGCTTCGTCGAAGCCGCACCGACCTCTCCGCCAGACCACAGTCCCGTTGTCTCCAGGCCCGTCGCCTCGCCGCAGAAGAAAGAAACGCAGATCATCGCGATCTACGGCAAGGGCGGAATCGGCAAGAGCTTCACGCTGGCCAATCTCTCCTACACCATGGCGCAGCAGGGCAAGAAGGTTCTGCTGATCGGCTGCGACCCGAAGAGCGATACGACTTCTCTGCTGTTTGGCGGGCGGGCATGCCCGACGATCATCGAGACTTCGACGAAGAAGAAGGCCGCTGGCGAGCAGGTGACGATCGGCAACGTCTGCTTCAAACGCGACGGCGTGTTCGCGATGGAGCTCGGCGGACCGGAGGTTGGGCGCGGCTGCGGGGGGCGCGGCATCATTCACGGTTTCGAGCTTTTGGAGAAGCTCGGCTTCCATGAGTGGGGCTTCGATTATGTCCTGCTCGATTTCCTCGGGGACGTCGTGTGCGGCGGCTTCGGCCTGCCGATCGCGCGCGACATGTGCCAGAAGGTCATCGTCGTTGGATCAAACGACCTGCAATCGCTTTACGTCGCGAACAATGTCTGCTCGGCGGTTGAATATTTCCGCAAGCTCGGCGGCAATGTCGGCGTCGGCGGCCTGGTCGTAAACAAGGATGACGGGACAGGCGAGGCGCAGGCCTTTGCGAACGCCGTCGGCATTCCCTTGCTAGCGGCGATTCCCGCCGACGAAGACATCCGCCGCAAGAGCGCGAGCTATGAGATCGTCGGCCGTCCCGGCGGGCGCTGGGGCGCTCTCTTCGAGGCGCTCGCAGCAAATGTCGTCGACTCGAAGCCCAATCAGCCGAAACCGCTCGCGCAGGAGCAGCTGCTTGCTCTCTTCAAGGGCGAAGCCGTCGGCCGCGACTACGTCCTCGAGCCCGCGACGATAGAGGATATGTGCGGGGCGACCGTCGTGGCGAAGCCCTCACTCGAAGTCATCTATGACGCAAGCTGAGGGCGAAGGATCATGGATGACTTATCAAGCCCCGTTGCGCCCCCCATCGAGCCGCGAGAAGCGCCGCTCGGCGGAGACGGCGTCGGCTGCCATGCCGGCAAAGACGTCATGCGCGAGGCGGCTAAGGCCGCCGGCATGAGCGAAACCCTCGAAGCCCTCGCGCGTGATTATCCCGCTGGACCGCACGATCAACCGCAGAGCATGTGTCCGGCCTTCGGCTCGCTGCGGGTCGGCCTGCGCATGCGGCGCACGGCGATGGTGCTCTCGGGCTCGGCCTGTTGCGTTTACGGATTGACCTTCACCTCGCATTTCTATGGCGCGAAGCGCACCGTCGGTTATGTCCCCTTCAGCTCGGAGACGCTGGTCACCGGGAAATTGTTCGAGGACATTCGTGAGGCGGTCTTCGCGCTGGCCGAGCCCGACAAATACGACGCCGTCGTTATCATCAATCTCTGCGTGCCGACGGCGTCGGGCGTGCCCTTGAAACTCCTGCCGAAAGAGATCAATGGCGTTCGCATTATCGGGATCGACGTGCCGGGCTTCGGCGTGCCGACACACGCCGAAGCGAAGGATGTTCTCGCCGGTGCGATGCTGCGCTTCGCACGTTGCGAGGCTGAGCAGGGCCCCGTGCAAGCGCCGAGCGCTCCACGCTCCGACAAGCCCAGCATCTCGCTACTCGGCGAGATGTTTCCCGCCGATCCGATGCAGATTGGCGCCATGCTCGAGCTTCTGGGCCTTGCTGCCGGCCCCGTGACGCCAACGCGCGAGTGGCGCGAACTTTATGGCGCGCTGGATTGCGCCGCCGTTGCCGCAATTCATCCCTTCTACACCTCCTGCGTGCGCGAGTTCGAGCTCGCCGGCCGTCCCGTCATCGGCTCGGCGCCCGTCGGCGTCGAGGGGACCGCATCCTGGCTCGAGGCCATCGGCGCGGCTTGCGGCGTCGCCAACGCCAAGATCGACGCTGCGAAGAACCATCTGCTTCCGGCGATTGGCGGCGCGCTCGCGGTGTCGCCCATCAAAGGCCGGATCACATTGTCCGGCTACGAAGGATCGGAACTTCTCGTCGGTCGTCTGCTCGTCGAAAGCGGCGCCGATCTTCGCTACGTGGGCACGGCCTGTCCTCGCACGCGCTTCTCGCAGGCCGACAGTGATTGGCTCGAAGCGCATGGCGTAGAGGTCCGCTTCCGCGCGTCGCTCGAACAGGACCTCGCAGCCTTTGCGGAATACCAGCCCGATCTCGCCATCGGCACGACGCCCGTCGTGCAGAAGGCGAAACAAAGCGCAACCCCGGCGCTTTACTTCACCAATCTCATTTCGGCGCGGCCGCTCATGGGTGTCGCCGGCGCAGGCTCTCTCGCCAAGGTCGTCAACGCCGCTATCGGCGGTCGGGCGCGCTTCGACGAGATGAAAGCGTTTTTCGCGGGCGTCGGCGACGGCGAGACAGCCGGCGTTTGGGGGGCGCCTCCGCAGCCGCGGTCCGACCCCAAACCGCGGACGCGCGTCACGGCTCCCTTAAAGGAGGTCGGCTGATGCTCGTCCTCGATCACGACCGCGCCGGCGGCTATTGGGGCGCCGTCTATGTTTTCGCCGCCGTAAAAGGCCTGCAGGTCGTCATCGACGGTCCGGTGGGATGCGAAAATCTGCCCGTGACGGCAGTGTTGCATTATACAGATGCGCTGCCGCCGCATGAGCTGCCGGTCGTCGTAACGGGACTCTCCGAGGAGGAGCTCGGCCGCAAGGGCACGGAAGGCGCGATGCGCCGGGCGCATGCGACGCTCGATCCGAAAACGCCGAGCGTCGTCGTCACCGGCTCGATCGCCGAAATGATCGGCGGCGGGGTCACGCCGGAAGGTTCGGGCATCCAGCGCTTCCTGCCGCGGACGATCGACGAGGATCAGTGGCAATCCGCCGATCGCGCGCTGACCTGGCTATGGGCCGAGTTCGGAGAGAAGAAGGCGCGCGCGCAAAAACGCAAGGCGGAAGGGGCCGGCGCCAAGCCCAAAGTCAACATCATCGGCCCGAGCTACGGCATGTTCAACATGCCGTCGGATCTCGCGGAAATTCGCCGTCTCGTCGAAGGCTTAGGCGCGGAAGTCAATCTCGTCTTCCCCCTGGGGACGCATGTCGCGGACACCGCGAAGCTCGCCGACGCGGAAGCGAACATCTGCCTGTACCGGGAGTTCGGTCGCGCTTTGTGCGAGGCCCTCGGCAAGCCCTATCTGCAGGCGCCGATTGGCCTGCACAGCACGACGAAATTCCTCCGCAAGCTCGGCGAAATCCTGAAGCTCGATCCCGAGCCATTCATCGAGCG
Source organism: uncultured Alphaproteobacteria bacterium (assembly GCA_963798515.1). Taxonomy (GTDB): domain Bacteria; phylum Pseudomonadota; class Alphaproteobacteria; order Rhizobiales; family Beijerinckiaceae; genus Methylocystis. Next base: position 56,665 of record CAWCTS010000018.1, read on the forward strand.
CGAAAAGCATACGACGATCAAGCCGATCTGGGACTTGTGGCGTTCGGTCACGCAGGACTTTTTCGGCACCGCCTCCTTCGCGATCGTCGCCAACGAAACCTACGCGCGCGGCGTGCGCCATTTCCTTGAAGAGGAAATGGGTCTGCCCTGCACTTTCTCCTTTTCGCGCCATCCAGGCGCCAAGACCGACAACGAAGCCGTGCGCCGCGCGGTGAAGGAGAAGACGCCGCTCATTCTTTTCGGCAGCTACAACGAACGCATGTATTCGGCCGAGTCCGGCGCGCGCGCGATCTTTGTTCCCGCGTCCTTCCCCGGCGCCATCATTCGGCGGCACACGGGAACGCCTTTCATGGGCTATGCCGGCGCGACCTACCTCGTTCAGGAGGTTTGCAACGCGCTGTTCGACGCCCTGTTCAACATTCTTCCGCTCGGCTCCGAGCTCGACAGGATCGAACCGACGCCGTCACGGCGGCTGCGCGAACTCTCCTGGGACGAAGACGCCAAGCGGCGGCTCGACGAGCTCGTCGACGCCGAGCCGGTGCTGACCCGAATTTCCGCAGCGAAGCGGCTGCGCGACGGCGCCGAGCGCGCCGCGCGTCGCGCCGGGGACGATCACGTCACTTTCGCGCGCGTCCGTGACGCGCTCGAGGCGAATGCATGAGCTTTGGCCTGACGGCCTTTGAAGCGCTGAGGGCGCGAAGAAATGAAAGGAAACGGCCATGAGTGTGGATTTCACATCGTCGCCTGGCCGCATGGACGTGGCGAAGGTCTGCGTGGTTTGCGGTCTTTTCTATCCCCTTCTGCTTGTCGTCATCCTGGCCGGCCGTTTGAGGGCGCGATTCGTGGACGGGGTCGAAGAAAAGCCGCGGCTTGGGCACTCCGCGCTCACCGAAGCCCGAGAAAAGCTCTCCCTCGCCATTTCCTATGCGCTGACGGCCAGCTGATGGTCAGAGGCTTGCTGAAGATTTCGCCGAGGAAGGGCGATCGAGACGCCTCTCGTGACTTCACGTCGCGAAATCATCGCCGCGTTGGGCGTGCGCGGCAACGCAACCGGAGGTCAAAGACATGACCACTGAAAAAGACAAGAGCTCCCTGTCAGGTCTGACAGAGGCGGAAGCTCTGGAGTTCCACAGTATCTTCGTGAAAAGCTTCATTGCCTTCGTCATCATCGCGATCATCGCGCATGTGCTCGTTTGGCAATGGCGCCCGTGGCTGCCGAGCGTCAAGGGCTATGCGCTCCTCGACGGCGCGCATCACGCCCTTGCGTCAGTGCTGACGCTCATCGGCTGACGAGGAGGACATCATGCACAAGCTTTGGCTTTTGTTCGATCCGCGCCGCGTGCTCGTCGCGCTCGGCGCTTTCCTGCTCACCCTGGCGTTGCTGATTCACTTCATCCTGCTCAGCACCGACCGGTTCAACTGGCTGGAAGGACCTCGCCCGCAAAAAGTGGGTCAGATCGAAGTGACGATCCCGGGCGTTTTTGGCTGAGGACCACATGGTCCGTGACAGTGGGCGGGACGCAAGCGCCCGCCCACATCTGAAAATTCGCAGAGCGGATTGGATAGGGAGACCGTAGCGATGGCGATGCTGAGCTTCGAAAGAAAATATCGCGTGCGCGGCGGCACGCTGATTGGAGGCGACCTGTTCGATTTCTGGGTCGGCCCCTTCTACGTGGGTTTCTTCGGCGTGACGACGGCGATCTTCGCTTCGCTCGGAACGGCGTTGATCCTCTATGGCGCGGCGATCGGTCCGACCTGGAACATATGGCAGATCAACATTGCGCCCCCCGATCTCAAATACGGTCTCGCTCTAGCGCCGCTGAAGGAAGGCGGCCTCTGGCAGATCATCACGATCTGCGCGGTTGGCGCCTTCGTGTCCTGGGCGCTCCGCGAGGTCGAAATCTGTCGAAAGCTCGGCATCGGCTACCACGTCCCGGTCGCCTTCGGCTTCGCGATTTTCGCTTATGTCACGCTGGTCGTGATCCGGCCCTTGCTGCTCGGCGCCTGGGGCAACGGCTTCCCCTACGGCATCATAAGCCATCTCGATTGGGTGTCGAACACCGGCTACCAATATCTGCATTTCCATTACAATCCCGCGCATATGATCGCGGTGTCGTTCTTCTTTGCGACCACTTTCGCGCTCGCGTTGCACGGATCGCTCGTGCTTTCGGCTCTCAACCCACGCAAGGGCGAGGTCGTCAAGACTCCCGAGCACGAAGACACCTATTTCCGCGACGTGATCGGCTATTCGGTCGGAACGCTGGGAATTCACCGGGTGGGCCTGTTCCTTGCGCTCGCGGCGACCTTCTTCTCCGCCATCTGCATGATCATCTCGGGTCCGTTCTGGACCAAGGGCTGGCCTGAGTGGTGGAACTGGTGGCTCAATCTTCCGGTTTGGCGCTAGGCGAAGGGGAGGGGACCGTGGCCTATTATCAGAACATCTTCACTCAAGTTCAGCTCCGCAGCGCGGAGCCGGAGCGAGGCGTCGGCGAGCTGCCTTTCCCGCGCATCGGCGAGGGAGGCTTCGTCCACTTCCTCGGGCGCATCGGAAACGCGCAGGTGGGGCCGATCTATCTTGGCGGCTTTGGCGTCGCCTCGCTCGTGTGCGGCTTCATTGCTTTCGAGATCATTGGCCTCAACATGTGGGCGTCGGTGAATTGGGATCCGATCCAATTCGTACGGCAGCTGTTCTGGCTCGCGCTCGAGCCGCCGAAGCCGAAATACGGGTTGCAGATCCTGGTTCCGCTGAACGAGGGCGGCTGGTGGCAGATTGCGGGGTTCTTCCTTACCGCATCCGTGCTCTTGTGGTGGTGGCGTATGTATCGCCGCGCGACAGACCTCGGTCTCGGCACGCACACCGCCTGGGCGTTTCTCTCGGCGATATGGCTCTACCTCGTGCTCGGCTTCATCCGTCCGCTCCTCATGGGCAGCTGGAGTGAGGCCGTGCCCTTCGGCATCTTTCCGCATCTCGATTGGACCACGGCGTTTTCGTTGCGCTACGGCAATCTCTTCTACAACCCGTTCCATATGCTCTCCATCACCTTCCTTTACGGGTCGACTCTGCTCTTCGCCATGCATGGCGCGACGATCCTCGCGGTTAGCCGCTACGGGGGCGAACGTGAGATCGAGCAGAGCCTCGACCGCGGCACGGCCGCCGAGCGAGCGGCGTTGTTCTGGCGCTGGACGATGGGGTTCAACGCCACCATGGAGTTGATCCATCGTTGGGCTTGGTGGTTCGCGGTGCTCTGCACGCTTTCGGGCGGCATCGGCATCCTCTTGACCGGCACCGTCGTCGACAACTGGTATCTCTGGGGCGTGCAGCACGGCATAGCGCCCATTTATCCGCCGACCCATCCGGTGGTCCTCGATCCGGCCGCGGCCACGGGAGCGACGCCATGAAAACGGATCTCGGACTCAAAGTGACCTTCGGTGTGCTGGGCGGCGTCACGCTCGCCCTGCTGACCGCCGCAATGCTGCTCACGGCGGGCTGGACACGTCCGCCGGTGCACGTCAAGCAGTTCGGCTTCCGCGGCCTGTCGCTCGGGCAGGTCTTCAGCCCGAAGACCGAAGCGGCGATCAAAGCTGCGAATGTTCTTCCGGAGCCGATCGATCCGGCGCCCGCGACAGGAAAGAGGGCGAGCGCGGAGTATAAGAACGTAAAGGTGCTGGGCAATCTCAGCGTCGATCAGTTCAATCGCGTGATGGTGGCGATCACCGAATGGGTGTCTCCCGATCAGGGTTGCGCCTATTGCCACAATACCGAAAATCTTGCGGATGACAGCCTCTATACGAAGGTCGTGGCGCGGCGCATGCTGCAGATGAATCTGCACGTCAATCACGACTGGCAGAAGCATGTCGGCGAGACCGGCGTCGTTTGCTACACCTGCCATCGCGGCCAGCCCGTTCCCGCTTCAACCTGGTTCAACGATCCCGGGGGCCGGCGCGCAGGCGGCTTCGCCGCCAACAACAACGGCATGGGTCATCCGACCCGCGTCAACGATTCGACCACGCTGCCGGCGGATCCCTTCACGCCCTACATCGAAAAAAACGATCTGGCGCGCGTGACCGGAAAGACGGCGCTTCCCCAAGGTCCGGGCATCGGAGCCTCCATCCAGACGACAGAGCAGACCTATTCGCTGATGATGCACATGTCGCAGGCGCTGGGGGTCAACTGCACGTACTGCCACAATTCGCGGGCTTTCTCGCTGTGGGAGCAGAGCTCCCCGGCGCGTTCGATCGCCTATTACGGATTGCAGATGGTACGTGACCTGAACGACAATTATCTCGATCCTCTGGAAGTGAGCTACCCGGCGAACCGCCTGGGTCCGCATGGCGACGCGCCTAAGGTCAACTGCGCCACCTGCCATCAGGGCGCCGCCAAGCCTTTGCTCGGAGCGAGCATCGCCAAGGACTACCCTGAGCTCGGGGGCGTTCCGGCCGCAAAGTGAGGAAGAGCCGCGCCCCAAAAAGGGGCGCGGCAAACAGGGTCCGGCTTGTGTCGCGCCGAAATGAGGAGATCAACAATGGACAGCGTCGACCGCGCGCTCCAAGACGACCTCATAAAGCTCGTCGAGAGACACGACGACACCGGCGCCTATCTCGTCCAACTCGGCGCGCTCGAAACCATCGTCACGATCAGACTTCGCTCGACATGGGGCACGCGCACGGCTTTCAAGCAGAGCCACGTCATCAGGACTCCCGAGCAGCTGGTTCCCTTCTGGAGCTGCGTGGCTGAAGGCCAAACGCCGGCAGAGGCGCTGCGCCGAGCGATCGAGGGTCTCACGACCTATTATCGCCGGGCCGTGCTTCACGGATATACGCCGACGGAAGACTGGCTCGTGCCGGCCGAACGCTGAAAACTCGCGCTTCGGGAATCGTTCTCACCAGCTGACGTCGAAGACGCATTCGGATGCGCCCTGCGCCTCGCAGTGCGTTTCGATCACGCGCGTGCTATCCCCGAGCATGGCGGCGAAAACGCGCTGGAAGGTTGCGACGTAATAGCCGCATGCGGGCGCATCGCTCCGCACAAGTCGGCAGATGGGCGCTTTGCGCAGGCGCAGGCTCAAAGCCGGACCGAAGCTGTAGCTGAAGGCGCCGCTGCCGGCGAAGGTCCAGGAATGCCGTGCGATCGCGCGCAAGAGCAGCGCTGCGGCGAGGCGGCGCGGCAAGTGGCGCAATAGGCGCTGAGCCGACTTTGGGATCCGGTAGGCCAGCAGATAGTCGCCCGTCAGCTCGCCGGCCCTCCGCGCGACTAGGCTCGCAGCCTCGAAACCCAGCACGTCGACGAGCGCGCGTTGCAGCAGCGCGGCGTCGCTCTCGTCGACCATCTGCGTCGGCGTCGTCTGCAGATGGCGCTCGAGTCCGGCGGCGGCGAAGACGTCGCGACAGACAGTCGCTCCGTACTTCTCCTGCAAAGCCTCGGCGACGCGCGTGACCGCATTCGGCCCGATTTTGCCCTCACCCGGGGCGCCGCCGCCGCGCGTCGCGACGTTCTGCGACGCCTCAATGGGCGCGCGCATGCGTGTCCTGTCCGGCCTCCGAAGCGGCCGCTAAGGCGGCTGGCGGCGCCTCGACATCGAAATTCTCTGCAAGCTGTTCCGTCGATCCCCCGCAGGCCATCGCCCGCGCGGCGGCCGACATGGAGCTCTCGCCGCGATTATGGACCGTGCTCCATTCGACATCCGTATCTGCGGCTCTCTTGCGCGAGGCGTCGAAATTGAACTTCACCTTCTCGCGGGACTGCGGCCCCCAATAGTCGACCTTGCCGAGATCGTAGAATTTGCGTTCGAAGCCTGCCTTCAGGAACGCTTTGAGGCAGCCGAAGAGATAGCGCCGGCGTTCGCCCGTGCCGGCCCAGGGGTAGGAGAAGAGCGCCTTCTTCATGTAGAAGCGGCGGTAGTTGTTCATCACGCGATCGAGAAGCTCGCCGCGGTCCATCGCCTTCGGCTTGATGATCGGCGTGACGAAATTGTATTTTTCGTAGTCGAAAATCTCCACCTTGTCGCCGAGTTCCTTGAAGAGATCGGAGAAGGGCCAGGGCGTGTACATCGACCAATTGGCGAGGTCGGGTTTCCAGTCGCACGCCATCTCATAGGTTTCTTCGAGCGTCTCGGCGGTCTCATTCTCCAGGCCGACGATGAATTGCGCCTCGACGACGATTCCGGCGCGGCGTAGCAATTCGATCGCCTTCTTGTTCTGCGCGACGGTCGTCTCCTTGTTGAAGAGATCGAGCTTGAGTTGCGCGGCGGCTTCCGTGCCAAGCGAAACATGGATGAGGCCGGCCTTGCGGTATAGAGGCAGCAAAGCCTCGTCGCGCAAGATGTCGGTCACGCGCGTGTTGATGCCCCAAAGGATGTCGACCTTGCGATCGATGAGTTCCTGGCAGAAGGCCACGAACTTCTTTCTGTTGATCGTCGGCTCCTCGTCCGCCAGGATGAAGAAGCCGACGCCGTGATCGCGTTTGAGCGTCTCGATCTCGTCCACGACCTTTTTGGGATCGCGGATGCGGTAGTCGCGCCAGAACTTCCATTGGCTGCAGAAGCTGCAGGTGAAGGGACAGCCGCGCGCCATGTTCGGGATCGCCACGCGGACGCCGAGCGGGATGTAGTTATATTTGTCCCACTGGAGCAGGCTCCAATCGGCGGTGATCGCATCGATGTTTTTGACCGTCGGCGCGGCTGGAGTTGCAATGACCTTGCCGTCGTCGATGAAGGCGAGCCCCTCGATCTCGGTGCGGCGCCGCGGCCAATCTCCCGCCGCAATAGCCTTCACGAGCTCGACGAAGATCTCCTCGCCTTCGCCGCGGACAATTGCGTCGATCCAGGGCGCCTCGCCAAGCACTTGCCGATACATGAAGGTCGCATGTACGCCGCCCAGAACGCCGATGGCCCCAGGCGCGGCCTCCTTGGCGATCTGCAAGGCGCGTTCGGCCTTGTAGATCGAAGGGGTGATCGCGGTCACGCCGACGATGTCGGGCCGATAGTTTTCAATACGCCGGCGCAGCTCCGCATCGTCGACATGCTGTGTCATCGCGTCGATGAACTCGACCTCGTTGAACCCCGCCGCTTTGAGCGCGCCGGAAAGGTAAGCGACCCAGGCCGGCGGCCAATTGCCGGCGATCTCGGCGCCGCCGGAATGGTAGTTGGGGTGAATGAACAGGATTCGCATGGCCGCCTCCCCCTCGGATACAGTAATGTATTATTGACAGCTTATTCTGTAAAGTTATACTGACATATGGTCGCATTGACAAGAGCCGTACGGCTTTCGGCTCGCGCGCGGCCCGCCTGCGACTTTGCGCAGGTCAGAGCTGGAGCCAGCCCATGACGCTTCCCGCCGAGGCCGTTCTGCGACACGCTGCGCGGCTCACGCCGCGCTACACCAGCTATCCGACCGCCCCCCACTTCCACCCTGGCGTCGGCTCGGAGGCCTATCGGACCTGGCTCTCTGAGCTTCCCTCAGAGGCCTCGCTCTCGCTCTACATGCACGTGCCGTTTTGCGACACGCTCTGTTGGTTTTGCGGTTGCCACACCAAGATCACGCGGCGCTATGAGCCGATCGCGGCATATCTCGACGCGCTCATGCGCGAAATCGCCGCAGTCGCCGCCGTTGCGCCCAAGGGCGCGCGCGTCGCGCATATGCATTGGGGCGGCGGCTCGCCCACGATTCTCGAACCGCAGCACATCTTGCGGCTCTCCGCCGCGGCCCGCGCCGCCTTCCGCTTCGCACCCGACGCCGAATTTGCGATCGAGGTGGACCCGCGCGGCATGACCGAGGCTGCGGTTGCTGCGCTCGCCGCGAGCGGGCTGACGCGCGTGAGCCTCGGGGTGCAGGATTTCGACCCGCAGGTGCAGGCGAAGATCAACCGCATCCAGACCTTCGAGGAGACGAGGCACGTCGTCGAGCTGTTTCGCAACGCCGGCGTGCGCTCCCTCAACATCGACGCGATCTACGGTTTGCCGGGACAGCACGAGGCCGAGCTGCTGCGCACCCTCGATCTGGCGCTCGAGCTTTCTCCCGACCGCATCGCGCTTTTCGGCTACGCGCATGTGCCCTGGATGAAGACGCATCAGACGCAAATCGAGGAAGAGGAGCTGGCGGGCGTCGTCGAGCGCTACGCCATGGCCGAGGCGGCGGGCGAGCGACTGAGGCGCGCGGGCTTCGTGCGGATTGGCGTCGACCATTTCGCGCGGCCCTCGGACACGCTCGCCGCAGCGGCGCGCGAGCATCGCGTGCAGCGCAATTTCCAGGGCTATACGGTCGATCCCGCCGACGCGTTGCTCGGCTTCGGCGCTTCGGCAATTGGCCGCCTGCCTCAAGGCTATGTTCAGAACGAGACGGCGATAAAGCGCTATGAGCGCTGCATAGAAGCGGGCGACTTCGCCACCGCGCGCGGCGTGGCCTTCAGCGAAGAAGATCGCCTGCGCGGGGGCGTCATCGAGCGGCTGATGTGCGACATGAGCTTTTCGGCGCGCGCTCTGCAGGGCCAGCGCGCCGATCTCGCCCGAGCGGCGCTGTCCTGCGCCGCGCAGGCGCTTGCCGAAGACCGCGACGGCTTTTTGCAACGAACGCCCGACGGCTTCGTCGTGACCGAGCTCGGACGCCCCTTCCTGCGCACCATCGCAGCCCGCTTCGACGCCTATCTAACCTCTCAGGCGGCGCGGCATTCTCTGGCGGTGTGACCGCCCACGCAGAAAAAGGGTTAAAGGGCGTCTCGGACGCCTGGCGTAAGATTGCCGCCGAGACCTCGTGTTGGCTGCTTGACGAGGCCGATTCGGAGATGCTGGCGGCAAAAAACGGCCGAAACGACGCCGCGGGGCAATTACTCCGCCGCCGGCCAGCCCGGCGCAATCCTCGATTAGGGACAAGCTGTGGGGCGGGTCGCCATCGCTTTTATCAGGCGAACATAGGGTTTAGTATATCCGCACGCCTTGCCGAGTCAGCTCGTTCTGGACCGCCGAAATATCGAGGCGGTCGAAGTCTGTCTTGGTCTTGAGCGACAGCGCGGCGGCGACGCCGGCGCCCTGGCCCGACACGGCGCAGCAACTCATGTTGCGGATCGCCGCGTGGCTGACGCGATCTCCGCCTGTGGAGCGGCCCGCGACGAGCAGGTTCTTGACCTTCTTCGGCATCATGCTGCGGAACGGAATCTGGAAGTAACGGCCTGTCGTCGGCAGGATGAGGATGCCATAGCCGTCGATGAATTCCGGATAGATGCCGATGGAGTCCTCGAACTTGCCCTGCTCGCGCACGTCGGTTTCGGTCATGTTATAGGCGGCGTCGATCTTCCGCGTGTCTCGAATGCCGATGGTCATGCCGAAATTGCGCAGCCGCGCCGTTTCGCAGCCGGGCATATAACGGCGCAGCGCTTCGATGGCCAGCATCGTCTGGCGCCGACCCTCGATTTCGAATTGGGTCAGATCGTCGGGATTGGTGCCATCGCAATTTTCCATGTGGATGAGGTTCATATAGGTCAGCTCGCCGGTGTCGTGCATCGCGCCCCAGGTGCCGGCAATGGTGTTCAGATTCGCAGGCAACAGGCCTTCCTTGATGGCTTTCTGAAACGGCTTCTTGATGAAGGGGGAAAACATCCCGTCTTCCTTGCCCGAGGTCTCGATGTTCCAGTCGCCTCCGCCGCCGCTGCCCCAGTCCTTGTAGGTCTGCGGATCGGCGCGCACACCCTCCATGAATTTCTTTTTGTTCACGCCAGCAAGGTGGAACATGACGGAGGCCGCCATCATCTTCTCTTTCGGCGTCATGAAGAACGGGGCGCCCGCGCGCGCGGCGACGTCGGCGTCGCCGGTCGCATCGATGATGCGCTTGGCCAAAATCGCCTCGCGCCCCGCTTTCGACTCCGTGACAATGCCGACGATGGTGTCGTTGTCCATGATGGGGGCCACGAACATGCGGTGAAGCATGGGATGCACGCCCGCTTCCTCCACCATGCGGTCGGCGACGACCTTGAAACCTTCCGAGTTCGAGCTCATACGACAGCGACTGGGATTCCGGCGCCGCCGCCCCCATCGCCTTAGCGCGTTCCTCCATTTCCCGCCCTAGGCCATTGGCCTCGACGGTTTTTTCGTGGCGGTACCAAGCCATGCCCTCGACGCCGACCACCGTGATATTTCCACCGAAGCAGCCGAAGCGCTCTACGATGGAGACTTCCGCGCCCGCGCGCGCCGCGCCGATCGCGGCCGCCAGTCCCGCGGGGCCGGAACCGACCACCAACACATCGGTTTCGCGCACGACATCAATTTCACGCGCCGGTTCCCTGATCTTGAGCTGGCTCCCGGACATTGACGCTCTCCTGGAAAATGGCCTGTCATCATCGTGACTGTCGCCAGTGACGCGATTGTTACGCAAGGAATCCGTCCAGGACAGAACCGCGCAACAAAGTCGTTCAGGTCAGGCGCTTCAACGATCCCGACGGGCTGGGCTAGCGCTTCAAGCCCTGATCTGGAATCGCCCCGGTCGCCGGTATTATCCTCAGGGATTACCGATTCGTCGTCGAGCGAAGGCTCGCGGCGCGCGGAGGACGAACGTTGGAAACGAGCCTCTATCTGCCGATCAAGCGCTTCCTCGAAGGGCTCGGCTTCGAGGTGAAAGGCGAGGTTTGCGGCTGCGACGTCGTGGCGGTAGATCGCGGCGCGCCCATCGCGCTCGTGATCTGCGAGTTGAAGCTGAGCTTCACGCTTGATCTCGTTCTTCAGGCCGTTGATCGATCCACCGCTTGCGATGAGGTTTGGGTCGCCGTCCGCGCATCGGTGCGCGGACGCGGACGCGAGTCCGACCCTCGGGTCAAGCGGCTCTGCCGAATGCTCGGCTTTGGGCTGCTCAGCGTATTCAGCTCCGGCAGAGTGGAGGTTTTGGTCGAGCCGGTTGCATGGCGGCCGAGACCCAATGCAAAGCGCCGCTCTCGGATCCTCGAGGAGCACCAGCGGCGCAGGGGAGATCCTGCGACGGGCGGCGGCACGCGACGGCCCATCATGACCGCCTATCGACAGCAGGCGCTGCAATGCGCGGGGGCAATGGCGCACGCGCCCGCCCGCCCGCGCGATCTGAAGGAGGCCATTCCGGACGCGCCGAAGATTTTGCTTCGCAACGTCTATGGCTGGTTCATCCGGGTCGAGCGCGGAGTCTATGCGCTCTCAGACGCCGGACAAGCCGCGTTGGTGACGTGGAAGGCGCATCTCCCTGGGGAGTCCGCTACGGGCGGCGCCGAAAGCCTAACGACTTCCGTTTCGGCCTGAAGGCCCTCGTTGCGCGCGCGGCGACGATCCGCTTCGCGTCCATGGAGAACCCTCAATTTTGACCCAAAATACGCCTTGGGGTCCGGCGATTAACCCTAAATTCTGCGCCAATAGGCGGCGGATTTCGGGCGCCGTCTCGGCCATTTTGCGATGCAAATTGCGAATTGCGAAAGAGTCGCGTTGCCGTCGCCAGCTTGGTCAGCGCCCTCCCAAGTGACATTTTGACCCTAAATGGAGATTTGAGAAAGCTAGAGCGGTTTCCTCTCAAAGCGGGTCATATCCTGCTGCGGAGAGGAACTTTGCGCGCTCGCTCGGGGCGCCCGTTCCGCCGTTTTCCTGTGACTTTCCGACCACCGGTTTCGAGGGACTGGAGCGTCTCGGCGCATTTTTGCGGACGATCGAGTGGCGCACCGCTACCGCCGCCGAAAGAGAGCTGTTCCAGGCGCCGTTTCGCGCTGCCATTCGCCTCGAGTTCCTATCAGCTTCTACCTTTGGCGAAGGCGCAGGAGTTGCACCGCGTCAGCCCGCTGATTGCAGACGACGTCAAACTCGTTAAGGCCGTCGAGGTCGGCGACCGATCGCTCGCCGACCGCCAACTCAAGGATCAAGCTGAAAAGGACGCTTACGGTTGGAGTTCAAGCCATCGACCACGTTTCCGTCCGAGCACCCGCTGTTTCTTGAAATTGCGGATATAGCTCCCGTAATGATCTGGATCGCCGGTCCGGACAAGCGGTGCAACTACTTCAATCGCCCATGGCTCGATTTCACTGGGCGCGAGTTGCAGGATGAATTAGGCAATGGATGGGCGGAAGGCGTCTATGCCGAGGATCTTGAGCGTTGCCTTCGGATTTATGAGCGGTCCTTCGATGCGCGTGAATCCTTTAGTATGGAGTATCGATTACGACGCCATGACGGCGTCTACCGTTGGATTCTTGACAATGGTAAGCCTGTTTATTCGCCGAGCAACGAGTTCATGGGGTATGCCGGCTCCTGTATCGACGTAACTGATCAGAAAGACATCCAAGCTGCGCTCGAAAGCGCTAGGAATTCCGCAGAGGCTGCGAACGCGGCCAAGAGTGAATTCTTGGCCAATATGAGTCATGAGATCCGCACGCCGCTCAACGGCATCCTCGGCGCGGCGCAATTGCTGGCAGCGGAGAAGCTCCCACATGATCAACTCTTGCTGGCAAGGCAAATCGCTGATTGCGGCCACATGCTGACGGACATCATCAATGACATTTTGGACTTTTCGAGAATTGAGGCCGGTCAGATGAAGATCGATCCTAAGCCATTTAAAATCGAAACCGTAATGAAGAGTATGAGAGAACTCTTTGAGTTGGCCGCGCGAGGCAAGGGATTGAGTTTCGAAATCGTCTGCGAGCCCGAGGTCGGCGCGACCCCCCTCCTCGGCGATGCGCTGCGGCTAAAGCAGGTCCTCATCAATTTGATAGGCAATGCCATTAAGTTCACGGAAACCGGCTACGCCAAGCTTCTCGTCCACTCGATGGCGCAGGCGCCTTCGTCCACGCGCCTGCGTTTCGAAATACGGGACAGCGGGATCGGTATTGCGGCCGATAGATTGGAGGCGCTTTTCACCCCATTTGTGCAAGCCAACTCCTCGATCACCCGCCGCTTCGGCGGCTCAGGCCTCGGGTTGTCGATAAGCAAGCATCTCGTCGAATTAATGGGCGGAGCGATCGGCTTGAATAGCGCAGTCGGGGCTGGCAGCACCTTTTGGTTTGAACTTCCGTTCAATTTGGCTTGCCAACAAAGTCCTCTCCCGCCGACGATCGCCCCGCTCGAGAAGCAACGGCTGTTAGGCCTCCATTGCTTGGTAGTCGACGATACAGACTTCAATCGCATGATCGCCGAGCAAATTCTGACCCGTGAGGGGGCGCATGTCACCTTGGCTGTGGACGGTCAGCAGGCGCTCCAGCAATTGAAGTCCAACCCGGCGATTTTCGATGTGGTTCTGATGGACGTGCAGATGCCGGGAATCGACGGTCTCACCGCCACACGCGCCATTCGGACGGAGTTGGGCTTACACATCCTGCCTGTCATCGCCGTGACAGCTGGTGTGCTCCCCGAGCAGCGCCAGCAGGCGCTCGACGCGGGCTGCGACGAAATTATCATCAAGCCCTTCAGCCTCGATGACTTAGTCGGGAGCGTGACGCATTTCGTCCGGTCTAGAGCGGCTTCCTCTCATAGACTTTAAGCGCTACCAAAATCACTTAAGCTGCCAATGTGGGGCCCGCGCGGCGAGCACTCCGCGCCGGTCTCATTTCGGGTTGACATAGGCCGCATTCGCGATGCCGACTATCGTGCGTTTGATTTCCAGACCGGTATCCCGAGCTTGCGCGCCTTTTCGGCAAGATTGGCGGAGATGCCAGAACCGGGAAAGGCAATGAGGCCAATGGGCATAGCTTCCAGCATCTGATCGTTGCGCTTGAAGGATGCAGCCTTGGCGTGACGCGCCCAGTCGGGCCTGAAGGCGATCTGCGGGACCTTCCGAGTGACTGCCCAGCAGGCGGCGATGCGTTCGGCGCCTCTGGGTGAGCCGCCGTGCAGCAGCACCATATCGGGGTGCTTGGCGAGCGCCTTGTCGAGGCGCTCCCAGATTGCGAGATGATGGTTGAAGTCGGGCTCGCGGGTGAAGTGACTGGGATGTGACTTTTTTTAGTGTTTGTTCATGCCGAACACGAACGGCTTCGCCTTCCTCAGCTGGCTGGTGACATTGCCGTTGAGAGAAAAGATTTTCTTCTCCACCTGCGCCTCCATCTCCGGCCTTCCTTTGCTGAAGTCGATGTTGGCGTAGTCGATCCAGACCACATTCGGCGCGTAGGTGCTCTCGAAGTAATAGCGCCCCCCGGTGAGATCCATCACGGTCCGGAAGATGGTGCTGGAGACGTTCGGCTTGTCCGGGTCGGCCTTACCGAAGGGGACCGATACGTTCCGTATGACACTGAACATGAAGGCCGCCCCTTCGTCGCGACTTGCCGGTTGAGGCAGTCCGTTGACGTAATACGCCGCCCGCACAAACCGGTCCGTTGGCGTGCGCTCGCCAGGCAAGGGCTTGTCTCCGCCGAATGTGCGGTACTGTTTCAGGTTCTCGATCTGCTTGTCGTAGGTCGGTTCGTTGGTCATCACGGTAAATCGCTTGTCGTGATAAACGACCGGCTTGCCGCCGATGTACTCGATCACGGCGGAGTCGCCGGATTTGTCAGAGAGCGACATGTGCACCAATGTCGGGAAGCCATTCGGCAAAATTAGAGAATCGATCTGGAATGCGGATGTCTTCTGCGCATCGACGGCTTCCGCCACTGTCGCGTAGTTGTCCAGGAAATACTGCACCCACTGCGTGACGCTGATCCCCTCCAGCTTCGGATCGCGTTTTCCGTAGTCTGATTCCCCGGCCAAGTAGAGGATTTGCGCGCTCAGGGCTTTCTCGTTCACGCCCTCATGGGTGGCCAAGTCGTAGCCGGTGATGACTAGACTGCCATATTTTGAGGTCCACCTGTGGGGATTCTCCGCCACCGCTCCCGATCGCGCGATTCCGCGCGGATAAACCCGAAAGGCGGAGTTGGCCTTCTCGGTCCAGTCCTGCGTCCGGCCGACGAATACTTGGTTATCCCCGGGGGCCCAGAGTACGCGTGTGCATGCCGACGCGTCTTGGACTGCGAACAGTGCGACGGCAACAGCGGTCACGATGCGACGAAAGTTGACATTCATGATCAGTGCTCCGAGCTGTCTTTTGTTCCGTTGAACCGGGATTCTCGGGATAGGCCCTGTTTCCGCTGCAGCTTTCCGTGGACTTGGCGCCTTTTTTGACAAGGCCTGGCGGTTATGGAGACCCCCGACGTCTCCTCATCTGCACTTCGACATGCCGCCTATCAGGCGTTAACGTAAGCAGAAAAACGGCCCCGAGGGGCCGCCTTTAAATCGCTGTTTTTCTTGGAGATTTTTGGAGCGGGCGAAGGGATTCGAACCCTCGACCCCAACCTTGGCAAGGTTGTGTTATGCCTTCGCTAGGGCTCGCTGACTCACTCCCGTCTTTTATATATTACCATTATATCAATATATTATAGATTTCCGCCTTCGCTGCCCCGCGCTCCGATACTCCCGATTTTTTCTCTGCGGTGGACACCATGTGGACACCATTTTAGGGTGGTGTCCAGCGAGAAGTGCGAACGGAGGCTGTCGATGGATCGGGCGTCAAGCGTTCGATTGACAAAGACCGTGGTTGAGAAAGCCGAGGCTCGAGGCGCCCGGTACGACCTGTGGGATTTGGAACTCGCGGGGTTCGGCCTGCGGGTGGAGAAGAGCGGCACCAAGACCTTCATCATTCGCTATCGCACCGACGGCGGTGGCCGATCCGCGCCGAGGCGTCTCATGACCGTGGCGCGCTTCGGAAAGCTCACGGTCGAGCAAGCGAGGAAGAAAGCCAAAGCGCTGCTCGGCGCTGCGGCCAACGGCGACGATCCCGCCGGTAAAATCCAAGAAAAGCGGCGCGAAAAGACGATGGAAGAGCTTCTCGACTCATACGAGGAGCATGGCTGTGTCATCCAGCGCGGGATTCACAAAGGTAAGCGGATGAAGCCGCTCACCAAGCAGTACACCATGGCGCGGCTGCGCAACCACGTCGAACCGCTTCTCGGTCACCGTCGTGCGAGCGAGATCACGTCAGGCGAAATTGAGAAGTTTGTGGCTGACATCACGGCCGGCAAAACCGCTAGGGACGAAAAAGTTGGCCCACGCAAACGCCTCATCGTGCGCGGCGGAGAGGGCGCGGCTCGCAAGGTCGTGCGCGATCTGTCGGCGGTGTTCAGTTTCGGCCGCCGGCACGGCTTCGTCACCAAGAATCCCGTCGAGGAAGCATCTGTCAGAAAGACGGATAACCGACGTGAGCGCTTTCTGACGCTGGAAGAGGTCTCTCGCTTGGGCGAGGCGTTCGACAAGGTCGAGGCGGAGGGCGCGAATCCGAAGGGAGTGGCGATCGCCCGGCTGTGGGCGCTAACCGGCTGTCGACGCAACGAGATCGCGGGACTTAAGGTTCATGAGGTCAATCTCGCGAGCAGCCTTTTCGAGTTCGAGGACACAAAGACAGGGAAATCTATCCGTCCTTTCGGCCCTGCAGCCGCGGCGCTGTTGCAGGAACTCGTGAAGGACCGAAAGGAGGGCTATCTGTTCCCGGCAGAGAGGGGAGTTGGCTACTACCAGGGCACTCGAAACGTTTGGGCGGAGGTGATCAGGCTTGCCGGTTTGCCGCGGGTCACGCCGCACACGCTCCGGCACACGCTCGGATCGACCGCTACGTCGAGCGGCGAAGCATTGGCGTTGACCGGCGCTATCCTCGGACATGCGAATCTTAGATCGACGGCGATTTATGCCCACGTCCAGCGTGACCCTTCGCTCGAGGCGGCCAAGCGCGTTGAAAAGCTCCTGGCGACTGCGCTGGAGGGAAAGGCTACGGAGCCGAAAGAAGGTGAGTCGACTGGAGCGCTCCCGGAGCTCGATGCGGACCTGATCCGGGTACTGGCAGAACGACTGTCGAAAGAGGACTCAGACGCCACCCGACTTCGGTCGATCATTGCGCAGGTGGTTTCGCTCAACACGTGAAGGTCGAGGCCAGTCACTCGAATCGTGTCGGGGCCCAGCCCCTCAATGCCAAGGTTGGGGTCGAGGGTTCGAATCCCTTCGCCCGCTCCAAAAATATTCAAGAAAAACAGATAGTTAAAGGCGGCCTTCGGGCCGTCCATTGCTTACCGCGCCGGCGGCCCGATGCCGGGTAAGTGATTGGTAAGCATGCGAAGTGCTATTTAGCGATAACGCCGCTAGCAACATAATCGCCGAGCGTGAAGACGGGGACGGCGGGCTTGCGTATCACGAAGGTCGGCACCGCGATGACTGGCGGCGGAGGGCCCTCGAAACGCTCGCCCGTTTCCGGCAGCTCCGCCGAGACGCTCGGCGCGCCCGCATGCACCTCGGTACCGCTATAATGCGCGACGATGCGAACGATCCTCTCGGCGTCGTCGGGCGAAGGACTTGCGCCCGCCCACCTCCTCGAGTCCGCTCCTTAGAGTTTACGAGCCACAGCCGCCAATCCGGCTTGAGCATGACTTCGACGACGCTCTCATCGTCGAGCCATGGGGCCGTCTGCGCTCCCAGCGCTGTGCGCAAGATGCGAGCGAGCGCCGCGCGAGACCGCTTGCTGCTTATGAGATTGCGCCGCCAAATTCGCCTTCGGTTCCATTCGAACCGCGTGTGTTCGGTTGGAAGCCGCGGTCGATTAAGAAAGGCGTAAATGGCGGCGATGCAATAAAGCTGACGCAGGCGTAGGGCTGCGACAGGGGAACGGCGGAACTTAATAAGGCCGATTAAAGCGAACAGCGAAGTTGCCGTTTCCAGATGCGTTGGGCGGCTATCAGTGGAGGAGCGGCCCATGGGAAAACTCGCCTGGTTCGTCGCAGGTTGACCCAATGTATGGTCCGGCCGTGTGTCGCAAGAAGTTTTTTCGGTCTGGCGGTTGGCGGTCTTGCATCAATGTATCCGGCCTCTGATTGGAGCGTTTCATGCTCCTGGCCACCATGGATATCAGCGCGCGTGCGGTCTCATTAGCGGACAGGCCTCAATGGGCCATTAGGGTCACCAGTGTTCGCATGCGCCGGGAAGACCGATCCTCCATCTCGTTTCATCTTCTCGCAGACCTCGGCGGGGAAGGGTTTAGAAGCTCATTTTCTTGGCTCCTCATTTGACGGTGGCTGGATCATGCCGGCTGAGCATTGATGGCGGCGATTGTCCTCGCCTCGAAGTTTCGGCCGCGCGCCAGAACGCTCCAGGCGATGCGGGCGAGTTTGTTGGCGAGCGCGATCGCAAGCACGTTGTGATGCAGTCGTTTCTTGGCCGCCTCGATCCAGGGCTTCAGCCCATGGCGCTCCCAGCTCTTCGGCCTTACCAACACGACCCAAGCCGCCTGCACGAACAGCGCGCGCAGATAGCGATTGCCACGCTTCGATATCTTGCCCAGGATCGTTCGGTCCCCCGTCGATATTTGCTTCGGGACGAGGCCGAGCCAAGCGGCGAAGTCGCGGCCTTTGCTGAAGACCTCTCCCGCGCCGATCGCCGCCACCATGGCGCTGGAGATGATCGGTCCGACGCCCGGCACGCTCATCAGCCGGTCGCAGCCGGCGTCCTGGCGCGCCACGGACTCGATCTGCGAGGAAAGCTCTTCGATGCGCTCGTCCAAGCGCCGCCAATCGCCCGCCAAATCCTCGATGGTCCGCGCCATGCGCGGCGACAGGACCTCCGAGGGAGCGGCGAGAATGTTTGGCAGCGCGGCCCGCAGGAAACGCGGCCCCTGGCGCACGGCGACGCCGCGCTCCAGCAGAAAGGCGCGGATTTGATTGATGATGCCGGTGCGCTGGCTGACCAATCGCTCGCGCACCCGATGCAACGCCTGCAAGTCGAGCTGCTCGGCGCTCTTCGTCGCCACGAACTTCATCGTCGGCCGCTGCACAGCCTCGGCGATCGCCTCGGCGTCACGAAAGTCGTTCTTCTGGCCCTTGGAATAAGGCCGAACATATTTCGCCGGCATCAACCGGGCGTCATGGCCAAGGCTGTTCAGCTTGCGGCTGAGATGATGCGCGCCGACGCAGGCTTCCATGCCGATCAGGCAGGGCGGCATATTGGCGAGTCGAGCTTCAACCTGGCCACGCGACCATTTCTGCCGCAGGACAATCGCGCCGCGCTTGTCGAGGCCGACGACATGGAACGAGTTCTTGCCGATATCGACGCCAATGATGGCGATCTGATTGGAAGCCGGGTTGGCCATGGGCGTGCTCCTTCGAATGCAGCCCCAATCCAGCTTTGCTCGCCAGTGGGGCGGGAACACGGCCGGACCATCCCATTAGCGGACGCGGGCTAATGCGTCACTGCTATTTCAGGGACGGAAACGCTGAAGCGCTTGTTGCCAGGCTTGTTCATGTAAAATCCTGACATCGGCGCGACATAGGCACAGTCGAAGATCGCATGCCGCCGGAATTGCAAACGGGCTGGGAGCAACTCCATTTCGATGACCCGCACGATAAAAGCTGCAATGGGCGGCCTTGCCATCAGCCTAATTGTTCTTGCCCTAAAGTTCGCGGCTTATTGGGTCACCGGCAGCGTTGCGCTGTATTCGGACGCATTGGAAACCACGATCAACGTCGTCGGAGCACTTACCGCGTTGATAGCACTCTGGTATGGCGAACGGCCAGCAAATGCAAGCCATCCTTATGGCCACCAGAAAGCTGAATATATCAGCGCGGCCATCGAGGCGTTCATGGTGGTGGCGACGGCCTTCGCCATTAGCCGAGAAGCTTATCTCGGTTGGCAGCATCCCCGTGCTCCCGAAACTCCGCTGACGGGCGTCTTGCTGAACGGCGCTTCCGGAGTCGTCAACCTGCTTTGGGCGCTGTTCCTGATCCGCGTTGGCCGCCTTTGGCGTTCTCCGGCGTTGGCGGCGAGCGGCAAGCACATTATGACTGACGTATGGACTTCCGCTGGCATTCTCGCCGGGTTTGCGCTCATTCCCGTGACAGGATGGTTGCGTCTGGACCCCGCTTTGGCGGCGATCGTCGCAGTAAACATTCTTTGGTCCGGCGGACAAATGCTGCGCGAGTCCATGCGCGGGCTGATGGATGAAGCATCCGACCCTGCGACGGTGTCCGACATCCGGCGCATTATCGCCGAAAACAGGGGCGGAGCTATCGAAGCGCATGATGTCCGCACCCGAGTCGCTGGCAAAACGACTTTCGTGGAGCTCCGTCTGATCGTCCCAGGCGACATGACCGTGAATGATTCCCACGCACTCTGCGACCGGATCGAGGCCGCGCTTCTGGAACGATTGGGACATGCCTCCATAACTATTCATGTCGAGCCAGCTAGGCGGGGCGCTGCCGCCAGTGGCTGGTCCAACGAACGTGAAGGGACGCACCAAATCGTGACAAGCGCCGGGGTCGTGGCCCTGGAAATCTTCGAGGAAGGCTTGCCGCCGCGCTTCCGACTGTGGTCGGACTCGAGCCAGACTTGGGGGGCGCACGCAATCAAAATAGAAACTGTCCGGGCTTGCGGCGATTGGCAGCGGTTCACGATGACCACTCGCGACGGCTATGTGGAATCCGTTGAGGAAATTTTAGAACCTCATGCCTTCACGGCATATCTTCTGATAGGTGGCGAAACTTACGCCGTGGAATTCCCAAAGCACAAGTGAAAGAGAAACTGCTCGTCGTCAGGCCAGTTGATCCAAGCTGCGACGCGGGGGGTGGGAACGGCTGCTCGTGGTGCTAACCTGCAACACGAGGCATTTTCTGTGGCTCGCGCTTTCCGACGATCAGCGGACTCACTCCCAGGAGGGCCGGGGGGGGGGGCGAAGATGGCGCACTCTCGCCGCTCCGACCGCCCGGATGCGCGTCGGCCTGCCGACGAACTGCGGCCGTTGCCTGCAGAGGCGATCATGCCGTCGGCAATGTCGAGAACGGCGCGTTACCCTCGCCTCGTCGCGCCCTCACATTTCCGATGACCGCTTGGCGTAACGTGAGACAGCCCGCTAAGATGTCGAGCGATTCATCCCCGATAGGCTTCAAATTGGGTGCGACAATGAGACACTTCTTCGCGCTTGTCGCGCTTGCCTCTCTGATAAGTGGTGCCGCCGCCGAGGACAGCTTTCTCAGCGTCGCGGTGGTAGGCCTAGACGGCCAGCAACACACCCTTACCGCCGTCGAACTTGACGCCCTTCCGAGGGTCGCGATCAGCGCGCGGGAGCACGGGGCCCAGCACGTTTTTGAAGGCGCGTTGCTCGGCGACGTGCTGGCGAAAGTCGGCGCACCGGCCGGCAAAGCGATCCGCGGCCCTGAACTTGCCGATGTCGTCATCGTCGAGGCCCGTGACGGTTATAAGGTCGCGCTCGACCTGGCCGGAACAGACGCCTCCATGCGCACCAGTAGGGTGATCCTTGCGGATCGGATGGACGGATCGCCTCTGGATGCGAACAGGGGGCCGATTCAGCTCGTTGTGGAGGGCGATCTGCGCGCGGCGCGCGCCGTCACCATGGTTTCAGCGATCCGTCTGCAACGCGTGCGGTGATCGATTTGAGCTGGTCTTCCGCTTATGGCGCATTCCCCAAGCGCGAGAACGCGCGCGTCGCGGTGGCAATGTGAGGAATAGCGGACTTGCTCGAACGGATCGGTCACGGCGGAGGTTGACCCGTACCCGAGCT
>CAWCTS010000019.1:0-93919 GCA_963798515.1 uncultured Alphaproteobacteria bacterium
AGGGTCCGCGCCGGGTTTTTCTTGTTTTCACGCCTCCGAGGGCCCCGCGCCGCAAGCCTGCAGCGCCTCGCTCATATGCGCGGGCGCCGGCGCTGCGACCTCGACCGGGGGTTTGTCGCGCTTCAACGGCACAGCGAGCGAGCGAGCGTGAAGCTGCAGAGGCGGAGCCCCGGCGGCGCGGCCCGAGCCATAGATGGGATCGCCGAGAATGGGCCAGCCCATGGCCTCGGCGTGAACCCGCAGCTGATGCGTGCGGCCGGTGTGCGGCCGAAACTCGATCCATGTCAGCGGCGCGCCGCCGCTCCCGCTCCCGCGGCCGAGCACGCGCCAGTCCGTGCGGGCGGGTAGGCCCAGGGGGTCGGTCTGCATCCACCAGCCGCGCTGGGCGTCGAGACGCGAGAGGCCCAGGTCGATCACGCCGCTCTCCTCCGCGGGCCCCCCCTCGACCACGGCCCAATAGGTCTTCTGGATCGCCCCGTGCTTGAATAACTTGCCTAAAATTTCCAACGCCTTGCGATGGCGCCCGAGAACGAGGCAGCCCGACGTGTCCTTGTCGAGGCGATGCGCCAGCGCCGGCGCGCGCGGCAGGCCGAAACGCAGCTGATCGAAATAATCCTCCAGGCTCGACCCGCCCTTCGGTCCGCGGTGAACGGGCCAGCCCGCCGGCTTGTCGATCACGAGCATGAGCCCATCGCGGTGGAGGAGGCGCGCTGTGAGATCGAGCTCGCCGCCCGGGCGAGCGTTTTCGTGCGCTTCCAGCAAGGGTCTCCTTCCGGCGCTTTCTTCGGCGCCCCTGCAAGCCCGCTTTCCGCTGTGGCCGAATGGCCTCCTTCGAAGGCTTCTCAGGCGGGCGAAAAAGCATTACCTCGGGGACAAGGGCGCGGACAAATCCTCGAACCGCGACAAGCGAGGCTCACGGATGCTCGAGATCGCGGTCCAGATGGACCCTTTGGAAAAGATCAACTTTTCCGGCGACTCGACCTTCGCCATGATGCTCGAGGCGACGCGCCGCGGGCACAGGCTTTGGTTCTACACGCCCGATCGGCTCTCGCTCGAGGACGGCCGGCCCAAGGCCTTCGCGCAGCAGATCGCGGTGCGCGACGAGCCGGGGGCCTATTACAGCCTCGGCGAGACGCGCGAGCTCGATCTCGCGGAGGTCGACGTCGTGCTGCTGCGTCAGGACCCGCCGTTCGATCTCGCCTACATCACCTCGACGCATTTCCTCGAGCGCATCGCGTCGCGCGTTCTCGTCGTCAACGACCCCGCGCATGTGCGTAATGCGCCCGAAAAGCTCTTCGTCACCGAATTCCTTGATCTCATGCCGCCGACGCTCATCACCCGCGACAAGGCGGCGATCGAGCGCTTCCGCGCCCGGCACGGGGAGATCGTGATGAAGCCGCTCTATGGGCATGGCGGCGCGAGCGTCTTCAAGGTCGCGACGCGCGATCCGAATTTCGGCTCGCTCTACGATCTCTTCGCCACGACCTTCCGCGAGCCCTGGGTCGTGCAGCGCTTCCTGCCGCAAGTCGTGCAGGGCGACAAGCGCATCCTGCTCGTCGAAGGCGAGGCGCTGGGCGCCGTCAATCGCGTGCCCGCGCAAGACGACATTCGCTCCAACATGGTGCGCGGCGGCATGGCCTCGGCGACGGAACTCACGCCGCGCGAGAATGAGATCTGCGAGCGGCTCAAGCCGGCGCTACTCGAGCGCGGCCTCCTCTTCGTCGGCATCGACGTCATCGACGGATGGCTCACCGAGATCAACGTCACCTCTCCGACGGGACTGCGGGCGCTCGTGAAGCACGGCGGCCCCGATCTCTCCTCGACCATCATCGACGTCATCGAGCGGCGTCGGAGCCAGCAGCGGGCGGGTCGATGATGGACGCTCGCCATCCCGCGCCCTTCGCCGCACTGTCCGATGCGCCCGGCGCGCCGATCGACTTGCAGGCGCTCGGGACGGAGCTCGACGCACGCATTGCGGCGATCTTCGCGGAGACGCCGACGCCCGCCGAGGCGCGGCCCGCCGTCATCGAGGAGTTTCGCGCGGCGCTGGACACCGGTCGCGACCTCGCAAGGCGCGCGCTCGAAGCCGGCGGCAAGGGCCTGGCCTGCGCGGGGTTCCTCTCCGATCTCGAAGATGAGCTCATCCGCGCGATCTACCGCTACGTCACGCGCTACGTGCATGCGGCCGACCATGCGTCTCTTGGAGAGCAGCTCACGATCGTCGCCGTCGGCGGCTACGGTCGCGGCGCGCTTGCGCCGGGTTCCGACATCGACCTTCTCTTTCTGCTCTCCAGCAAGCAGACGCCCTGGGGCGAGCGCGTCGTCGAGGCGATCCTCTATGTGCTTTGGGACCTGCGCCAGAAGGTCGGTCACGCCTCGCGCTCCATCGCCGAATGCATGAGCCATTCGAGAACGGACATGACGATCCGCACGACGCTGATCGAGGCTCGTTTCCTTTATGGCAATCAGCAGCTTTTCGATGAGCTGCTCGCCACCTTCGAGCGCGAGATCATGCGCGCCGGGACGCGCGAATTCGTCGGCGCGAAGCTCGAAGAGCGCAACACGCGCGTGAGCAGCGCCGGCGCCTCCCGCTATCTCGTCGAGCCCAATGTCAAGGAAGGCAAGGGCGGCCTGCGCGATCTCAACACGCTCTTCTGGATCGCCAAATATGTCTATCGCGTGCGCGAGGCGCGCGATCTCGTCGGCGTCGGCCTCCTGACGAGCGCCGAGATGAGCCTGTTCGAGCGCTGCGAGGAATTCTTGTGGAGCGTGCGCTGCCATCTGCATTTCGCAACGGGACGCGCCGAAGAGCGGCTCTCCTTCGAGATGCAGCCGAGGTTGGCCAATCGTCTCGGCTATCGCGACCGCGCCGGCCTGTCGCGCGTCGAGCGCTTCATGAAGCACTACTTTCTTGTCGCCAAGGACGTCGGCGATCTCACCGCCATCGTTTGCGCCGCGCTGGAGGCGCGCGAGGCGAAACCCCGCCCGCTGCTCGACAGGATGCTGGGCCCGCTGCGGCGGCGCAAGGTCGACAATGTGCCGGAGGGCTTCACCGTCGACTTCGACCGTCTCAACATATTAGGCGACTCCGTCTTCGCCAAGGATCCCGTCAATCTCATCCGGCTCTTCTGGCTCGCCGACCGGCTCGCACTGCCGCTGCATCCCGACGCGCTGCGCGGCGTGACGCGCAATCTGCGCCACATCGACGCGGAGCTGCGCGCCAACCCGGAAGCGAACAGACTGTTTCTCGAGCTTCTGCTCTCGCGCAACCTGACCGAGCCGGTGCTGCGCAAGATGAACGAGACGGGCGCGCTCGGCCGCTTCATTCCGGACTTCGGGCGCGTCGTCGCGATGATGCAGTTCAACATGTATCATCATTACACGGTTGACGAGCATCTCCTGCGCGCGGTGGGCGTGCTCTCGGATCTCGAAGCCGGAAGGCTCCCGGAGTTCCAGCCGATCGTCGCCGAGATCCTTCCCAAAATTCTCAATCGCAAGGTTCTCTATCTCGGGCTGCTGCTGCATGACGTCGCCAAAGGGCGCAAGGAGGATCACTCCAAGGCCGGACGCGATGTGGCGCTCGCGCTGTGCCCGCGGCTGGGCTTCGCGCCGGGCGAAACGCAGACCGTCGCCTGGCTCGTCGAGCATCATCTGCACATGTCCATCGTTGCGCAAAACCGCGACATCAGCGATCCGCGCACGATCGAGACCTTCGCTGGCGTGGTGCAGAGCCTCGAGCGCCTGAAGCTTCTGTTCATTCTGACGCTGTGCGACATCGCGGCGGTCGGTCCGAATGTTCTCGACGCCTGGAAGGCGCAGCTCTTGCGCCAGCTCTATTGGGAGACGGAGGTCGTGCTCGGCGGCGGCCACTCCGCGGTCGACCGCAGGAGCCGCGTGGCGGCCTCAAAGGCGGAGCTGCGCGCCGCACTCCCCAATTGGAGCGAGGAGCAGTTCACGGCCTACGCCAATCGCCATTATCAGCCCTATTGGCTGAAGATGGACCTTCCCCACAAGCTGCGCCACGCCGAGCTGCTGCAGGAGCTTCCCGAGGATCGCCCCCCGCTCGTCGTCGCCGTGGCGCTCGACAAGTCGCGCGGCGCGGTGGAGCTGACCGTCATCGCGCAGGACCATCGGCGCCTTTTGTCGACGATAGCGGGCGCCTGCGCGGCCAGCGGCGCGAACATCTTCGACGCGCATATCTTCACGACGGCGGACGGGCTGGCGCTCGACACGATCCTCTGCTCGCGCACCTTCGACTTCGACGAGGATGAGATGCGGCGAGGCGGGCGCATCGCGCATTACCTCAACAAGGCGCTGCGCGGGGAAATCGTCATTTCCGAAGCGATTCGCGCGCGCTCCGGACGGGCGTCGCCGTCCTCCGCCTTTTCGATCGTTCCCGAGGTGCTCATCGACAATTCGCTCTCCGCCGATTGCACGGTGATCGAAGCCTCGGGGCTCGACCGCGAGGGGCTGCTCTTCGAGCTCACCAACACGATCTCCAAGCTCAATCTCAACATCGTCTCGGCGCAGGTGACGACCTTCGGCGAGCGGGCCGTCGACACCTTCTACGTCAAGGATCTGACGGGCGACAAAATTCTCTCGCCCTGGCGCCAGGGAACGATCCGGCGCAATCTCATCGAGGCCTTCGCCGCGCCGTCTGACAAGCGCACGGCGCGCGGGACCGCGCCGCAACGCTCGGGTTCCGCTCCTGCGTCTTGATTTTTGTGGGTTCAGCCCTGATATCGGGAGCGGCAATGAAGGGGAAGCTTTCAAGATGAATGACGAGAACGGCGAGAATCTTCCGCAGCAGGACAATGCGCAACAGGCGGCGCCCGCCGATCCCGCTGCGGAGCTGGAGACGCTGCGCGCCGAGCTCGCCGGAACGAAAGACCGGCTGCTGCGCACGCTCGCCGAAATGGAGAATCTGCGCCGCCGCACCGAGAAAGAGGTGGCGGACGCCAGACTCTACGGCGTCACAAGCTTCGCGCGAGAGAGCCTCGCGCTCGCCGACAATCTGCGCCGCGCCATCGCAGCCTTTCCGGTGAAGGCCAAGGAAGAGCTGGAGCCGCATGTCGCCGCGCTGCTCGAAGGCGTGGAGCTGACCGAGCGCGATTTCGCCTCGCGTCTCGCGCGTTTCGGCGTGAAGAAGATGGAGGAGGGCGAGACTCGCTTCGATCCCAACAAGCACGAAGCGCTGTTCGAGATCCCGGACGAGAACCAGCCGGCCGGCACGGTCGCGCAATGGATCGAGCCCGGCTACATGATCGGCGAGCGCGTGCTGCGCCCCGCCAAGGTCGGCGTCACAAAGGGCGGTCCGAAGGCGTAAGGCGATAGCCGCGCGCGCCTCTTAAATCGCCAATAGGAAAAGCCGCGCGGGAGGCGCGGCTTTAGATTCTCTGCAATCGGAAACTTTCGCGTCGAGAGCCCCGCGCGCCCTTAGGCGGCAGCGGCTTCGCTGAGCTTCTTGGCGATCTGGCGCTTCAGCTCGCGGGCGTTCTGCGAGAGCTCTTCCTCGCGCGCCTTGGCGAGAAAGGCGTCGAGACCGCCGCGATGCTCGACCGAGCGCAGCGCCGCCGCCGAGATGCGCAAGCGCACCGCGCGGGCCAGCGCGTCCGAGACGAGCGTCACATTGACGAGATTCGGCAGGAAGCGCGTGCGCGTCTTGCGGTTCGAGTGGCTGACGAGATTGCCGGACTGGACGCCCTTGCCGGTCAGTTCGCAACGCCGCGACATTGTTCTTTCCTTTCGAGACGCTCGCAGGGTCCCGGGGCGCGCAAAGCGCCGCGCTTGGTCCTGCGAACGGGAAACGTAAAAAAGGCCCGCGCGCGAGGCTCGAGCCCTTCGATGGCGCGCTTATAAGGGAGGAAGGCCGGCGCCGTCAACGGCGGGGGCGGCGATTGCGAGGGCAAAACGATAAGCTTGCCCTGGCCCCATCTGCCCCCTCGTCCTGAGGAGGCTCCGAAGGAGCCATCTCGAAGGACGTTTGAAATTCTGCGCTTGCCCATCCTTCGAGACGCCCGCTTCGCGGGCTCCTCAGGATGAAGTGCGGGTTTTTCTAACACAGCGGCCAGAAGAAGAAGCCCAGCACGCCGGCCCAGATCAGGCCCCAGCCGATCCAGGTGATGTTGGGATGCTCGACCTGCCATTCCAGGATTTGTTTGAGAATGGGCATGCAGCCTCCCCTGAGCGTCAGCGCGCAACCGGCGCAAGCCGGTCGGCGTTAGAGTGCTGCAAATCGCGCCGCGGGGGAAGACCCGACAAAGCCGCGCAAAGAAGCGAGCCGCGTCCTCTCCGCGTGCTTGCTCAAGCCCCGGCCCTCCTGTATGACGCGCGCTCTAAAGGCCTCGTGGCGGAGTGGCTACGCAGAGGACTGCAAATCCTTGTACGGGGGTTCGATTCCCTCCGAGGCCTCCAAAATCAAACTCGCAGCGACGCCGCTTCGCAGAAGCCAAGACGCGACAAGGGCCGCGCTTCAAAAAAAGCGCGGCCCCTTACAAATGGCCAATGTGTTGAAGGGCGGGCGCTAGGCTTGGCTGGCTTTGGCCTTCCTGGTCATCATCTCGATCGCCGTGATCGCTTCAGAGACGTTCAGCCAATTTTCCCCCTGCTCTTCGGTCTTGAACTCCTTTCCTAAATGGATGGGAGCATCCTGTCCCGGCAGGTGTAAGAAACAAGCCCATTTGCCGCTGGGCAGCTGCTCGACCGTGACCTTGGGATCCGCCATGTCCTCACCTTCTGTGCTCGCGCGTTGTTCAGGCGCCGATGGGCCGCTCGCTGCGCCGGAGAGCAATAACTGCGCCAATGGCCGATGTAGGAAAGGTTACAGAAGAGCGAGCGCTATAAACTCAAAAGAATTGCGCTCTCAAACGTCCCTCAACTTCTGCGTCGATTCGCTCTAGAGAACAGCACTGATCATGCGGTCGAAGAAAACAATCTACCTCGCCGGTCCCGACGTGTTCTTGCCGGACGCGATTGAGATGGGGAATCGCAAGAAGACGCTCTGCGAGGAGCACGGCTTGGTCGGCTTCTTTCCTTGCGACACGGAAATCGACTCCATTCCGATAAACGCGCGCGAGGACCACTTCATCTACCGCGCCAATCTTGCGATGATCCGGCGCGCCGACGCGGGCGTTTTCAATCTGACGCCCTTCCGCGGCGTGAGCGCGGACGCGGGAACGGTCTTTGAGCTCGGCCTCATGATAGGTCTCGGAAAGCCCGTCTTCGGCTATACGAACGAGAGCGACGACCTTTTGACGCGAACGCGCGAAGCGATGCCGCTCGCGCTGGACGTTGACGTTTGCCGAGACGCGAAGGGCATGAAGGTCGAGGATTATGGCAATGCGGACAATCTCATGATCGACGCTTCGCTCGCCATCGGCGGCTATCCGATCGTCCGGCGCAGCGTCACCTCAGGGGAACGCCATCGCGATCTCGGCGGTTTCGAGGAATGCCTGCGCATGGCGCGCGAGGCTTTCGGGCTGGCGCCGACGGATGCGCCTAGCCGTCGCGCCGTCTGAGCGCGCGCGGCCTGTCATGACAGCGCCAAACGAAACGCCCGACGGTCCCCGCCTCGCTCATCTGCCCGAGGTTCTATTCGTCTTCCTGCGGCTCGGGCTCGCGAGCTTCGGAGGACCCATCGCGCATATTGGCTACTTTCGCGCCGAGATCGTCGAGCGGCGCAAATGGGTGCATCCCGAGACCTTCGCGGACCTGCTCGCGCTCTGCCAGTTCCTGCCGGGACCCGCGAGCAGCGAGCTCGGCGTCGCGCTGGGCATGACGCGCGCGGGCTATCTCGGCGGGCTTGCGGCCTGGATCGGCTTCACCGCGCCGTCAGCTCTGGCGATGATCGCCTTCGCTTATGGGATCGGGCTCGTCTCGCATCCGGAGACGATGGCCTTTCTGCACGGGCTGAAAATCCTCGCCGTCGCCGTGGTCGCGCAGGCGGTCTGGGCCATGACGAAAACTCTCTGCCCGGATCGCGAGCGCGCGACGCTCGCCGTCGCTGCGGCGATTTTGGTGCTCGTCTTTCCCTCGGCGCAGGGGCAGATCGCCGCGATTATTCTCGGCGGCTATCTCGGCTGGCGTTTTCTCCCGGCGGAAGTGAAGCCCGAGCCTGCCGAGCGGCTCGCGCCGCTCGTCTCGCGCCCCGTCGCGACCGGCGCGTTCATCCTCTTCGTGCTGCTTCTCCTGCTGCCGTCCTTCGCGGCGAGCCTCACGGGAGACCGCACGACGCTGCTCTTTGCAAATTTCTACCGCACCGGCGCGCTCGTCTTCGGCGGCGGGCATGTGGCGCTGCCGCTGCTGCAGGAGGCCGTCGTGCAGACCGGCTTCGTCGGCAAGGAAGCGTTTCTCTCCGGCTATGGCGCGGCGCAGGCCGTGCCGGGGCCGCTCTTCAGCTTCGCGGCTTTCCTCGGCGCCGTGGCGAATGACGCGCTCTCGGGATGGCGCGGCGGGCTCTTCTGCCTCGTCGCGATCTATTTGCCGTCCTTCCTGCTGCTCTTCGCCGCGCTGCCCTTCTGGGAGCGGCTGCGCCGCGAGCCGCAGGCGCAGGCGACGCTCAAGGGCGTCAACGCCGTGGTCGTCGGGCTCTTGGCCGCCGCGCTCTACACGCCGCTATTTGCGACCGCTGTCCACACGCCCGGAGATTTCGGCCTCGCGCTCATCTGCTGGCTGCTGCTCGAAATCTGGCGCGCGCCGCCCGTCACCGTCGCGCTGTTTGCGGCGCTCACGGCCGAGGCGCTCGGGCTTCTGCGCTATTTTTTCCTGATCGGCTGAGTCGCTTCAGCCCCGCAACGCAGCGGCGGCTTCGGCGACGCCCGCATACGCACCGAGCCGATGTCGTCCACATCGGCGAAATCGACGATCACCTGAGTCTGTCCCGAGCGGATTAGAGACGCGCAGCGCGCCTCGAAAGCGCCGTGATAGAATGTCGAAGCGCGGGTCCTTTCTTTAAAGCCAATGACACGTTTCGGCGTGGACGCCCGCGACAAGCGCGGGCATGACGAAGCAGGATTGGCGGTTTGGGTAGGAAGAGGGTGATCGCATCTCCCCTCTGTCTCGTTAAGGGAATCGTTGATGACCAACGGCAAGGCCTTTGAAGACCGATGCAAGAAGCTCGATCGTGTCGAGATTGTCGAATGGATCTGCGAAACGCCCAAGGGCGATCCGGCTCTCAATGAAGACCGTCTGATCATCGATGATCGCTTCGTTGCGGTCGTCGACGGCGCCACGGCTTCAGGATTCATAAATGGCGTTCCCGGAGGAATCGTCGCCGCCGGCGCCGTCGCTGACGCCCTCGAGAGCTTGCAAGCGGATGCGACCGTGCATGAATTCGTCGACGCTGCGAATTCGCTGTTCAACGACAGAACGAGAGGTTTGCTTGAGCGGGGCGCCATGCCGCCATTCGCGGCCGCGGTTGTCTGGAGCCGCGCGAAAAAAGAAATCTGGCGCATCGGCGACTGTCACTTTCGCATCGATGAAAAGGATTACATCGGCGAGAAGGAAGTCGACCGCGTGGCGTACAGCTTTCGCTGCGGCGTCGTCCGCGCGCGCCTCGCGCTCGGCCTGACCTCGATTGAAGCGGAGCGAAGAGTCGCCGCTCTCGACCAGCCCTATCGGCCGCTCGTGCTCGTCCAACATGCGTTCATGAATTTGGACAGCGACGATCCCATGGCTTATGGAGCGATCAATGGATCGCCCATACCGGCTAAATTCATCGAAATTGTCGACGCGTCTCGGGCGAGGCAGATCGTTCTTTGCTCGGACGGCTTCACAAAGCCCTATCCCTCCCTGCAAGAGGCGATCAGAGAAACAACAAAGCTCGGCGAGATCGACCCGCTTTTGGTCTATGAATATGACGGCTCGCGTCCGTTCGCGCCGGGCGCCGCTTGGTTCGACGACACGACTTATGTGCGGTTCAATGTGAATTAATTACCGCCCGCTGCGCGACGCCGTCCAGCGGCCCCCGCAATAATCGCTGCCCGAGGACCAGGCGCCCTTGCCGCTGGAGCCGGCGAGCTTGCCGACGGCGCGCGCCACATGGCCATTCGCATCGGTGAAGCGCGCGACGAAGGTGCCATTGGCCTCGACATAGCCCCAGGGCGTCGAGGTCCCGCCATTGGCGGAGACGACCCGGCCGCCCTGGATCGTCACGTCGCGCGGCTCGAGCTGCGGGCAATTGCCCGCCGTCGTGGAGGAGTTGAAGGTCCAGACCCCGTCCGTGCGCCCGGCCGTCGTGCCGTCGCCCCACTGCGATGAACTGCGCGCCAGGGCCGGGTTGGCGGGGCCGACAATGAGAGCGGCGATGGAAGCGGTAAGAAGAACGCGCGATATCATGTGGCCTCCTCGATCGCGCGCTGCAAAATGGGAAGCATGTCGCAGCCCGCGAAGATGAATCTCTCCACGCCCGCCTGACGCAGCTCGGCTTCGATATCCCCCGGCCGCCCCGCGAGGTAGAGCGTCGCGCCGGCGCCCCGCAGCGCGAGCGCGACCGGCTTTGCTGCATCGCAGTAAATCGCGTCGGAGGAGCAAAGACAAGCGAGTTTCGCGCCGCTGGCGCGGAAGGCTGCGGCGATCTCCGCCGTGTCCTCGCTCGTCGGGCCGAAGACCGCCTCGATGCCGCCGGCCTCGAAGAAGTTCTTGGAAAAATTCGCGCGCGCCGTGAAGGCCGCGACCGGGCCGAGCGTCGCCAGAAACACGCGCGGCCGCGCGCCAGTCTGCGCGAGATGCGCGTCGGAGCAGTGGCGTAGCGCCTCGAAGGGCTCGGAGAGCCGGGCGGGGAGCAGTGTTTTGGGATCGGGCAGCGCCTCGCCGCCTGCGCAGACGTCGAAGGGCGCGACCACCGCGAGCGGCTTCTCGGCGATGTCGGGGAATTCGTTGGAGCCGGTGATCTTTTCCTTGGCGCGCGCGACGGCGGCGGCGCGGCTCTTGGCGATCTCTGCGACCTCGGCCTGGAAACGCCCGGCCTCCAGCGCCTTGGGCAGGCCGCCCTCCGCCTCGAGCTTGCGGAAGGCGTCCCAGCCGCGCTCGGCGAGCGCCTCGGTTACGGCCTCGAAGCCGCCGGCCCCGGCGGTCGGATCGTCGACGACATGCAGATAGCTTTCGTCCTGCAGGACGAGCTGCGTGTCGCGCGACAGACGGCGCGCGAAGGCGTCCGGCGCGCCGAGCGCCTGGGTGAAGGGCAGCGCCGCGACGGCGTCCGCCCCGCCCACGGCGGCCGAGAAAACCGCGACGGTCACGCGCAGCAGATTGCTCCAGGGATCGCTGGCGCTCATCATGCGCCAGGCGGTCTCGGCGTGGATCAGCGCGGGCTCGGGCGCAAGGCCGCAGCTCTCCTCGACCTTGGCCCAGAGCCGGCGCAGGGCGCGCAGCTTGGCGACCGAGGCGAACTCATCGGCGTCGACTGCGAGGCGGAAAAGGATCAGCCGGCGCGCCGCCTCGAGGTCGAGCCCCGCGTCGGTCAGCGCGCGCAGATAGGCGACGCCGGCCGCGAGCGCATAGCCCAGCTCCTGCGCCTCCGTCCCGCCCGCGGCATGGACGAGGCGCGCGTCAGACGCGACGACGCCCTGCTTGTAGCCCGCCGCAGCGAAGCGTTTCGCCTTCTCGCCAAAGGCTTTCGCCTGCGAGGCGAAGCTTTCGCCCCCGAAACGCAATGCGGCGCCGAGCGGATCGAAGCCGAAGAGAACCTGCGTGATCGAGGGATCGATGTGGCGGCTCTCGACGAGCCGCGCCAAGCCTTCGGCCGCCTGGGGCGCATGGCTCGAATATTCGAGCGCTATGGGAAGGCCCCATTCGATCCGCACCTTGTCGAAGATCTGCGCGAGGGTCGCGTCGCCTTCGCCGGAAAGCGCCGTCCCATAGGCGCCGTGCGCGCCGCGAAAGACGAGCTGCAGCCCCTCGGCGCCGCCTTCGAGATCCTCCAGCGCCTGGGCGTTAGCTTTCTCGGCGTCGGCGAGATCGACGCGCGCCAGCACGGCCCAGCGCCCCGGCGCCTTGCGCAGCGCGCGCGGCCCCGGCGTCGCGGCCGGCGGATAGAGCGGGTCGATCTTGCCGCCGTCGTAGGATTTCGCGACGAGCTTCTCGAAAGCGCCGCCTTTGAGCGCGCGCTCGACGGCCTTGCGCCACTGGTCCTCGCCGGCCGGCGGGAAGCTTCCGCCAAGGCCCTTATCGTCAAACGTCATGCCTGCAGCCCGGATTTTCTTCTTGATCCAGGCCTTTTGGCATGAACCGCGCCGATGTCCAATCCCGCGCGTCGCCGCAGTCGCGGCTGGGATTGGGGCGCTGGGTGAAGGGACGGATGGAGGGCGGCTTATGACCCTCTTTGACCTTTCCCCGACCCGCGCGCGCCCTGAGTGTGGCTAGTAGAATCCAGCAAGATCGGCCTACAGGAAGCAATATCGACCTTCCTGAACGCGAACTTGAACTGATCTCGGGTTTGATAAAGGGGCCTAGAAAACGCCGGGAACCAACCGCGCCGTCCGCGCCATGTAGTCTCTGTATTCAGGAAATACTTTGACTAACATGCTTTCCTCGATTTTCATTCGTTGAAACTGGAATATGCACTGCACTGCCACCAGCGATAGCGCCCATGGCGACCAGTGCAGCACCGCTATACCAACAATGGCGACCATCTCGCCAACATAAAGCGGATGGCGGACTATGGAATAAGGCCCCCGAGTTACCAGTCGCCGCGCCTCTGGAAGGATACTGATCGACCGTCCAAGTGTAAGCGCCGCCCAAATTGCGACAGTCATGCCGACGATTATCCAGAGCAACGCGCTGAGGTAAAGGAAGGATGAAAGCTCTTGGAGTGGCAGCAACCCGATGCCGAAACTGAGAAATGTACCGACCAAGGCGGCAAAGCGTGGATAGAGCCCTGTTGCGCGATACCGCGGGACGTGCCGCAATGCAAACATGATAATCAAGACCAGAAGGAAAAGCAGTGTGCTAATGTTCGAGACGATGCTGAGGATGAGAGGTGCTCGGAGCACAGACGGATCGGTTTGGATGCAAAACTTAGCCAGCGCGATCTGTCGAGCCAGCTC
This sequence comes from uncultured Alphaproteobacteria bacterium, assembly GCA_963798515.1. Lineage (GTDB taxonomy): Bacteria > Pseudomonadota > Alphaproteobacteria > Rhizobiales > Beijerinckiaceae > Methylocystis. The sequence goes on from CAWCTS010000019.1 coordinate 13,044, forward strand.
GGGCAGGCGCTGCGTCGCAGAATATACGCACCAAGCGATGAAAGGGGTGGCCACAAGCAGATCATAGAGCTTGCTTCGCCGAATATCGTTGAGCCGATTCGCGAGCAAAGCGTCAGTTTCCGAGTCAGGCGTTGATGCTCTTAACACAGAGTGCCTCGGTAGGTAATGGGCATCAGAACAAAACGTTGGCGGATTTGCTGCACCTTGCGGATACGCCTCCCGTTCCCTCAGCGGTCACATAGCAATTAGCCAAGCCCCAGGCCATCCCGGCGCCCACCTGCGTGATCGCGAGGCCCGTGACGACCCCAGGGCGAGCGACGTCGAGCAACTCCATTGATGGGCCTTTACCCCCCGTTCCTTGGGGCGCCAGCGGCCGAGGGTCGATGGGACCAGCGGCGACGCCCGATCACGCCGCAGATGACTCCTCCTGGAGCGCTAAAATTTGGGGAACTATCCGGTTGACATACCATGATACAAGATATAGAAACGGGGCCGCGTGACAGGCCGGGTGCGATATGGATGCTCACAGAGCGTCTTTATCGAGCTATTGAGCAATTCGACCCTAGCGGAACGGATTGGGAAGAACTTGAGGAGGGAGAGCGAGAGATTTTGTATTGGGCCGTTAGCGATATGCTGGCCGTCCCCGCCAAGGTCATGAGAATAGCTACATCACCTGAAGGCCCCGGGGACTACGAAGTAAGCCGGGGTATTGAAAGCGGCAAACAGTCTAATTCTAACAATGACTAGACGCCTATCTTTTGTAAAAATATCGTCGAAAATTGATATCTCATGCAGGTCTGTAGCGACATCAGCGTTCTGCAAGACGCCGCCAATATAATATGGGAGATAATATGGCGCTATACCTCTTATAATGTTATTTAAATACGGCTCAAAAGTGCTTTCTCCAAGCTCCGCGACGGCGTATGAATGACCAATTTTAGCAAGCATACGCCCAAAGTCTTGTTGATATAACCGATTACCGTAGTCTATATTGCCGATGCATATTTGTCTTGCGTGATATTTTTGTTTTATCAATCTAAGTTTTTCATCAAAATGAGGCCCCGGCGCTATAGATGACAAGCTAGTTGCTAAAAAAGCATCCTCAGGAGTGCCGCCAGTAATAATTCCTGGCATTGGAAATGATATCCCTAAAACAGTAGGCGGCATGTCATCCGCTGGAACTTTTATTTTTTTGCCATCAACATAAAGGTCAAAAAGCTCTGTCTTGGCTCTAAGCCGTTTATTCTTTTTAAGGCTTTGCGGGAACCCAAGTTGTCTACGTATAGACCTATAAACTCCTAATGCGTGACCTTCAAATGCATGTGTTTGGTCTGCGCATTTTTGACAGCTTGCTCCTTCAAACACCAATCGACCACCTATTGACTTGGGTATGATGTGTTCGGCTGTTAGTGAAATTTCTGGAGAAAATGGTGTCCCGCAATAGATACATTTCCCGACTGAACGATACCGTTCGGATCGGTTCATGCGGTTCATTAAACGTGATATGCTGTCGGCCATGAATGAAGATGAGAATGCCCGCCGTCGCGACGCCTTACTGCTTCGGCTACTGAAGACGCCCCCAGAACCTCGTGGCGAGCGCAAGCGCCCGCGCGCGAAGCCTGAGAGCCAGCCTAGTCAGATTCCCGCTTCCGAGTCGAGCGAGAAGCGGCGCGCGCCTTCTGTCTAGGCGTGCGCGGCGTTGTCAGGATTTTGATAGAGGAGCCTCTTGCCCTTCGCTCCTGCCAAGAGCGCATCGCAGCGCTCTTTGTCCGACATCTTGCGCGTGTTCGCCCTGAAATCAAACTCCCGCAGGTAGCGAGCCAGATGAGCCTCGCTGATGTTGTGGAAGTTGCCGAAAATCCCGCGCTTTAGCAGTGCGAAATAGGACTCCGCGCTGTTGACGTGTGCGAACCCGCCAAGGCGCGCATATTCCTGGGCACCGTGGTTCACAGAAATATGGTTCGCGAAGCTCGCGCCAATGCCGGGATAGACAGCGCTCTCGTCAGTCATGAGAACGCTCTTCGCGTCCGCGTGCTTCTCTAGGATTGGGCGCAGGGTCTTCGCCGTTACATTGGCAACGTGAAAGCTTCGCGTCTGTCCGTCGCGTTCCACAAGCGCGACGACGGGCTGCTTGCCAACGGCGCCGCGTCCAGCGTGAGCGCGCTTGCTGGCGTGTTTATTCTTCTCCTTGCCACCGATGTAGGTTTCATCCGCTTCGATGACGCCACCGGCCCCGCCAAGCGGTCCTGATGCATCGTCGGGAGACGGGCAGGCTTCGCGCAGTCTGTGGAACAGGAACCACGCCGTTTCGTAATTCGTCCCGATCATGCGTTGCAGTTGCAGGGCGCTAAAGCCCTTCTTGCTGGACGCCATGATCTGCGCAGCCAGAACCCACTTGGACAGCGGAACCTTGGACCGCTCCATGACGGTTCCAACAGTCACAGTAAACGGCTTGCGGCAATCACGGCATTTGTGAAGCCCCGTCCGCGTGCTCTTGCCAGTCATCTTGTGAATACGCTCGCTCTGAGCGCCGCAGTGCGGGCAAACAGGCCCGTTCGGCCACAGGATGCTCTCAAGATGAGCACGAGCGGCGTCGTCATCGTGGTAGATCGCGGCGGTGAGATCGGTCTTTTTGGCGCACATGATGTCAAATCCTCAAGCTGAGGAAAAACTACATCATGGGGTGTGGTATGTCAACCGGATAGTTCCCAAAATTTGACCCAAAGCGACCGTCCGGTCGCACTCGCCAAACCAAGGCGGTCCGCTCTTCGCGTCAAGTCTTGTCTTCAAACTTCGGTGTTCTCTTGATAAACGAGATCTTTGTGTGGTCTGTTATAAAAGCCATCGAAGACTGTAGCGGCCAAGCCATCGCCGAGCTTCGGCCATTATTGCCCCTTACCTTTGAGTAGGATTTCGAACGAATTCTTCGGTGACCCCTATTTCTTTTGAATGCGCTGCAGATAATCAATGAGGGCATCCTGCCGTGTTTTCTCGCCAGCGTCGCCACTACGCATGTATTTGTATCCCCACACGGGCATATCCCGAGGGCCGTGGGCTTCCACGTCCTGCCTCCCGTCGATCGTTTTGAGAACGGAGTCTCTGGGGAAGATGCCGCCGTTCTTTTTAGACAACAGCGTTAAGTCAGGAGGCACCGCTTCTAGCCGCGGAGCCATTGGCCCCCAGCCCGTCGCGTCAGTCCCATGGCACCTGCCACACTTCGATCTATACTCAATCTTCCCCTTGTCCCAATCTTCGGCCCAAACCGGCGACGCCGCGAAACCAAGGACAGCAGCCAAGAAAACAACCAGAAGACGCTTGGCCGCTTTACGCATTTGTCGCGCCCCCGTTGGGTCAAGGCCTAATACTCGATGGCCCCGGACGCCAAAGCTATCGAAATTATCACATTTGGCAATACCAAGCGCTTCGCCGATCGCGGCCTGAACGCTCTGGCCCCAATGGACAGTCGCGATGTTGGAGAACATGCGCAGCCTCCGCGTGCAGCCGATCACCGTGGCCGCATAGGCCTCTGTCTTAGCCTCGGCCACAGAACCCGCGCCGCCCCCTGCTTGGCCTGTCGCGCTGCGCGAAGGACGCCCCAGGCGCGGGGGATTTGGCGAAGGCTGAAAATGGCGCATAGGGACATCCAAATCGTCCCGCCCTTCACCTCCGCCCCCATTTGTCCCAGCCTCCAAAACGCGGCATAGAGGCGCCGACGAAATCGCGAGGGAGACAAGGGCGCCGATGGGTGGGCTGCTGCGCAAATTCCTGAACCAGTTCATCCGGGTCGGCAATCTGGAGATCGAGTCCGCCTCGGGCCAGAAATATACGGTCGGCGACGGCACGGGGCCGGCGGTCGGCGTGCGCTTCATGGACGCGGGGGCGGAGCTCGGCCTGCTGCTCGATCCCGAAAGCGCCTTCGGCGACCTCTTCACCGACGGCCGTATCGTGGTCACGAAGGGCTCGATCTTCGACGCGCTGATGATCGGCACGCGCAACGTCAATGTCGCGCAGCCGCCGAAGTGGCTTGCCGCAATTCAGCGCTATCGCGCCGCGATGCGGCTCTTCATCCAGCGCAACACGCCCACGATCGCCAAGAAGAACGCCGAGGCCCACTACGATATCGACGGCCGCATCTACGACCTCTTCCTCGATGCGGATAAGCAATATTCCTGCGCCTATTTCGAGCGCGAGGGCGAGACGCTCGAGGAGGCGCAGCTCGCCAAGAAGCGCCACATCGCCGCAAAGCTCTCCATCGAGCCGGGACAGAGCGTGCTCGACATCGGCTGTGGCTGGGGCGGGCTCGGGCTCTATCTCGCCCAGAGTGCGGGCGCGAAAGTCACCGGCGTCACGCTCGCAAGCGAGCAGCTCGCCATCGCGCGCCAACGCGCCGAGAAGGCCGGACTCGCGGAACAGGCGAAGTTCGAGCTCATCGACTATCGCGACATTGCGTCGCGCTTCGACCGCATCGTCTCGGTGGGCATGTTCGAGCATGTGGGAGAGCCGCATTACGACGAGTTCTTCAAGCGCGTCGCGGAGCTCCTCAAGGACGACGGCGTGGCGCTGCTGCACACGATCGGCAACACCGGCGTTCCCGTGCCGACCAACGCCTGGGTGGTGAAGAACATTTTCCCCGGCGGCTACATTCCAAGCCTTTCGGAGATCGTGCCGGCGATCGAGCGCGCCGGTCTCATGATCTCGGACGTCGAGATCCTGCGCATCCATTACGCCGAGACGCTGCGCCATTGGCGCGAGCGCTTTCTCGCAAGGCGCGACGAGGCGAAGGCGATCATGGACGAGCGCTTCTGCCGCATGTGGGAGTTCTATCTCGCGATCTCCGAGGCGTCCTTCCGGCTCGGGATCACGGTCATCTTCCAGATTCAGCTCGTGAAGAAAGTGGACGCGCTGCCGCTCACGCGCGATTACATCGGCGAGACCGAGAAGAACTTGCAAAAGAACGAGAAGGCGGTGGTCGCGGCCTGACGCCTGCCGGCCGCCGATGTCCCGAGGGGCGCCCGCGGGGAGCGTCTTGACGGACGAGGGCGGGCGAATGCAACAGGGGCGCGGGCTTTATTTTCTCCGCCAAACCGCTTAACCAAAGGTCTGGAATTCGGGGGCGCGACGGGGCGGCGGCGGCGAGAGACGGCCCTCCTCAAAAGCCCCTTCCGCCGAAGTGAGCTCCGGTTCGGCGCGAAAAGCGCGCCAAAACAGGAATTTAGGCCGGGCGCCGGCCCCTTGGGACCGGGGTTATCGAGACGGAGAGAGACTTGACGGATACTCCTCAGGATAGAGAAAAACTCGCCAACGAGATCATCGACGTCGTCGCCGCCGAAGGCATGATCGATCGCTCCAAGGTCACGCCGGACGCGACGATCGAGAGCTTGGATCTCAAATCCGTCGACATCGTCATGATCCTCACCGCGCTCGAGGAAAAGTTCAACGTCTACATCCCGATGGACGGCACGCTGCAAGAGGCGAAGGACGTCAAGAGCCTGATCAACGCCATCGTCGATCTGATCATCAAGGAAAGGGAGAAATCCTGAGATGACCGCCGCCACAGTTAGCGGCGGACGCGCGGCCGCGGGGCCGGGCGAAGCCTCAACGCGCGCCCGCGCGTTCCCGCGCGTCGTGATCTCCGGCATGGGCGCGGTTTCGGCGGCGGGTCTCGGGGTCGAGGCGCTCTGGCGGGCGGCGCGCGAGGGACAAACTCAGATCCGCGAGCTTTCCTTGAAGCGCCCCTATGACGGGCGCATCAAGATCGCAGCGCAGGTCCCGAACTTCAGCGCGGCTGAGCATGTCGAAGAGGCGCTGCTTCCGCTCTGCGATCCCTTCACGGCCTTCGCCATTGCGGCCGCGGACCAGGCGATGGCGCAGGCCGGTTTCGGCAAGAAGGATCTCGCCGGCCCCCGCACTGCGCTGCTGCTCGGCACCGGCATCGGCGGCGCCGAAACCATCGACAACGGGCTCCACACCTATTACCGCGAGTTCGAGCCGCATGGACCCGCTGTCCATCCCCAAGCTCATTCCGAGCGCGGCGCCGACGACGCTCGGCATTCGCTACTCGGTGCTCGGCCCGACTTTCTCGATTTGCAGCGCCTGCTCCTCGGCGTCGCAAGCCATTGGCCTCGGCCTGCAGATGATCCGTTTCGGCCTCGTCGACCGGGCCATCGTCGGCGGGACAGAGGCCTGCGTCATCAACGGCCCGATGAAAGCCTGGGAAGCGCTGCGCGTGATGACGCCCGACCGCTGCCGGCCTTTCTCCAAGGGCCGCAACGGCATGACGCTCGGCGAAGGCGCGGCGATGTTCATTCTTGAAACCGCCGAGTCCGCGAAGGCGCGCGGCCATCGTCCGCTTGTTGAGCTTAAAGGATACGGCACGACGAGCGACGCCAAGGACCCCGTGCGTCCCGATCTCTCGGGCGTGACGAGCGCCATCGCCACCGCGCTCGAGGACGCGCAAATCGCGCCCGAGGAGGTCGACTACATCAACGCGCATGGCACGGCGACGCACGCCAATGACATCACCGAGTCGGAAGCCATATTGAACGTCTTTGGCTCAGAACTCGGTCGAAAGGTTCCCGTCAGCTCGACGAAGCCGATCCACGGTCACGCGCTCGGCGCGAGCGGCGGCCTCGAGCTTGCGATCACGATCAACGCCATGCGCGACGGGATCATCCCGCCGACGATCAATTTTCTCGAGCCGGACGAGCGCTGCCCCATCGACGCCGTGCCGAATGTCGCGCGCGAGGGGACGATTCGCACGGCGATCTCCAACTCCTTCGCTTTCGGCGGCATCAACGCCGTGCTCGTGTTGAGAGCGCTGGATGAGCTCTGAAAGCGCGTCGATCGCCTTCGGACCGCCGACGGAAGTTTTCGTCGACGCCGCCGTGGCGCGACAATTCGCAAGCGAAACGGGCGTAGAGATCGAGGGGAACGGAGTCCCTCTGGCCTATCCCGCCGTTTGGCTCGCGGAGCCGCGACTGCGCGAGCGGGTCGCGCAAATCTGCACCCAGGCCGATGCTTTGCCCGTGCATGAATCGCAGCGTTTCATCTATGAGGCGCCGCTGCGTCAGGGCGCCCGCTACCAACTCGCCGTCACGGCGCGGCGCGAGGCCAAGCCTTCCCGTCTCGTGCTCGATGCGACGCTCTCGGATTCCACGGGCGCTGTCGTCGGCCGCGTCGAGACGGTGCTGCGGCTCATCTCCCGCGCGGAACTGCCGAAGAAAGGCGACGCATGAGCGCGGCGGCGGCGCTGCCCGAGGTCGGCGAACGCCTCCCGCCGCTGGAGATCGGCCCGTTCGACGCGCAAGCGCTGACGCGCTACGCGGAAGTCTCCGGCGACGACAATCCGCTGCATCTCGACGACGCGCTCGCGCAGAGCATTGGCTTCGCCGCGCCGCCCGTGCACGGCATGAAGCTTCTTGCGGCCTTCGAGCGCCTGCTTTCCTCCTGGCGCAGCGATCTCTTCATCGCCTCGCTCGGCGGAACCTTTGTGCAGCCGGTGCTGCGCGGCGAGAAGGCGACGCTCACGGGACGCGTGCTGCGAGTCTCGCCGGAAGAGGGAGTCTTCGTGCGTCTTTATGCGCATGGGCCGGGCCGCGCGCCCGCCATCATCGCGGACGCGACCTTGCGGCCGACGCCGGGGAATGAGGGCCCATGACTGGGAAACACGTGCTCATTACCGGCGCCTCGAGCGGCATCGGACGCGCGCTCGCTCTGCGCTACGCGCAGGAAGGCGCGCGCCTCGAGCTTTTCGGACGCAATGAGGCGCGGCTGCGCGAAGCCGCCGAAGCCTGCCGCGCAGCGGGCGGCGCCGCCGAAATCCATGTCGTCGACGTGCGCGACCGCGAGGCCATGCGCGTGGCGGTGGGAAGGGCTCTGGAAGCGGGGCCGCTCGACGTCGTCGTCGGCAACGCCGGCGTCTCCAGCGGGCCCGCGCCCGATCAGCCGCTCGAGTTTGATGAGGCCGTGCGCGCGACTTTCGCGGTCAATCTCTTCGGCCAGCTCAACACGATCGAGCCCGCGATTCCCGCGCTGGTCGCGCAGCGCTCGGGGCTCGTCGCTTTCGTCGGCTCGATGATGGGCCTGCGCGCCATGCATTTCTCGCCCACCTATTGCGCGACCAAGGCGGCGCTGCACAGCTACGCCACCTCCCTGCGCGCAAAGCTTTCGCTTTACGGCGTCGACGTCAGCCTCATCGTCCCCGGCTGGGTGGACACGCCCATGTCGCAGCGCACGACGGCCTGGAAGGCGAGCATGATCACCGACGCCGAGGCCGCGGAGATCGTTTTTCGCGGCCTCGAAAAACGCCGCCCGGTCATCGCTTTTCCGCGCTATATGTATTGGGCGCTGCGAATCATCGAGCTGCTGCCGCCGCGCCTTGTCGATTTCTTCGTGCTGCGTTTTTCCGCGACTGTTCCGGAAACGATCGAGAAAGAGACCTCCTGATGCCCTCGGCGCTCGAGACCGCGCAATGGGCCGCCGCCGCCTTCTGGACGGTGTCGTTGCTGTTGCTGCTGCTCTCGACCCTCGCCGCGCTGGTGCAGCCCTGGATCGCCGCAAGGCGCGCGACCCGCAAGGATCAGCCGCCCGTCTCCCTCGTCCTTCCGGTGAAGCTCCTCGAGAATTGTTTCGCGCGCGCTCAGGAATCGGCCTTCGCGCAGCGCTATCCCGCTTACGAAGTCGTAGGCGCTTCGACCGAGCCTGACTCCGAGGCCTCTCGCGCGCTGCAGGCTATCTTCGCGCGCCATCCGGAGCGGCCGACGCGCTTTCTGCGATCCACCGCCAAGATCGCCGCGAGTCCCAAGGTCGATAATCTCGTCGCTCCCTTCACCGAAGCCGGGCACGACACGATCTTCATGAAGGACGCCAATGTCGTGCTGCGGCCTGACGATCTCGCGGAGCACATTCGCCAGCTCGGTCCCGACGTCGGCCTCCTCTGCGCGATTCCCTATTGCGCCGATACGCCCAATCTCGCCGCACAGATCGAGGCCTCGATCGTGAACGGGCCGCATGGACGCATGCTCTATCTCGCGTCATGTCTCGGCCAGGGCTATGGCGTCGGCAAGATCATGCTGTTTCGGCGCAGCGACTTTCTGCGGGCGGGAGGCTTTGCCGCGATTTCGCACACGGTCGGCGAGGACAACGCTCTGGGCCACGCCTTTGCGCGCATCGGCTTGCGCACCGTGTTCTCGCATAAATCCGTGAGGCAGGACCTCGGTCGACGCTCCTTCGCGGAGGTTTATCAACGTCAGTTGCGCTGGAGCGTGATCCGGCGCGGCGATGCGCCCCTGTCGTTCCTGCTCGAGCCTTTTTGCCAGGCGTCGCCGGCGATTCTCGCCGCCACGCTCGCGGCTCCGCTCACAGGATCGGGGCCATTGCAAGGCGCCGCCGCGACATTTATGCTTTGGCTCGTGGTCGAAAGCCTGTTGAGCTCCGCCAAGGGCTGGAGCCTGACATGGGGGGCGCCGCTGGTTTTTACTGCGCGCGAGATCGTCATGTTGACGGTCTGGCTTCACGCCTGGACCACAAATCGGGTCGTCTGGGCTAAAGAGAGTTTCGGAGCGTGGACGGTCGCACCGTCCTGCAAGCCCCCAACCTCGAAGAGCGCAGCCGTTGCGGCGAGAAAAGAGGGGTAGGGCTTAGGTGCTCGATCTATTGACCTTCCTGGTGGATATGGTTGTGGTCCTCTGCGGCCTCACGCTCATCGCGATCGGGGCGGGCTTCCTCCTGCTCATTGGCAGATTTCTCTTCGATGAGCTGCGCGGGTTGCGCGACCGGGCTCTCGTCACGCTCGCAGATGACGAGCTGCCGCATGTGCTTCTGCAAATCCCTGTGTTCAACGAGCCGGCCGTCACCGAACAGGCGCTGCGCTGCGCGGCTCAGCTGGATTGGCCGAAGGATCGGCTCCGCATCCAGCTTCTCGACGATTCGACCGACGACACGCCGCAGCGCGCCGCCGTGGTCGCCGCGGAGCTGCGGGCGCAGGGGGTCGACGTGGAACATGTGCGCCGGCCCGAGCGCGAGGGATTCAAGGCCGGCGCCTGCGCCTATGGACTGACGCTCTCGAACGCCCCCTTCGTCGCCATGCTCGACGCCGATTTCCGACCGCCCTCGAATTGGCTGAAGGCCGCGGTCCCCTTGCTCGTCACGGACCCCACGGCCGGCTTCGCTCAATCGCGCTGCGAATTCGTCAATTTCGAGAAGAACTGGCTGACGCGCGCGCAGGGGCTCATTCAGGACGGACATTTCCTCGTCGAGCAGCGCACCCGCGCCCGCGCCGGCTGGCTGTTCCAATTCAACGGCACGGGCGGTGTCTGGCGCCGCGCGACGATCGATCGCGCGGGCGGCTGGTCGGACTATTCCCTGGCCGAGGACCTCGATCTCACGGTGCGCGCCGCCCTCGACGGCTGGCATGGGATTTTCGTCTCCGAACCCGCGATTCCGGGCCAGGTGCCAGAAGGCATCCGCGACTTCCGCCGCCAGCAGCGGCGCTGGTCCAACGGCTTCGTGCAGGTCGCCAAGCGCACGCTGGCGCCGATCTGGAACGCGCCTTGGACGCTGACGCAGCGCATCGCGGCCTTGACGCTGATCAGCCATCAGATCTTCTTTCCGACCGCCGCGATCGGCCTGATCGCGTTTCTCATCGGCATCGGCTTGCACGGCTCTGTCGCGCCTTACGCGCTGCTGCTCGAGGTCGTGGGCGCCATGATCGTGGTGATCGCGCTCGGTATGACGCTGCCGCCCTATCTCGCCCTGAAACGCGGCGCGCTCGGCGACTACGCCAAGACGGTCGTCTCGATCCCGCCGCTCCTGATCTATCTCGCCTTCTCGAACGGCGCGAAGGTCGTGCAGACCTTGCGCGGGCGCCGCTCGCACTTCAAGCGCACGCCAAAGGTCGAGCATGGGGACGTGGCGGCCGTCGACATCGACGCCGAAGCCTGACGGGGCGCCGATGGGCTTGCGGCTCGTCTCGAGGCTGACCTGTCCTTCCTGCGGCTTCGAGGAAGCGCTGGCCATGCCGCAAGACGCCTGCGTCATACGCCATATCTGTGCTTCCTGCGGGGCTCAGCTGCGGCCCAAACCCGGGGACTGCTGCGTCTTCTGCAGCTATGGCGACGTCCCCTGTCCGCCCAAGCAGCAAGGGACCTGCTGTTCGAAGAGCTCTTGAACGCCTCCGCCGCTCTTCCGCGAAGCGGGGGAGGCTTTCTGAAAAGAGATTGCCGAATACTTCCGCCGAGCGCATGCTCGCCCATGTAAGGCGCGGGAAAACCGCCCCATTCGGGAGCGGAATTGCAACGTCGGAGCGTGCGACGGCCGGCGAGACCGGAACAGGGTCAGCCAGAATGGTCGGTTTCGACATACGCGCGAGAATTGAAGCTCTCAAACGCGCCGGAACCGCGCGAAAAGCGGCTGTTCTCGCGGCTGTTGCGGCTGCCGTCGGCTACTCCCTGAGCGGGATGGTGACCGTCTCCTTCCAGAGCCATCCGGCGGCCTGGGCCTATCAATGCACGGTGGTGGTCGTCCTGGTCGGGCTCGCGGTCGGGGCGGCGGCCAAATTTCTCGATGCACCGCGGACGCCGCGGGAATGAAATAAAAGCGGTCTTCATCTTCAAGCCCGCGGACAACGCCGCCAAACCTCGTTCTTCTCGACTTTTTCCTTCAGTCTGAGCGAGGGCCTGAACTTCAGGCTCCTGCGCGTGTCCTTCGGATGCTGTCCGGTGAGCGGATTGCGTCGCTTGCGCGCTTTCTTCTCGCACACATAGAAGGTCCCGAACTCGTGCAGCTTGACGCTTTCTGCCCTGAACGTCAGCGCGTTGGCGATTTCCTGCAAGACAGATGAGAGAATCTTGTTGGCCTCGCGCTGGGACAGGCTGGGCTTGCGGCGGATGATCGCGGCGGCGATGTCGCCTCGTGTCAACGTCTTCGGCTTGTGACGGACAGATTTCGGATGCTTTTTTGTAAAAGACGCGGGAGCTTCTTCTGGAGAATTGGACATAGATTTGATGCATATTCCAGCACTTCTGGGAGATAAATTATGCTCGCACATCTTCGTCTAAGCTCCATGTAAGCGGTTTGATACATATACATCTCAAAATCTCTAGGCTGAACGTCCACAAATTGTTTGCATTTCGGCTTAAGTTTAATGGGGAGAACTGTAACAAGTTCTGGATTTGCGAGGAGATCTTCGCGCCGAAACGGAAAGAGCGGTCCTGCGCCCAAGCCGCTTGGCCTGCCGCCTCCCTCGGATAGTGCGGTCTCGCTCAGCGCAAATTGAGCCTTGCGGCGGGGGATGATAAAGCCTCGGCCCAACCCGCGATCACCGCGCAAAAGAGACCGAACCGGCCGCAATGAAGCTCACACTGTCCTGGCTCAAGGACCATCTCGAAACAGACGCGCCGCTCGGCGAAATCGTCGAAACGCTGACCCGCATCGGCCTCGAGGTCGAGGCCGTTCACGACCCGGCCGCTGCTTTGAAAGACTTCGTGATCGCCGAGATCGTCGAGGCGGGACGCCATCCCGACGCCGATCGGCTGCAGGTCTGCAAGGTCGCGACGGGCGCGCGCGAGCCGCTGCAGGTGGTCTGCGGCGCGCCCAATGCGCGGAAGGGCCTCAAGACCGTGTTTGCCGCGCCCGGAACCCATATTCCCGGCAAGAACTTCACGCTCGGCAAGGGGGTCATCCGCGGCGTCGAGTTGCTCGGCATGCTCTGCTCGGCCGAGGAGCTCGGGATCGGGGGCGATTCGCACGGCATCCTGGAGCTCGACGCGAGCGCCCCTGTGGGCGCGGCCTATGCGCTTTGGGCCGGGCTCGACGATCCCGTCATCGAGATCAATCTGACGCCGAACCGGACAGACGCCGCCGGCGTCTCGGGCATCGCGCGCGATGTCGCCGCCGCGGGCCTCGGCCGCCTTAGGACGCCCGAGCCGGAGCCCGTGGACGGCAAATTCCCTTGTCCCGTCAAGGTGACGCTCGATCTCGCGCCGGGCGACGCGCATCTCGCGCCGCTCTTCGGGCTGCGGCTCGTGCGCGGCGTCAAAAACGGCCCGAGCCCCGCCTGGCTTCAGGACCGGCTCAGGGCGATCGGCCTGCGTCCGATCAACGCGCTGGTCGATGTGACCAATCTCCTCACCTTCGACCGCGGCCGGCCGCTGCATGTCTTCGACGCCAAGAAGATCAAAGGCGATCTCACGGTGCGGCGCGCCCGCGTGGGCGAGGAACTGCTCGCGTTGGACGGCCGCACCTATGCGCTCGACGAGTCCATTGTCGCGATCTGCGACGAGGCGGGTCCGGAGTCGCTCGCGGGCCTCATGGGCGGCGAGGCCTCGGGTTGCGACGAGGGCACGACCGAGGTGCTGATCGAGACGGCGCTCTGGGACCCGGCGAATATCGCCAAGAGCGGCCGCAAGCTCGGTATCGTGACCGACGCGCGCTATCGCTTCGAGCGTGGCGTCGATCCGACCTTCGCCCTGCCGGGACTGGAGCTGGCGACGCAGCTCATCCTGCAGTTCTGCGGCGGCGAGCCCTCCGAGATTGTCCTCGCGGGGGCCGTTCCCGGCGAGCGGCGGCGCATCGACTTTCCCTACGGCGAGACCAAGCGGCTCGCGGGCGTGGACATCACCCCGCCGGAAGCCGACGACATTCTCAAACGGCTTGGCTTCGCCGTCGAGCACGCCGGCCAGGCCAGCGCGCGCATCACGATCCCGCCCTGGCGGCCGGACATTGAGGGCAAGGCCGACCTCGTCGAGGAAATCCTGCGCATCGCCGGCGTCGAGCGCGTTCCCGCGACTCCTCTTCCTCGTGCGGAAGGGGTGGCGGCGCCCATCATGACGCCGCTGCAGAAGCGCGCGCGCGCGGCGCGGCGCACGCTCGCCGCGCAAGGTCTCGTGGAGGCCGTCACCTGGTCCTTCGTTTCGGCGAAGGAGGCCAAGGCCTTCGGCGGTGGGGCGCCGGCGCTGGCGCTCGCCAATCCGATCGCCGCCGAGCTCTCGGACATGCGGCCAAGCCTGCTCCCCGGGCTCGTGGCCGCCGCCTGCCGCAATGCGGCGCGCGCGCTTGGAGACGCGGCGCTGTTCGAGATCGGGCAGATTTTCCAGAGCGACGACGAGAAGGGCCAACGTCTCGCCGCTGCGGGACTGAGGCGCGGACTCGCCACGAGCGAATCGCAGGGACGCCACTGGGCGGCGCAGAACCGCAAGGCCGGCCTCTATGACGCCAAGGCCGACGCAATGGCGCTGCTCGCGGCGCTCGGCGTCTCGGGCGCGCAGATCGTCGCCGGAGGCCCGGACTGGCTGCATCCGGGGCGCGCCGCCACGCTGCAATTCGGGCCGAAGGCGATCGTCGGCGTCTTTGGGGAAATCCACCCGCGCACGCTGGCGGAGCTCGACATCGAGGGCCCCATCGCCGTTTTCGAGATTTTTCTGGACCTGCTGCCGGCCGCCAAGGCCAAGGCGACGAAGACCAAGGCGAAGCTCGAAATCTCGGATCTACAGCCGCTGTCGCGCGACTTCGCCTTCATCGTCGACCGCGACCGTCCGGCTGGCGAGCTGCTGCGGGCCGTGCTCGGCGCCGACCGCACGCTGCTCGCGGGCGCGACGATCTTCGACGTCTATGAGGGCGTCGGCGTTCCCGAAGGCAAGAAATCGATCGGCGTCGCCGTAACCCTGCAGCCGCGCACCAAGACCCCGACGGATGCGGAGATCGAGGCGATCGCCGAGAAGATCGTGAATGAGGCGGCGAAGAAAACAGGAGCTGTCCTCAGAGCATGAGAATGCGCGCCATCGCCCGGTTGACCGGGGTTCTGCTCGCAACCGGCGCCGCCGCCGAGCCCCTCAACTACGATTCCTGCGAGAACATTCAGGACTCGCGCGAATACGCCCATTGCATCGCGACGCTGGGCGCCGGCGGCGCGGCCGGGAAGAAGACCGCGACTCCGCCGGCGCCAGCGGAGCCCGCCGCAACGCCGCAGCCGCAGGCGGCGGCCCCTGAGAAGGAGGCGCCGGCGCCGAAGGTGGCGGTGAAGACGCGCGGAGGCCGCGTGGTCTTCCGCGCCGCGCCGCGCGGCGGCGGACGCATGCGCGCAGCCATCAACACGCGCGCGCAGAAGAAGCCTGCGCATGCGGCGGCGAAACCCGCGCCGCGGCGCGGAAAATGGCGCCGCTAGATCGAGCTCGATCGGCTGGAGCGTCCAAGGGAGCCGTCTAGCCTTTCCCGACGGTGATCCTTTACAAGATTTACAGCGCCGCTCGCTCTCGGAAAAACCCATGCCCGCGTCGAAAATCACGATCCGCAAGCACGCTTTGGAGAAACGCGATCTCGTCAGCGCGACCGAGGCGCATGAGGCGGCAAGCGCCATCGAGGCGGCGGCCCTGGAGTTGATCGGGCGGCTCTCAGGCGACGCGCGGCCCGACGTGGCGCTCTACTGGCCCATCCGCAGCGAACTCAACACGCGGCCCCTGATCGAGGCGCTGCATGCGCAAGGCTATCCCGTGCTGCTCCCGGCGATGACGGCGGTCCGCCAACCCCTGCACTTTCGCGCCTTCACGCCCGGAGACGAATTGGAGAAAGGCCCCTTCGGGCTTTCCGAGCCCGCGCCGGGGCGGCCCGAAGGGCGGCCGGAGATCGTTTTCGCGCCGCTCGCGGCTTTCGACCGGCGCGGCGTCCGCCTGGGCTATGGCGGCGGCATTTATGACGCGACGCTGAAGGCGCTGCGCGCCGCCGGGCCGGTCACCGCCATCGGCCTCGCTTTTTCGATTCAGGAAAGCGACGCGATCCCCGCCGAGCCGCATGACCAGCGGCTCGACGTCATCATCACGGAGCGCGAGACCATCGACTGCGCGCAAAAGCCCTGACCGCGAAAAGCCTCAGTTCTTGTCGATCTTTTCGCCGATGAGCGCGATGGCCTTTTCATAGACCTGCGCCGCGTTCCAAGCCTGGATCGCCGCAAAATTCGGCTCGCCCGGCTGATAGCCGGCGCCGGCCCGCCAGCCATGCGCGTGTAGGAAATTCGCGGTCGACATCAGCGCGGCGCTTGAAGCCTCGAGATTGCCGCCGACGCCATATTCCAGAATGTTCTTGGGCAGGAACTGCGTCTGCCCGATCTCGCCATGCATGGAGCCGCGCGCGCTGGGCTCGACCCGGCCGTGATCGATGAGCGTCAGGAAGGCGTTGAGCTGGTCGGTGAAATATTCGCTGCGCCGGCAGTCATAGGCGAGCGTCGCGATGGCCGACAGCGCGTGCTGATTGCCGTGCACGGAGCCAAAACCCGTCTCCATGCCCCAGATCGCGAGCAGCGGTCCCGGCGGAACGCCATAGCGCGCCTCGATATTGTCGAAGAGGGGCGCGAGGCGCTGCTTGTAGGAGCGGCCCTTGGAGGCGATGACCGGACCGCCGCGCTTGGCGAGAAATTCGTCGAGGGAGAGATGGAAGCTGTGCTGGCCGCGGTCGGCCCCGATCGTCGGGTGGTTGTAATGCGTGTCGAGCAGCGCATCGACCGCCTGCTGGCTGTGGCCGGCGGCGCGCGCCTCCTGAGCGTAAGCCTCTTTCCAGGCGTCGAAGCCGGCAGGCCCATTGCCGCAGCGCGCGGCCTGCGCCGCCGAGGCGAGGGCGAGGCCCGTAAGCAAAGTAAAACCAAAGCTCAAGATAGAGCGCGCTGAGCCGATCATCGCGAAATCCTTATTTTGCGCGGGGACGGCGCCCGATGGAATCTTTCGGGACGCATCAAGAACAGGAGATTCGGCCAAATCGATGGCGCGAAGCATATTTCCCGTTGCTGGAGAGCCGCTTTCGCCATGCTGTGTACATTTTTGTCGCGGAACGTCGCGCCGGCTATTATGGTGAATCGATGTGGAGGCGCGAATGCCGGTGCTTGCGGAAAAAGCGATGACTGTCGAGGAATTCCTGACCTTCGCCGCCGACAAGCGCGGCAAATGGGAGCTTGTGGACGGGCAGGCCCTCGCCATGTCTCCGGGGCGGGTCGTCCACGGCGATCTGAAATATCGCGTCGCCCGGGCGCTCGACGGAGCCATCGCGCGCGCGCGGCTCCCTTGCCGCTTCGTGCTGGACAGCGCCGCGGTGAAGATCGATCAGCTGAACAGCTTTCAGCCGGACGCCATGGTCTATTGCGGCGCGCCGCTTCCCCCCGACGCCTTCTTCGTTCCCAATCCCAGCGTCGTCATCGAAATTCCCATGCCGGGGAGCGAGCGGCGCGATTCGTACCAAAAGCTCGCCGGCTATTTCAAGGTGAAGAGCGTCGCGCATTACCTCATCGTCAGCCCCGACGAGCCGCTCATCATCCACCACCAGCGGCACGGCGACGATGTTCTGACGCGCATCTTCCACGAGGGAACGATCAGGCTCGATCCGCCGGGCATGGAAGTGAGCGTGGAGGAGATTTACGGGTCTGCCGGGTGAGGGAGTCGTGTCGGCGCCTTGGCGATTGGCTCAAGCCCGTCTCTGGATCACTTTGCTATGCTCGCTACGACCGGGCAAATCGTGCACTCCACAAAATCGGCGTCTCGGTCAGTGGCTCATCATTCCGGTCACTCCGGCCAAAAGCCTGCGTCCGCGGCCTTCTCGAAGCTCCAGGAGCAGGCGGGGGGAAAGCTCGTCTCGGGCAAGCCCGTCTCCCGTTCCGCCTCCTTGATCGCCTTGCGATAGGCGCGCGCGACAGCTTCCGGCAGAACGCTTTTGAGGCTCGGATTGTCCTCGAGCAAGTCTGCGATGTCGAGCCTCTGGACCTCGATCGTGGCCGAAAAGAAGCGCCTTGCAAATTGGGCTGATATCGCCATTTGAGCAGGTGCAGCAGCAGCACGGTCAGGCGGGCCACGAGCTCGCGCTTTTCCGCCTTGCCCATGCTCTCGATCTCCTCGGCGATGTGCTCGACGTCCGCCTCGGCCAGCTTGCCGGCGCGCAAAAGCGCGGCCTGCTCATGGGCCCAGGCGTAGAAATCCTTTTCGTAAGCGGAGCCCATACGCTCACTCCGCGGCCAGCGTCACGGTGAACCTGCGCCCATCCGCCTCATCGGTCACGATGAGCTCGCCGCCGTCGCTCGCGCGCAGCTGCTCATTGGCGTTCAGCAGCTCTATCCCTGCGACCGCTCCATCCGGCGTCATGTCAATATTGATCTCGTCGCTCAAACGGATCGTCTCGACCTGTCCTCCAGGGGGACGCAGGCGAATGTAGGCGACGTTCAGGCGCGGATTATAGCTGAGCTGCATCCGAACAGTTCCTTTCAGAAGAATTTGACGATCACGGTGACGACGATCCAGGGCTCGCCCTCTTTGACCGCAAAGACTTCGACCTGCTTTGTAGCACATGGCCGGCCCCGCCAAATTCCGGCGAATGCGAAATTCCGCCTGAAGCCATGCCGATTGAACTTTGCTGGAAATCGCTCTCCCAGCTCTACCGTGGCCCTCACCTCGGCCTCAGTCGCGCCGCGCTCTTCCATGCGCTGCCTCGCGTGGGGGTCGATCACAATCTCCCGCGGCATCGACCGGCGGCTCCGTTACAGATTGCTCACGCTCACTCCGCCTCGACATATATCTCCGCGCCGCGCTCCAGGAATTCGGCGGCTTTTTCCGCCATGCCGCGCTCGCGTGCGGCTTCGTCCATCTCCTGCGCCTCGCGCCGCAGCTCCTGCGTGATCTGCATCGAGCAGAACTTCGGGCCGCACATCGAGCAGAAATGCGCAACCTTATGCGAGTCCGCCGGCAGCGTCTCGTCGTGGAACTTCCGCGCCGTGTCGGGATCGAGGCCGATGTCGAACTGATCCTTCCAGCGGAAATCGAAACGCGCGCGACTCATCGCATTGTCGCGCTCGATCGCCGCCGGATGACCCTTGGCGAGATCCGCGGCGTGCGCGGCGATGCGATAGGTGATGACGCCGGTCTTCACATCGTCGCGGTCGGGCAGGCCCAGATGCTCCTTCGGCGTGACGTAGCAAAGCATGGCGGTGCCGAACCAGCCGATCATCGCCGCGCCGATGCCGGAGGTGATGTGGTCGTAGCCCGGCGCAATGTCGGTGACGAGCGGCCCGAGCGTGTAGAAGGGCGCCTCGCCGCAGGCGGCGAGCTGCTTCTCCATATTGGCCTTGATCTTATGCATCGGCACATGGCCGGGGCCTTCGATCATGACCTGGCAGCCCTTGTCCCAGGCGATTTTCGTCAGCTCACCAAGTGTCTCGAGCTCTGCGAATTGCGCCGCGTCATTGGCGTCGGCGTTGCTTCCCGGCCGCAGCCCGTCGCCGAGCGAGAAGGACACGTCGTAGCGCCGCATGATGTCGCAGATCTCGTCGAAGCGCTCGTAAACGAAGCTCTCCTTGTGCTTGCTCAAGCACCAGCGCGCCATGATGGAGCCGCCGCGCGAGACAATGCCCGTCACGCGCTTCGCCGTCAGCGGCACATAGGCGAGGCGCACGCCGGCGTGGATCGTGAAATAATCGACGCCCTGCTCGGCCTGCTCGATGAGCGTGTCCTTGAACACTGCCCAGTCGAGCTTAAGCGCGTCGCCGCCGACCTTTTCCAGCGCCTGATAGATCGGCACGGTGCCGATCGGCACGGACGCGTTGCGGATGATCCAGTCGCGGATGTTGTGGATGTTGCGGCCCGTCGAAAGATCCATGACCGTGTCGGCGCCCCAGCGGATCGCCCAGACCATCTTCTCGACTTCCTCGGCGACCGAGGAAGTCACGGCGGAATTCCCGATATTGGCGTTGATCTTGACCAGGAAATTGCGACCGATGATCACCGGCTCCAATTCCGGATGATTGACGTTGGCGGGGATGATGGCGCGCCCGCGCGCGATCTCGTCGCGCACGAATTCCGGCGTCACGAATTCCGGGATCGAGGCGCCGAAGCTCTCGCCGTCGGCGATGCGCGCGCCCGCTTCCTCGAAGGCGCGCTCGCGGCAAAGGTTCTCGCGATGCGCGACATAGCGCATCTCCTCGGTGATGATTCCGGCGCGCGCGAATTCGAGCTGCGTCACGGGCGCGCCGCCCGCCGCGCGATAGATCTTGCGCCGCGCGGGGCAGGGCGGGACGAGATGACGACCGCTCGCAAAGCCATTGTCCTCGGGCTTGACCGGTCTTCCTTCGTAGGACTCCAAGCCGGCGCGCGCGGAAAGCCAGCCCCGCGCCGCGGGCAGTCCCGCCTCGAGCTCCGGCGTGAACTCGGCGCAGCCATAGGGGCCCGACGAATCATAGAGCCGCAGCGGCTCGGCGCTGTCCGCCCCATTCAGCTCGAGCTCGCGATAGGGCACTTTGACGTTGGGCGCGCCCGGCGGCGAGGAATAACGCTTGCGCGAGCCGCCGATCGGGCCGGTCGTCACGCGGGTTGGCGTGGCCGTTCGCGATTCTTGTGCGCTCATGCGTCTCTCCTCGATGCAGGCGGGCGTAGCCGAGGAGGCGACGGGGCTGGCGACCGAATCGCGAGCCCTGGCGTTCCCTCCGCCGGCACGACCCGGATCAGGTTCAAAGGGTGCTTCTCAGCCGCGACGGCGGCGCCCCTCGCCAAGAGAAAGACAGTAGGCGGAACGAGAATCAAATCAAGCTCCGCCTCTTCTCCACCCGCGCGCAGCCCGGTTCGCCCCAATGTCACGGGCGCGCGAAATCGTCTGTACGCGAAACCGATAGCAAGCCCTACGTAAGAATGCGCCTGAACAATAGTTTTACGATGCAAATAACCTGAGCGCTGTAGTTGTCGACGGCGGCGCCCCCGTTTTCTACAGCAGGTGAAGCATGAAAATCCCGCGAAGGCGCACTTCGTTTGTGTATTTCGTGCTGATGGCGCTCTCGGCCCCCGCGCAGGGCTTCGCCGCGGAGGGCATCCAGCTCATTGGCTATGGCGCGCGCCAGACCGCGCTGTCCGCCGCCGACATCGCCGATTCGCGCGACGCGCTGGCCATGTCGCTCAATCCGGCGGGGATCGTCGGACTCGACCCACAGTTCCAGTTCGACTTCGCGGGAATCTTCGCCGATCGCGGCTATGAGGCGACGGGGCCGCTCGTCGTCCTCGCGCCCGGCTGGGCGCAGAGCGGCCAGCCGGCCTTCCCTGTGCCGAATGGCGGCGCCCTCTATCGCATCGACGCGCAATCGGCCTGGGGCTGGGTCTTTTACGGAAACGGCGGCGTCAACACGAGTTACGGCTTCAACAATTACAAACCGGCGATCTACGCGCCGAACGTCGCTCTGCCGACCCCGCCCTTCCCGCCAGGGCTGGCTTTGGCCGGCCCCCTCATTGCGCCATCCTTCGGCGGACCCTTCGGCGACGGCTATGCCGGCATCGATCTGCGGCAGGGGTTCGCGAGCCTCGACTACGCGCGTAAATTCGGTCCCGTGACCCTCGGCGTCGCGCCGACCCTCGCCGCGCAAATCCTCAATCTTCAGGGGCTGCAGACGCTCTCGGCCTACTCGTGGGATCCCTATCATCTCTCCAACAACGGCTACGACTGGTCCTTCGGCGGCGGTCTGCGCCTCGGCCTGGAATATTCGCTCCTGCCCAAGCTCCGCTTCGGCCTCTCCGCCGCGACGCCGATGTTCATGACGCCCTTCGGCAAATATGCGGGGGCCATCGCCGATCACGGCAAGATGGACATCCCCGCCAACATCAACGCCGGCTTCGCCTTCGACGCGGCGCCGGATCTCACGCTGATGGCCGGCTGGAAGCATATTTTCTACCACGCGGTTCCCTCGCTCGGAAATTCGAGCTTCCCGCTCTACTACGGCCAGCTCGGGTCCTTCGGCGGGCCGGGCTTCGGCTGGCGCGACACCGACCTGATCTCCTTCGGCGCGGAGTGGCGCGCGTTGAAGCCGCTGACCCTGCGCGCCGGCTACGGCTATTCGACAGCGATGATCGGCTCGCAGGACGTGACGCTGAATGTGCTGGCGCCGGCGATCACTCACCACAATCTGAGCGGCGGCTTCAAATTCGAGATCGACAAGAACAATTCGATCGATTGCTCGACCGTCTACGCGCTCAAGAACACGCTGAGCGGGCCGGAGGCGCAGCCCTACGCCTCCTTCGCCTACACCCTGCCCTTCGGGCTGGGCTCGGTTCCGGTGACGGTCCCGCCCGCCTTCAATCCCCAAACCCGGATCACCGCCTGGCTGAGCGTCGTCGAGGTCTCGCTGAGCTGGACCTATAAGTTTGGCGCCGCCAGCGCCGCGCCGATCGCCGCGGAATACTAAAAGCGAATTTTATCGGCGGCTGACTCGGCACGCGAGGCGCGACGGCCGCGCCAGCCGCGATGAGTAATTCAAGCTTCGCCGGATCTTTGGCCAAAGTCTCCCAGTGTTGCCGGAATGTCACACTCGCGGGAAATTGCAGTCGAAGGCTGCACAACCTCTGCGCAAAAGCGACGATCGAGTGTACCATCGTGATTCTAATAACTCGGGCGTTGCAGTTAATAATTGCGGCGCTTTTGCTTTAGAACAGGTGTAGGATGAGAAACGCACTTAAGCGCTCTTCTTTTCTGTATTGCGCCTTGTCGGCGCTTCTCGTCCCTGCGCAAGGTTTCGCCGCCGAAGGCATCGAGCTCATCGGCTATGGCGCGCGCCAGAAGGCGCTCGCGGGCGCCGACATCGCCGATTCGCGCGACGCCATGTCGATGGCGGTCAATCCAGCCGGCATCGTCGGCCTCGGAAGCGAGCTTCAGGCCGGCATTAGCGCGGAGCTGCCGAGTCGCGGCTACGACGCCTTCAGCTACGATCCCATCAATCATCCGCTCGTCGTCCTGGCGCCCGGTCATGTCGAGAGCAGCCAGCCAGTCTTTCCCGTGCCGAATGGCGGCTTCTTTCGTCAGATCGACGCGGACTCCGCTTGGGGCCTCGTCGTATACGGCAACGGCGGGATCAACACTTCCTATAACTGGAATAACTTTAAGCCGGCGGTCTACGCGCCCAGCATCGTAGTCCCGACCCCGTTCCCTCCTATAACCCTCTCCGGTGCGGGTCCGCTTGTCTCTCCCTCCTGGGGCGGGCCGTTCGGCGGAGGCTTCGCCGGCATCGACCTACGACAGGCCTTCTTCAGCTTGGACTATGCGCGCCAGATTGGGCCGGTCAAGATTGGCGTTGCACCGACGATCGCCGTGCAGATGCTCAACATTCAAGGACTGAAGCCGCTCGCCGTTTATTCTTCCGACCCTTATCACTTCTCCGATGGGGCTTATGATTGGTCTTTTGGCGCCGGCGTCCGGGTCGGGGTGGAGTATGAACCCTTCAAAGGCCTGCACCTGGGGTTCAGTGGCGCAACGCCGACGTTCTCCACGCGCTTCGGTAAATATGGGGGCGCCATCGCCGACCACGGAAGTCTCGACGTGCCGGCCCACATCAACGCCGGCCTCGCCTATGACCCGATTCCGGATCTGACGCTGATGGGCGGCTGGAAGCATATCTTTTATCACGCCGTTCCTTCCTACGGGGCCTCGAGTTTCCCGCTCTCCTATTTCCAACTCGGATCATCCGGCGGACCCGGCTTCGGCTGGCGCGACACCGACATGGCCTCCTTCGGGCTCGAGTGGCGCGCATGGAAGCCGCTGACGCTGCGGTTGGGCTACGCCTATGCGACAGGACTATTCGGTGGTCAGGACGTGACTCTCAACGTGCTTGCGCCCGCGATCAGCCATCATCATGCGACCGGCGGGTTTAAATATGAGATGGACAAAAACCAGTCGTTCGACTTTGGGGTCGTTTATGGCTTCAAGAGTTCGGTCAGCGGTCCCGAAGCACAGCCTTTCGCGTCTTTCACTTATACCTTAACTCCCAGCCTTCCCGTCATAGCTCCGGTCAGCGTTCCCCACGGCGTGGCTCCGATACTCAACCCCTACACCAAAGTCACCGCCTGGCTCAGCGGCCTCGAGCTATCCCTCAGCTATTCCTACAAGTTCGACGTTTCCGCTCCAGCGCCGATCGCCGCGAAATTTTAGCTCCTACCGTCGGTAGGGCTTCCGCCCCGCTGGCTCAGGCTCTCGCGCCGTGCCAATGCTCGGCGCGATGAGTCTCTCAGACGCGCGCAGACCGGCCCGCCGCCCGCTGATCCGGCGGCTGATGCTGCGCGACTTTCGCTCTTACGAATCGCTCGATGCTCGCTTCGCCGCGCGCCTCGTGGCGCTGACGGGCGAGAACGGCGCCGGCAAGACCAATCTCCTCGAAGCCCTCTCCATGTTCTCGCCGGGGCGCGGGCTGCGCCGCGCCGAGAGCGAGGACTGCGCCCGCCACGGCGGAACCGGCGGCTTTAGCGTCTCGATCGAGCTCGAGACGGAAGGCCACGCCGCGCAGCTCGGGCAGGGCTATGAGACCGGCGAAGGCCGGCGCTTTCGCCTGGACCGCCTGCCGGTCTCCTCGGCGCGCGCCTTCGCGGACCGTCTGCAGGTCGTCTGGCTCACCCCGGCGATGGACGGGCTCTTCGCCGGACCCGCCGGAGACCGGCGGCGCTTCCTCGACCGCCTGACGCTTGGCGTCGACCCCGAGCATGGCGCGCGCGTCTCCAAATTCGAGCAGGCGCTCCGGGGCCGCAACCGGCTGCTCGAGGACGCCAGCGCGAATGCGCGCTGGCTCTCGGCCGCCGAGCAGGAGATCGCCGCGCTCGGCGTCGCGGTCGCGAGCGCGCGCCTCGACACCGCCCAGCGTCTGCAGGCGCTCATCGACTCGACGCGCGACGAGGCCTCGCTCTTCCCGCATGCCGTGGTCGCGCTGCAGGGCGAGCTGGAGACGATGCTTGCGGAGCTTCCCGTCATCGCGGTCGAGGAAAAATATCGCGAGACGCTCGCGCAGTCGCGTCGGCGGGACGCCGCCGCCGGCCGCGCGCTGGTCGGGCCGCAGACCAGCGATCTTCTCGCGCGCCACGGCCCCAAGGACGCGCCGGCGCGCGACTGCTCCACCGGCGAGCAGAAGGCGCTGCTCGTCGGACTGGTTCTGGCCCAAGCCCGGCTGCTTGCGAATTTGCGCGGGATCGCCCCGCTCGTGCTGCTCGACGAGATCGCCGCGCATTTCGACGCGAAGCGGCGCGAGGCGCTCTACGACGAGCTGGAGCGGCTGGGCTCACAGGTCTTCATGACCGGCGCCGATCCCGCGCTTTTCGAAAACCTCACGTCCCGCGCCGAGATTTTTCTCGTAACGCCGTGCCGGCTGGAAGCGCTTCGTTAAAACTCGCGCAAGCGAAGACATCGCCTCTTAAGCGCGGCGTGCGCAGCTTGGCGACGGTCCGAAAGCCGGGCGTGAGGAATTCAATGTCTGCGGCAGCAACGATGCAGCGATCCCGTCTGGAGATCATCTCCCGCGGCCGCGCGGCCGACAGCGCCGCGCCGCCACTGCTCTTCGTGCATGGCGGCTGGCATGGCGCCTGGTGCTGGGACCAGGGTTTTCTGGAGCGCGTCGCGAATCGAGGCTTCGAGGTTCACGCCATGAGCTTGCGCGGGCACGGCGAAAGCGCGGGGCGCGAGCATCTGCGCAGAACACGCGTGCGGGACTTCGTCGACGACATTGAAGAGGTCGCCGACAGCCTGTCGTCGCCTCCCCTCGTCATCGGCCATTCGATGGGCGGCTTTTTGACGCAAAAGTTCATGCAGCGCCGGCGCCTTCCTGGCGCCGTGCTGCTCGCCTCCATGCCGCCGGACGGCGTGGGGGAATTCTTGGGCAGACTGATTCGCACCGATCCGGTCGGCGTGCTGCAGGCCAATCTGACCCTGCGGCTGACCTCCGTCGTCTCGACGCCGGATCGCGTGCGGCGCCTGTTCTTCTCCGCGCACACGCCGGAGGAGGAGGTCGCATCCATCGCCGCGCGCTTGGGAGACGAGGCCTTTCTCGCCTATCTCGACATGGTCTTCGCCGATCTCTGCGTGCCTGCGGCGGGAACGCCGGTCCTCGTTCTCGGCGCCGAGCGCGACGCGATATTTCCCATAGAGACAACGAGGCGCATCGCCGCCGCCTATGCGACGGAAGCCATAATCTTCCCCGATATGGCGCATGACATGATGCTCGAGCCGGGTTGGGAGCGCGTCGCCGACGCCATCGTCGATTGGCTTCGCGCCGGCTGCCGACAGCGTTCAGCCATGGCGGCCTGAGGCGAGCGGAAAGGGCTTGACCGCCCAGGCGCCCACCATCAGCGGACCCAACATCAGCGTGTCGGCGGCTTCCGCCTCGTCGCGCATGCGCTGCTCGAGCGTGTCGATGTCGACCTCGGCCTCGCTCGCCACTTGGGTTTGGACCATCGCTGGGGCGAGACTACGAATGGTCGCGGCAAGCCATGTCGGGCAGAAGCCGCCGCCTCCTTGTTCCATCGGTGTCGCTCCATGGAGCGAGGGCGTGAGGCCCGCGGCCTTGAACAGCTGACCCAAAGAGGCGCCGATGCGCGGATGAAAACCGCAACGCTCGAAGACCAGATTCATGCGCGCGACGTTTTCGGTCACCGAAGGGATGGGCGGGATAGCGCTCGCCCGCGAGAGATCGGGCTCCTGAAAGGCGATGATCCCGCCGGGAACGACGTAAGACGACAAATGCCGCAGGGCTTCGGCCGGGTCAGGGAAGTAGAGCATAACGAGCCGGCCGATCAGCGCGTCGAACTTCTCGCCCTCGCCGATCTGCGGAAGCTCCACCTGACGGAACTCCACATTGCCGATCTGCGCCGCCGCCGCCCGTTCGCGCGCGCGCTGCAGGCCCTCGGCGTCTCGGTCGATGCCGACGACCGATCCCGAAGGCCCGACGAGACGCGCGGCAAGAAGCGTGACGTCGCCCATGCCGCAACCCACGTCGAGAATGCGCATGCCCGGCCGCAGGCCCGCCCGCTTGAGAATCTCCGCCGTCAATTCATTGAGGAAGGCGCCCTGGCGTTCCAGTCTATCGGACTCATTCGACGAATATCCGAGCGGATAGGAGGGCGCGTGCTGGGGGCTCATATCGATCTCCGAGAGAATTTGCGTGACGGAAACCGTAAGCCGCATTTTAGGAAATGTTTAATGATAACAAATGCATACTATTCTGCTTGGTTAATATTGCGGTCAACTCAGCTCGAGGCCGGCTCCCGCAAGGCGCGGCGCAGGACCTTGCCCAGAGGGGTCTTGGGCAGCTCGGAGCGGAACTCGACGTGACGCGGGATCTTGAAGCCCGCGAGATGCTTGCGGCAGTGTGCGATCACATCGGCGGCGGAAAGCGAAGCCTCTCGCGCGACGATCACGATTTTCACCGCCTCTCCCGAGACCTCATCCGGCACGCCGATGACGCCGGCCTCCGCCACGGCGGGATGCATCAGCGCGACCTCCTCGACCTCGGTCGGAAAGACCTTCATCCCGGAGACATTGATCATGTCCTTCTTGCGGTCGACGATGCGCAGGAAGCCGCCTGCGTCTATCGTCGCAATGTCGCCTGTGCGAAAGAAACCGTCCGCCGTCATCGCCTCGCGCGTCTCGAGAGGCCGCTTCCAATAGCCCTGCATGATCTGCGGACCGCGCACGCAGAGCTCGCCGGCCTCGCCGATGGGGAGATCGGCGCCCGCCTCGTCCCGGATCGCGATCTCGGTCGACGGGATCGGGAGGCCGACAGACCCGTTGAAGCCCGTGACGTCCATGGGATTGCAGGCCACGGCTGGCGAGGCCTCGGTGAGGCCATAGGCCTCGACGATCGTGGTTCCGGTGATCCTGTTCCACGCTCTCGCCACCGCCTCCTCGAGCGGCGCGCCGCCAACGGCGACGAGGCTCAGGCTCGAGAAATCGACTTCGGCCAGATCGGGGCAGGCGAGCAGCGCCTTGAACAGCGCGTTGACGCCTGGAAAGCAGGTGAAGCGTCGCCGCTTCAGCTCTTTGATCAGCCCCCGAATGTCGCGCGGATTGGCGATCAACACATTGGTGGCGCCGATCTTGAGGCCGATGAGACAGCTCACCGTCATCGCGTAGATGTGAAAGAGCGGGATCGCCGTGATGACGACGACCTGCCGTTCGGGCAAGCGCGAGGCGCAAAAGGCGTGGTGCTGCTCGACATTGGCGACGATGTTTGCATGCGTGAGCGCGGCGCCCTTGGGCGTCCCCGTCGTGCCCCCGGTGTATTGAAGAAAGGCGAGATCGCTTGGTTCGACATCGACGGCGCGCCACGGCCGGCTCGCGCCTTCGCGCAAGGCCCGGCGAAAGGGAACCGCCTGCGCCAGCCGCCACGCGGGCACGAGACGTCTCACGCGCTTCACGATGAAATTGACGAAAACGCCCTTCACTGGGCCGAGCAGGTCGCCGAGCCCGGTGACGATGACATGTTTGAGCGCGGTCTTCGGCAGGGCCTCTTCGACGACGCTGGCGAAATTTTCCAAGACCACTATGGCCTCGGCGCCGCTGTCGGCGAGCTGCCGCTCGAGCTCGCGCGCGGTATAGAGCGGACTGCAATTAACCACGACATAGCCGCCGCGTAGCGCGCCGAGCAGCGCCACGGGATATTGCAGGATGTTGGGCATCATCAGCGCGACGCGCGCGCCTCTTTCCAGCTTAAGCTCTTGCTGGAGGTACATAGCGAAGGCGCGCGAAAGCCGGTCGAGCTCGGCGAAGCTCAGCGTCACGCCCATCTGAACGAAGGCGGGCTTCCCGCCGAACTTCGCGGCGCTTCGCTCGAACATGTCGACGATGGAGCGGAAGGCGTGGACGTTGACTTCCGCAGGAACGCCTGGGGGATAGCTCTTGATCCAGAATCGGTCCATTTCTTCTGGCGCTCCGACGGCGTAGCCCTAGTTAACCCTGATGCGGCTTCATTCTGGAAAGGGGCGGCTCGCTAGTCTGTAACAGTTTTCTGGAGGCGGTCTCATGAGCTTCAACCCTGGCCGGCCGATCGCGTCGGTTGCGATCTTCTGGCTCTTCGTCGGTTTTTGCATTGCGGCTTTCGCGCTCGGCTGGAGTCTGGACCACGCGCCGATCGATCCAGCGGCGCGCGATGACCTTTCCGACCTTCACATTTCGCTTGGCCTCACCGCAGGCATCCTGCTTCTCGCCGACATCATCGTCGGGGCCGCGCATTACATCTATCGCGGTGGCGGCGGCGCGCCGGGACCGGGGCGAGAGCTCGCGGGCTTTTGGATAAGAAAGCTCGTCTATCTCGCCTTTCTCGTCATGGTCGGCGCGGCCGTCCTTTCGGCGGCCTATCGTGGAGAGCCGCTGTATTTCTGGGGCTACCCCCTGCCGGCCTGGGACTTGGGGAAGCGCGCGCTGTCCGATCCTGTCGAGAAAGCGCACTTCTACGCCGCCTATATTTTCGCCGGGGCCCTCCTAGGCTACGCGCTCTTTGCGATCTTCGACCAGCTCTTTCCCCAGACGGAAGCAGGGTTGGAGTTCCTGCCGACCTCGACGACCGGCATCATCGCGGAGGGGCTCGCACGCAGCTTCCGCTTTTTTGGCGGCGCGGCTTTCTGGCTCCAACTTTTTCTCGGCGTCATCTCCACTGTGCTGCTGGGCTTCGGCTTCGCGGGACGCACCGTGAGCCCGGGCGAAACGGTTTTTGGCGACGCGATCTATTGGGCGGCGGGCGCGCTGGGCATGTTGGTGCTCACGACGCTCTTCTCGTTCAAATATTTGAAGACCGCGCCGCGGATCCGACGCGATCCGGCGCGCTATCTGTCACGCGAATATCGCTGGACCTTTTGGTTTGTCGTCGTGGGAGGCCTGCTCAGCGTGCTGGGGCTCCTCAACTCCTTTGGCGGCGTCGGCCTGAGCGTCGGACTCCTCATCGGCAAAACCATGTCGCAGCCGCCGGGCATCGCCATCACCGACCCGACTAAGATCATCCGCGCGCTGGATGTTTTCGTTCTGCTGGTGAACTTCAACCTCCTCTTCGCGCATTTCATCGGCTTCGGCGTCGCCGCCTGGCTGCGCATCAGCTCGCTGCAGGCGCGACATCAGTTCCTCGTCGCGCCTCTGACGATAAAGCCTCCGCCTTCGAAGGAGATCGAAACGAAGGCGTAGCTCAGAACCTTCGGCCTCTACTGCTTCACCGCGTAGATCGCAAGAAGCTTTGTCGACTGCGGGAGGCGCTCGAGCCAAGGCGGCGCCTCGTCCCGCGCGAGGCTCGCGGCGAGACCCTGCGGCGACCGTACGGCGAAGCCTGCCGGCTCATGCGCGCACCACAGCACAAGCGTTGCGCGCGCCTGTCGCAGGATTTTTCCCGCTCGTTCCGGATCGGCGAGGAAGGCGTCGATGACGAGTCGGTTGCCGCGGTTGTCGCGGTGATAGGGACCCGCAAAGACGCTGTGCGGCGTATAGGCGAGGAGATAGGGACCGAAGTCGAAGGAAGCCGCGACACGTCCCGGCGGCAGGGTTGCGAGCGGCGCGAGCGCTTGCGGCGTGAGGCAGGCGCGCTCGTTTTTTTCCGCGAGCGCCGCCTTCGAGGACGAAGGCAGCAGCGCGGCGAGCCCGACGGGCGACATCACAATGCAAGCGGCGAGGATGAAAAGTCCACGCGAGAGCGGCGTGAAGCCGGCGCCGAGCCGCTCGCCGAGGCTGGACACGACGCCGACGAGCGCCGCCATGGCAAGTGGCGTCACAGAGGTGAAGATACGGACCTGCCAGAAGAAGCCGAGGCCGAAGCCCATGGCGATCAGCCCAAACGCCACCGCCCAGCGCCGGCGCGATAGGCCTCGCTCACGTGCGACCCTTAACAAGGCCGCGAGCAGCGCGAAGAAGACCGGCGCCGCCGTCACGATCACCGTCTCTGGCGCCTTCGTCCAGCTCTTCCAGAGGGGCAGGGCCTCGGCCACATGCGAGAGCCAGAACTCGCGCACGAGAGGATCGACGCCGCCGAGCGGATCGCCCACGCATTGCGGCGCGATTTTCAGAAAGATCGCGCCGACCGCGATGCCCGCGAGACCTATGCAAAGCGCACGCGACGGAAGGCTGCGCAGTCTCGGGAAAAGCGCCGACAGCGCGCCAAGACACGCGAGCCCTATAACGAGTGCAGCGAGATGCGGCGCGGAGTAGGCGTCGCAGGCCGAGAGCGCGTAGCGCGAGGGCGCGATTGTCGCCGCATAGGTTGCAGGAAAAGCGAAAGCGGAAGCCGCCACGAACCAAGCGAGCGGAGTACGCATCTGCTCGCCGTCGATGACGAAGAGCAGGGGCAGCGAGAGGAGCATCACTGCGAAAAAGGGAAGATTCTCGAGACTGATCGCGAGCGAGAGCGCCATGGCGAGGCTCGCGGGCGCCATCCAACGAGCGCTGGCGGCGTCGAGTCCGCGCAGGAAGCAGCCGGCCGCCGCCATCAATAGCACGATTTGCGGCGCGTGATGATCGATTCGACCCGGCAGGAATTGCGTGAACATCGCGCCGGAGAGAAGCGCGAGCAGCACCGCGATAGTGGCATTGGCCTTGGCGTCGAGCGACCGTGCAAACCACGGCGAGAGCGAAAAGAGCGCGGCGAGGAGCAGCAACGGAAAGAGCAGCCGCGCGCCGAGTTCGGCGGAAGGCGGCGAGAGGAATAGACCGAGCATAAGTTCCAGGCCGGCGAGCGGCGCGTCGACGATGCGGCTCCAATGGCTGAAGACCCCCTCGGGCGGATCAAGCCGATAGGCGGTCATGTCGAACCAGGACTGCCCAGCGAGAAGATCGCGGACCTGCACGGCGCGCATCGCATCGTCGGTGTCGAAAAAGGCGCGGGTTTCAAAAAGCTCGAGTGTCTGCGCGGCAAGCATCGCCTGCGCAGCGGCGAGCGCGAGTAGAATGGCGCCCCACAAGGGGAGGCGAAGCTGCATTAGGGAGGCGACGCGCGAGGTCAACCGATCCGTGACGAAGAGCGTCATCCCGCGGCGACCTTACGTGGGACCAAGCGTTCGCTCGAAAGCGCCTCCTCGACCCCCGAAATGCCGGCTTCGCAATATTCGGCGTCCTCATTGACGCGCCAAACGTCATAGCGCTTTTCGCCCGCGATGATGTTGAGCGCGGCGAGCAGACCGGTCATCATCGCATGATCCTGATTATTGTATTTGTGCATGCCGTTGCGGCCGACGAGATGCAGCGCCGGATAGCGCATCGCGATCTCGAGACGGATCGTCTGCAAATGGCCGGCATAGGCGTCGTCATAGACGGGATAGGCCTTAGGCTGGCGCACCACGCAGGCGTCGAAGACGCTGGCCGGGTCCATCAATCCGATGCGGCCGATCTCCTCCTTGGCGAGCGCGACGAGTTCACAATCCTCTGCCGACCATAACGCGTCGCCCTCGAAGCAAAAATATTCGAGCCCGAGACAGGTCGAGACGCCGTCGGGAATCATCTCGGGCGACCAGGAGCGGAAGTTCTGTACGCGGCCGACCCTGACCGAAGGATCGTGGATATAGATCCAATTGTCCGGCAGCTCCTTTTGCGGGCGACCGATGAGCACGACGGTCAGGAAATCCCGGTATTTGAGCGCGCGCGCATTGAAAAGGCTCAGCGGTCTTGGCTCGATCGAATCCATGAGCTCGCGGATTGGAGCCGAAGACACGACGTGGCGCGCAAGAATGACTTCCTCGCCGCCATCAGCGCGCCGCGCCGTGATCGTCCATTGCGCGCGCGTTGAATCATAGCGCAGCCGCTCGACCCTGCGGCCCAACTCCACGCGCCCGCCACTTTCCGTAATCCGGCGCGCCGCGGCCTCCCACATCATGCCGGGACCACGACGCGGATAGCGAAAGGATTCGATGAGCGATTTCGCGCCCGTATGCCTCTGCAAACGAACCGAGCGGCGTAGCCCGTCGAGAATGGCGGCGCCCAGATTCAAGCCCTTGATGCGTTGCGCGGCCCAGTCCGCCGAAATCTCGTCGCAGCTCATGCCCCACACCTTCTCGGTGTAGGTTTTGAAGAAGATCGAGAAGAGCCGCTCGCCAAACTCGTTTCGCACCCATTCGTGAAAGGCGCCCGGGTTCTCGATGGGAAAAGTTTTCGCGAAGGCGAAGGAAGCGAGACAGCGCACGCTTTCCACGAGTCCCAAATTGCGCAGCGCCTCCAGGGCGTTGAGCGGATAGCCATAGAACTTGCCGCGATAGTAGATGCGCGAGAGGCGCGGACGCTCCAGAAAATCGTCGGGGAGAATCTCGTTCCAGAGATTCGTGATTTCCTTGGAGCGCGAGAAGAAGCGATGGCCGCCGATGTCGAAGAGAAATCCATTGTGCCGCACCGTGCGGCTGATGCCGCCGACATAGAGGGGATCGGCTTCGAGAACGAGCACATCGCGCCCCTCCTTGGCTAACCTGTAGGCGGCGGTGAGGCCGGCGGGTCCCGCGCCGATGACAAGGGTTTCGACAATCTCGCTCATATTTTTCCTAAAACCGCTGGGCCGGCGCGCGGCGTTTACATCGGCGCGGAACGTCATTGCTCCGCCACGCGTCCGACGATGCCGACGCTCCCTTAACGGCCGCTTACGCCGTGAATAGCAACTTATTGAATGTAAAAGGATAATGGGGGAGACGCCGCGCGCCGGAAGGCGCGGCGCCGCAAGCGAGAAGTGGCTGGAGGCGCGACGTCAAGACTCAAAGCGACGTGATTGCGAGAGCCCTAATCGGTCCTACTCCACGCCGGACACCGGTTTGATCGCGAGGAGCCGGCTCACCTGATAGGGGTCATCGAATTCAAGCAGAACATAAATGGAGCCGGAGAAAGCGATGCTAAAAAGCATGACGCTGGATAAGATTGCGCGACGTTGTCCGGCATGCGTGAGCGCTATGGCAATCTGAGTCAAAAACCCAAACAAGAAGAGGATCCCTAATTTCGTATCGGATATGTGATGAAGCTGCAGACTAATTCTCTCGAGACGCGCCGAATGCAGGGCGTCCACCGCCGAAAGAAAATGCGATTTAATCACACTGTCTGGAAATACGTCTTCGCGAGCCACCATATTAAAGAGATATTGCAAAGACTTCGAGCGTAACAAGCTTTCACTTGTCGCTTTTATATTGTATTCCTTTTCTCGTACCTCGTTGACGTAGCGCATCACCTTGCGGTCGATGTCGAACCGACCATAAGGATCGACGGCTTCCGACAGCCTGAGCATTGATCTCAGCGCATTCGTTTCGGCGCTGGTGATGACTTCGATGCGGGAGAGCTTGTCCCAAACCTCCTTGGCCATGAGACCCCCATAAAGGCTGAAAAGAAGGGCCACCGCCGAAATGTATGAGGGACTCACGCCACGGACGGAAAAAGCGGTTCGATCGAGAATCAAGAAAAATACACAGACGCCGACGCCAAGGGCCAGAGGAAGATAGACGATATAAGAATACACCTGATGAAACTCCCAATCGGCGGGAAGCCTGTCGATGACGCCCCAGTGAAAGCGCCCGTTGGCATGTTAGCGCATGGCCAACCGGGGCGCGAGCATAATCAACGAGCTATCGCGTGAGGGAGCGCAGGAACTCCGATGTCCTTGCAAGACTCGCCTCAAGGACGTCACGGTTGTTGCCGTATCCGATGCGCACATAGCCCTCGCCATCCAGCACGGCGCCCGGCACGAGCAGCACGCCCTTCTTTTGCAACAATGAGACGCAAAAATCCTGGGAGGTCATGTGGAGGCCGATACGCAGCCATGCCGTCGTGCCCGACTTCGGCTTCACATAAGAGAGGAGAGGCTCCCTGGCGAGCCAATCGTCGAGCAGCGCGAGATTCGTGCGCAGGATCGCGTGATTGCGCTTCAGGATCGCGCCGCGATTCTCCAGCGCGATCGCGGCGAGCCAGTCGTCGAGCATGCCGACGCTGATCGTATTGTAGTCGCGATGGGTCTGCACTTGACGCAGCAGCTTAGGCCGCGCGACGATCCACCCCAGCCGCAAGCCCGCGAGCGACCAAGTCTTCGACATGCTGCCGGTGCTGACGCCTTTCTCATAGAGGTCCGCGATGGAGGCGGTGAAGCCGTCGCCCTGCTGATCGGAACCGCGATAGACCTCATCGCTGAGCACCCAGGCGCCGCAGGCGCGCGCGATCTCAACGATCTCTTGCAGGAACGCCCGGTCCATCAATGATCCGGTGGGATTGTTGGGATTGTTGATCACGATCATGCGCGTCGCGGGCGTGACCATCCCCTTCAATTCGTCGAAGTCGGGCAGGAAGGCGTTTTCTTCCTTCAGCCGCAGCGCATCGACCTTGGCGCCGAGGCTTTCGGGAATGGCGTGGTGCTGCTGATAGGTGGGCGCAACGGAAATGACGTGATCGCCCGACTCGATGAGCGTTTCGTAGATCAGCGCATTCGCGCCGATGGCGCCATGCGCGATCAGCACATTTTCGGCGCTCTGGTTTTCGTGGAGCGCGGCGATGGCGCTTCGCAGTCGATCGCTGCCGTCGATCGCGCCATAGGAGAGCTTCATCGGGGAAATTTCGGCGAGCAGCAACTCTTCCTTGCCCGCGATCTTCAAAAGCTCGCCCAGAGTCAGCGACTCGACGCAGGTTTCGGCAAGATTGAGCTCGCAGTGGTTCTCATAGAGATAAAGCCAGCGTTCGACCCCGAATTCCTTGATTTGCATAACGTCTCGTCCTGGCTTCGCGTGCGCGGTTGTCTCTCAGTTATAGGCTTTGCTGAGAGGCGGCGGAATCCGGGCGGGCGCTTCGCCGGCTGGAAAAGTGGGCGGAGCAGTTGTATCCTCCGCCTAAAAAGGGGCGTGGCCCGAGCTCAGCGTCTGCGAGGTCTAGAAGCTTTCGATGGCGTTCACCGGCGCGATAGATTTTTGGCTGCGTCCTATCGGGAGGGAGCTGTTTTCGCCGGGCTCCATCCTCTCGGTCTATTCGCTGGCGACGACCTTTTGCATCGCCGTCCTCGCCCTGGCCTATCGGCAAAGGGCGCGACGCGGACACGCCGATCTGCGCGCCATCGCACGCGCGATCTTCAGGCCGAGGCTGCTGCAAAACGACTCCGTCCACGCGGACCTGAAGCTCGTCCTGCTCAGCGTCGTCATCGCGCCGCCCCTCATGGCCTCTCTCATGATTTCCGCGAGCAGCGTCGCGCTTGGCGTCAGCGCCGCGCTCAAGCGCCTGTTCGGGCCGACGGGAGCGTCAGCGAGCCATGACGCGCTGATCAAGGCGCTCGCGACAATTCTGCTCTTTCTCGCCTATGAGGTCGGCTATTTCGTCGACCATTACCTGAAGCATCGCGTGCCGTTCCTTTGGGAGCTGCACAAGGTGCATCATACGGCCGAGGCGCTCACGCCGCTCACGAACTACCGCAACCACCCCGTCGATAATCTAATCTTCGGCTACATGCTCTCTTTCTTCATC
This sequence comes from uncultured Alphaproteobacteria bacterium, assembly GCA_963798515.1. Taxonomy (GTDB): domain Bacteria; phylum Pseudomonadota; class Alphaproteobacteria; order Rhizobiales; family Beijerinckiaceae; genus Methylocystis. The sequence goes on from CAWCTS010000019.1 coordinate 49,218, forward strand.
GGCGGCGCGTCCGGCGTGCTGGCTTGGATTTTCGATCGCAAGATCGACATCGTCTCCATCGACGGCAGAAACATCATTTTTTTGATTTTCCTCTGGACCATCGGACATCTGCAGCATTCGCAATTCTGGATTCCTTTCGGCGGAATCTGGGGGCGGTTGTTTCTGAGCCCCGCGCATCATCAGATCCATCACTCCGACGATCCGAAGCACTTCAACCGCAATCTCGGCAGCGTGCTCGCGATCTGGGATTGGATGGCGGGGACGCTCGAAGTGCCGACAGAGGAAAACCCGCGGCTTACCTATGGGGCCAAGGAAGAGCGCGCGAATGCGCATTCCTGGGCAGGCTTTCTCGTCACGCCGCTCGTCGGATCGGCGCAGGCCTTGTGGGGCGGGCTCAACTCTTTGAGAGGATCGCTCTCGCGCAGACGCGGGTCGCGCGTCGGCTACCAGGATCTGCCGTAGTGGCGCGCGCCATAGCGTTGGCCATGATGGCGAACGCCGCCGCCGCGCGGCGAACCGCCGATCGTGATCGTCGCCCCTTCGGCTTCGACCATCTGATAGAGCTGCGCGGCGTGTCCCGGCGCGAGGCGCACGCAGCCATGCGAAGCGGGGCGGCCGAGCTGGCCGACGGCGTTGGTGCCGTGAATGGCCCAGCCGGAGTGAAAGAAGATCGCATGTGGCATGGGCGCGTTGTTATAGAGCGACGAATGCGTCATGCGCGTCATGTAGATCGGCGAGAAGGTGCCGCGCGGCGTGACATAACCGGCGCGCGCCGTCGAGACTGGCCAGGAATAGCTGCCCGATGAGGACTGCACATGCATGGTTTGCGTCGCGAGATCGATGTGAACGTAAACCTTGGCGCTGGCGACGGAAGCGCCGAAAAGGCAGAATAACGCCGCAAGCAGAAGCCGCACCGAACGCATGATCAACTCCTACGCCAACCTGACGCCGCCTTTAAGGATTCCTTAACCGCCAGCGCCTCTAGAGGGCAATGGAAACACGGGGTTAAGGTTGACAGTCGAGGCGAATCGGAGCCCATTCGAATGACAGTCAGTCACTCGCGGCAAGGCTCGCGCATGTTGGATCGCTTCGGCTTGGCCTTGGTTTTCGCCGCCCTCCTCGCCGCCCCCGCCGCGGCGCAGGACAAGGGCACGGTCGACCCCAAGCCGCTGCCGCCGCTCGCCAACCCCTCCGACCCCAAGACGCCGGCGCGCGAGCTTTTCGGCCGCGCCACGAGCGGGGCGCCGATGGACGCCGAGCCCATCGGCTTTTATTCGCATGGCTGCCTCGCCGGCGGCGTGGAGCTACCCGTGAACGGCCCGCATTGGCAGGTCATGCGACTGTCGCGCCATCGCAACTGGGGCCATCCGCAGCTCGTCGCCTTTATTGAGCATCTCTCGGAGACGGCGAGCCGCGCCAGCGGCTGGCCAGGGCTGCTCATCGGCGACATGTCGCAGCCGCGCGGCGGTCCGATGCTCGGCGGTCACGCCTCGCATCAGATCGGGCTCGACGTCGACATCTGGCTCACGCCCATGCCGGCGCGCGAGCTCTCCCGCGAAGAGCGCGAGGAAATGTCGGCCACCATGATGGTGCGCGAGGACAGGCGTGACGTCGCCCCCAGTTGGACGGAGGGTCATGTCGCGGTCTTACGCGCCGCCGCCGAAGATCCGGCCGTGGAGCGCATCTTCGTCAACGCCGCGATCAAGCGCGCCCTCTGCCGCGTCGCCGCCGGGCAGCCCTGGATGCATAAGGTGCGCCCCTATTACGGGCATGATTATCATTTCCACGTGCGGCTCTCCTGTCCGAAGGACTCCGAGAACTGCACGCCGCAAGCGCCAGTTGGGGGCGGCGACGGTTGCGACGCCTCGCTCGCCCACTGGTTTTCTCCAGACCTCTTGAATTGGAAGCCTTCGGGCAAGAGCTGGCCTCCGATGACCTTGTCGGGACTGCCCGCCGAATGCCGCCAGGTGCTGAAGGCGAAGTAGTGCGGCCCTTAGCGCTGCTCCGGCCAGGGCTGGTCGGCCTGCGCGATATGCAGCGCCTCGAGGCGCTCCGTCTCCTGGTTGATCCGGTAGAAGAGCGAGAGCCGCGTCCCGCCGATGCGCAGCTCGCGCAGCCCCGCGCCGACGGCGCGGCCGGCGACGCGTCCGTCGCGCAAGGCCTCGGCCGCGGCGAGCAGCCGGTCGGTCACCTCCACCGCCGCGCGCGGACTCACCAGCGCGATCTCATCAGCGTGGTTCAGCAGTTCATTATAGGCCCGGCGCAGCCAGCGGAGCTTCATGACGCGCCCTCTTCGGCGAGGAAGCTCTCGCGCGCCGCGGCCCATTCGCGCTTCAAATCCTTGTGCGAGAGCCATTGCGCCGTCGAGGCGTCGGCTTCCTGAAGCGCCGCCTGCAGCGTGGCGGGCAGGGGCGCCTCGCTCGCCGCCGCGCGGTGCACGCGGCGCAGCGCCTCGGCGCGATCCGGCCGGCGGCGCGAGGGCGCGGACTTCGCCTCGAAGCGCTGCGCCTCCACCTCGAAACGGTGAATCTTGAGGCCCTTCAGATAGGAGACGAGGCTCTCGAAACGCGCGAAGACCCGCTCCTCGCCCGAGCGCTGCGCGCAAAGCCGGACCCCGCTCTGCGCGCCGAAGCTCACGGCGAGCACCCAGCCGCCGCTCTGTCCGATGGCGCGCACCTCCGTCAGCGCGCCCGCCCGCGCAAGCTGCGCGAGAGTCGCGTGATTGAGCTTTTGCTGGGCCTCGGTCATGCTGGCGGCGAAACTCCTTGCCGTCAGACTAGTCGCTCCCGGTAAAGATTACATTATTTTATTATAAGCTGTGCCGCAGCCATTTGTTGATTGATCAGGAGGCGATCGCCACGCGCACCGAGCCCACGCCGTCGATCTCACCCTCGGCGATGTCGCCCGGCTTGAGCGGGCCGACGCCCTCCGGCGTGCCGGTGAAGATCAGATCGCCGGCGGCGAGACGCACATAGCGCGAGAGCTCGGCGATGATCCCGGCGGTGTCGAGGATCATGTCGGAGAGGTCGCCGTTCTGGCGGAGCGCGCCATTGACGGAGAGCGCGATGCGCCCGGCGCGGGGATGGCCGATCTCGGCTGCCGGCCGGATCGCGCCGAGCGGCGCGGACTGGTCGAAGCCCTTGGCGAGGTCCCAGGGCTTGCCCTCGTCGCGCGCGGCCTTTTGCAGATCGCGCCGGGTCAGATCTATCCCGGCGGCGTAGCCGTAGACATGCTGGAGCGCCCGATCCCGCGAAATATCCATGCCGCCGGAGTGCAGCGCCGCGACGAGCTCGATCTCATAATGGAAATTGCTCGTCATCGAGGGGTAGGGGATCGTCGCGCCGCTCTCGACGACCGCGTCGGCGGGCTTGGAAAAGGAGAAAGGCCGCTCGCTATTGGGGTCCTTGCCCATCTCGCGCGCATGGGCGGCGTAGTTGAGCCCGACGCAAAAAATGCGGCGCACGGGGAAGCGCTGCTGCTGGCCGGCGATCGACACGCTCGGGCGCGGACCCGGAGAGAAAAGAAACTCAGCTTCGCTCACTACGCTTCATTTCACTCTGCTTGGAAAACCTGTTGCTTCGATCTCGCCGCGCCCGCGCAAAAATGCAAGCGGCTTTTGCTGCGTCGCGCCAAACCCCGCCTCGACAGGCCCCCGCGCGCATGGCAGAAGCGCGCGCATCCCTTTTGCCACCGGGCCCGCCGCATGACCGATCTCGCCACTCTTCAATCCGATGTCATCGCCAGGATCGAGGCCGCCGACAGCGAGGCGGCGCTCGAGGCCGTGCGCGTCGCGGCGCTGGGCAAGAAGGGGTCGATCTCGGAGCTGCTCTCGACGCTTGGCCGCATGGCGCCCGACGAGCGCAAGACCGAGGGCGCGAAGATCAACGCCCTCAAGGAGGCGGTTGCGGCGCGCCTCGCCGAGCGCAAAAGCGTGCTGGAGGCGCAGGCGCTGGAGGCGCGGCTCGCCGCCGGGCGCCTCGACCCGACGCTGCCCGCGGCTCCGAGCGCGCAGGAGCGCGGCCGCGTGCATCCCGTCTCGCAAGTCATGGAGGAGCTCGCGGTCATCTTCGCCGACATGGGCTTCGCCGTCGCCGAAGGGCCGGACATCGAGACCGACGACTTTAATTTCGTGAAGCTCAACGTGCCGGACGGCCATCCCGCGCGCGAGATGCAGGACACGTTTTACTTCCCGCCCGGCGCCGACGGACAGCGCAAGCTCCTGCGCACGCATACGAGCCCGGTGCAGGTGCGCACCATGCTAAAAGAGCCGCCGCCGATCCGGGTCATCTGCCCCGGCCGCGTCTATCGCTGCGACTCGGACCGCACGCATACGCCCATGTTCCACCAGATCGAGGGCCTCGTCGTCGACGAATCGACGCATATGGGCCATCTGAAATGGGTGCTGGAGGAGTTTTTGAAGGCCTTTTTCGAGGTAAAGACGCTCGATCTGCGCTTCCGCCCCTCCTTCTTCCCCTTCACCGAGCCGTCGATGGAAGTGGATGTACGCTGCCGGCGCGGGGCCGACGAGGTGCGCATCGGCGAGGGCGACGATTTCATGGAAATCCTCGGCTGCGGCATGGTGCATCCGAAAGTGCTGAAGAACTGCGGCCTCGACCCCGACGTGCATCAGGGCTTCGCCTTCGGCGTCGGCCTCGATCGCTTGGCGATGCTGAAATACGGCATGCCCGACCTGCGCGCCTTTTTCGACGGCGATTTGCGCTGGCTGGAGCACTATGGGTTCCGGACGCTCGACGTGCCGAGCTTGGCGGGCGGATTGAGCGGGTGAGGTGATGCCTGGGGTTTCTCTCTCAGGCCGTAGAGTGCCCCCTCCCTTACCCTCCCCCGCTTCGCGGGAGAGGGAATGCGCCGACCCCGTTTCAGTCGCGGTCTAGATGAAGCCCTGCATCTGCTCCCTCTCCCGCGAAGCGGGGGAGGGTTGGGGAGGGGGCGCGCGCCTTCGGCCTACACCGCCGCCTTCGCCGCCCCGCCACGGCGCTCGGGGACGAGATCGAAACGCGTCCTGAACAGCGTGTCGCAGATGTTCGTCGAGCCGAAGCCGTCCGAGAAGGAGACGTTGCCGCGCGTGTGATGCGCCGCATGCGCCTCGCTCGAGATCATCCTGGCCAAAGCGAGCCGCAGGCGACCCGGCGCGTTTCCGTCCTTGGGCTCGCGCAGCGCGACAGAGAAATCATAGCCCGAATGCTCATAGAGCCCGCCAAAGGCGCCCGAGGTCACGACGAGAGAATGGATCAGGAAATTCGAGCCGAGCGGCACGAAGGCCAGCGGGATCAGATAGGGGCAGACGATCTCCAGAAAGAAGTCGGCCGCGCTCATATAGCAGGCGCTGATGCCGCGGCTCCCGATCGTCGAATGATGCACCGCGTGGCCGAGCCGGCGCATCATCTCCGGGCGATGAAGAACAAAGCGATGCGCGATGTATTGTATAATGTCATGACCAAGGGTCATGAAGGCGACGCTTGCGATGAAAACGGTGAGCGCCACATGCGGCGAGCCGACGAAGGCCAAGCCGGTCCACTGCATGAACAGCATCGCCGGAAGAAGGATGAAGATCTGATTCGCCAGCACGCGCGGCAGGATCTCGAAATAGCTCATGCGCTCCAAACGCTTGACCTTGAAGCGCTTGAGCCCGCCCGTGCGGTCCAGCCACTCGAACCACAGGCCGATCCCGTGAAAGGCCGCCATCTGGACGAGCCAAATCTGCGCCGAGAGCGGCGTCAGGGTTAGAGCCGATTCAAGCATTGACTAGACCTTTGGGAATGCTGCAGCGCGCCGATTTCGACCGGGATTTTAGCCGAAGACCTTCAACAATTCAAAGCGCTGCCGGGGGCCGCAATTCGTCGCAACCCGCCGCAAGACGCGGGCCAGCGGCCGGCGCCCTGGATTTTGCATCGCGGCTGGCGCACATAGCGGATTGTGCATGGAAAGGAGAGGGTGCGCATGGCCACGGAAGACGAGATATTGCGAACCCTCGAGTCCCTGCCGGGTCCCGGAGGGGCGCCGCTCGCGCGCGCCGTGAGCGGGATCAATTTCGCCGCAGGCAAAGCCTTTGTTTCGCTCGGTGGCGACCCCGCGCGCGCAAAGGAGTGGGAAGCCGCGCGCCTCGCCGCACAGGAGGCGATCGCACGCATCGGCGGCGTCGAGCGCGCCATCGTGTCGCTCACCGCGGAGCATAAGCCCGCGCCTCAACAAGCGCCCCGCCGCCCGTCGCTCGCGGCGCTCGATCGGGTGCGCTTCATCGTCGCCGTCGGCTCGGGCAAGGGCGGCGTCGGCAAGTCCACGACCTCGGTCAATCTCGCGCTTGGCCTCGCCGCGCAGGGCTGGAAGGTCGGCCTCCTCGACGCCGATATTTACGGACCTTCGACCCCGCGGCTCCTCGGCCTCACCGGCAAGCCCGAGGTCGCCGAGAACAAGCTCGTGCCGATGCAGGCCTATGGTCTCAAGGCCATGTCGATCGGCTTTCTCGTCAATGAGAACGAGGCGATGATCTGGCGCGGGCCGATGGCCACGCAGGCGCTGACGCAGATGCTGGGCGAGGTGCTCTGGGGCGAGCTCGACGCGCTCATCGTCGACATGCCGCCGGGCACCGGGGACGTGCAGCTCACCATGGCGCAGCAGGTGCCGCTGGCGGGCGCCGTCATCGTCTCGACGCCGCAGGACATGGCCCTCATCGACGCGCGCCGCGCCGTCTCCATGTTCCGCAAGGTCGAGATCCCCGTGCTCGGGATCGTCGAGAACATGAGCTATTTCCTCTGCCCGCACTGCGGCGAGCGCTCGGATATTTTCGCCCATGGCGGCGCGCGGCGTGACGCGGAGGCGCTCGGCGTGCCCTTCCTCGGCGAGGCGCCGCTCGACATCAAGATCCGCGAAACCTCCGACTCCGGCCGCCCCGTCGTCGCCACGGACCCGCAAGGGCCGCAGGCCGCCGCCTATCTCAATCTTGCGGCCAAGGTGAAGACGCTGCTCGAGACGGGCAGTCGCCGCGCCCCGCCGCGCATCGTCGCGGGTTGAGGACGCGATGAACGCCACGACGCAGCGCTATTTCGATATCGCCAAGATCCGAGACAATTATGATCAGGTCATCGACGAGTTCGACCGGATCAACGAGGTCATTTCCTGCAAGAGAGACAAGTTCGACAGCTATATCGCCCGGAACATGCTGCACGCCTACCATCACCTAAACCGGCATTTCGCGGCGAATCCGGGCGGCGTCATGCTCTGCTGGAAGGAGCTGCTCGAGCTGAACATGCTCGTGCATCTCGGCGCCGACGCTAGTCGGCGACATGACTATTATGGATTCGTCAGGCAGACGGAGGAGCGCTTCGAGGCGCGCTTTCCACCCGTCATGAAGTGGTTCGACCGCCACGAGCACAAGGATGAGGACCCCTATAAGGTCGCCGCCGGGCTCTATGTGCGCATCCTCTCGCAGCCGCAGCTCTTCATCGAGGGAAACCATCGGACGGGATCGCTCGTCGCAAATTATTATCTGATGTTGAAGGGCCAGAACCCTTTCGTCATGACCGTCGACAACGCCGTCGAATTCCTTAACCTCGCCTCCGACGTCAAATTCACGAGCGAGGACATCGGGTCCAAGTTCAGACGCGCCATCGGCTGGCGGGATGAGCTCTCGAGAATGCGGGCTTTTCTCAGCCAGAACACGCAAGCCTTCACGACCGACGTGATGCCGCGCTGGACGCCGGATCTCTACCAGCAGCAGGAGACCGAAGACGTGCAGAAGCTTTTCCGCAGGCGCAAGACCGGGCCTCATCACCGTGAGCACGGACATCAGGCCTGACTGAGGCAAGCTCTCAGCGCGCGCTGATCTTGCGCGGGGCGGGGGAGAGGATCGCCAGCCAGATATTGGGATCTTCCTGCGACTGGCGCTTGAGGAAGCGATAGCCGGTCTCGTCCCAGGACAGAATCTCGTCCGTCAGATTGTCGAGGATGAAGTCGCCCTTGTCGGTGCGCACCGTCAGGATCGTGTGCCCCATATTGTGATGATCCTTGACGATGGTCATCAGCAGCGCCTGGCGCGGAAAGCCGCGCTCGATGAGCTGCCGGCGCTTCTCCAGCGCGTAGATCTTGCAGTCGCCCTTACCGTCGAGCGGATAGTCCCAATGGTCCGCGAGCGTTCCCCAATGCTCGAGATTGGAGACCGGCTCGATCGCGGCGTTGACCTCGGCGTTGATCTGCCCGAGCAGCTTCAGGGCCTTCGTTGTCAGCTTGAGGTTTTCGGCGGGGAGGACGGGCTGGTCGCATTCCTGCGGCTGGCGGCTGCAGAAGTCCATCCAGCCATAGGGAACCGAGGATTCTTCCCCGACCGGCGCGAAGCTCGCCTTGGAGGTCGCGGCCTGCAGCGGCTCAGTCTGAAGCGAAAGCGCCAGCACGCCGAGGAGCAGCAATCCCGCCTTCAGCGCGGCGGCGAGAGCCACTCCGAACTTTTTCGAGACTTGCGCGCCGCTAGACCGTTTCACCTTTGCCTCCCCACGACAACCGGGCAGGCTTATAAAGTAAACGAGTTCTTAACGGCGTCCAGCCGAAGCTTAAGGAATAGTAAATGTGCCTTTTTGAAACATTCGCGCGAGGTTAGCAGCGTATTGGCTGACGCCGCTCACCCCGCGAGCTTCCGGCACAGCGCGTCGAGCTGCTCGAAGGTCTCGTAGCGGATGCGCAATTCGCCCCGCTCTTCCCCCAAGCCGTGCAGCGAGACGGTGAGCCCCAGCGCGTCGGTCAGGGTCTTTTCCAGCGCGCGCGTGTCGGCGTCCTTCGGCTCCTCGCGCTTTTTCGCACGCGGGCTCGGCGTCCCCGCCGTCTCCGCCTCCCTCTGGGCGATGCGCTCGACATCGCGCACGGTCAGCCCTTCCGCGACGATCTTGGCCGCCACGGCCTCGGGCGATTTGACCGAGAGCAGGGCTCGCGCATGGCCCGCGGAAATCTCGCCATTGGAGACGAGCTGGCGCGTCGAAGGCGGGAGCTGCAGCAGACGCAAAGTGTTGGCGACATGCGGGCGGCTCTTGCCGATGACCTTGGCCAGATCGCCCTGGGCGTAGCCGAACTCCTCGATGAGGCGTTGATAGCCGCGCGCTTCCTCGATCGCGTCGAGATCGGCGCGCTGCACATTCTCGACGATGGCGAGCTCCAGGGCCTCGCGGTCGTCGAGCTCATGGATGACCACGGGAATTTCGGAGAGATGCGCGAGCTGCGCCGCGCGCCAGCGCCGCTCGCCGGCCACGATCTCATAGGCGTCGGCGAGGCCGGCGATCGTGCGCACGATGACGGGCTGAATGACGCCCTTCTCGCGGATTGAGGCGGCGAGATCGGCCAGGTCCGCCTCGCGGAAATTGATGCGCGGGTTGCGTGGATTGGGCCGCAGGAACTCGATCGGCACGCGCCGCTGCCCATGCCGGCGGTCGGGCGCGGGAGCGACCTCAGCATCGCCGATCAGGGCCGCGAGGCCTCTCCCCAGACGGCGCGGACGCAGCAACTCCTCTCCCATGACGCTTTTCCCTTATGATCCGAAAAGATCCGACCCGGGCGGCGCCAGCGGGCGGAGGGCGCGCCGCTAGGCCGCGCGCAGGCGCTTTTCGCGTTGTATGACCTCGGAGGCGAGCTTCAGATAGGCTTGGCTGCCCATGCATTTGAGGTCGTAGAGCAGCACCGGCTTGCCGTAGGACGGCGCTTCCGACACGCGCACATTGCGCGGGATCATTGTTTCATAGACCTTGTCACCCATGAAGCGGCGCACGTCCTCGACGACCTGATTGGCGAGATTGTTGCGCGGATCGAACATGGTCAGCACGACGCCATGGATCGAGAGCTTCGGATTGAGCGTGCGCTTCACCTGATCGACGGTCGAGAGCAGCTGCGAGAGCCCCTCCAGCGCGAAGAACTCGCATTGCAGCGGCACGAGCACGGCGTCGGCGGAGGCCAGCGCATTGATCGTCAGCAGATTGAGCGAAGGCGGGCAGTCGATCAGCACATAGCTGTAGGTCCGCGCGCCCGGCTGAACTTCGCTCGCGATGAGCTCGGCGAGCGCGCGCTTCAGGCGGAAGCTGCGATCCTTGTCGGAAGCGATCTCGAGCTCGACGCCAAGCAGATCGAGCGTCGAGGGGGCGAGCCAGAGGCGCGGCACGGCCGTATCGACGGTCGCTTCCGCGAGGCTGCATTCGCCGAGCAGCACGTCATAGGTCGAGAGCTTGCGGCTCTTGCGGTCGACGCCGAGCCCCGTCGAGGCGTTGCCCTGCGGATCGAGATCGAGGATGAGCACGGTCTCGCCGACGGCGGCGAGCGCCGTTCCGAGGTTGATCGCGGTCGTCGTCTTGCCGACGCCGCCCTTCTGATTGGCGAGAACGAGAACGCGCGGAGCAGCAAGGGCCTCTGTCACGGCGACGTCCTTTAAGGTGAAACCGGTCGATCCCGACGCGTCACGACGACAATTCGTCCCGAAGGATGCGTGCGGCTGGCCATTTCGACAAGCGAAAAATTAACTTCGGCCTCGACTCCGGTCAATTCGGCGCGCCAGTTTTCTCCTTTTAAAAAGGCGCAAGTGGCGTTTTTCAACAGGAGTTCGCGGCTCCAGTCCAGAAGTTGGCCGAGCGGCGCGAGCGCGCGGGCGCTCACGCCCTCGACGGCGCCTGCGAGTTTCGGCAGCTCCGATTCGATGCGTCCGCAGATGATCGTGGCCGGCGCGCCTGTTTCACGTGAAACAGCCCTAAGGAAAGCCGCCTTGCGCTGATCGCTCTCGACGAGGCTGACGCTCGCGCCGGGGCGCTGCTTCAGCAGCAGCGCGAGGACCATTCCTGGAAAGCCGGCGCCGGAGCCGAGGTCTGCCCAGCGCGAGATTTCCGGCAGATGCTCGTGGAGCTGCGCCGAATCGGCGAAATGCCGGGTCCAGACTTCCGCCAGCGTCGAGGCCGAGACGAGGTTGATGCGCGGGTTCCACTCCCGCAGCATGCGCTCGTAGATCTCGAACTCCGCCTCCGCTTCCTGCAGAGCCGGGCAGAGCCGCAGCGCTGAGGCGCGGTCCTCGATCACGCGCGCCGCGCCCGCGCGGCGAGGAGTGTCAGCGCCGCGGGCGTCACGCCTTCGATGCGCTGCGCTTGCGCCAGCGTGCGCGGCCGCAGTTTCGAAAGCCGCCCGGCGAGCTCGGTCGAGAGCCCCTTGATCGCGCCATAGTCGAGCGTCGCGGGCAGAGCGAGCTGATCGTCGCGGCGATAAGATTCGATGTCGGCGGCCTGGCGGTCGAGATAGACCGCATAGCGCGCGTCGATCTCGACCTGCGCCGCCACCCCTGGCTCGACGCCGGCAAGCTCGGGCCAGATTTCGCGAAGCCGCGCGAAGCCGATGTCGGGGAAGGAGAGCAGCGTCCAGGCGCTGCGCCTCTGGCCATCCTGGTTGACCGGCAGGCCGTAGCGCGCCGCCGCCGAGGAGGTGAGCGACCGCTCCATGAGCATCGCGCGCGCCCGCGCGAGCTTTTCGGCGCGCGCCGCGTGGCGCCTTGCCCGCGCCCTCCCGACGCAGCCGATCTCCAGACCGCGCGGGGTCAGGCGCTCATCGGCGTTGTCGGCGCGCAAGGAAAGGCGATATTCGGCGCGCGAGGTGAACATGCGATAGGGCTCGCTCACCCCGCGCGTGACGAGATCGTCGATCATCACGCCGAGATAGGCTTCGGCCCGGTCGAAGACGATGGGGCTTTGACCGCCAGCGAAGGCCGCCGCATTGAGCCCGGCGACGAGACCCTGCGCCGCCGCCTCCTCATATCCCGTCGTGCCGTTGATCTGGCCGGCGAAGAAGAGACCGGCGATGCGCTTGGTCTCGAGGCTGGGCGCAAGCTCGCGCGGATCGACATAGTCATATTCGATGGCGTAGCCCGGCCGAAGAATGCGCGCGCGCTCGAGGCCGGGGATCGCATTGATGAAGGCCCGCTGCGTCGCCTGCGGCAGAGAGGTCGAGACGCCGTTGGGATAGACGGTCGGATCGTCGAGCCCCTCCGGCTCGAGAAAAATCTGGTGCCCGTCGCGGTCACCGAAGCGCGTGATCTTATCCTCAATCGAGGGACAATAGCGCGGGCCGGGGCCTGAGATCGCGCCGGTGAACAGGGGCGACAAAGCGAGATCGCGCGCGATGACGGCATGGGCCTGCGGCGTCGTGCGCGTGATGTGGCAGGCGATCTGCGGATTGGCGATGCTCTGCGTCATCGAAGAGAAGGGCTCGGGCTCCGCGTCGCCCCACTGCTCCTCAAGCGAGGCCCAGTCGATCGTCGTCCCATCGAGCCTCGGGGGCGTGCCGGTCTTGAGGCGTCCGACGGCAAAGCCCACGCGCCGCAGGCTCGCCCCAAGCTCGCGGGCAGGCGGGTCGCCCATGCGGCCGGCCGCGTGCTGCTGGTCCCCGATGTGGATCACGCCGTTGAGAAAGGTGCCGGTCGCCAGCACAAAGGCGCCCGCCCTGAGCGTCTGGCCATCGGCGAGACGGATGGCGGCGACCCGCCCCTCTGAAATTTCGAGGTCGCAGGCCAGGCCCTCGACGAGCGTCAAATTCGCGGTCGCCTCGATCTCGGCGCGCATCGCCTCGCGATACAGGCGGCGGTCAGCCTGAGCGCGGGGACCGCGCACCGCCGGACCCTTGGAGCGGTTGAGCATGCGGAACTGAATGCCGGCCGCATCGGCGATCCGGCCCATGAGCCCGTCGAGCGCGTCGATCTCGCGCACGAGATGGCCCTTTCCGAGCCCGCCGATCGCCGGATTGCAGGACATGACGCCAAGGTCCGCGCGGGACTGCACGACCAGCGCTGTGCGCGCGCCGAGACGGGCCGCGGCGGCCGCCGCCTCGCAGCCGGCGTGTCCGCCGCCAATCACGATGACGTCGAAGGAGATCATGGGTCTTCTAGAGGCGCCGAGGGATTTGTTTCACGTGAAACATACTCATTTGCCGATGCAAAAACGAGAGAAAATCAGGTCGAGCAGTTCCTCGACGTCCACCGCCCCGGCAATTCGCTCAAGCGCGCGGGCGGCGAGGCGCAAGTCTTCCGCGATGAGCTCGGGGGCCTTGTCCTGCTCCAGCGCCGCGCGCAGACGGGCGCGCGCCGTTTCCAGATCTCCCCGCTGCCGCGCGTGAGCGATCAGCGCCGAGCCGCCGTCGCCGAGCGCTGAAGCCGCGCGCCGCGCGATCTCGCCGCAGAGCGTTTCGACGCCTGCGCCGTCCTTGGCGGAGAGCGCCAGGGCGCCCACCGCAGGCTCCACAGCGTCGGCCTTTGTCGCCACGCGAAGGACTTCCGCCGCCTCCGACCCGAAATCGGGGGGCGGCTCGGCGCCGCCTTCCGAGAGCCAGAGGATCAGATCCGCGTCGCCCGCCCGAGCGCGGGCGCGCGCGACGCCGATGCGCTCGACGGCGCTCTCGCTCTCGCGCAGCCCCGCCGTATCGACGAGGGTGATCGGCAGGCCGCCGAGGTCGAGGTCGATCTCGATCAGATCGCGCGTCGTTCCCGGCTCGTCGGAGACGATCGCCGCTTCACGTCGCGCCAGCCTGTTGAGCAAAGTGGACTTACCGGCGTTGGGCGGGCCGAGGATGGCGACGAGAAAGCCCTCGCGCAGCCGCTCCGAGGCAGGCGCGAGAGCGAGCGCCCGCTCCATCTGCGCCAGGGTCGGCGCCAGCAGGCTTTCGAACTCGGCCGGCGAAACGCTCGCAACCTCCGCCTCATCGGCGAAGTCGAGGTCGCTTTCGACGCGCGCCAGAGCCTCGACGATTGAAGCGCGCCAGCCCTCGGTCTCGCGCCGCAGGGCGCCGCCGGCGAGACGCAGCGCCTGGCGGCGCTGGAAGCTGGTGCGCGCCTCGATGAGATCGGCCAGAGCCTCGATCTGCGAGAGGTCGAGCTTGCCGTTGAGAAAGGCGCGCCGCGCGAATTCGCCGGGCTCGGCGGCGCGCAGGCCCGGCTCGCGCGCCAACGCCGCGAGCACGCCGCCGACGACCGCCGGTCCGCCATGCAGATGCAGCTCGGCGCAATCCTCGCCGGTGGCGGAAGCGGGCGCGGGGAAGTAGAGGGCGAGCCCGCGATCGAGCGTTTCGCCGCTCTCGGGATCGCGCAAGCGCGCGTAATGCGCGAAACGCGGCTGCGGCTTTAGCTCGGAGAGGCGCACGAGCGCGCCTTTGGCGCGGGGTCCCGAGAGGCGGACGACCGCGACGGCGGCGCGCCCGGCGCCGCTCGCGAGAGCGAAAATCGTGTCGGTTGATGACGGCGGCAAAGACCCTCGCACGCCCCCTCCCTAACCCTCCCCCGCAAGCGGGAGAGGGAATCCGCCTTTACGGGCCAGACGCCGAATTTTCAGCTTCGGCTGCCCAAAAGCTTCTGGCGATAAATGCGCCGGAAGGCCAGAGTCGGCGCATCGGTCGGGAGCGATTTCTCCTGCTCGGGAGTTGGAACGATGGGCGGCAAAGAGGATTCGACGATCGTGCGATCCTCCTCGGCGATGCGCAGATTGGCGCGCACGAAGAGCCAGTCGAGCAGGCTTGAGCGCAGGAAGCCCCTCGTGGTGACGAGCATCAGCCGAGTCTCGTTTTGGGACAGCGGAATGCAGGCGGCGAGGATGCGAAAGAGCCGTCCCTTCGCGTCGAGCGTGAGCTCCATGAGATTGGGGAAGCGGTAGTCGAGCGCCGCGGGGCGCTCCTCGCCCTCGATGATCGCCGCGATCCGGCCGCCATGCTCATGCGGCTCGAAGCGCATTTCGAGGCGCGCGTCGGGCTGGGCCTTGAGCCGCCGAGCGACGGGGCCGCCAAAGGTCTTCGTATGCACGAAGGCGACATGCGGGCTGTCGAGCATGTTCTCCATGACCCGCGTCCAATGCACTTTCCAGACGACGGACTGCGCGAAAACATGCGTTTTCGGCTGCAGGAGCGCCTCGGGCGGGACAGGCTCGCTCGGCGCCGGAACTCGGCCCGTAAAGAGCCACAGCACGCCGCCGGCTTCGCGGACGGGCAGAGCGGTCGCCGAAAGATTGTCGCGCTTCGCCTCCGGATTCCAAGGAGTAGCGACGCACCGCCCGTCCGCCCCGAAACGCCAGCCGTGAAAGGGACATTGGATCTCGCCGTTCTCGACTCGGCCGAGCGAGAGCGCGACGCCGCGATGCGGGCAGCGATCGAGGAGCGCCGCCGGCGCGCCGGCCGAGTCGCGAAAGAGGAGAACCCGTTCGCCGGCGACGACCAGCGGCAATGGCTTATTGGGCGACAACTCGCGCCCCAGCGCCACCATCGTCCAGACATTCGCGAAGTCTTCGAACAAGCTCACCCTCCGCCGCGTCGCCGCTACCCTCAGACCACCTCGATCAAAGACTCGCCGCGTTCAAGAGCTTCAAGGATGCTCGGCAGGGCGCGAGCAAACCAGTCGAGTAGCCCGCGTTTTCGCGTGTTGGGGAGCCGAATCCAGACGACCCTCGGCGCTTCCTCGGCAAGCGCCATGCGCTGAGCGAAATCCTCGTCTTTTGATAAGATGACCGCGCCAGTCGAGAGGGAGATCCCAAATGGCTCTATCCGTGGCCCCCGCGAGACCGAGGTCGGCGACGTGCTCAGCCTGATGACCCTCAGTCGTAAGCCAACGGGCCAGCGCAACCGGCAGTTGGGCGTCGACGAGGAACCGCATCAGGCGACATGCAAAATCGGGTGGTCGCTCTGACGCGCCGCAAATTCGAGCGCTGCGGTGAGGTCGGCTTCCTCCAGCAACGGATAATCGTCCACGATTTCCTGCCTCGACGCCCCCGAGGCGAGAAGGTCCAGCACATCCTTGACGCGGATGCGCAATGACCGAATGCTGGGACGTCCCCCACAACGGCTTGCATCAAGGGTGATGCGATGAAGCTCGCTCACGAACGCTTCCTCCCTCACCTGAACTCTGCTGGACTATTTTATACGATTTTCGATCTCTAGGTATTCATCGAATCGAAGAAGGCCTGATTGCCCTTCGGGGTCTCGCGCAACTTGCCCAAAAGGAACTCGATTGCGTCGACCGTGCCCATCGGATTGAGGATGCGGCGCAGCACATAGGTCTTCTTGAGGATATCGGGCGGAACGAGCAGCTCTTCCTTGCGCGTGCCGGAGCGCGTGATGTCGATCGCCGGGAAGACGCGCTTATCCGCGACCTTGCGGTCGAGGATGATTTCCGAATTGCCGGTGCCCTTGAACTCTTCGAAGATGACCTCGTCCATGCGCGAACCCGTATCGATCAGAGCAGTCGCGATGATCGTGAGCGAGCCGCCTTCCTCGATGTTGCGCGCGGCGCCGAAGAAGCGCTTCGGCCTTTGCAGCGCATTGGCGTCCACGCCGCCCGTCAGCACCTTGCCCGAAGAGGGCACGACGGTGTTGTAGGCGCGCCCCAGGCGCGTGATCGAATCGAGCAGGATCACCACGTCGCGGCGATGCTCGACGAGGCGCTTCGCCTTTTCGATCACCATTTCCGCAACCTGCACATGGCGCACCGCCGGCTCGTCGAAGGTGGAGGACACGACCTCGCCGCGCACCGAGCGCTGCATGTCGGTGACTTCCTCCGGGCGCTCGTCGATGAGCAGCACGATGAGATAGCACTCGGGATGATTGGTCGTGATCGACTGCGCGATGTTTTGCAGCAGCACGGTCTTGCCGGTGCGCGGCGGCGCGACGACGAGCGCGCGCTGGCCCTTGCCGATGGGCGCGACGAGGTCGATGACGCGCGACGACAGCTCCTTGCGAGTCGGATCGTCGATCTCGAGCTTCAGGCGCTGGTGCGGATAGAGCGGCGTGAGATTGTCGAAAGGCACCTTATGGCGCACCTTCTCCGGGTCCTCGAAATTGATCGTGTTGACCTTGAGCAGCGCGAAATAGCGCTCGCCCTCCTTCGGGCTGCGGATGATGCCCTCGACCGTATCGCCGGTGCGCAGCCCGAATTTCCGGATCTGCGAAGGCGAGACATAGATGTCGTCCGGGCCGGCGAGATAATTGGCGTCAGGCGAGCGCAGGAAGGCGAAGCCGTCCTGCAGCACCTCGACGACGCCCTCGCCGACGATCTCGACGTCGCGTCCCGCGAATTGCTTGAGGATCGCGAACAGCAGCTCCTGCTTGCGCAAGAGCGAGGCGTTCTCCACCTCATGCTCTTCCGCGAAGGTCAGCAGCTCGGCCGCGGTCTTGGCTTTAAGGTCGGAAAGCTTGATTTCCCGCATGGGGACAGTCGTCGTCGTATCGGACATGGGCTGTTTTTCGGAAGGAGAGGGCAGGGGGAGCTCTGGGCCCCAAAGGCGCCGGGAAAATTCGGCGGTCGCGGGCGCGACAGTCTGCCTGGAGGTGGGACATCGGGGACTTAGACGGTTTTTGGCAGGAAGGCAAGATCTGGGGTCGCTAACCGCTACAAACATGCCCCGTGTGCCTGAGGGGCTTCATCAAGGGCGCAGAATCGCGAGAAGTCAGCGCCTTCGCGCACGACACCGGACGCCAAACCCCGCGCCTCTTAGACCGACCCTCGGCGGAAGAGAACGGAGTCGAAGCAGCGCCGGGATCGCAAGATGCCCCAGATGTCACTGAACGAGGGATTGCGCCTCGCCAGAGCAGCACGTCGGGACAATAGAATATCCCTTAAGACAAAGCCCAGCCTTGGAGCAAAGGCTGGGCTTGCGTTCTTGGAGAAGATTAGAGCGTCCTTCTTTCCCGCTTCGATCAGTATTTGGCGAGAACCGGAGCGGGGGCCGCCCAGTTGAAGTGATAGTTGATGCCCGCGCGGACGACGTTTACCTGCGGATGGAAGTTGTAGCCGTAGTTCCAGCCGTTAACTCCCGTGAGACCGCCGCTGCTCAGATCGATGTAGAGATACTCGACCTTCGCCGACCAGCGGGGGGCGAACATCCACTCCAGACCGCCGCCGGCGGTCCAGCCGGTGGGCGTATTGTTGTAGCCCCAGGCCTGGATGCCGCCAAAGGCGAAGCCGGCCGTGCCGTAGACCAGCAGCGTGGGGGTGAACAGCCAGCCCGCGCGGCCGCGCACAGTGCCGAACCAGTCGAGGCTCACGTTGCTGGTATTGATCGCTGCGACCGGAACCAGAGTGCCGTTGAAAGAGCCATTCGGTTGAGCGAGGGGAGACGGATAGAAGCCATAGTTCCCGGGGCCACTGCCGCTGATGCTCGAGCCCTGGAAGTCAGCCTCCACGCCGACCACGATCGACGGGTTGAATTGGAAGTTGTAGCCGACCTGCGCGCCGCCGACGACGCCGCTGGCCGTGCCCATCTGATTGCCGTTGGGCAGGAAGAACAGGTTCGGCGAGCCCGGAAACGGAGTGGAGGCGAATGCGTAATTCGGGTCGTAGTAGGCCGAGATCTCGTTGTTGTTGTTGCTGGCGTCCCAACCGCCGCCGATGTTCAGACCGCCGTAGAAGCCGTTCCAGGTCAGCGGGGGCGGCGGGGGAACGTAGGCCGGAGGAGCCTTGCGCGACGGCAGGTCGGCCGCGAGCGCGGAGCCCATGCCCATCACGAGCGCGATGGTGGAGATGACGGTCAGCTTTTTCATGTGAGCCTCCTTACTAGATAGGGGCGGATCAAATTGGGACACCGCGGGAAGGGAAGCCACGACGGCTTTCAAAGAAACCATGCTCTCCAAAGATGGTTAACTTCAAGACGAAAATCGCCAGGCGGGTCGTTTAGTTTTTCGATGTAACTTTTATGTCACAGTTCTTGTCTGTGCCGCCAGATTATTATCTTTTCGCCATATTCTGCCTTATTATAGAAATCATCAGCCATTGTTCAGCCAAACACGAACCTTCAGCGTGAACGGATTCGCGCCTCGGTTCCGACCTCGCCTCGACGCGGGCGTGACCGCGCCCTAGTTTTCGCCAAAACCCTCATCTCCCCAGGAGCTTCCCTTGCTCGATCGTCTTTCCGCCCTCGCGGGGCGGTTCGCAGCCCCCGGCGAGCTGCGCTGGCACGCGAATGTCGCTACCCAAATTTCAATGAGAAAGGGCGTGCTGCTCGCCAACGGCCAGTCGCGCGACGGCGGCGTCTCGGCGCGGCTTTTCGAGAATGGCGTCTATGGCTTCGCGGCGGCCCCGCGCGACGACGACGATACGATCTCCGCCGTCATTCGCGCCGCGCGCGACAATGCAGAAGGCGTGACCACGCGCCCGCGCGGGCGGCCCATCGCCCCGGCGGCCTCGACCCCCGGCGCGGGCGTCTTCGATTACCGCAGCCGCAAGCCTGCCGCCTCTCCCGCCGAGCGCGTCGCGATTCTGGCCAGCCTCGACGCCGCCCTGCGCCGCAAATTCCCGAACCTCGTCAATGTCGATCTGTCCCTCAACGCCAATGCGAGCGAGAAGGCGTTGGTGACGAGCGACGGCGCGCGCACCTATTCCTATGTTCCGCGCGCGGTGCTCGCGGTGAAGATGGCCGTCGAGGCGAATGACGGGCTCGTCGAGCTATACGACGCCATCGGCGGCTTTGGAGAAATTCAGGACCAGGCCTTCGACGCGGAGCGCCTCCTACCCTGGCTCGACGGTCTTTACGAGGAGCTGCGTCTGAAAGCCGAGGGTGGCCAATGCGAGGCCGGATCGCATGAGGTGGTGCTCGATTCCGAGCTCGCGGGCATTCTCGCGCACGAGGCCATCGGCCACACTTGCGAAGGCGATCTCGTGCTTGCGGGCTCGGTCGCCGGCGATCGGCTCGGCGAAACGGTCGCCTCGGAAAAGATCACGCTCGGGGATTACGCGAGCCGCGGACCCGATGGCGGCGGAACCATCGCCATTCACGTCGACGACGAAGGCACGCAATGCCGCGACGTGACGATCATCGAGAAGGGCGTGCTGAAAGGCTTTTTGCACAGCCGGCAGACGGCGGCGGAGCTCGGCGCGGAGCCGACGGGCAATGCGCGCGCTTTCTCCTTCTCCGACGAGCCGCTCGTGCGCATGCGCAACACGGCGATCCTCCCAGGCCAAGACAAGCGCGACCAGATGATCGCTTCGATCGACCGCGGCTATTATCTCAAGCGTCCGTCGAACGGACAGGCCGATCTCACAAGCGAGTTCATGTTCGGCGTCTGCTGCGGCTATGAGATCCGCAATGGCAAGCTCGCGCGCGCCGTGCGCGACACAACGATCTCCGGCGTCGCCTTCGACATGCTCAAAACCGTCACGCATGTCGGTGACGATTTCAAATGGTCTATGCCCGGCGGATGGTGCGGCAAGAAACAGCGCATCGCGGTCGGCAATGGAGGCCCTTCGCTCAAATGCAAGGTCACGATCGGAGGCCGCGGATGAGCGCGATACAGGACGCCGCGCTCGACGACTTCGCCGCCGAGCTCGTCGACAGAGCGCTTCGCGCCGGCGCAAGCGCGGCTCAGGCGCAGACGACCGCGACACGCCATCTCGAGATGCAGTTCGACAATCGCGGCGTCAATCTCGCGCGGTCTACCGAGGACGAAGTCTCGTCGCTCACCGTGTTTCTCGACGGCAAGCGCGGCGGGGCGACGCTGAACGGACGCGAAAGCGATGCGGTCGAGGCGGCCATCGCCGCAGCACTCGCGGCTGCGGGGGCGGGCGTCGCCGACGACGCCAATGACGTCGCAAGCGCGGAGAGCCTCGCTCCCAGCCGCCACGGGCCGGAGGCGCCGGACCGCGCGGCGATGGCGGCCGGCGTCGACGCCTTTCTCGATCGAATCGCCGAGAAGCATCCGCTCGTGCGCACGCGCGACTGCTTGCAGAGCTTTCATGACACGGACTCGGCCTTCGCCAATTCGCTCGGCCTGCGTCAAAGGGAACGGCGCAGCCGTTATGGCTTCTCGGCAATGTTCATGGCGAAGGACGGGCCGAAGACGACGTCGATCAATTTCCTCGGCCTTTCCGCATTTGCGCCCTTCGACGATCCTTTCCGTTGCCCGGCGCTCGAGCGCCTGCTGCAGGCGACGACGCGTTCGCTCGACAAAAAGCCCGTCCCGGAGAAATTCGAGGGCGATGTGATCGTCACGCCCGAATGTCTTTCATCGCTCGTCGGGTCGATCGTTTCCGCGCTCTCAGGCGCGGCGCTTTTCGCCGGCACGACGCCCTATCAGTAGAGCCGGGGCCAGGCCATCGCCAGTCCGCTCTTCTCGCTGCGCAATCTCCCGCGCGACGCGGAGGCGCCCGGCGGAGCGGATTTCGACGGCTATGGCGTGCCGACGCAGAACCTCGAGGTCATCGAGAAGGGCGTGCTGAAGGATTATCTCGTCGATTTCTTCTTCTCAAAGAAGCTCGGCGTCCCGCAGACCTCGGGTGCGACCCGCTTCGTCGTCGATCCCGGCGCGACCCCGCTCTCAGAGATCATCGCCAAGACGAAGCGCGGCATCGTCTTCTCGCGTTTTTCCGGCGGCAATCCGACGAGCAATCTCGACTTCACTGGGATCGCCAAGAACTCCTTTTACGTCGAGGACGGTGAGATCCGCTACGCTCTCGAAGAAACCATGGTCAGCGGCAATTTCCAGGAGCTGTTGAAGAACATCCACGCCGTGTCGCAGGAGAGCGTGGACTTCGGCTGGGCGCGCTATCCGTTTCTCGCGGCGTCAGGCGTGTCAGTGTCGTCGAAGTAGCCCGCCGCATCCTCATGCTGAGGCGCCCGTGAAGTGGGCGTCTCGAAGGATGGCCAGAACCAGAGAATATCGGGCGCTCCACATCCTTCGAGACGCGCCCTATGGGCGCTCCTCGGGATAAGGAGTCGAAAGCGGCACGACTTCCGTTGTTGCTACGCTACGCACGCAATCCCGCTGCAGCTTGCCGCGATAACGCGCGAGCAGACAATCAGAACGGCTTCACAACCACAAAAATCACCGCCGCGATCATCAGCAGCGTCGGAAGCTCGTTGTAGAAGCGATAGAACTTCGAGGAATGCGTGTTGCGGTCCTCGGCGAAGGCCTTCTGCAAGAAACCGTCGTAAAAATGCACGCCCGTCAGCAGGATCACGGCGAGCAGCTTGCCGTGCAGCCAGCCATCGCGAAAGAACCCGCCGTCATAGGCGAGCCACAGGCCCGTGGCCCAGGCGACGAGCATGGCGGGAACCATGATGAAGCGCAGGAGCCGGCGCTCCATCGTCTTGAAGAGCTCCGACTGCGCACCAGGACCGACGCCCGCGTGATAGACGAAAAGCCGCGGCAGATACAGAAGACCCGCCATCCAGGAGATGATGGCGATGACATGCAGCGCCTTGATCCACAGATGCATCAGGACCTCCGCTCGCGCACCTGGCGCACCAGCGCTTCGACATGCGCGATCGGCGTCTGCGGCAGCACGCCATGGCCGAGGTTGAAAATGTGTCGCTGATTCTCGAAGGCCGCGAGGATCGACGCGACCTCCCGCTCGAGCGCCGCGCCGCCAGCGATGAGCGCAAGCGGATCGAGATTGCCTTGCAGCGCCACGCGGTTCTGCGCATCGCGCGCAGCGCCGACGGCGTCGGCGGAGGTGTCCAGCCCGATCGCATCCGCGCCGAGCCCTTCGACGCAATATTTCAGATGCGCGCCGGCCCCGCGCGGAAAGGCGATGATGAGCGCGCCGGGCCTCGCCTTTTTCACGCGCGCGACGATCTCGCGCAGAGGCTCGAACACCCAGCGCTCGAATTGCGTCGGCGGCAGCACGCCCGCCCAGCTGTCGAAAATCTGCACGACCTCGACGCCCGCGTCGATCTGGCGCGTGAGATAGGCGACCGAGGCCTCGACGAGCCGCGCGATGAGCGCCTCGAAAACCTCCGGCCGGCGAAAGGCGAAGAGTCGCGCCGGCGCCTGATCCGGCGTTCCGTGACCGGCGATCATATAGCTTGCGACGGTCCAGGGCGCGCCGCAAAAACCGATGAAGGCGGTCTCCTGCGGCAAGGCGCTCTTCACCCGCTCGATCGTCTCGAAGACCGGCGCGAGCTTGGTAAGATCGATAGCCTCGCCGAGCTTCGAGAGCGGCGACTCTTCCTCTTCGAGCGGCGCGAGCTTCGGCCCATGCCCGCTCTCGAACTCGACTTTCTGCCCCAGCGCGTCGGGCACGACGAGAATATCGCTGAAGAGAATGGCGGCGTCGAAGCCGAAGCGCCTTATGGGTTGCAGCGTCGCTTCCGCCGCGGCGGCGGGCGCATAGCAGAATTCGAGAAAACTCCCCGAGCGAGCGCGCAACTCGCGATATTCCGGAAGAAACCGTCCCGCCTGGCGCATCAGCCAAAGCGGCGGAACGCGTCGCGTCTCGCCGCGCAGCACGGCGAGCAAAGGCTTGTCGCCGGAAATCGACTGGCTTTTCTGTAGGCTATCCATATCCGCCGCTCTCGTCTCGGGCCGGAAGCTAACCGCCAATCGCGAAAAAGATAAAGAATTATATTAAGAAAAAATTAATGATTTTTATTAAGGGGTGACGAATCGGTGACGCCGAATCTTCCACGCTTCCTCAACAGAAAATTCAAAGGTGGATTGTTGCGACGTCTCCGCTCGAAAGAGCAGGGATAAGCCTATAATAATATATATTTCTGATACTTATGAGTCAGCTGCAATCGTCCTTGATGTGAAAATTCTGTTGAAGAATCTGCGTTTTACAAGACCAGCCTCGAAAGCCCACCGCGTCATGCCTGTTGAGGATTCGCCGAGGTTGTGCCCGGCTTTTCTTTTCGAGCGGATTTCGGCAGAGGTTTTCCCCAGGCCTACGTAAAGGGGGTTCTCGGCGTGGATAAGCATGGGGAGGAGAGCGGGAAGCGCAAGGCTTTCTGGCTCCTATCGCAGCCGCTGCTGCTCGCCTCCAAGAGCGCGGGACGCCGGCTTGCGCTCTCTCAGGCCAATATCCCCTTCGACGTCGTCCCCGCCGAGATCGACGAGCGCGCGATCGAAGCGGAGGTGATTCGCTCGGGCGGCGACCCCGATGCGGTGGTTCTGGCCCTCTCTCGCGCCAAGGCGCTGAGGATTGCGCAGGCGCATCCCGGACGGCTTGTGCTGGGCGCCGATCAGGCGGGGAGCCTGGAAGGGCGCATTTTTGGCAAGCCTGAAGATTTTCCCGCGGCGAAGCGCCAGCTCGCTGCGCTCTCGGGGCGCATGCACCGACTCCACTCGGGTTTTGCCCTCGCGCGGGACGACAAGGTTCTCTTCGACGCCGTCGCCCATGCGGAGCTCACCATGCGTAAGCTCGCCGACGCCTTTCTCGACGCCTATCTCGCTGCCGTCGGCGATGTTGCGCTCACGAGCGCCGGCGCCTATCAGATCGAGGGTCTCGGCGCGCATCTCTTCGAGAAGATCGAGGGCGATCACTGGACGATCCTCGGCCTGCCGCTGCTCGAGCTCCTCTCCACGCTGCGCCGCGAGGGCGCGCTTCTGGGCTAGGATGCGATGCTGGTCGTTGGGCTTACCGGATCGATCGGCATGGGGAAGTCGACGACGGCGCAAATGTTTCGCGAGGAGGGCGTCGCGGTGCACGACTCCGACGCCGCCGTGCACGCGATCTATCGCGGTCCTCAGTCGCAGGCCATCGAGCGCGCCTTTCCGGGCTCGACCCGCGACGGCGAGGTCGATCGCGCCAGGCTCGCGGCGATGACGCTCGGGCGGCCTGGGGAAATCGCGCGTCTCGAACAAATCGTGCATCCGCTCGTGCAGGAATTGCGGCGCGCTTTCCTCGCGGCGGAAAGGGAGCGTGGCGCGGAGATCAGCGTGGTCGACATTCCTCTGCTCTATGAGACGGGCGCCGAGAAGGAGGTCGACAAAGTCGTCGTCGTGACCGCCGCGCCGGAAATTCAGCGCGAGCGCGTTCTGGCGCGGCCAGGCATGACGGAAGAGAAATTCGGCGCGATACTGGCTCGTCAGCTCCCCGATTCGCAAAAGCGCCGGCGCGCGGATTTCGTCGTTCATACCGACAGGGGCCTGGATGCGGCGCGCGCGGAAGTGCGCGCCATCGTCGCCGCCCTGCGGCAGGAGAAGAATTGATGCGGGAGATCGTGCTCGACACGGAGACGACGGGGCTCAATCCCGCGGACGGTCATCGCGTCGTCGAGATCGGCCTCGTCGAGATCGCCAATCTCATCCCCACGGGCCGGAGCTTCCACGTCTATCTCGATCCCGAGCGCGACATGCCGGAGGAGGCTTTTCGCGTGCATGGGCTCTCGGGCGAGTTCCTCTCCACGCAGAAGAAATTCGCGGAGATCGCCGATGAGTTTCGCGCCTTCATCGAGGGCGCGCGGCTCATCGCTCACAATGCCGAATTCGACGTGCGCTTCCTCAATGCGGAGCTTGCGCGACTCAACGCTCCGCCCATCGAGTCGGCCAATGTCATCGACACGCTGGCGCTCGCCCGTCAGCGCCATCCCGGCATGGCCAATTCGCTCGACGCGCTGTGCCAGCGTTATGGAGTCGACACGTCGCGGCGCGAGAAGCATGGCGCTTTGCTCGATTCGCTCCTGCTCGCCGAAGTCTATGCGGAGCTCATGGGCGGCCGCCAGGCCTCGCTGCAGCTCACCGTCGCGCGCAAGACTTTCGCGCGAGAGGAAGATGCGGGGCTGTTGCGCAAGAGGTCTTCGTCGCTGCCGAGCCGCCTGAGCGAGGAGGAAATCCGCGCGCACAGAGACTTCGTCGCGAGCCTCGGCAAGGCGCCGATCTGGATGCGCTATCTCGAAAGCGAGTCGGCCGAGCAGGTCG
The DNA here is from genome assembly GCA_963798515.1 of uncultured Alphaproteobacteria bacterium. Classification (GTDB taxonomy): domain Bacteria; phylum Pseudomonadota; class Alphaproteobacteria; order Rhizobiales; family Beijerinckiaceae; genus Methylocystis. The sequence goes on from CAWCTS010000019.1 coordinate 74,838, forward strand.
CGAGCTGAGCGGGATTCAGCTGAAGGGGCCGATGCGCAGCATCAGGCCGCCGACGATCGCGACGCCCAGGCCAACGACCAGAAGAGCGACCGTCAGCGAGAGGTCGTAAGGCGCGTGCCAAGAGGCGCGCTTGAGCCGCCGCATGTACGTCCAGTGCTGCAGGCAGGCGAAAAGCAGCGCGAAAGTGCCGATGCCGGCGAGCGCCAGTCCCAGCTCCCGCGCTCCCTGGAGCGGCGTGAGCCTCTGGGCCGTGAACAGCCGCAACTCCTCCATGACCTTGAAGACCGTGAAACCGAAGGTCATCATGGAGAAGCAGGTGCGGATCCAGCCCATGAGCGTCCGCTCGGCGGCCAGTCGCGTGCGATCCAGCGCGAGAATGTCGGTTAGACCGAGCTTGGGTTCTTCCATGGCCTGCTCCGACCCGATACGCCGCTCTGGAAGAGCAAATAGAGTGTGAAGATGGCTCGGCCGCGACGCTGCGAGCCAAAAGGCTCAAGCCATCGCCGCGGCCTTGAGGATGCAGACCATCGTCGCGCGCGCCGGAACCTCGGCGAGATTGCGGATCACATGGTCGCGGTCGCAGCGATAGCGCAACGTCTCGCCGGCTCGGACCGTCTCGACAATTCCGCCGACCTCGACCGCGAGCTCGCCCTCGGAAAGCGACAGGCTTTCGATCGCGCCGCGCTGATGCGCCTCGGACTCCAGAACGCCGCCGGGCTCCGCGAAGAAATCATAGACCTGCAGCCAGTCGACGGTCTTGATCCAGCCGATGATCGCGAGCCGGCAGCGGCCGTCGTCGGAGACGAGGATCGGCGTATCGGCCTTGGTGGTCTTCTCGAGAAAGGGCTCGTCCGCCGAGGTCTGCAGCACGCGCTCGATCGAGACGTCGAGCGCCTGCGCGAGCCGCCAGATCGTCGCGAGCGTCGGATTCGTCTCGTTGCGCTCGATCTGGCTGATGATGGATTTGGCGACGCCCGACTGCTGCGAAAGCTCCGAAAGCGAGAGATTATAGGCTTTGCGCAGGCGTTGAACGGTCGCGCCGAGCTGCCCCGAAAGCGCCAGCGCCCCGGCCTCCATGATCTTCTGCTTCTCCCGCCCTTCAACGCCCATCAGGGCCGCTCCCGCCTTCCTCGTTCGGACGGCAGGATAGCGGTTTTCGTTCGGAATAGCGAACGCAGCCCGAACCGGGGCAGGCTGGAAGTCGGCGGAGTAGGCGTGTCTGCGGGACGCGCTTGGCTCGCCGTCGCGATCTTGCCCTCGCGAATTTGCAGGATGCGGTCCGCCGCGTCGAAATAGCGGTCGTCGTGCGAGACGACGATGAGCGTCTTTCCCTGCCGCTTCAGCTCCCCCAAAATCTCAGTGTAGAAAATCCGCCGGAAGGTCGGATCCTGCTCCGCCGCCCATTCGTCGAAAACGACGAGCGGGCGCTGCTCCAGATAGGTTCCGATCAGGGCGAGTCGCTTCCGCTGCCCGGTCGACAGCTCCAAGGTCGAAAGCCTGCCTTCCTCCACCGTGACCTTATGCGCGATATTGAGGCGCTCCAGATAGGAGCGCACCGCCTCGGATGCGGCTTCGTCCGCGACGATGAGATCGTCGAAGAGATAGAAGTCGAAAAAGATCGCCGAGAAATTTTGCCGGTAGTCGTCGCGGTTGGCGTCGGTGACGAGATCGCCGTTGAGGCGGATCTCACCCTGTTTAAGCGGATAGAGGCCGAGGAGGAGCTTGACGAGCGTCGTCTTGCCGCTGCCGTTCTCGCCGGTGACGAAAAGGATTTCCCCCTTTTTCAAGACGAGGTCGATCGGGCCGAGCGTGAAGGGCTCGGCGCCGGCGGCGTGCGGAAAGACATATTGCGCGCCCCGCAATTCGAGCTGCTGGAATTCGCCCTTGGCGGACAGACCCCTCTCGGCGAGCAGATCGCTTTCCTGGCTCGCGAAGCGCTCGGACAGCTCGCACACTTTCTGGAAGGAGACGCCCACGCGCGAGAATTCCGGCAGGGAGAGAATGACGGTGCTGACCGGCGTGCGCATGAAGAGAATCGCCAGAATAAAGCTCGAAAGCGTCGCGCCTTCGACGCCGAGGCGCGGCGCCAGGGCCAGCAGCGCGCCGGCGAGCAGAAAGAATGAGGCGTTGTCGAAAACGCCGGCGGCGAGGAACAGAGTCGCGCTCTTGTTCATCACGTCGCGAAGCCGATGGATCGTGGCCACGAGCCCGCTTCGATAGAAGCGCTCCCTGCGGTCTCGGCTGATCTTCAGCTCCTTCGCGCCTCTGATCAGCGCGTCGTAATGCTTTTGCAGCTCGTCATAGGCCGCGCGTTCGTCGGCGATTGTGGCATAGGCGTGTTTCAGCACGTAGCGCGTGATAAAATATGAGCCTGCCCACACCGCGGCCGAGGCGAGGAACAGCGGCGCGGAAAGATAGAGGAGATAGATCGCGCAGCCCACGACCTCGCAGACTGCGACCACGAAATAGGTCAGAGCGTGCGAGAATCCGGAGAGATTGGCGACGTCCTGCTGCAGCGCTGCGAGAAGGCGGTGGCTCTGGACCTGCTCGATCTCAGGGATCGGGGCCAGGAGAACCTTCTTCGTCAGGTCCTTGCGGAGCGACGCGACGATCTCCTGCCCGACATATCCCGTCTCCGCTCCCGCGGCGATCTCGCTCGCCAGCATCACGATGAAAAATCCCGCGAAGGCGCCGAGCGTCCCGAGGGAAGCGGCGGTCCCGCTTCGAAGCTCGCGATCGATGATGGACAGGAGCGATACGGCGGCGAAGCTGTTCAGGCAGCCGACCGCGGTCGCGACAAGAAGCCTGCGCCAATAGGGGCGAAGCAATTCAAAAGCGAAAGCAATGACAGGTTTGAACTGCGCCTTCATGCGATGAACCCCGCTTGGTTCATCGTTACCTATAAGGCAGGAGCGAGGGCTGAACCAGAACGAGGCTCATTGCGCCACCCGCCTTTGGCGGTCATAGCGGCGCCAGCGCCAGCCGGCGTCGCTATTGGGCATTCTCCGCTTCACGCGTTGAATTAGGAGTCGAGCTCGCCGATGTGGCTTTGCGCGTAGAGCTGGACGCCGAGCTGCTTGATCAGCTCCTGCTGCGTCTCGAGGAAGTCGATGTGACCTTCCTCGCTCTTGACGATTTCCAGGAAGAGCTTCTCCGACACGCGATCGTTGACCGAGAAGCAATAGGCGGCGGCTTCCAGGTAATTGGCGCGCGCCTCGATTTCCGTCGCGAGGTCGGCCTTGATGATCTCCTCGACGCTCTCGCCGATCTTTAGGGGATCGAGCGTCTGCATGTTGGGGAAGCCTTCGAGGAAGAGGATGCGCTTCGCAAATTCGTCGGCGTGCTTCATCTCCTCGATCAATTCCTCGCGCCACTTCTTGGCGAGCTCGCGATAGCCCCAATTGTCGAAGAGCCGGTAGTGAAGCCAATATTGGTTGACGGCGGTGAGTTCGGCGCGGAGTCCGCGATTGAGATATTCGATAACCTTCGCGTCGCCGCGCATGCTTTCATCCCCCTAAAAAAGCCGGGCGCGCCTCAGGCCGCCGCCAGCTCGTCGCCGTGACAGGACTCGCATCCGTCACCGCCAGCGCAGGAGTCCGTCCCGGCGCTTACGCCGTCGATCGCGGCGGCGATGCTTCGCACGCAACGTCCGCACTTCGCTTCGCAGCCGAGGCTGCGGAACACCCCACCGACGCTGGGGCGCCCGCCCGTGGCGAGCGCGGCGTGAACCTCGCGGTCCGAGATCACGTTGCAGGAGCAGAGTATCATCGGCGTCCCCAGTTTGGAAAGATTACAAACTGCCTTTTCTTTCAGCAGTTTAAGTCCTCTCCCGAAAAAGCGCAAAGACTTTTGGTCACGTTTCCGACGCGGCGGCGTTCACGCGAGGGTTGAGCAATCGGCGTGCCGAACGCCTGCAAAGCCTAACAGGGCCTTGCGACTCCCTTGTGTCGACTGACCGCGCGGAGCCAGAGTCTTCGCGAAAAATGACGCACCCTGGAAAGCTTCCAGAGGCGAAAAAGTTTGAGCGGGCGGGCTTCAGTCCCTGCGCGCTTGTTCGAAAGCGTGCTCGCCCAGTGTCGTCAAAGCGCGGCGGAGGTCTTCGTCGACAATTCCCTCGGTCGCGGCCTCGGCGCGGGCTTTCAACGCGAGGCTGCGCGGGCGCGGCTCGCGACGTCGCTTCTGCGGGGGCCGGCGTAGCGGCTCCTGACGGAGGGCCACGCGCGCGACGCAGCGCCAGCCGAGATGCGCGTTGATTCGGTCGATGAGCGCGCCGCTCAGGTGCTGCACGTCCAGCCCGAAGCCCGGCTCGACGCGCAGCATGAGCGTCGCGGCCTGAGCGGGCGTGTCGGCAGTAGGCTTTTTGGGACGCGGCGGCCAGTTGAGGCGGGCCGGCTCGCAGATCGCCGCAAGTCGCGCGCCCACGATCGTCTCCCATTGCGTCAACAGCGTCGTTTCGCCAAAGCCCCGCTTGGCGATGAGCGGATCGAGGGCGCGATTGACGAGCTCGGCCAGCCGGGGAGGTTCGTAGCGCGAGCGCTTCTGGAAGGCCATGACCGACGTCCCGTTGGAAGGCGCGCGGCGGGCCTTCAAAACGGGTTATAAGGCGCGCGCCGCCCGGAAGCGACGGGGAGTTTGATTTGGCGCGCAAGCCCGAGGTTTCCGTGAGCGACGCCACGCCGCCGCTCGGCAAAGCCCTTCTCGACTGGTGGGACCGCGAGCGCCGCGAGCTTCCCTGGCGCGCGCGCCAGGGGACACGCGCCGACCCCTATGCGGTCTGGCTCTCCGAGATCATGCTGCAGCAGACCACCGTCGCGACGGTGACCGGCTATTACACGAGGTTTTTGGCGCGCTGGCCGAAGGTCGAGGACCTCGCGGCGGCGCCGCTCGACGACGTTCTCGCCCAATGGGCGGGGCTCGGCTATTACGCGCGCGCCCGCAATCTGCACGCCTGCGCGATCGCTGTCGCGAGCCGGCACGGAGGGCGCTTTCCGCGCGGCGGGGCGGCGCTGCGCGAGCTGCCGGGCGTCGGCGCCTACACCGCCGCCGCCATCGCCGCGATCGCTTTCGACGAGCCCTGCATCGCGGTCGACGGCAATGTCGAGCGCGTCATCTCCCGCCTTTACGCTCTGAGAGATCAGCGCCCGGCGCTGAAGCTCGAGGTCGAGCGGCGCGCCGCTCTCCTGTTGCCGCCGGCGAGAGCCGGTGACTTCGCGCAAGCCATGATGGATCTGGGCGCGACGGTTTGCCGCCCGCGCTCTCCCGACTGCGGGCGCTGTCCCTGGGCTGAGGCTTGCGCCGCACGGCGCGGCGGAGCGCCTGAGGATTTTCCGGCAAAGGTCGTTAAGGCTCCAAAGCCGCATCGGCGCGGCGCAGCTTTCGTGCTGCGGAAGGGCGGCGCCGTGCTGCTGCTGCGCCGGCCGGGCGCGGGGCTCCTTGGGGGCATGACGGCCTTTCCGACGACGCCGCTGACGGAAGACGTGACGCCCGAGGCGCAGCTCGGCTATGCGCCGTCAAGAGCGCGCTGGCGGCGCATCGACGGCGCCGTGCGGCACGTCTTCACGCATTTTTCGCTGGAGCTCGCGGTCTTCGTGGCGGAGGGCGGCGCGGGCGCGAAAGGTCTTTGGACGCCGGTGTCCACGCTCGGGGAGCAGGCGCTGCCGACCTTAATGCGCAAGGTCGGTGTTCATGCGGGGCTGCTCGCCGCCGGAGACGGCGGCAAGGGGGATTGAGATGGCGAAGCGCGGGGCCGCGATCGAGGTCGAAATAGGCGACGGTGTCTTTCGCTTGCGCGTTTCGGGGCGGACGCTCACCATTCCCTTCGCCGACGCTCCCAAGGAAGCGGAGGACGAGGCGGATCTTCTCGTCAGCCTCGACGAGATCGAGCATTGGGACGCGCCCGACGACGAGGCCGAGATCGAGCTAGAGGAGCTGGGAAGAATTCTCGAAGCCATAGAGCGCGAATGCGACAAGCGCCGGCTCGTCGTGGCCTTCGAGTGAGGCCGAGATTCAAAAGGACCGCAAAACGAAACGTCGGTTCAAGGGCTGAAGCGGGCGCGCATTGTTGGGATAAATCTTGGCGAAGGCGTCGATGTCGGATTGCGCGACGCTCACGGAGTCCAAAAAGACGTTCCACTGCACCGTCTCCGCACAGGGCGGCGTGGTGAGAGAACCTTCATAGCGAAAAAACAAATTGCCCCGCCGCGGGAGCAGCGCCTGAGCAAAGAGCGGGCTTTTGAGCTTGGCGACGCCGGGCGAAGTCGGGGCAATCTTCATGATCTCGGCAAAGAGCCAGTTCCTGGCCCCGGCGACGAGGAAGACGCCGAGCACGGCGAGTCTTCCCTTGTCATCTGCGTGGACGAAATGCGCTTCCATCGCCCTGGGTTGGCCTTCGAGCCAATGCTCGCTCGGATGATGGAAATGGAACTGCTTCAATTCATAGCGGTCGGGACCGATCTGGGCGAAGCTGCCCGGCGCCACTGCGGCCTCGATCGTGTGACCGTTGTTCTCGATCTCGAAGGCTTGCGCCCGCCAATTCACGTAAATCCCGCCGGTTCTTGCCGAGATCGTCTCCTTGATGTCGATGGGCGACTGCTGGCAGCCGACGGTGCAGGCGCGATAGCTGGGATCGAGCCCGTTCCAGTTCTGCGGGCCATTGGCGCCTTCATAGCTCCAAGCGCCATCGCTTTCGCTGCGCGCCGCTCGGGCGCAAATCGGACAGGAGAGGATTCCGGCGAGAAAGCTACGGCGATGCAGCATTTCGAAGCTTTCAAAACAAAAAGCAGAAAGCGGCTTCAGCCGCGGAAAGCCGCATGCGTCACGCGACAGTCGCCGCAGGGAGACGTGAGGTCAATCGAAAACTTCAGGCTTTGACGAAAGATAGCCAAAGCAGCGCGGATTCTCCGCCCCTTCAAATGAAGGCGAGAATGCCCGACGACAGGCAATAGCCGAGGCCCGCGCCGAGCGTCGCGCCGGCGAGCACGTCGCTTGGGTAATGATGGCCGGTGGCGACGCGCGACCAGAACATGCCGCAAGCCATGACGACGGCCGAGAGGAAGGCGGCGGGCCAGAGCAGAACGATGGGCGTCAGCACGCCGACGAGCGTCATCGCATGGCCGCTCGGGAAAGAATGCTCGTCGAGGGTGCGCAGCAGCGACGGCAGGCTCGGATCGACGGCGAAAGGACGCGGGCGCTTGAAGCGCTTTTTGATCACGGGGTAGAGCAGATGCAGCGCTGCGGCGTTGACGCCCGCGAGCAGCGCCATCAACCTTCCGCCCTGCCAGCCCCATTGCTCGAAAACCCAGGCTGCGAGAAAGAGGTAGATCCAGCCGTTGCCGAGCTTGCTGATCACGACGGCGGCCGGCTTGCCGAGAGTGGAGCCTTGCGCGTTGAGCTTGCGCACAAGGTCCATGTCGGCTTGCAGCAGGCGCGAAACCCAGCGGGCGGCGCCAAACCGCGCGAGTCGGGGAAAACGCGTGGACGGCGAAAGGGAATGGGGGAGGAACGTCATACCCTCAACCCTAGATAACTCCCACGGCGCTTGTGTTTCGTTTATGCGTCGTTGGAATGAATCTCAGAATGACAAATTTATGACAATGACTCCATGCGGTGAGCCGGCGAAAATTCCACGTCGGATTGCTTCAACGCGCGGTGGAGAAATGCGTCGCCGCGGCGCCGTCGGCACATGTTCGGCACTTCGTTCGCGGCGCTCCTTGCGATTCGAACGCTTCGTCGATTCCCGCTCAACTTCGCGATAGAAGGTCGCGCTTCGACAAGCGCTCTAGCGATCCGCGAGCAGTCCCTCATAGACCGCGAGGGTCGCGGCGCACATGCCTTCGAGCGAGTAGCGGCTTTGCACGAAGTCGCGCGCTCTGAGCGCCAAGGATTGCCGCGCGGTGGCGGTGAGCGACAGGGCTTGCGCGATCGCGCTCGCCAGGGCCTGAGCGTCGCCCGGCGGCGTCCGCCAGCCGGTGGCTTGCAGGGGGCCGCATTGCGGCGGCGCTCGCACGATCTCCGCGGCGGCGCCGAGATCGGAAACGACAACGGGAGCGCCCATGGCCTGCGCTTCGACCGCCACGCGCCCGAAGGCTTCGGGCGCGGTCGACGGCACGACGACGACCGCCGCGGCGAGATAGGCGGCCGGCATGTCGGCGCAATAGCCGGGGAGCAGCACGCGTTCGGTCAGGCCGAGGCGGCGAATCTTGGCTTCGATCTCGCGCCTGAACCCCTCGCTGCGGCTGTCGCCCGCCATCACGAAGCGAACGTCCTCATATCCTTGCGAGGCGAGATGCTGCGCGGCGTCGATCAGCACGAGCTGGCCCTTGCGCTCGGTGAGGCGTCCCGGCAGCAGCACGATGCGGCAATGCGGCTCGACGTTCCAAGCGGCGCGAAGCCTCTGCACATTCTGCGGCGGCACCGCATGCGGGGCGAAATCGTCGAGATCGATTCCGCGCGGAATGACGGCGACGCGCCCTTCCGCCTCCGGATGCAGCTCTAAGATGCGCCGCGCCGTGAATTCCGAATTGGCGATCACCATGTCGCCCGCCGCCATGATCGCGTTATAGCGGCGCTTCACTTGCGAGGCGCCTGAATAGGCGCTGTGATAAGTCGTGACGAAAGGCACGCCCGCCTGCCGCGCCGCATAATAGGCGACCCAGGCGGGGGCGCGCGAGCGCGCGTGAACGAGGTCGACGCCTTCGTCGCGCAAGAGCCTCGCGAGGCGCACGGAGTTCAACGCCATCGCAAGCGGATTCTTGGCCGCCGCCGGGAAAGGCATCCAGACGCCGCCCTTGCCCTGCAACTCGCTGACCATGCGGCCGCCGCGCGAGGCGACGAGGCAGCGGGCCCCGACCTGGGTAAGCGACTGCGCGATGTCGACGGTCGTGCGCTCCGCGCCTCCCGACTGCAGATCGGGTATGATCTGCATGACGGTCTTGCCGGCGATGCGCCGCTCGGGCGGCGACGAGTAAACGAGGGCGGTGGACATTGCCGTCATCTGTGCAGAGAGAGCGGAGGTCGCGCCACGCCAGAAGTCAGAACGCGGCTGGGTTGGGAGACTGCGCACGCAACGTCTCGCTGCGCGTGCGCTCTGGCGCTACTCTCTTACGTAACACTTAATCAATTATGAGCGCGCGCTTTCTGATCAAGAATGCGGGGTGTCCACGGCGCCGCTCAAGGAGAAACAGGTCGCATGACGGATGAAGCCTTGCTCGACTTCGTCGAGGTTCCGCACGAGGGAGCGGCGCCTTGGCGCATCGCGCGGCGGCTACGGCCCGCCGGGCGGAGCGGGCGCGCCGGCCAGGTCTGGCTCGGCGGCTTCGCCTCCGACATGCTGGGCTCGAAGGCGAGCTTCCTCGACGCGCGCGCCGCCGCGAGCGGAAGCGCCATGCTGAGATTCGACTACTCCGGCCATGGCGAATCCGCGTTCGAGACGCCGGGCGGGCGCTTCGAGGACGGTTCGATCGGCGACTGGCTGGAGCAGAGCCTGACGCTGTTTCGGACTTCGACCGAGGGCCCGCAGATCGTGATCGGCAGCTCGATGGGGGCCTGGATCGCCCTCCTCCTGGCCCGACGCCTCGCGGCGCTGGGCGAGGCGCAGCGCCTGCGCGCCCTTCTGCTCATCGCGCCAGCCGTCGATTTCACCGAGGAACTGATCCTCCCCAGCCTTTCCGAGGCGGAAAGACGCGAGCTCGTGGAGGGAAAGGGCGAGATCATCAGACCGGCGGGCCGAGACGGAAGTCCGCCCTTGACGCGCGGCCTGCTCGAGGAGGGCCGCCGGCATCTGCTTTTCGGCGGAGAACTGCGCGTCTATGCGCCGGTGCATATCCTGCAGGGCGTGCGCGACGAGGTCGTGCCCTGGCGTCACGCCTTCCGGGTTTCGGAAAAGCTCGCGGCGGATCCTGTCGTCGTGACGCTCGTCGCGGAAGGCGACCATCGGCTTTCGCGTCAGGAGGACATGGAACTCATCGCTCAAACGCTCGAGCGGCTGGAAGACGAAACGAATTCGGGGAAATAAGCGTGAAGAATCCGGTCTCGATAGGCGACGAGATTGGGCGAGTTCTCCGCCGCGTCGCGTAGCGGCGACTCCCAGAGCGGCGCGAGCCCCGTAGCGACGAAGGCGAAAAAAGTCGCGTCGCCGCCGCAGGGCCTGTCCCCGGAGAAATAGGGCTTGTCGCCGAGCAGCGTCGCGAGCGTCTCGACGTCGCGAAGTCCAAGCCTCGTCGCCTCTTCGTCGGTATAGCGACCGGCGCCCTGCGCCTGCAGCGCCTTGCGGACCTTGCCGCGAATAAGATTTCCGATAATCGGCCGCAGCAGGGCCGGCGCGCTCTTAAAAAGCTTGGCGGGCCCGCGCGCGAAATTGGCGTCGTCGAGCCAGCGGCCGCGCACGGCGATCCAATAGAGGTGATCCTCGCACATTTTCTCGAGAGCCCAGGACGCGGCGCGTTGCTCTGGCGTCAGCCCCTGGTCCAGATCGATCCCGCGAGTCTTCTCGATGTGCCAGCGGATGAGCGTCGAATCCGCTACGATCGCGCCATCGTCGTCGATATAGGGCAGCTTCCCCTTGGGCGCGCGCTGAAGCCCGGAATGGTCTACGACATAGTCGAGGCCGGCGAGCTTGAGGAGCAGCATCGTCTTGATGACGAAAGGGCTGAAGTCGGGGAGCCCCGATGCGGAGCCGAAACCGTAAAGCGTGATCATCGGGGAAAGCCTCGCCTGGATCGGCGGGCTCTTATCAGAAATGGAAAGGCCCGTCGCGGCGCTTGCCGAACCGGCCGAGTTAGCGCGGGCGATCAGGTGCGGGCTGCGCGCTGGCCGCCGCCACAACCTTTTCGACAAGCAGCACGCCGGCCGTCCCCAAAGAGGCGACAAGCGCGGCGACGGCGACGGCGTTGCGGATCGCGGGCCTGATCATATGGGGATCAGGCGCTTCTCTCCGGCAAAGCACAACTCCCCACATTGTCGCTGCGACGATTGCACGCACCCGTTGTCTACGGCTCCTTCAAGCGAGCGCGGGTTTCTCCTGCTCTAGGGGGCCCTCCGTTCACCGAAGGCAAGCCCGGTAGGGTAGAACGCTTAGTCGGTTGGAAGCTCGGATCAGTGGCGGCTGCCCTGGCGCACCCGATAGACGCCGTCGTCGGCGCGAAAGAAGGTTTCCTCGACCTGCGGGTGCCGCACCGGATCGCCCGACGTGTCGATCACAAGATTTTGCTCGGAGACATAAGCAACATATTCGGTATCAGCGTTTTCGGCGAAGAGATGATAGAAGGGCTGATCCTTGCGCGGCCTGACTTCTTCGGGGATGGAGAGCCACCATTCTTCGGTGTTGGAGAACACCGGGTCGACGTCATAGATGACGCCGCGGAACGGATAGCGGCGGTGCCGCACGACTTGCCCGATCGCAAATTTGGCGATGCTTTGTATTGGCATGGTGCTCTACGTGGGTTGCGGCCCCTTCTTGAAGAAATTCGTAGCGCGGAGGCTCGAGCCCGTCAACGGCTCAAGAAGCCGCGGCCAAGGCGCGGGCCGAGCCTTGCTCGGCCCGCGCGCCTTACGCTTCGGGGAGGATCGGTATAATCTCCAGCGGAGGGCAGATTCGCGCGGGCCCTTTTGCGTGGCGGACGGCGCGATGAGAGGCGCAGACCGCGAGGAGCAAATGTCCGGCAAGGCGCAAAGGACCCTGACCGTCTACCGCTATCTGACCGGCCCCGACGACGCGGCCTTCTGCCATCGGGTCACCCAGGCGCTCAGCCAAGGATGGTCGCTTTACGGCTCGCCGACGCTGACCTTCGACACCGTGGCGGGGCGCGTGATCTGCGGGCAGGCGGTGACCAAGGATGTCGAAGGCGGCGAATATTCGCCGGAGCTGAAACTCTCGGAACTCTAGTGCGCCCGCCTTCCGCGCCCGCCACGCGTCGCTTCAGGCGGGTTCTCCCAGCGGCGGGCCGAACTCTATATGAGTTGGCTCGAGCAAAAAGCAGTGACCCCCATGCAATGGCGAGATGAAGGTTTCGTCATCGGCGTCCGCCGCCACGGGGAATCCTCCGCGCTTCTCGAAGTGATGACGCGCATGCACGGGCGCCATATGGGTCTCGTGCGTGGAGGAGCGGGCAGAGCGGTCCGCGCCGCGCTTCAGCCCGGCAATGACGTGGACGCCCTCTGGCGCGCCCGTCTCGACGATCAGCTCGGAACCTTCGTCGTCGAGCCGCTGCGCGCCCGCGCCGCCTCGCTCATCGACCACAGTCACGCGCTGCACGGCGTCGGCCATCTTTGCGCGCTGCTTCGCCTCCTGCCGGAACGCGATCCACATCCCGAAATCTTCGAGATGACGCGCGCCATCGCCGAAGTGCTCGTCATCAAGGAGCGCGCGCCGGCGCTCCTCGCCCATTTCGAGATCGCCTTGCTCGGCGCCTTGGGCTTCGGCCTCGATCTCGACGCTTGCGCGCTCACCGGCGCGCGCGACGATCTCGCTTATGTGTCGCCGAAGAGCGGACGCGCCGTGTCGCGCGAGGCCGGAGCGCCCTGGCGGGCGAAGCTCCTGGCCTTTCCGGCCTTCCTGCGCGAAGGGCCGAGCGCCCCCTCTCCAAGCGGCGAGGAGCTTGCCGAAGCCTTCCGCTTGACGGGGCATTTTCTGCGTCGCGACGTCTTCGATCCGCGCGGCGTCCCCCTGCCGCATGCGCGCGAGCTTTATCTCAAAGCCGTGACGGCCCAGACGTCGAGAATGGTCGAAGCCACGGGCGGCTAGAGCGGCGTTCTATTCAGCGCTTTTAGGCGCGGTCGGTTTGGCCGCTCCCTGGGCCGGTTGCAGCTTCAACATTTTGTCGATCGCGGCCGCCGCGCCGCGATGGGCGGGCGAAACCGCGCTCGTCTGAGCGAGCGAGAGGAAGTCGCTGGTCTTGTGCGGAAGCGCGCCGCCGCCCAGGAAAACCTTGACCCCGTGGTCGGTTACGACCATGTCGCCTTGCCGCAAGGTCGGATCGGAGAGAAGCGCTTCGGCTTCGCCGCTGGGATTGGACGCGACGTGACAGCCGCAGCTCACCGGCTTTTCCTCGCGATTTCTGAACTGCGCGAGCAGCTGCGCATAGGACCCTCCGACGCGGGCCTGCTTCGCCTGCGCGACGTCATCGACCCCGGCAGGCAGAACGAAGAGCTTCGTCTCGGCGTCCGGGCAGGAGGCCGCGCAGGCGTTCTCGCGCGCCGCGGGGTCGTAAACGCCATAGGCGGGAGCTCGGCCGAAGGCGTAGCCGTCGCAGGCGCGCACGCAGATGGTTCTCGGGAAAAGCGGCGTGGAGAATCCCCCCGCAAGGGCCGCCGAATAGCCGGCTCTGCGAAGCATGGCGGAGGCCGTCTGCGGGTCGGAGGCGACCGTCCAATCGCCGTTCCTGTGCCGCCTGTGGGTCAGGGTGGCGCGGCTCGAATGCGCTTTGTGGCTATGCCGTCTCGGCGCCGCTCGCTCGCCGGAAGAGTAGCTTCCCCAGCCGGAGTCGTACCCGCCACCGCCGAAGTCGTCAAAAAACCAAGCGAAGGCGCGGCTTCGTGGCGCGTCGATCGCCAAGAGGCCGAAGAGCGCGCAAAGGCAAGCGATGGCCCGCCAGATCGATCTTCTCTCGAAGCGTTTTGGGAAGGGGGCCGCGCAGGCTGACAAAACGCGGGATGAACGAGAACGCACGGCCATCGGCAAAATCCAATTCAGAGCCGGTCTACAATGTGTTTTAAATATGGCGTGATACTGACAATTTCAAGGCGCGTTCACGAAGATAGCGCATTTTGCAGAGTTTCGAGGATTTCTTCGATGTAGAAGGGCTTTTCGACGATGGGGCGGTCGAGGAAGGCCTCCGGCAGTCCCGCCCTGCCGCAGCCGGTCGTGAAAACGAAGGGCTTGCCGCGCGCCATGAGCGCCTCTGCCACCGGATCGATCTTTCTGTCGCCGAGATTGACGTCGAGCAGCGCGATGTCCAGCGAGGCGGAGGCGGCGAGCAGCAGCGCATCGTCCAGCGCCCCGGCGACGCCGGCGATGACGAGCCCCTGCTCGCTCAGCATCTCCTCGAGCGCGATCGCGATATAGGGATTGTCTTCGACGATCAGGATCCGCAAGCCCTGTAAGCTTGCGGCCTGCGGATAGGGGGGGCTGGCTGAATCGAGGCTTTCTGGCATGGCTGATCGTGTGGCCTCGACATTCGGATGTCCAGCGGCGAACCGTCGACGGTCGCCGCTGCAGACAAAGCTGCGCTCCCCCGCGCCTTTAATTTTTCGGCGACGGCTTGCCCTTGGCGCTCTCGGCCTCGGCCTTCCCCGACAGCGCGCTTTGCGGCGGAGGCTCGGGGAGATTCATGATGCGCTCGAGATCGCCCTCGTAGCGCACCGTGAGATCCGCCGGGGGTTTCTCGCCGGCTTTCTCGCGCCAGACCTCGTTGAGCAGCAGGCGCTTGGCGAGCTGTTGGGCCGCCTCCCCCGTGAGCGGCTGCGGCTTGAACTGCTTGACGACGAAGAACACGCCAGTCTGGCCGCGCGCCGTGAAGAAGACGTTGTCGACGGCCTTCTTCTGCATCAATTCGAAAGCTTCCGGCGGCACGTCGCCGCTGCCCAGTTCGCCCTCGCCGCGGCTGAAGGACACGCCCGCGGCTTTCAGGACCCGCGCCACGTCCTCGAGGGATTTGGCGTCTTTGGTCGCGTCGACGATCTCCTTCTTCGCCGCGGCCAGGGGGAAGCTTAGCTGCTCGACCTCGAGGACCTGCCGCTTCGAGAACATCAAGGGATGGTTGGCCTGATAGGCTTCGATGCGCGCGCCCGGGATCGAGGCGTCGGTGACCGCCCGCTGCAGATAGAGAGTGGCGAGCAGTTGCTCGCGCTGGCGTTGCGCCTCGACCAGGAAGCCGGGATCGTGGTCGAGCTTCTCCGCGATCGCCTTCTGCACGAGGTATTTCCGTTGCACGATTTCGCGCACGAGACGCTTTGTGACCTGATCGTCGGGTTTCGCGTCCTTGCCCATGGGAATGCCCGCGATCCGCATTTCATTCGCGAGTTCATAGGCCTTGATTTCGTCCGTGCCGACGACGGCGAGGGTCGGGCTCGCCGGCATTGGCGGCGCCGCGGCGGCCTTTTCTCCCGGCTTGTCTTTCGAGTCGCTGCAGCCCGCGAGAAAAAGCGCGGCCACGCCGAGAACCATAGCAACGCCGCTCGCGGAGCTGGAGAGTCGGCGATTTCTCGAATGGAACGTCATGCGTCTCTCCTTTTCGAGGGAAGGGAAGCTTCATTCTCGCGGCGGCGCGATTCGAGAGCGTATGATTTCGCGCGAGATTCCCGTGGGCTTTGAAGGTTCTGGAAAATGCCCGCCCAAAGGGACGGGCGAGGCCGCTCGAAGCCGGAAACCTCAAGCTCCCTTTCGCGCGCGCCGCGCTCCGTGTCAACGCGCCGCCGCGCCGCCTCGCGCGACGATTGAAGCCGGCTTCCGCGGCTGTTTGCCGCCTGCCCCTCGACGCGGGCGGAGCTGGAACAAAGCTAGAAAACGGGCTTGCGGAAAAGAACAAAGCATGCACAATAATCGCAGGCTGGACGGGCTGCATTTTGCTTTGATCCGCCGTTGCGCCGCCCGCGTTCCCCTGTCAGAAGGATTTTTCGCCGTGAGCCAAGCCAATCTCCGCGTCGTTGAAGGGACCTCCGTGGACAAGACCAAGGCGCTCGACGCCGCGCTATCGCAGATCGAGCGCGCCTTCGGCAAGGGCTCGATCATGCGGCTCGGCAAGAACCAGAAGCCGGTCGAGATCGAGACCGTCTCCACGGGCTCGCTCGGGCTCGACATTGCGCTCGGCGTCGGCGGCTTGCCGCGCGGGCGCATCGTCGAGATTTACGGGCCGGAGTCCTCGGGCAAGACGACGCTGACGCTGCATGTTATCGCCGAGGCGCAGAAGGCGGGCGGCGTCTGCGCCTTCGTCGACGCCGAGCATGCGCTCGATCCCATCTACGCCAAGAAGCTCGGGGTGCAGCTCGACGAGCTTTTGATCTCGCAGCCCGACACGGGCGAGCAGGCGCTGGAGATCACCGACACGCTGGTGCGCTCGGGCGCGGTCGACGTGCTGGTGGTGGATTCGGTCGCGGCGCTGACGCCCCGCGCGGAGATCGAGGGGGAGATGGGCGAGGTGCAGCCGGGCCTGCAGGCCAGGCTCATGAGCCAGGCCCTGCGCAAGCTGACGGCGTCGATCTCGCGCTCCAACACGCTGGTGATCTTCATCAATCAAATCCGCATGAAGATCGGCGTGATGTATGGCTCGCCGGAGACGACGACGGGCGGCAATGCGCTGAAGTTCTACGCCTCGGTGCGGCTCGACATCCGGCGCATCGGGGCGATCAAGGACCGCGACGAGGCGGTGGGCAATCAGACGCGCGTGAAGGTGGTCAAGAACAAGGTGGCGCCGCCGTTCAAGCAGGTCGAGTTCGACATCATGTATGGCGAGGGCATCTCCAAGGTCGGCGAGCTCGTTGATCTCGGCGTGAAGGCCGGCGTCGTGGAGAAATCCGGCGCGTGGTTTTCCTATGACAGCCAGCGGCTGGGGCAGGGGCGCGAGAACGCCAAGAACTATTTGAAGCAGAATCCCGCGGCCGCGGCCAAAATCGAGCAGGCGATCCGCGCCAACGCCGGCGTCGTCGCCGAGAAGATCCTTGAGGAGGGCGGCGAGACGGAGGGGGACGGCGAGGCATGAGCCGGCATCAACTCTGGGCCCGCAAAGCCGCCCTTGCATCCAGCCCCTCGTTGCGGCATGGAGAGCCTGTCCTTCGCGGGCATGCAGGAGTGTAGCTCAATTGGTAGAGCACCGGTCTCCAAAACCGGGGGCTGGGGGTTCGAGTCCCTCCACTCCTGCCATTGACTGGCCGCGATATCCGGCGCTCCCGCAGATTCCTGAACCTGCGCCCTGAGGGGCGACGCCGCGGCGCGCAAGGCTCCTGAACCGAGCTCGCCCGCGGCTTTTCTTGACCTTGCGAGAGATTACGCAACGTCTGAACCTTGTCGTTCAGACGCCGCGCGCGAGCTTTTCATTAAAATCCCGCGACGATCGGCCTCTTGTCGAAGAAGTCGAGGGGGCCGCTGACCGTGATGCGGAAGGCGGGTGGATCGATCGGCTTGAAGGTGCGCTGCGAGATGCCCGCGCTGCCGCCGACGTACCAGGGATTGATCGCGAAATCCTGCTTGCCGAAGGCGTTCGCCTGATAGTCGATCATGTCGGCGCGCGAGTTCAGGATGTTGAAGCCGTCGACCTGCACCTTCCAGCCGCTGTCGAAGCGATAGCCCAGGCGCGCATTGACCGTGAAGGTCGCATGCAACTCGATCTGACCGTCTTCGGTCAAAGGCCGGGCGCCGAAATAACGGCCGCGCAGCGCGCCGAACCAACCGGTCTTCTCGCCGAGCTCGAGGCCGAAAGTGGAGACCCAGACCGGGGCGAGCATCAGATAGTTGCCGGGATATGATCCTGGCAGGGCGAGGGGCCAGAGTGGGTCCCCCGCGACTCCGCCCGAGAGGTAGGTGAACCAATTGGCGAACTGCTGCTGGTCGTAGCCGCGGAAGCGAGCATGCGTGCCGGTCACCTCGCCATCCGCATGGGCCCAGCTCGTGATCTCGTAATTCCCGGTGAATTCGAAGCCGTAGCGGCGGCCGGGGCGCCCGTACTGGCTCTGCGCAACATCGGCGTTGAAGGTCTGCTCGGCGTCGAGGTCTTGCCAGAAGAGCGTGATGGTCGCGTCCAATCCCGGAAGGATGCCCTTGCTGCGCAAGCCGCCCTCTGCGCCGCGGGTTTTCGTCAAGAGCTGCACGTTGGGGATGTAGGAGTAGGACCCACCATCCGTCGTCCAGTGATTGGTTGCGCCGCGCATATCCTCGGCGCGCAGTCCTTCGCCGAAGTTAAAGAAGATCTCGGTGTTGTTATAGGGTCCGAGCACGGTCCCGACCTTGGGGCTCGTGAAGAACCGCCCGAGCTCGCCATTGTTGAGACTGCCCAGATAGAAGGGGGTTGCGGGCGCATTTCCCAGGAAAGCGTTCGTAACGGGGTCGAACTGGGGAAGGAAGGGCGGAAAAGAGCCCAAAGCGAGCAGCGGATTGGCGACGGAGTTCACGGAGCCGTGCACATAGTCGAGGCGGAAGCCTTCCGTCGTGCGGAACCAGGGCGTCCAGAACTGCGTCGTGTCCGTCCAGGCGCCGTGGATATATTCCTTAATGTAGTTATTCGAGATCTGGTCGAACTGCATCCTCTGGAACGAGTCGCCGTTGCCGTTCAGAATGAAGTCGGCGAGGCCTTGATAGCCAATGCGCGTCTCCATGGAGACGTCCTGCAGGGTGTATTTCCAGCCATGCATGAGCTTGAGCCCATATTGCTGGCGGTGATCGAATTGGTGCGTTTGATCCCCCAAGGCGAAGGTGTTGGCGCTGAGCGGCTGGAAGAGCAGGCTGGCGGGATTGGTTTGCCAGTAGGTGAAGTTGTCATAGAGATTGGTGTCGTTGTGAATCATATAGGCTTCGACGCGCGACCAGTCGTTCTTATTGGTCTCGCTCCAGCGCATCGATAGGCTGTAGCGCGCGCCATTGCCGCCGTCCGTCGGGTCCTGCGTGTCCCAACGCGACATGAGCCCTTCCGAGACCAGATTGTAGGGGATCTGATCCGTCGCAAAATAATGCTGCGAATAGGCCATCGCCGTGAGCGAGAAGCCGTTTGCGTCCGTGCCTTCGCTCCAACGCGCGTAGCCATTGATCTTGCGCGCTTCGTCGGGACGCTGCCAGGGGCCGTTATAGTTGGCGAGCTCGAGGGCCATCAGCAGCTCGCCTTGGCCGACGGCCCAGGACTTGGCGCCGAGCGCCCGGCCATAAAGGAAGCTGCCGCCCGAGCCGATGACGAGGCCCTCGCGCAGCTTGTCGATGTAGTTCATGTGGACCGCGCCGACGGCCGAGAACACGCCCTCGTCGGCGAAATAGGGACCCTTGCGCACCTCGAACTCGCTGAGCAGCTCGGGGATCAGGAAGTTCGTGTCGGCGTAGCCGTTGCTGTGGATGTGCGACGGCTGATTGACGTTCATGCCGTCCATCGTGATGCCGATGTCGTAGCCGT
>CAWCTS010000020.1:0-65372 GCA_963798515.1 uncultured Alphaproteobacteria bacterium
CGGTCGCGATTGGGTCAGTCGCGGCCGCCTCTCCGCCTAAAAAAGCGCCCGCCGCGGAACAACAAATCGGCTTCACTTTCCGCGCGGGCGCCCTAATTTATTTGAGACGCGAGCTTGGCCCAGACCTTCTCGCCCCGCTTTCTCGACGCAGCAGAACCCAGTCCGCCATGTATGTCTCAGTCACCCATGACATTCAGGTCACCGCCATTCCAGACTTTCTGATGGACCGCTCCGACCCGGCGCAGGACCGCTACTTCTGGGGCTATACGATCGAGATCGCCAATCTTGGACGCCGGCGCGTGCAGCTCCTCACCCGCCACTGGGTCATCATCGACGCCTTCGGCCGCAAGGAGGAGGTTCGCGGACCGGGGGTCATCGGCGAGCAGCCGGTGCTGGAGCCGGGCGAGACTTACCGCTATCATTCCTTCTGCCCGCTCACGACGCCGTCGGGCCTGATGAAAGGCAGCTATCGCATGGTCGACGACGCGGGGGAGAGCTTCGATGTCGAGGTGCCGGCCTTCTCGCTCGACAGCCCGCTGTCGAAGCCGACGCTGAACTAGGTCCGGCATGTCGCGTCTCGAAGCGGTCATTGCGATGACCGAGAGGCTCGTCGCCTTCGACACGGAAAGCTCCAAGAGCAACCTCCCGCTCATCGCCGACGTCGAGGCCTATCTGCGCGAGCAGGGCTTGTCCTTCGTCCGCATCCCCAATGAGACGGGCGACAAGGCCGCGCTCTTTGCGACGATCGGCCCGAATGTCGAGGGCGGCGTGCTGCTCTCGGGCCACACCGACGTCGTTCCCGTGCTGGGCCAGGTTTGGAGCGCCGATCCCTTCAAGCTGCGCCGGCAGGGCGAGCGGCTCCTGGGCCGCGGCGCGGTCGACATGAAGGGCTTCGACGCCGTCTGTCTTGCGATGATCCCTGAGTTCAAGGCGGCGGCGCTCAAGCGCCCGATCCACATCCTCTTGAGCTACGACGAGGAGACGACCTGCGTCGGTCCGATCGACGCGATCCGCCGCTTCGGCCATGATCTGCCGCAGCCGGGGGCGGTCATCGTGGGCGAGCCGACCTCGATGCAGGTGGCGGACGCCCATAAGAGCGTGACGACGCATACGACGCAGGTGCGCGGCTTCGAGATCCACTCCGCCAATCTGCATCGCGGCGTGAGCGCCGTTCACATCGCCTGCCGGCTCGTCGTCGAGCTGGAGCGGATCGGCGCGGCGCTGCGCGAGGAGGGCGATCCGACGGGGCGCTTCGATCCGCCCTATTCGACGATCCATGTCGGGGTGATCTCCGGGGGCACGGCGCGCAACATCGTCGCGCGCGACTGCGCCTTCCATTGGGAGTTTCGCGGCCTGCCGTCTGCGCCGATGCATCTGGCGCAGGAGCGCCTCGCGGCCTTCGTCGAGACCTTGGCGCCGCAATTCGCCGCTTTCCCCGGGACGGGCGTCGAGACGACGACGGAGGCCGAAGTGCCGGGCCTCGCCCCGCAGCCGGGATCGGACGCCGAGGTGCTGGCGCTGCGGCTCGCCCGGGCGAACCGGACGATCACGGTCCCCTACGCCTCGGAGGCGGGCCGCTTCCAGCGCGGCGGAACGCCCGCCGTCATCTGCGGCCCCGGCCGCATCGACGAGGCGCATCAGCCCGACGAATTCATCGAGATCGCGCAGCTTTCCGCCTGCGTGGATTTTATGCGCGGCCTGGCGCGCGAGCTTTCGGCTTAGAGGACCTCGGGCGTTTAAGCCAAACGAGGTTGGTGCGGTCGAGAGGACTCGAACCTCCACTGGTTGCCCAACTA
This sequence comes from uncultured Alphaproteobacteria bacterium, assembly GCA_963798515.1. Taxonomy (GTDB): domain Bacteria; phylum Pseudomonadota; class Alphaproteobacteria; order Rhizobiales; family Beijerinckiaceae; genus Methylocystis. The sequence goes on from CAWCTS010000020.1 coordinate 1,797, forward strand.
GCACCTCAAGCTAGCGCGTCTACCAATTCCGCCACGACCGCCCGGGGTGCTCTCGACGAGCGCCGGCGCAGCCGTCTAACAAATCGGTCTCCGGATGACAAGCGCGTGTCGGGGCAATGGGGCGGAAGCGCGCGACGATTAGCGTCCTCGTCCTGAGGAGCCCGCGAAGCGGGCGTCTCGAAGGACGGGCGAGAAGGGAGTTTCTTTGGTGAGAGGGCTCTCATCCTTCGAGACGCGCCCTGCGGGCGCTCCTCAGGACGAGGGGCAGAGGGGAAGCGGCTACGCGCGCTCAATCGTCGCGATAGACCTTCTCGCGCCGCTCGTGGCGCTCCTGCGCCTCGATCGACAGAGTCGCGATGGGGCGAGCGTCGAGGCGGCGCAGCGAGATCGGCTCGCCCGTCTCCTCGCAATAGCCGTAGACGCCTTCGTCGATGCGCTGCAGCGCAGCGTCGATCTTGGAAATCAGCTTGCGCTGCCGGTCGCGGGAGCGCAATTCGATGGAGCGGTCGGTTTCGGACGAGGCGCGATCCGCGAAATCGGGATGGTTCTCGTTGTCGCTTTGTAAAACCAGGAGCGTCTCGCGGCTCTCCTCAAGAATCTCGTCTTTCCACGCAAGCAGCTTGCGTTTGAAATATTCTCTCTGCCGTTCGTTCATGAACGGCTCATTCTCCGACGGTTTGTAATCCTTATCGAGCTCGACCGCCATTGCAGAGAATCCTCGGTGGCCCCATTGGCGGCGCCTATATAGCCGTGACGCGCGAGCCTTACAATTGTCTTCGCGCCCGTATCTTTACGAACCGCGGCGGCGCGTGCTCAGATGCCGGACGAGCGCGACGAGAAGGTGACGCCGGACGCGAGCATCGGCGGCGCGACGCAAAGCCCTTCGTCCCGCAGCGCACGCCATGTGGGCTCTGAGGGTCCGAGCGCCTCGATGCGCGCGAAGAGCGTCGCGAGGCTCTGATTGAAACGCAGATTGCGCGCCGGCGCGACGACCCGCCCGTCCTCGATGAGGAAATTGCCGTCGCGGGTCAGGCCCGTGAGCAGCAAGGAGCGCGGATCGAGCATGTTCGTGTACCAGAGGCGCGTCACGAGCAGGCCGCGTTTCGTTGCCCGAATCATCTCCTCGATCGGGACGGAGCCGCCCTCCATGCGAAAGCTCGAAGGCGGGGGGATCGGCGCCGCGCCGCTTTTTTGCGCATAGGCGCGGTTGAGGGCGAGCGAGACGAGCCTGCCCTTGTCGATCCAGACGCGTGCGCGATGCGGCGCGCCCTCGTAACCGATCGCGCTCTGCGGCGCGATGGGGTCCTTGGGGTCGCAGCGCAGGGTCAGCTTCTCGTCGAAGAGCTGCTCGCCGCGCCGATTGCCGCCGCCCTTGCGCGAAAAGAAGCTGCGTCCTTCGTCGGCCTCGCGCAAGCGAAGCGAATCGAGGAGCCAAGCTGCGAGTTCCGCCGTCGCTTCGGGCTCGAAGACGACGGTCCAGGCTCCGGGCTCGAGGTCGCGCGGCTCATCGGACCAAGCGGCCTTGTCGCTGGCGCGGCGCGCCAAAGCCGCCGCGTCGAGGCCCGCGGCCTGGATCGTTTTCGCGCCGGCCCAGCCCGACCAGGCGTCGGAGCGATTGCGCGCGGTCGTCGAAAGCTCGATGGCGCTCTGGCGCTCGTAGCAGAAGAGTCCGGCGCTGGTCGCGCGCGCCACGAAGGACGCGCCGCTCGCGACCTGGCCGAAAGCCGCGACGTCGCGCGCCCGCGCCTCTTCGATGGCGATGCCGGCCGAGGCGGCGAGCGCGTCGAGACCGAGCGCCGCCGTGTCGTCGCAAAAGAGGTTCGAGCGCGCATAGCGCTGCGGCCCGAGCGGCGGCGCATAGTCCGGATCCTCGGGCAGGGCGCGCGCAATCTCCTCGGCCTTGGCGAGCGCGCGCAGCCCCGAGGCCTCGTCGAAAGAGGCGATCTCGACGTCGCCGACGCGGTTCTTCACATGTGCGGCGATGCGCAGCGTCGATTTTTCGGCGGTGCGATTCGTCGTCGCGCCGCCGTTCGCGAAGCGCAGATTCTGCTCGAGCCCGCCGCGCAGCACGACCTCGCAGCCGTCGGTTTTGGAGGCGGCCAGCAGCCGGTCGGCGATTGAACGGGCCTCTCGACGCGATAGCAGCAAGCCTCACTCCTCCTTGCGAAACGCCGCCCCAAGCCGGCTTGGGACGAGCGCCCTCCGGTTCACGCCGGTCCTCGCGGCGCGCGGATTTCGCCGCGCCACAGCCGCGGCTCGCGCTCGACGACATGCGTCTCGCCCAGCCGATCGACCTGCAGCTTTCGAAAGCGCAGCAACTTTCGCGCCCCGATGCCGCGGCGCATCGCCGAGGAATCGGCGACCTCGGAAACCGCCAAGGCTCCGGTATGGCGATCGAAGCCGCGAAAATAGCCGATTATCGTTTCGCCGTCGGGCTTCGTCATTTCAACCAGATTCATGAGATAAAGCGAAAAGAGGAACTCGAAGCTCTCGTCTATCGCGGTCCATAGCGCTTCCTCCACCCCGCCCTTGGCGACGCGCATCGGCGGGAGAGCAGCGGTCGCGACCTCGTGGCGATAGACCGGGGCGAAATAGTAGCGCGCGCTTCCCGAGGGGCTCGACTTGCGAAAGACGTCGAGGCGGACCAGCCCGCCGCGCGCCGCGCTCGCCGGGCGGGCGCTGTTGCCCGTGTCGATCTCGACGCCGATCCGCTCGTTGAGCGCGAGGCGCACCTTGCGGATCGGCCCGCCGTCGCAAAGACGCGGCGGATCGGCGGCAGGCTTTCCCGCTTCGATCCAAGCGCGAAGGGCGGCGGCCAGCGCGGCGTTGCGCTCCTTGTCCTTGAGGCGATCGAGGTCGGCGCGCGTCAGCTCCTCGACGTTCTTGCGCTCGAAGGGGACACGCCGGCCGTCGCGCAGCGCGACGTGGCGAAGCGTCGCGTCATGGGCCTTGCCCCGCGCGCGCCGTCGTTCCGCCCGCGCCACGAAGACGAACTCATAGGCTTGGCGCGCCGCTTCCGGGAATCCCGGCCAGGGCGGATCGAAGGAAGAGGGCGCGTCGCCGATCCCCGGCCCGCCGCGCCGCGCCTCGCGCGCCGCACGATTGAGCGTCGCTTCCGTGGTCGCCGCGACGATGATCGCGTCGAGAGCGTGATGGCGATCGTCGGGAATGCGCTCGCCATTGTCGCGCGTCTTGAGGCCTTGCAGGCCGAAGGCGCGGCGCAGCCGCGCGGTCAAGGCGCCCGGCCGTGTGAACACGCGCCGCACGCCGGAGCCGTCAGCCTGGCGCTCGCCAGCCGGATACATGGCTTTGAGAGCCTCGGCGAGCGCGCGGCAGGCCCAGCGGGCATCGTTGAGATTGCGCTCGCGGAAGCTCGATGCGAGCGCCGCGCCGTCCTCCAGCTGAAAATTGCGCTTCTTGCGCCGCTTGATCGGAAGAGCCTCGACCGTCTCCGCGAAGTCTTTCCAGGCCTGCGGGGATTTCTCGCGCCTGAACCATTCGAAGGGCGTGCGGTCGCCCTTGCGCTGATTGGCGTGCGCCATGCACAAGGTCTTGTTTGCGAGAGAATCGTCGCCGAAACGCGCCCAGGGCAGAATATGGTCGACCTGGACGCTGTTGTTGCCCGCCAGAAGCTGCGAGGCTTCGATCCTCTCGCCGCTATAGAGGCAGCGCCCCTCCTGCTCGCGCCACAGCTCGAAGCGCAGAAGCTCCCCGGCGCCCGCCGCTCCGACATGCGGCGCCCGCCCGAAAATCTCCTGAAAGGCCGTTCGCAGCCGGCTTTTTTGCGCTTGCCGCCGCATCGCTGCGAGGGCGATTTGCCGGCGCGCCTCGGGCGATTTGCCCAGGTCGCGCGCGAGCTCGATGTGAATGCGGTCGGGCGCGCCATGGCGCTCCACCACCGCCTTGACCTGCTTGACCGCCTCGATGAGCGCTTTGCGCGCCGTGGGGCTCGCGACGAGCTCGCTCGATATGCGCCCTTGCGAGAGGATGCGCGCCAGGGCCTCCTTACCGTGGGCGCCGACGTCGAAAGCGCGTCGTTCGCGCGTCGCGGCCGGGTCGTAGCCGGCGGCCCGGCAGGCCGCGTCGTGGGCGAGCCCCAGCATGAGCCCGGCGACGATCTTTCTCGCCGCCTCCGCCGACATATGCGCGGCGCCCGAGAACAGGGCGAGGTCTCCCCTCTGCGCCGCCGCGACGAGCGCGCTGATGAGCTCGGCGGCGATCCCCCGTCCCGCGAGCGCCGCGGCGAGGGACTGCGGCGAACGGCAAAAGGTCAAAGCGTCCCCGAGCCCGTCGAGCCGACGGGGATCGGATCGCAGTTCTCGCCAGCCGTCCTCGCCAAGCGCGCCGACCACAAGCTCGCGCAGGCGAAAGACGCCAGCCGCTGCGCCCGCCGGCGTCGCGAAATCGAGCTCGGCCTCTTCCTTCTCCGCGACGCCGCGAAAGCGCGCTCGGGCGGGCAAGCCGAAGAGCCTGCGCAAATCCGCGTAGGTGATCCGCGCGGTCTTGCCGAACGCGTCGACGACGCAGGAAATTTCCGGCGGGCGCAGGCAGCGCTGGCTCTCGTCTTCCAGAATTCTCAGATTGCTGAGCCGCGCCAAAGCGCGAAAGAGCTCCAGGGAAAAGCTGCGCTTTGCGGAGCGGATCCGGCTCGGCTCGAAGGGACAGGGACCCGCTTCGTAGACGTCGCTGACGAAGGGGCGCTGCGAGAAGGCGAGACGCATGAACTCCGCCTCGAACGACGCCGGGAGGGGCGCGGCGGCGAGCGAAGCCTGGGCCCGCAGAATGGCCTTGGCCTCGCGCGTCAGCTCGTCGCGCGCCGTAGGACGGGGGTGCGCCGCATTGGATTTGAATCCCCGGCGGCGCGCAATGTGGCCGAGCGCCACCGCAAGCTCGACCGGAGCGAGCGGGGCGCCGAGCGCCCGCCGCCGCAGCGCGATAGGCTCGGACCCTGTCCAGCGCAAGGCGTCGCGATCCTCGCTCGGCAGAAGGCCGTGCCGATGAAACAAAGCTCGCAGGAGGCGCATCCGCTGGCGCCGGCGGCGGAGATTTCTCCGTCTGCCCCGCTGCTCGCGTCGAATCTGCGCTTTTGAAAGCGCGCCGTCGCGCGACCACTCCTCGGGCGGATCGAAGGTCCAGACGCCGCAGGCGACGATGGCGCCGTGCTTTTGCGAATTTTCCTCGGGGCGCTCCAGTTCGACGAGCCCCCATCCAATAGACGCAATTCCAACGTCGAGACCGAGAATTCGCATGGCGATATCCCTTGCTGAAAATCGAGGCGTCGCGGGCAAGCCCCCGCGACGTTAAGTACATATACGTATAAACCTTGAGAATCTCCGATTTAAATGCTTTGCATTTTCCGGGAAGTTGGAAGGGAAGCCACGGTAAGGTGGCGCTTGAAAAGGCCACTGCAGGATCACCCCCGCCGCCGCGCGGCGGGGGGATTCCTTAGCAATCCGCGCAAAAACCCTGCAGAAGACGCAATCCGGCCACAGATTGAACCGTCGAGACACAGCTCGGAAACCCGCGCCTGCGACAGAGGGCGTGTTGAGTTCCGGGTGCAGCAAATGTTAAAAACCGCCAAGCTCGGGATGGGTCGCGGCCGGCGACTTGGTGGCGCGTCGGCGGCGGCGCTAACGGTTTACGCCACGGTCCGGTCCTGCAGGATCGTCGGCTGGGGCCGAGCGGGCTTCAGCGAAGCCAGCGATCCTCGGCCGGCCCGTCGGGGCTTAGGGAAGCGGCGAAGTTTCATGGGTCTTTGGGGTAGTCAGCGAGGCTTCGGGCGCCTGCGGCCGGCGTCATGCGCCTCGGCGGCGCAGGAGCGTCGACTCGCGGCGGGAGGCGCGGCGCGCCCGTCGCGCGCTTGGCGCGGCGTCGTGACTTTCTGGGCGGCCGTGGGGGCAGCGGGCCTTTCGTCGTGCAATCTGGATTGGGAGAAGCCCGATCCGAGCCTGCCGCCGCCCGAGCGTTTTCGCGAGGCGAAGCCGAGGTCTGCGCCGCCCATCGGCGCGGCGCATGATTTTTCCACGCGCTTCGGCTCGCGCGAGCTCGTCGCCTTCGTCGATCGCGCGCTCGAGAACAACAACGACATTGCCGCGGCGGTGGCCCGCATTCGCGAGGCCGACGCGCAGGCGCGCGTTTCGAGCTCGGGGCTGTGGCCGTCGCTCTCGACCAATAACTCTTTTCAGCAAACCCGCATCCCCGGCACCTCGCTCAGCGCGAGCCCGAGCTCCAGCTCCAGTGGGCTCGCGGAATTCTACAAGCAGTCCGGTCAGGGAAGTGTCGCCAGTGGGAGCAACACCTACTTCACCGCCAACCGCGACAATCTCTGGAAGCTTGGGCTCACTGCGAGCTACACGCTCGACTTCTGGGGCGTGAACGACGACGCGTCCAAAGCTGCGCGCATCCTCGCCAATGCGAGCCACTTCGACCGCAACGTCGTCGAGATCTCGACGATCGCCTCCGTCCTCAACACCTATTTCACCGTGCTGAACGCCCAGGATCTGCTGCGCATCGCGCATGAAAACGTGCGCATCGCGACCGAGGTGCTCGACGCCATCAAATTCCGCCGGGACGTGGGGACGGCGACCGTGTTCGACGTCTCGTTGCAAGAAACCGTCGTCGACACGCAGCGCGCCAATATTCCGGTGCTCGAGCAGCTATTGCGCCAGCAGCGCAATCTCCTCGCCGTGCTGTTGGGGCAGACGCCGGAGAGCCTGCATACGACGGGATCGACGCTCAAGACGCTGCATTTCCCAGACGTGAAGCCGGGGCTGCCGTCGGAAGTGTTGCTGCGGCGCCCCGACGTGGCGGAGGCCGAAGCCAAGCTCGCGTCTCAGGAATTTTCGGTGCTGCAGGCGCGGGCCGCCTTTTTCCCGACCTTCACTTTGACGGGGCCGTACTATGGCGTTCAGTCGATCGTCACCAAATATCTGCTGCAGCCGGAAGCGATCGCCTGGTCATTGGTGGGGAGCGTCGCGCAGCCGATCTTCGACGGCTACAATCTGCAAGGTCAATATATGCTGCAGCAGGGAAAATACGCTGAACTGGCCGCCTTATACCGCAAGCAGATATTGACGGCGCTGTCCGACACGGAAAACGCGATGATCGCCATCGTCGAAACCGGCAAGGAGATGAAGATCGATCAGGAGGGCGTGGAGGCCGCGAAGCGGGCGCTCGACGCGGCGGAGGCGCGCATGCGCGAAGGCACGATCGACATCGTCACATTGTCGACGACGCAGAATACCTATTTCCAGAACTTGTATATCCTGGAGCAGGCGCGCTTGCTCCACTACGAAGCCGCGGCGAGCCTCTACCAGGCGCTGGGGGGCGGCTGGTCGCCGACCACGCGCGAGAAGGAGATCGAGGCTGCGAATGCGGCCTATGAGGCCGACAAAGGCTTCTTTCCATGATCGCGCTTTCGCGCAAGACGATGCTGATCGGGTTCTGTCTCGCGGCGGTCGCCGGCGCGGCCTATTGGTGGACAGGGCGTTACGGCGACAACTCCTCGGGACACGGAGAGGGGAAGGGCCGGCGCTTCGGACAGGAGATTCCCGTCCGCGTCGCCGTTGCGCGGACGCAGGACGTTCCCGTGACGATCGACGCGATCGGCACCGTTCAGGCGCTCAACACCGCGACGATCCGCACGCAGGTCGACGGCCGCCTCACTGCGCTGCGCGTCACCGAGGGCGAGGACGTCAAGAAGGGCGAGATCGTCGCCGAGATCGAACCCGATCTCTATCAGGCTCAATATGACCAAGCCGTCGCAAAAAAGGCGCAGGACGAGGCCAATCTCGCCAATGCGCGCATCGACCTCATCCGCTACGAAAAGCTCGCTGCGAGCAATTACGGCTCCCAGCAGCAATATATGACGCAGAAATATCTCGTGGCGCAGCTCGAGGCCTTGGTGAAGACCGATCAGGCGCTCATCGACAGCGCCAAGACCACGCTTGGTTACTGCAAGATCCCCTCGCCGATCACCGGCCGCGTGGGCATCCGCAACGTGGACGTCGGCAACATTCTACACGCCGCGGATCTGATCGGAATTCTCAACATTACGCAGCTCAAGCCGATCTACGTCGTTTTCGTGATCCCCCAGGAGAAGCTGCTTTCCGTGCAGAACGCCGTGGCGCGCGGCAGCAAAAAAGTGACCGCGCTCGGTCCCGACAATCAGACGGAGATCGATCCCGGCAATCCCGGCGAGGTCACGGCGATCGACAATCAGATCGACCAACAGACCGGCACGGCGAAAATCAAGGCGACCTTCGCCAATGCGTCGCTGAAGCTCTGGCCGGGCCAGTTCGTGAACGTCCGCATGGTGGTCGACACGATCAAGAACGCCGTCGTCGTCCCGGCGCCCGCGATACGGCCGGGCCCGAGCGGCCCCTACGTCTATCTGCTCACCGACGGCGAGGTGGCCATCACACGAAACGTGAAGGTGAGCCAACAAGACGAGAACATTGCGGTCATCGCCTCCGGCCTGAAGGGGGGCGATACGGTTCTCACGAGCGGTTTCGGACGGCTCTCCGACGGCGCGAAGGTGCGCATCGTCTCCGATGAGCCGCCTGTCGCGGAGGGCGGCGACAAGCCAAGCGACGAGGTTGGAGCCAGCGGCGGCGCGCCCGCCCTCCCGAAAGGGGAGCGCAGACGTCACCGTGACGGAGGCGGCGGCGGTCAAGGCGCTTCCGAGACGCAGGGCTCGCCAGGGGCCGCCGGCCCGCCGCGACGCGCGAGCGCGCCATGAACATCTCCGCGCCCTTCATCCGGCGACCGGTCGCGACGACGCTTTTGGCTTTCGCCGTGCTGCTCGCTGGCATCGGCGGCTATTTGAACCTGCCCGTCTCGCCTCTGCCGCAGGTGGATTTTCCGACGATCCAGGTGACGACGCAGCTTCCCGGCGCCAATCCCGATACGATCGCCTCGCTCGTGACCGCCTCGCTCGAACGCCAGTTCGGGCAGATACCCTCTCTCACGACGATGACGTCGCAAAGCGCCTTCGGCTTCTCGCAGATCACGCTGCAATTCGAGCTCGATCGCGACATCGACGCCGCGGCGCAGGACGTGCAGTCGGCGATTAATTCAGCGGCCTCGACGCTGCCGCGCAACCTCCCCTATCCGCCCGTCTATGCGAAGGTCAATCCGGCGGACACGCCGATCGTCACGCTGGTCCTGCGCTCCAAGTCCGCGACGCTGCGGGCCATGAGCGATCTCGCCGACACGCAGCTCGCGCCGAAGCTCTCGGAGGTCGCGGGCGTGGGCCGCGTTTTGGTCGAGGGCGGCGTTCGGCCGGCCATCCGCATCCAGGCCGATCTGGCGCGGCTCGCCGCCAATCGCATGAGCATGGACGATCTGCGCATCGCCATCGCCGCAGCCAATGTCGCGGGCGCCAAGGGCTCGCTCGACGGCGCGCGCCAATCCTACACGCTCGACGCCAACGATCAGATTCTCGAGGCCAATCGGTACAAGAGCGTGGTCGTGAATTGGGTCGCCGGCAGGCCGGTCATGCTCAAGGACGTGGCCACCGTCGTGGAGGGGCTCGAGAACAGTCGCGTCGGCGGCTGGTACAATGGCGAGCCCGCGGTGATCCTCGACGTCTTCCGCCAGCCGGGCGCCAATATCATCGGCACCGTCGAGGCGCTGAAGAAGGAGTTGCCGCATCTGCAGAGCGTGCTGCCGAGCGGCGTCGCAATCGATATCGTCAACGACCGGACCGGCACGATCCGAGCCTCCATCGCCGACGTCGAATTCACGCTCGTCATCGCCACTGTGCTCGTCGTGCTCGTCGTGCTGCTGTTCCTGCGCAGCCTTCGCGCGACCATTATCGCCGGCATCAGCCTGCCGCTGTCGATCATCGCGACCTTCGCCCTGATGTGGTCGGCGAACCTCTGGTCCAAGGGTTTTTCCCTCGACAATCTCTCCCTGATGGCCTTGACCATCGGCACGGGCTTCGTCGTGGACGACGCGATCGTCATGATCGAGAACATCGTCCGCAACATGGAGAAGGGCAAGACCCCGCTCGTCGCCGCCCTCGACGGCGCCCGCGAGATCGGCTTCACCGTCGTATCGCTCACCGTCTCGCTGATCGCGGTCTTCATCCCCCTTCTGTTCATGACCGGCATCGTCGGGCGCATGTTCCGCGAGTTCGCCATGACGCTGACGATGGCGGTCGTGGTCTCGGCGCTCATCTCCCTGACCCTGACGCCGATGCTCTGCGCGAAGCTGCTGCGCCCCTTGAGCCATGGCGGCGGGCATGATGAAACCCCCTCTTCATGGCTTGATCGGTTCTATCAACGCACGCTCGATTGGTCGCTGAAGCATCAGCAATTCATCCTGATGCTGACCGTTGGGACCTTCGCCCTCACCATCGCGCTTTATGTCGTCATCCCGAAGGGCTTCCTGCCGCGCCAGGACACGGGCGTGCTCTCGGTCGTGCTGGAGGCGGCTCCCGACGTTTCCTTCGACGCGATGAAGAAGATGCAGAAGGACGTTGCGGAAATCTTCCGCAAGGACAAGGACGTCACCGGCGTCGCCTCGGTCCTCGGCGTCGGTCCCTTGAACCCGACCACCAACGTCGGGCATCTCACGGTGATCCTGCGAGAGGAGGATCATCGTCACGACAGCGCCGACGCCATCGCCGATCGGCTCAAGCGCGAAGCCGAGGCGATACCGGGGGCGACGCTCTATATCGAGCCCGTCCAGGACATTCAGATCACGACGAAATCGAGCCGGTCGCAATATCAATACACGATCACCACGGCCGACAGCGCCGAGCTGATGCGCTGGACGGAGAAGCTCGTCGACGCGTTGCAGGACGAACCCGCCCTGCGCAATGTCGCGGCTGAAACGCAGAGCGGGGGCTTGCGCAATGTCGTGCGCATCGACCGGGAGACCATGGGGCGGCTCGGCATTTCGATGCAGAATGTCGATGACGTTCTCAACGATGCTTTCGGTCAGCGGCAGATTTCGATCATCTACACGCAGTCCAACCAATATCGCGTGATTCTGGAAGCCTCGGAGCATTACCAACGCGATCCGCAGGCTCTCGAAAAGCTCTATGTCGCCGCGCCGGGCGGCGGCGCGCAAACGCCCCTCTCGACGATCGTGCACATCGACAAGGCCGATGCGCCGCTCTCCGTCGCGCATCAGGAGCAATTCCCGGCCTCGACGATCAGCTTCGATCTCGCGCGCAACGCTTCGCTCGGCGACGCGCTGAAGGTCATCGCGAGGGTCGAGCAGGAAATCGGACTGCCGTCGTCGATCCTCGGCTCCTTCAGCGGCGACGCCGCCGAATTCGACAAATCGCTGCGAAGCGAGCCTTATCTCATCCTCGCGGCGGTCATCGCGATTTATATCGTGCTCGGCGTGCTCTACGAGAGCTTCATCCACCCCTTCACCGTGCTGACGACCTTGCCGTCCGCTGGCGTCGGCGCGCTGCTCGCCTTGATGATCTTCCGCCTCGATCTTTCGGTCGTGGCGCTGATCGGCATCGTGCTCCTCATGGGCATCGTCAAGAAAAACGCGATCATGATGATCGACTTTGCGCTCGACATCGAGCGCAGCGAAGGCGCCTCGCCCGAAGAGTCGATCGTGCGCTCTTGCCATCTGCGCTTCCGCCCGATCATGATGACGACGCTCGCCGCGCTGCTCGGCGCGCTGCCGCTCGCTTTGTCGCATGGCGCCGGGAGCGAGCTGCGCATCCCCCTGGGGGTCTCGATCATCGGCGGCCTTTTGATGTCGCAGCTGCTGACGCTCTACACGACGCCGGTCATCTATCTCGCCGTAGAGCGATTGCGCCGCCGCCTGTTCGGCTTGACGCCGCTCGGAGGGGCTGCGTCGGCGATGAAGAAGGCGCTCGCGGTGAAGCCTTCCAGGGATGAGGAGTCCCGTCGGGAAGCGGCGGAATGAGCATCTCGGATCCCTTCATCCGGAGACCCGTCGGCACGACGCTGCTGGCGATGGGGCTGTTTCTGCTCGGCTTGGTGGCTTACGCCTTTCTCCCGGTGGCGAGCCTGCCGGCCATTGACTTCCCGACGATCGGCATCTCGGCTTCGCGGCCCGGCGCCGATCCCGAGACGATGGCGGCGAGCGTCACTGCGCCGCTCGAGCGAAGACTCGCCAATATCGCCGGGCTCGTCGAGCTGACATCGTCGAGCTCGCTCGGCAACACGCAGATCATCGCGCAGTTCAATCTCGACCGGAACATCGATTCCGCGGCGCGCGACGTGCAGGCGGCGATCAACGCCGCGCAGACGGATCTGCCAAGCGACCTTTCCAATCTTCCGACGTTCCGTAAGTCCAACTCTTCGGGAGCGCCGATCCTCGTGCTGGCGCTGACGTCGAGCTCGATGCCGACGAACGCGGTTTATGACGTGACGGACACCGTGATCGCCCAGCGCATCTCGCAGGTCGGCGGCGTCGGCGGCGTGGTCGTAGCCGGCGCCGAGCAGCCGGCGATCCGCATTCAGATCGATCCCTCGCGCGTTGCGGCCATGGGACTTGGGTTGGAACAGGTCGCGGCAGCGATCGCCGGCGCGAATGTGCAGTCTCCCACGGGGGCTTTCAGCGGCGACCAGCTCAATGTGACGCTCGGCACGACGGATCAGCTCAATACGCCCGAGGACTATCGCGGCGTCGTGGTCGCCTCCAAAAATGGCAGAGTGGTGCGCCTCGGCGATATCGCGACCGTTGATCGCAGCGTGCGCAATCGAAATGCGGCCGGCTGGTACAACGGCACGCCGGCGGTCATCCTCCTCGTCTTCAAGCAGCCCGGCGCCAATGTGCTGGAGACGGTCGACAACATCCAGGCCCTGCTCCCTCAGCTGCAACAATGGATCCCGACGGGGATCAAGATTTCGGTGCTCGCCGATCGCACGCAAACGATCCGCGCCAGCGTCGCCGACATCCAGCGCACGCTGCTGATCTCCATCATGCTGGTGATGGCCGTCGTCTATGTCTTCCTGCGCCGCGCGTCGCCGGTCATTGCCGCAGGCGTCACCGTTCCTTTGTCACTCGTTGGCGCGACGGTCGCCATGTGGCTCGTCGGATTTTCCATCGACAATATTTCACTGATGGCGCTCACCATTGCGGTCGGCTTCGTCGTGGACGACGCCATCGTCATGATCGAGAATGTCGAAAGCCATGTCGAGCGCGGCATGAACCGGCTCGAGGCGAGCCTGCTCGGCGCGCGGCAGATCGGCTTCACCGTCGTCTCGATCAGCCTTTCGCTCGTCGCAGTGTTCATCCCCTTGCTGTTTCTGCCGGGCATCGCAGGGAAGCTGCTGCAGGAATTCGGTTACACGCTGACGTTCGCCATCCTCGTCTCGATGGTCGTCTCTCTGACCGTGACGCCCATGCTCTGCGCTTGGCTTCCGGCGCGTGAGGACAAGAAGCCGACCCGCTTCGACATTTTCTTCGAGAGCGTGCTCGACAAGATCATCGACGCCTATCACGCCTCGCTCGAGAAGGTCGTGGACCATCCCTGGTCCTCGCTTGTCGCGATCCTGCTGACGCTGGCTTGGACCGTGCATCTCTACCAGACCATTCCGAAAGGGGGTCTGCCGCAAGACGACATCGGCCTGCTCAACGGCACGACGGAGGCGGCGGCGGATGTGTCCTTCGACGAGATGGTGCGGCTGCAGAAGCTCGCCATGAAAGTGCTCGACGAAGATCCGGACGTACAGGATGTCGCCTCCTTCATCGGCTCTGGGAACCTCTCCTCCTCCTCCAACCAGGGAAGGTTATTCGTCGCGCTGAAGCCGGTAAAACAGCGAACCTCATCGAGCTTCGAGGTGATCAATCGCCTGCGGCCGAAATTCGCCAACATCCCGGGGCTTTCAGTGACCATGGTGCCGTCGCAGGACCTGCGTTCCGGCGGTCGCCTCAGCAAGGCGCAATATCAGTTCACGCTTTCCGACGCCTCGCTGGCCGAGCTCAATGAATGGACGCCGAAGGTTTTGGAGCGCTTGCAAAGCCTGCCGGAGCTTGCGGACGTCTCGACGGACCGCCAGGAGGGGGGCCTGCGCGCGAGAGTCGTGATCGACCGCAACGCCGCCTCGCGCCTCGGCGTCTCCATCGCCGCGATCGACGCCGCGCTCAACGCCGGCTTCGGGCAGATGCAGGACTCGATCATCTACACGCAGCGCAACAATTATCGCGTGATCGTCGAGACGCCGCGCACACGCCAGCAGGACGTCCGCGATCTTTCGGGCGTCTATGTCACGAGCGTCAATGGAGGAGAGGTCCCTTTGACGGCGGTCGCGCACATCGAGCGCGGAATCATGCCGCTCGTCGTCAACCACCAAGTGGTCTCACCCGCCATCACGATCACCTTCAACGTCGCGCCGGGAGGCTCGCTTGAAAAGGCCGTCGATGCGATCGACGCGGCGGTGGCCGATATGGGAGCGCCAAAATCGCTGCGCACGGGCTTTGCCGGCGACGCGGCGGACTTCCGCAAGACCTCAGGCGGAATGGCGATCGCTCTCGTCGGCGCGCTGATCGCGGTCTACATCATCCTGGGCGTGCTTTACGAAAGCTTCATCCATCCCATCACGATCATCTCGACGCTGCCCTCGGCGGGCCTCGGCGCGCTGCTGGCGCTCGAGCTCTTCCACAAAGAGTTCACGGTCATCGCCTTCATCGGCATTCTGCTGTTGATCGGCATCGTCAAGAAGAACGGGATCATGCTCGTCGACTTCGCGCTGCATGCGCAACGCGAGCGCGGCCTTTCCGTGCGCGACGCGGCTCTGGAGGCGGCGCGCGAGCGTTTCCGCCCCATCATCATGACGACGCTCGCTGCGCTGTTCGGCGCCTTGCCGCTCGCCTTCGCCACCGGCATTGGCGTCGAATTGCGGCGCCCCCTCGGCATCACGATCGTCGGCGGGCTGCTGCTCAGCCAGCTGCTGACGCTCTACACCACGCCGGTCATCTATCTGCTGATGAGCAAGCTGCAACGCCGCAAGACAGCGCCGATTCCGCACGAATCCGCGCCGCCGCAGGCCGCGAGCGGCGCCCGCACTTGACGGGGACGCCCGCCCGCCCGTAAACGAGGCGTCAGGTCCGGGCGGCTAGCTCAGCGGGAGAGCACTCCCTTCACACGGGAGGGGTCACAGGTTCAATCCCTGTGCCGCCCACCATTAAAATCAATCGCTTGATAGAGACTGTGCGGCTCGCATTTGGGGCCTAGCTACCTTATAGCTACCTGCTGCGTCTCTCGAGCCGCTCTCCGGCGTCCCTCGTGACACCGTGTCCAAGCGCAACGCGCCTCCTGATGCACCCGACGCTGGCCCCAGGAACTGCGCCGCAGACGCCTCATGCAGGCTCCGAAGTGATCCAAATTCCTCATTTCCACTGCGCGAGCCAAGTTGCAGGCTCCGGCCGACCTTCGTACTAAACTTTTCCACAAAACCTATCGAGGCATATTGTCATATTAGTCGCAGTTCAGCGTTGCATCGGGGTAGCGTCGGCGGGGAGCGGGACGCCGCACTCCGGCCGAATGGAGGCAACTGACATCGGGCCCAGCCTCCGTGGTCCACAGCTTGTCCCACAGGCTCAGGCCTTCGCGCCGGTAACCCGCTCAGCCAAGGTGGAAAGCTTGTCATCAAGCTTCTCGGCAGCGGCCATGACGTCATTGTTGTCGAGTCCGCTCATCAAGGTGGACGGTTGGTCGTATTCGAACCGCGTTGTCCCGCTCGCATCGTCCCGGTAGATGTAGACGCGTACCGGCACGTTCAGGCCAACTCGGATATCGTGTCGCAGCATAGTGATTGCGATCAGTGGATTGCCGATTACGTATTGGCGGGCTTGGCCGCCCTTGCCGAAGAAATTCAGCCAGTCACCATGGTCCAGTGTGAGGAAACGTGTGAAGCCGCTAGGTCCGATCTTGGCGTTCACGCGGGCTTCGAAATCCGCGACATCTTTGGCGGCCGCGGTGATTGACGAAAAGCCGCCGTCCTCGAGGGTGTCGACGACAGCCTCGAAGGCCTGCACGACATCGTCGAACGAGCGCGTCGTCGCGTAGACGACGTGATTGACCGCCAATTTCTGACTCATGCTCGACTCCCGCGTACAGGGGGCTCGCGACCTGTGTCAGCGAACTTCGGCACATTTGGGCATACCTGATCGCCTTGACAACGTTCGGGTGGCCAGGTTCTCGCCGAGAGCCGAAGGGCAAGTCTCACGGGCGATCAAGCTTGATTATACCGATATGAGCAATTGTCATTTCGTCTGCAACGCTCAATCGCCTTACATTTTTGCCGAAAATGGATGAGTGCCGGAGGCCGCCGTGAAGAAAAAGCTAGTTCTCGCTCTCGCTCTGTCGGTGCTGTGCAGCGACCCGGGTGTCGCCAGAGACGAAAACTTTGACGTCCTGGCGCGGCTGACTCAGGCGCCCGGCAATGTGACGATCACGAGCGGGGGCCGAATAGTCATGAGCCAGCACCAATTTTACGAACCTCAATATTCCGTGGTGGAGCGACACAAGGATGGCGGTTTAACGCCATTTCCGAACAAAGAGCTGAACGACAGGATGCATCGCTCGGGTTTGACGCTGGATTCTGTGCTCGGCATACGCGCCGACGCCAATGGCGTAGTCTGGATGCTCGACAACGGAATGCGTGACGGGCTCACACCGAAGCTCGTCGGCTGGGACACAAAGTCAGAGAAGCTGCACCGCGTCATTTATTTGCCGGAGCCGATTGCCCCCAAAGACGCTTTCGTCAATGATTTTACGGTCGACAGTCGACTTAACCGCATATTCATCGTCGATCCGGCGAGCGGTCGGAATGCGGCTTTTATCGTGGTCGACCTCGAAACCGGCGCAGCCCGCCGGGTGCTCGAAGGAGATCCGGCGGTCGTTCCCGAAAATGTTGATCTCGTCATCGATGGCCGGCCTATCCAGGTGAAAGATTCGGACGGTCGCCTCGTTCGGCCACATATCGGGGTGAATCCCGTGACCGAGGATCTAGACAACGAGTGGGTGTATTTTGGGCCCATGCATGGCCTGAGCCTTTATCGCATCAAAGCCGCCGATCTCGCCAATGAATCGTTTGACGACAAGGCGCTCTCCGCAAAAGTCGAGCGATATAGCGCAAAGCCTGTGTGCGACGGCATCACCATCGACAAGGACAACAATATCTACCTCGGTGATTTGGCGGAGAACGCGATTGGCGTTATTCGGCCTGATCGAAGCTATCAGCAGATCGCGAAGAACGATCAACTGGCCTGGGTCGATTCCTTGAGCTTCGGGCCGGAAGGTAAGCTCTACGCCGTCGTCAACCAACTGCATCACTCAGCGACGTTGAACGGCGGAGAGGCGCTGTCAAAGCCGCCATACTTGTTGATTGAGGTGAAAGCTTTGGCCGCGGGCCTACCGGGGCGCTGAGTGGGACGCAACTGGCGTATCTAACTGCCTGCAAATCTCCGAGATCTGATCACGCAGCCAGCGATGGGCGGGGTCGGGGCTCCGAAGCGGGTGCCAGATCATCACGAGGTCGTAGGCCGGCAATTCGATCGGGAGGAGCAAGACGCTCAGCGGGGCTAGGCCAACGAAGTTGTCGGCGATACGCTTCGGTAGGGACAAGATCATGTCGGTCTTGGCCACAATGAACGGGGCCGGTAGGAAGTGGGGCACGATCAGCGCGATGCGGCGCTCCAGCCCTCTCTCAGCGAGCCACTCGTCGATCAATCCAATGCGTGAGCCAGTGCGGGAGATCAGCATATGCTTGTGCAAGAGGTATTCCTCCAGCGTCAGCTGCCCCTCTTCACCGTTCACATGCTTCCTGCCAGCCACGCAGCAAATGCGGTCGTCGAATAGCTTCACTTTGCTCAAATAGGCGGGAGGCCTGAGGATCGTATCAAAACCCAGAACGACGTCGAGATCATTGTGCTCCAGTTCCGATTCGGGGAATGGCAGCTCAGTTCTCTTGACCTGGACGTCGACGCCGGGTGCCACCCCTGCAATCCGCTCAATGAGCGGAGGAATCACCAGATAGTCCATGTAATCTGTTGCAGCGATCACGAACCGTCGCCGGCTCTGCGAGGGAGCGAATTCCTCTGGCGCGCGGATCAATCGCTTGATCTCGCGCAGGACGGCCTTCACCGGCTCGACGAGCGACAGCGCGCGCTCGGTTGGCTTCATTCCCGTCGGGGTCTTAACCAGCAACGGATCGTCCAACTGCTGTCTCAGCCGCTGCAGGGTATGGCTCATCGCCGACTGCGTGACGAACATGCGTTCGGCTGCGCGTGAGACGTTCTTCTCCTCCATGAGGAGGTCGAAGGCCACGAGCAGGTTGAGGTCGAAATTATGCAGCTCGATCATGGCGTTTCTCCACCATTTTCCTCCACAACCCGGCAGATGCGTCGACCGTGATTTTCATTCATGGGACTATCGAAACTTACCATTTCACGCAGCAAGCCACTCCCGCCTAGGGTCCACGAGAGTTGCACCATCTTGCCCGCCGCCATTCCGGCCGCCGCGTGGGAAAGAGCTGCACAGAAAGGCATCGGAGGATCGTATGACGGACCGCGCCCTAGATCGTCCAGCGCAGCCATATACAGGGGAAAAAGCAAGGCTGACCCGAGCCTATGACTATCTCATCCTGGTGCTGGCGTTGTTCCTTTTCATCGGCGCCTTCCATCTGCACGTCGCTCTGACCGTGGGCGACTGGGATTTCTGGCAGGATTGGAAAGACCGGCAATGGTGGCCGCTGATCACGCCCCTAATGATGATCACCTTTCCCGCGGCGGTGCAGGCCGTGCTGTGGCCAAACTTTAGGCTGCCGCTCGGCGCCACGCTTTGCATTGCGTGCCTGCTGATCGGAACTTGGATCACCCGCTTCTTTGCCTATCACATGTGGAACTACTTTCCGATAAACGATGTCTTGCCGGCCACGATGATGCCTAGCGCGCTCGTCCTCGACGCGATTCTGATGTTGAGCAACAGCTTGACTGTCACGAGCATCTTTGGCGGCATGGCCTTCGCCCTGCTTTTCTACCCGACCAACTGGCCGATTTTCGGCATGTTTCATGTGCCGGTCGAATACGGCGGAGCGCAGCTCACCGTGGCTGACCTTTTGGGCTTTCAATACATCCGCACAGGAACGCCTGAATATCTGCGCCTCATCGAGCGCGGAACGCTACGAACGTATGGCCAGTATGCGACACCCCTTTCGGCGTTTTGTTCGGCGCTGCTTTGCACCCTGATGTATCCGCTCTGGTGGTATCTGGGAAAGCTTTTTGCGACGACAAAATACGTCCACAACATCTGAGGAGAGAGCAGAAAATGAAAAAGTGGCTCACGACACTCTTCAGCGCCCTCTTCCTAAGCCTATGCGCAGGCTCGCTCCTGCCTGACGCGGCGTATGCTCATGGCGAAAAGGCCCTGGAGCCCTTCATCCGCATGCGAACGATCCAATGGTACGATGTGGCGTGGTCGAAAAGCAAACTCAACGTCAACGAAGAAGTGATCATAACGGGCAAATTCCATGTCGCCCAAGGCTGGCCCCGAGGCGTGGCGAAACCCGACGCCACTTACCTGAACGTCTCGGCGCCGGGACCAGTCATGGTTCGCACGGAGCGATATCTGAACGGGCAGCCGTCCGTGAGCTCGACCGCTCTCCAACCCGGCGGCGACTATGATTTCAAAATCGTCTTGAAGGCTAGGACGCCTGGGCGGTTCCATCTGCATCCGTTTTTTAACTTGCATGATGCGGGAGCAGTGGTGGGGCCGGGACAATGGTTAGAGGTCGAAGGCGAAGCGACGGCGTTCACCAATCAGGTGAAGACTCTGGACGGCAGTGTGATCGACATGGAGAGCTATGGGCTCGCGAATGGGGTGGCCTGGCATCTCCTCTGGATCGCGCTGGGCTCGGCGTGGCTGCTTTGGTGGGTCAGACGGCCTCTCTTCATCCCTCGCTACAAGATGCTGCAGTCGGGGCAGGAAGCCAGCCTCGTCACCCCCATCGATCGCTTGGCGGGAGCTGCAATCCTCATTGGCGTTCCCCTGATCGTGCTCGCCGCCAATTTCATCACCGACCGACAATATCCCTACGCCATTCCGCTGCAGGCGGCGATGGATCAGATTGATCCCTTGCCTCCGGCGGTCGACGCCGGAGTAGTGCAGGTCAAGATCGCCCGCGCCGAATATAACGTGCCCGCACGCGCCATGATCCTGACTGCACAGATTCACAACCGCTCCGAGCGTCCTATCCGGGTTGGAGAGTTCGGGACAGCCAATGTGCGCTTCCTCAACCCAGCGGTCGTTCAATCACCGCACGGCGAGGGTGCGGCTCTGGTCGCGAGCGAAGGGCTTGCCGTCGACTCGCCCGATCCTATCGCGCCGGGAGAAACTCGAATGATTCGCATCACGGCGAAGGATTCGCTGTGGCAGCGGGAGAGGCTCGACGGGCTGATCCGCGATGCCGACACGCGGATGGGAGGCATGCTCTTCTTCTTCGACGACGCCGGGCAGCGCTACATCTCGAGCGTTTCCGCCGCGGTCATCCCCAAATTCGACTGACCGGAACACGAGACAGTCAAGAGTCGACATCGATCCAATCAAGAGGGAGCCGCCATGAGCATTGCCACCCAAACAATGTCTCCCGCCACGCCACGGGGTCCGTTCAATCTGCCCTGGTATCTGAGGGACCTGCCGAAATATCTCCTGACCTTCGCGGCGCTGACCGTCATGTACGTCAGTTTCAGATTGTATCAGGGCGCCTATGGCGTTTCCGCCGGTCTCGACTCGTCCGACCCAGCATTCGAGGTTCATTGGATGCGGTTGCTCTATCTTGAAGGCGCGTTTCTGGCGATCGTGTTTCCGTCGCTGTGGGGCTATTTATGGCTGACACGCGATCGCAACCTCGACCAGATTGCGCCGAAGGAGGAGATTACGCGATATTTCACGCTGACGATGTGGATCAGCATCTACACCTTTGCGGTCTATTGGGCGGGCAGCTACTTCGCGGAACAGGACAATTCATGGCACCAGATCGCCATTCGCGACACGCCCTTCACGGCCAATCATATTATCGAATTCTATTTCAACTTTCCCTTCTACATTCTGATGGGCGGCTCCGCGTGGCTCTATGCGAGGACGCGTCTGCCTCTCTACGCCAAGGGCATTTCTGTCCCGCTGACCCTGGCGGTTGTCGGCCCTTTCATGATCTTCGTCAGCGTCGGCTTCAACGAGTGGGGACACACGTTCTGGTTCCGCGAGGAGTTCTTCGCCGTGCCGATCCACTGGGGCTTCGTCACCGGTGTCTGGTTTGCCCTGGGCGTCGGCGGGATCCTACTGCAGCAGGTGATCCGCCTCATTCAGTTGCTGGATCAGATCGAGGACGTTCCCTAACTAGATTGTCCGCTGAAGCTGCAAGCGCCCAATTCACATCTGCAAAGGGAGAGCGATCAAATGCCTCTGGTGCGCATCGATCTCGTCGAAGGCAAGCCTGCCGAATATCGTCGCGGGATCGGCGATATCGTCTATCAGGCCATGATCGACGTCTTGAAAGTTCCCAAGGACGACCGCTTCCAGGTGATCGCCGAACATCCCGAACGTGCGCTGATCGCCGACGAGAACTACCTTGAAATCAAACGCACGAAGGACTGTGTGTTCATCCAGATTACGCTCAATGCCGGCCGCTCGGTCGAGCAGAAGAAATCTTTCTATGGCGCGGTGGCGAAAGAGCTTCACAGCCGCTTGGGACTTCGCGGTGAGGACGTTTTTATTAACCTCGTCGAGGTTCCAAAGGAAAACTGGTCGTTCGGGAACGGCGAAGCGCAATATGCCGACAAGTGAGCTTCAGAATGGCAATTGACCGACTGACAATCAAAAGCATCAGGGCGCGGCCATTGCTGCTCAAATTGGAGCGCCCGATCGTAGCCAAAATAGCGACGATCTCTGACTGGCCTCTGGTGCTGGTCGATCTGTTTACCAACGAAGGACTTGTTGGGCGCAGCTACATCGAGCCATATACGGCGAAGACGATGAAATACATCGTCGCCGCCCTGCAGGATTTCGGTGAGCTTCTTGAGGGTCGCTCGGTCGCGCCAATCGACATGTTCGAGCTTACCCGCAAGTCCTTACATTTCGTCGGCTACCAGGGCTTGAGCATGATCGCCGTTTCTGGCCTCGACATGGCGGCATGGGACGCCTTGGCGAAGGCGGCCGATCTGCCCTTGTGCGTTCTCCTTGGAGGCACGGTTGGGCCGGTGAAGGCGTACAACAGCAATGGTCTTTGGCTGAGCGATTCTGCGCAACTAGGGGAGGAGGCCGCGAGACTGGTCGATGAAGGGGGATTCTCCGGGTTGAAGATTCGGCTAGGCCACGCGACAGCCGAACAGGACATCCGTGCTATCGAGGCGGTGCGCGCCGCAGTCGGCCCCGGTATCCATTTGATGGCGGACTTTAATCAAGGGCTTGATGTTGCGGAAGCGCTTGTGAGGTGCCAAGCGATCGACGGCTTGGGCCTCGATTGGATCGAGGAGCCCATTGTCTACGACAATCTCGACGGCTATTCGCGCGTCGCTTCGCAACTGAAAACGCCGTTGCAGATCGGAGAAAATTTCTATGGTCCTCGGGATGTGCATCGCGCCATTCAAATGAAGGCCTGCGACCTGGTGATGCCTGACTTCATGAGGATCGGGGGCGTGACGGGCTGGCTAAGATCGGCAGCCATAGCGGCGGCGTCCGGGGTTCCAATTTCTACGCACCTCTACCCAGAAGTCGGCGCCCACGTCATGCGGGTTTCAGAAACGTCGCATTGGCTCGAGTGGCAGAACTGGGTCAATCCAATTCTGAAGCGGCCATATGATGTATCGGATGGCATGCTGCATATACCCCCGGTAGCCGGAGTAGGCCTTGATTGGGATGAAACTGCTATTGAAGTCAGTCTTGCGAATTAGCGTCTTGTGCGGCGCGCGCTTCGACGGTGAACGCTGCCAAGTTTGCTAAAAACAGTCAGCTGCCCATGGGCTACCGGATTAGTTGCAGCTTAGTGGGTTATTCTCCAAAAAGGACGGGAGGTGGGAGTGCTCGCGGTGAAAGTCGCGATTGAGCTTTCCAAGCGAATTTCCCTTCTTGGCGCAATGGCGGCCCTTGCTCCCCCGAGCGGCAAGCCTGAGACAGAGACCGGTTGGGACGAAGATGATCGCAGCACGCGCACCGCGACCGAGAACGCGGCGCTGGGCGGGCAAAGATCTCGACAATAGTATTGCCGAGCCAGGCCTCGAGTAGGTCGAGTTCGGCCTCGGTCACCGGCGCACAGTCGGGTTGTCGATCACGAGCGACTTTGTCGGAGGCTCGCGACTAGGCCCGACCTCGCTATGCGCCCAGCGACCGAGCGCAACCATGAAGTAGCATGGCGGCACGCCGCCCTTTCCGACGAGAACGCACCGGGAAGTTGTGTGCTCGCGCGATGCGAAAGGTCTTCTGGCGCACTTGCCCGAACAAGCGGGGCGGGCGCCGGCCTACCCAACAGCGTCGCGGCTTCTTGTCCTTTCCGGGAGCGATTGCGGACCGGTTAGCCTCTCCCAACTCTTCAAAGCTCACCGTTCCGAGGCGCGCCTCTCATTCATGAACTCATCGCAGGCCGCACCGTGAGACTTGTCGGCGGCTGCGACAGCCAAAAGTGACGCGAGGTGAAGAAAAGCGCTCCTGTGCAATAACCTGCTCATATTGGCAGGCTGCACGGCAAAACCATAGGCTGTGCCAAGCCGTTGATGCTTCGAGAAATGCCCCACGCCACAACACGCCGCAGGCTGTTGCTTTATCTTGCCGATCAAACCAGCGTCACCGAACCTGCGAATTTCCACGATATTCCAAAATTGGTCGTGTGCTAAGATAGAAGCGCGCCACGCAATTGGTGCGCCGGAATCGCGCGGCCGAGCTGCAGAGGATCCGGCAAAGTGAGCATCGATTTCATGCAATGATCGTGCAGCGCGATCGCGCAGGGATGGTCGTTCGAAGATCGCGTCGGCGGTCGAAAAGGCGCCTGTGCTGCCCGCCGTCAGGGACCAAAGTTTCGCTTGCCTCGGCTCTTGGATTGCATCGGGATCGTGCCCAGCGTGTGCATCGAATTCGTGGCCAGCTTTTGCGAACGTCTCGCATTCGGCGTGCGGACCGCGACGCCGTCGACCCGTCGACTTTCGTCCTCAGGCGATGTCCGCGAGGAGCGTTGGCGCGCACTTGGCCGACGCTTTTTCCTCCACTGCCGAGGCCATGAACCGAAGCCCGAGCCGTCGCTCCTCTGCGCGAAGTTAGCTCGCTGATAAGCTTCTGCGGCATCGCCACGCAGGCTCGCTTCTGACCGCACTTCCGAGCGCAGGCCTCGTCACGTCGGTGTGGTCGCGCGCGATCTCTGGCGAGTGATTTGTTTGCTTGCGACGCAAGCCGTCCGACTGAGCCGAGCCGGTTCGTCGGGCTCGTTTCGCGCTCCCGCTAGGGGGGCAGCGTATTCAGAATGCGAACGGTCGCCGTGCTCGGCTCGCGCTGGCGAATGTCGCAAACTGGGCCATTTGCGCAGAGCCAGAATTCGCAGGATTCGCGATATTCGCAGGCCGGCCTGCGCATTTTTCATTTTTGAGGAAAGTGGCGAGCGAAGCGGAGGGTTACGCCTGCCTCACTATGCGCCAAGCCTCTCGTACCGGACTTCCAGAAACTATTTGGCGACCAGGCTCTCGAAGGAGCCAGCCGTGTTCCTCCAGCAGCTTGACCGCCTTTTTCGCTGTCTCGGCCTCGCGGATCGAGTTCGGCCCAAGACGATAGATCACGCTCAGACCGACGAGAGGCTCGGGCCAGCCCTTAAGCCATTCGAGCAGCTTCTCCGCGTGACGAAGATCTGGCGGGCATGAAGCGGCCTCGAAGAGGCGAAGGGCCTCTGTGGTGAAGAAATCGAGGATCTTGATCGCCTGCTCCAGGGCTCGGCAAGAAATCGCCGCAGCGTCAAGATCCTCGACAAGGGTCAACACGCCGGCGACACGAGCGGCGTGCTCCGGAAGCTTATTGGCGAATCCGCGGATGGGCTCGAGCGCCTTCCCTGCCCCGAGCCGTTGCTCGATTTCGTCGGAAAAGGCGAGCCATCGCTCTGCCGCGTCGGATGCAAACTGGAGACGCCGTGAATCAAGCGCATTGCGCGTTTTCGCCAGGAGGTTAGGAGGCGTTTGCAGAATGGCGAGCAGCTGCGCGTCATAGCGTCTCAACGCCGGTTCGGTTTCCGGTGCCAATGGGCGCTGAAATCTCGTCCCGGCCGTCGAAGTTGGCGCCGCCACGAGCAGGCGGGAGAGAAAGCCCTGGTCGACGAGAACCTGATCGCAGAGCATACGCGCAGCCGCCTCCGGCTGCGCCATGATGTGAAAGGCCAACCGACGGCCAGGAAGGATGTCGGCGCCGTCGATCGCTCGAACGCGTTTGACCGGCGACCCGTCCCAGAGGGAGGAAAGTCCAGCAACGGTTTTCAGCCGCGTTTCGACGGCCATGGCATAGCCCGATATGAAGGCCCCGCCTTCATCCGAAAAAATCCCGAGCGTCGGTTGACCGCCCGCGAATAGCTTGTGAAGCCCTTCGAGCGTAGGCTCTCCGCAGGTCAGTATCGGCAGAAGGGGCGGCTGCGGTTCCTGGCCTATCGCTCTCAGCGCAGCTTCTTTGGCAGCACGGCCGCCTTTTGCTTTTTCCGCCTCGCGCGCGGCCATTTCCCATGCGCGATGGGAGAGCCGATAGTCGGGTAGAGCGGCCTCATAGATTTCACGTAGCGCCTCCTCGCGCATACGGATGGGGCGAGAGGCTTCATAGTCGGCGACGCTTTTGCGTTCGCCGCTTGCGGCCACGGTCGCGAAAAATATGGAAAGCGGGCGAGGGTGGCCCGTCGCCGGCAGCAAGACATCTGCATGAGCCTGAACGGCCAGCGATGCAGCAGCCAGCACGCTGTTGGCGGCAATGGCGTCGGGACATTTCACCTTGTCGAGTATCGCACACGCCGCACCGCCCAAAACGTCTCCTAGCGCTTCGAGCGGAAATGGTTGCGCTGACGAGGTTTCGCGCCGTAATGGGCGTGGTGGTTCTCTGTTGTTGAAGTGTGCGGCTTGCGAATCCCGCGAATTCTGCGAAGTGGAAACGCCGTGAGCGTCGCCGCATTGGGCGGCGTCATTCACGAAGACCTCGCGAGCCGATGTTCCGAGGCGCTGCGCGCAGGCGTGCTCATTTCCGCCTGCGCCCATTCCACCACGTCACCCCACCGATAAATCGCTCGCTTGGCGAAGCGCCGGTAGGGAGGGCCGCCACCACGACAAGCGCGCGTGGACAGGGTTTTCGCGGAGTAGGGAACGCCACAGCGCGTGAGTGCGTCTGCAACCTGCTCGCGCGTCAGGAGCACGTCGGCGCCAATTTCGTCGAAGACCATCGCTCGCTCTCGTTTTCGATCTGTTGCGATGAGTCTCAATAATCCCACGACCACAATTCAAGAACAGCGCAAGAAAGCGATTTTTTGCGATTAACTTCTACTATCTTGATCCCTGGGGGCCGGAAATCTGGCAACTTTGTCCGCTCCCTTGGGACCGATCGCGGAAGCCGTTCGCACTCTGACAGCTATACGGGGCGCCGCTCCCCTTACCGGCGTGCTCCTTAGAGCTCATCGCCGACCGTCAGCCCTGCATAGTACGAAGCGCCACGACGGCGCCCTTCCCTTGCGCCTCGCCCATCAATTCTGCGATGCGATCGGAAACTGTGTCGGCGGCTTGCAAGAGAACTGCGTCAGCGTGGTGGGCATATTTCGACGTCACGCTCGCCTTGCGGTGTCCGATCATTGCGGCGATCGTCAGCTCCGAAAATCCGAGATCGGCGGCGACCGACGCGAAAGAGTGCCGCAGCACATGCGGCGTCACGTCATCAGGAAGTTGCGCCTTCGCGGCAATCCTAACCCAGATTTTGCGAAAGCCGCTCATATGCTTGTCGACTCCGATCGAAGCCGGGAACACAAGCTCGCCGAGACGCGGATGATCCCGCAGGACTTTGCAGGCCGCGTGAGAGAGCGGGCGCATTGAGAAACCGGTCTTTGTGTCGGGGAGGCGCGCCGTGCGTGTCTCCAGATCGACTTCGGACCATTTGAGCGCGAGCGCTTCCCCGCGCCGCCACCCCGTAAGAGCGAGAAACCACGCGGCGGCGAGCGCAGCCGGCCAAGTCGGGTGCGGCATGGTTTGCAGCGTTTTCTTATGGGCGGCGTATTCCTTCGCAGACTTCGGCATTGTGCTCAAAGCCTCGGATAGCGCGGCGTATTCCTGGGAGCCCTTCAACATCGTCCGCACCGCCTCACCTAGCGCCGCATATTCTTCCGTGCTCGCGCGCCGCTGGCGCTCCGCATAGGCGTGACGGGCGACGCCCACAGCTGGATTGTCGGCACGCATCCCTTGTCGGACCGCGTAATTGAAAAGCGCCCCAAGCAGGCCCATGGCGCGAGTCGCCGTTCCGCGTCCGCCACTGACTCTTGCAAGGCCATGCTTGCCGGTCTTGATGCGCGCCGCGGTCGCGCCCTCGCTCACCAGGTTGTTGAAGCGCTCCACGTCCTGCCGGGAGACGGCTGCAACCTTGAGATTGCCGAGCAGCGGTTTGATGTGTCGCTCGATCCTGCCTCTGTCGCCATCGAGCGTCGCGGGCTTCTTCATGACGCCACGCCGCGTGAGCAGTCGTCCAGCCTTCGCCGCCTCAAGATATTCGTCGCAGAGCTGCGCGACGGTCGCAGCCTTGCGGGCTTGCTGCTTTTCGGTCGCCGGATCGTCGCCCTTCACCACCTCGACGAGGAGCCGCCGCGCCTCGGCGCGTGCGAGATCCGGCGTCCAGGGGGACCCGTGCCGCCCGATCGTCAACCAGCGCTGGCGTCCGTCCTGCGTCCGGTATTTGAGCACATAGGTGACGGCCTCGCCTTTCTGCCGACGCGCGCCCAAGCCAGCGACTGCGCCTTTGCCGTCATCCCAGAGGGTCTTGCCCATGGGGATCGTCGCGATGGTTTTGATGGTCAGCATGGAGCAAAACCGTTGGTAGCTAGGAGCGGTTAGCAACCAGATAGCTACCATGGAGCCGCAAAACCTAGCAAACGACATCGCCGCATTGCAAATAAAATCTATTATAAAACAGTATATTCCGAATTCGCATCAAAGCATCGCAATCACCAAAATCGCATAGGCTCGCCCTTCACACGGGAGGGGTCACAGGTTCAATCCCTGTGCCGCCCACCATTCAAACCAAGACCTAATGCAGAAGAAGCGGATCGCGCCGAGGGATCGTGACCCTACGACTGCCGTTGTCTTCTCGGCCGCGGCGCCTCTTAAAGCATGGCGTCGCTATCGGGGCCGATCGCTGTTCACGAGGCTCGGTTGAACCCGTGATGGACGCCATGGACGCAGCGCCGAGCCGCTCATAATAAATCGCTCTTGCCGTCGCCGCTCGTCGAAAACAGACGCACGAAAGTTGCGGCGACCGAAGAGCTGTTCGAATCAGACTTGTTATTCTTAATAATAGCTCTATGTTCAAAGAGCTGGGGTTTACGCCGGGTGATCTTGCCAACCCCACTCGTCTTCCGCGGGTCGGCTTGTCAGTTCCTCTCCCAGATCTTTGGTTCCAGCGAAAGGCCTCAGGGTCGTCGGGCGAGAGGACAGGGTCCACATCAACGCGATCGAGCGGCGCCGCCACCCGCCACGATATCAGAAATGATCGTCACCCACTGATCCCGCGGAACATGCCTTGGCGGCTGGGGAGGCGGAGGCGGTGATCCCTGCGAGCTCTTCTCTCGAACCCGAAAGTGCGCTGCACATGCCCAAGACCCTGCGTCGCGGCAACCCCGTTAGAGCGCTCATAACGCCATCCCACAAATTCGACGTCGGGCTCCGCGTTCTCTACCCCGTTGGACCGGGTTCATCGCCCTACAAAGTGACTCGGCAACTTCCCGACGGAGGCCAGGGGCTACAATATCGTATCCGCTGCGATCGAGACGGTCAGGAGCGAGTCGTTCTCGAATCCACCCTTCGACGCGCCACGGCGCTTCTCTGAACGCGAACCGCCGTAGGCGCGGCTTCGCTTAAGCCCCTGCGAGGCGAGGCCACCACCCGGGAGCATTCGATGGACGCGAAGACCTATGGGATGGAAGCCTCGCTCTATTTCGCGAAGAGCGCGAGCGCGAAGCCGACGGCGCTCGTCCTGAGGCGTTTTGCAAAAGCGGCCGAGGCCATTCGTTTCGCAGTGGAGGATCTCGCTCCCACGCTTCTGCGAGGCTGCTCTCTCGAGATCAATGAGTCCTATTACTTCGGCCAGGAAATCCGCCCGCTCTACGAGGACCGCGCTTTTCCCTTACGGCGCCGCGGAAAGGGAAGCTGCGGATGCAATTCCTCGCAGCGCTTTCCCGGCGGAGCCAATCACGATCGGAACGAACGATGATCAAAGGTGAACGGGGCGAGAAGCGCAGGTGCCTCGCCTGCAACACAGCGTTTTTCGACCTCAATCGCGCGCCGATCGTATGCCCGAAATGCGAAGAGATTTTCGTCGTTGTCGAGCTCGCTCATTCATCGCCGCGAAGGGCCGGCGGTTTTCCGAACGGGGCCAAATGGCGGTCGCCCCCGCTCGAGACGCAGGAATCCGGGGCGCAGGAACAAGACTTGGATGCGGAGAACGAGCCCTCCGACCCGGACGAAGAAGCCGCGCCCGAATCGCCCGATGACGAGGTTGCGGAGGTGGGCGACGAGATCCCGGAGATCGATGACGAGAGCACGGATGCTGACGTCATCAGGGAAGTCCTGTGAGTGCTGTTTGAGGGAAACGCGCGCTAAAAGCGGAAATGCGATGCAGGCGTGCGCTTCTCCGCGCTGAGACCGATCACACCGCGCGGGCGCCGAAACGCCCTTCAGGATGCCACGGCGTCCTTCTCCTCTTCGCCCTTGCTTTAGCCACGCCTTGCTGCGTCCGCGAAGCTTGAACGCGGCTATCCGTCGCACGAACGCCACGGCGGATGCGCCGTCACGTGATTGAGTGGGTGGAGGGTTAAGGCTATGGCTTAGCGATAGTGCTCTCGATCATTGGCTGGGAGATCACGATGGCCGAAGCCGAGATCCGCTCCAAAGCCTTTGCAATGCCTCTCACATCTCCCGCCTTCCCACCGGGACCCTATCGATCCGTCAATCGGGAATTCTTTATCGTCGCCTACCCGACGGATCCCGAAGCGCTGAAGGCGGTCGTCCCTGCGCCTTTGGAGGTCCCGGAAGACCCGATCGTCAAATTCGAACTCATCCGCATGCCCAACTCCTCGGGCTTCGAAGCTTTCATCGAAAGCGGGCAGGTGATTCCCGTCCGCTACAAGGGCCAGACTGGCGGATACGTCCACGCGATGCATCTCGACGATCATGACCGACCTCACGCTCGGACTGGGCGAGGTCGTGCATGATTATCTGAAGCAAGGCTGATCTTCTCCAACTCGCAGAAACAGGAGCAAACCATGGCGCGCTTTGATGGCCGTGTGGCCATAATCACGGGTTCGGCGAGCGGCATCGGCAAGGAGATCGCGTTGCGCTTTGCGGCGGAAGGCGGCATTCCCGTCATCGCCGACCTCAATCTCGCCGCTGCGCAAGCGACCGCCGAGGAGATCAAATCGACCGGCGGCGACGCCTTCGCGGTCGCGATGAACGTCACGGACGAGGCGCAAGTCGAGAAAGGCGTCGCCGATACGGTCGCGAAATACGGCAAGGTTGATATTCTCGTCAGCAACGCCGGCATCCAGATCGTCCACCCCTTCGTGGATTTCCCCTATGCGGACTGGAAAAAGCTCATCGCCATCCATCTCGACGGCGCGTTTCTGACGACGAAGGCCTGTCTGAAATACATGTACGCGGCGAACTACGGCCGCGTGATCTACATGGGTTCGGTGCATTCGAAGGAGGCGTCGAAGCTGAAGGCGGCCTATGTCACCGCCAAGCACGGGCTGCTCGGATTGGCGCGCGTTCTCGCCAAAGAGGGCGCTGAGCACAACGTCACCGCCAATGTCGTCCTGCCGGGCTTCGTGCGGACGCCGCTCGTCGACAAGCAGATCCCCGAACAGGCCGCGGCGCTCGGCATGTCGGAGGAGGACGTCATCCGCAAGGTCATGTTGAAGGATACGGTCGACGGCCAGTTCACGACCACGGACGACGTCGCCAACGCCGTGCTCTTCTTCGCCGCCTCGCCCAATAACGCCATGACCGGCGAGTCGCTCGTGGTGAGTCACGGTTGGTATATGGATTGACCCGAGAGAGCGGCGCCGGCGCCCCAAGTCCCTGCGCTTGGCTTGGCTGTAGGCGCCGACGCGCGGCCTGCAGGAGATGACAATGAACGGCGGGCGTGCGGCGATCCTTATGGTCTGTGCCTTTCTGGCGTCTGCCCATGTGGGCGCGGCGCCGTCCTTCGCCGAAAACGATCCGAAGAACGACCCGCGCGAGGTCGTCGCCTCGCTCGCTTCGCAGATCAGGACGTTCCCGAGTTGGGCGGACGCCACGTTCCGGCGGAAGCTCAGTCCCTATCTGACGGACGAGCTCATCTCGGCGATCGAGAGCGGGCTGGCGACGGCGCAGAAGAATGACATTAATTTATATGACGCCGAACTCTTCACGGGAATACAAGGGCTGTCCTGCGTGAAGCTCATCGACGCGAAGATCCTGCGCGTCGGAGAGGACAGGGCGACGGTGGCCGCAACGATCGCCTACGATGGCGATGTGCCGCCCCCCGCGAAATGCAGCCAGAGGATGATCATCACCTTCGACCTGAAGCGTCTCGGCTCGGCCTGGAAGATCGACGATGTCGAGAACCCGGAGCGGAAGCCCTCCATAAAAGCGATCTTTCTCGATCCGAAAAAATATGGGTCATGAGGGGATGGGGCCGGGGGACCGGCTGGCCCGCCATTCCCCGCCGGCCTCGTCGCGCTTCAGCCTAACTTGAAATGGCGGGGCCGCTTTGGCATAGAGGCGCATCGCGCCCTTGCCGGCGCGACGCGGAGACGTGGCCGAGAGGCTGAAGGCGACGGTTTGCTAAATCGTTATAGGGGAAACCCTATCGTGGGTTCGAATCCCACCGTCTCCGCCATTGATTTTAAAGACAAAAGTGATTTTCCTCCCGCTCGCGAAGAATTACCTCCTGCCCCCGACCTCGTCGATGTGGCGAAGGAGATCGGCTGGATCCTCATAGACGCGAAAAGCGCCCGCCTGCCTCAGCTCCTCGGCCCCGTAACCTCCGCTCAGAAGGCCGACGCCCAGCGCCCGGCAGCGGGTGGCGGCGAGCATGTCCCATATGCTGTCGCCCACGACGATCGCCGTGCCGATGGGCGCGTTCAGCCGTTCGGCCGCAGCGAGGAAGAGGTCGGGATCGGGCTTGGCGTGCCTGACTTGGTCGCGCGTCACGATGGGCGTCTGGGCGGGGTCGACGCCGAGCGCAGCCAGATTGACCGCCGCCGTCTGCATGCGCCCGCTCGTCGCAATCGCCCAGGGGACGCCGGCCGCGGTGAGCCAGGCGAGCAGCTCCCGCGCTCCCGGAAGCGGCCGCACGCGATCCGCCGTCCGCAGGTAAGCGGCGGCATGCGCCTCGGACAGGCGGCGCACCCGCGCCGCGTCGATCTCGACGCCCGTCTCGCGGAGCAGTTGGCTCGCGAACAGGCCGCCGCTCATGCCCACCCTGCGATGGATGCGCCAGATCGACAATTCGATGTTTTCAGCCGTCAACGCCTCGCTCCAGGCGAGGACATGCTGGTAGACGCTGTCGACGAGCGTTCCGTCGAGATCGAAAAGAAAAACGGGATCAATGCGCATGGCGGTCCTCACCGGCGCCTTCTGCAGCCTTAAAATGCGCGCCCCACGCTGCGGCGCGCGCGCTGTGCTTCAGCGCGCGGCGGCAGCGGCTTTGGCGGCGTGCTGCAGTCTCGCCATAAGCGTGCGCGCCGCCGGACCGGAGGACGCCGGATTCTGGCCGGTTATTAGGGGGCCGTCTTCAACGACGTGAACCGCCCAATTCGCCCGCTTCGAGAACACGGCGCCGCGTTTCAACATCTCGTCTTCAACGAGGAAGGGGACGACATTGGTCAGGCCGACGGCTTCTTCTTCGCCGTTGGTGAAGCCCGTGACTTCCCTGTCCGCGACGAGAAGCTTTCCCTGAGGCGTCTTGACATGACGCAGCGCGGCGGTGGCGTGACACACCGCCGCGACGGGCTTGCCGGCCGCAAGGAAGGACTCGATCAGCCGCGCCGAACGTTCGTCATTGGCGAGATCCCACATCGGACCGTGCCCGCCCGGATAAAAGACCGTGTCGAAATCCTGCTGCTTCAAGCTGTCAAGACGAAGCGTCGCATCGAGCTGCGCCTCCGCAGCGCGATCCTTTTCGAAGCGCGCGGTGAGCTCGGTGCGAAATTCAGTCTCGTTGCTTTTGGGATCGAGCGGCGGACGACCGCCTTTCGGGGAGGCGAGCGTGATCTTGGCTCCCGCGTCTCTGAAGACATAGTAGGGAGCGGCGAGCTCCTCGAGCCAGAAGCCGGTCTTTTTTCCGGTGTCGCCCAATTGATCGTGGGACGTGATGACGATGAGGACCTTCATCCTGGTCTCCTGCGTTGCGCCGACCGAGCGACCCGCTCGATCCTAGCTTCACATAGAGCCGCGCCGACAACGGGCCAAGCGATCTTGATGCGCGCGCAAAGCGCGCTAGAGTTCTGGCGCGCTGGGGGCTTGCGGGAGATTGTCGCCATGCCGCTGCAAAGAGTGGAGGCAAGCATCGAACGACACGCCGGCTGCTTCACCTTCCCGATGCGCATCGCCGGCTCTGCGGAAACGGTTCAGGTCGTCGTCCCCGACATCGTCGCCACGGCGCTGGGCTGGCCTATCGACGAAGTGCTGCGCGTCGAGCTGGACGCGGAGCGTTCCGAGCTCGAGGCGCTGGCGAGCGAGAAATTCGATCAGGGGCGCGCGACGGCCGAGAGGGAGCTCTGGGTCGCCTTGACCGATGTCGTGAGGTTTGACGGTTAGCCTAGAGCATGTCCCGGAAAAGAGCGAAGCGGTTTTCCGAGCGGGAAGCGCTCTAGGCGACCTTGTCGGCAAGCTGTGCGAGCCAGCGCTCGGTCACGCGATCGTGCCAGGGCGTGGCGCTGCCGACGCCGTGAAAGCCGAGATGTCCGCCGTTTTGCGTCAGCGCCGTCTCGATTTGCGGCAGGCTCGACCAGTCCACCGCCGCGTAGCAAGCCGAGGGAATCCACGGATCGTCGAAGGCGTGGACGATGAGCGTCGGCGTTTCGATCTCGGCGAGGAAGCGGCCCGAGTGATTGGCCTCGTAATATTCCGGCGCATCGCGGTAGCCGAAATGCGGCGCGACGAATTTGTCGTCGAACTCATAGACGTTACGCGCGTCGGCGATCGCCGTCCGTTCGGCGCTCGTCAAGGCTGCGCTTTCGGCAAGCGCCTCGGCCTTCATGGCGCGCAGCATGTGCCGATGATAGGCGAGGTTGCGCGGCTCCATCATGCGCGCGCAGGTCCCTGCGAGATCGAGCGGCGTCGAGATCGCCGCAGCGCCGAGCACGGGCAGATCGTGCTCGCCCTCGCCGAGAAATTTCAGCACGAGATTGCCGCCAAGCGAATGGCCGACGAGAAAAATTCCACGCTTCGCGTGCTTGAGCGGAAGCGCGTGCAGCGCGGCCGCGAGGTCTTCGGTTTTGCCGGCGTGATAGCGGCCTCGCGAACAGTGGCGCGAAGGCTCGGAACCGCGCAGGTTCAGCCGCAGCACGCTCCAGCCTTCGCTCACGAGGTGACACGCGGTCACGACCGCGTCGTGGCTCGATTCGCAGCCGGCGAGGCCGTGCACGAGCAAGACGAGAGGTTTCAACGGCTCTGCGAGCGAGGGCTCGTCGAGCCGCGCGGCCAATTTGTCGCCGTCCGGCATGGGGAGCCACAGGCGTTCGCCGCCAGGAAGCTCAGGCGCGCCGCCGCGCAGGTAATTGCGCAGCGTCTGCAAGTCGCAGCCGATCCAGGGCGCTCGCTCGCGGAAGGCTGGAAGATCTTCCAGCTGGCTTGGCTGCAGAGGGATGTCGATGGTCGAGTGTTTTGTGGCGGAAGGCGTGGGCATGAGCGGAACCGTCAGATCGGGTCGCGATCGAACCGAGAGATCAGGATTATCTGGTTCGAAAACAGCGACAGAAAAGCCGTCGTCCGAGGCCGCCAAATCCGCCGGCCCAGGGAGAGCGGGTCCGCCGTTCCGCCATCGAAACCATGAGCAGAACGAAACGGGCGAGCGCGGATTTCGGACTTGCGCGCATGATTCGGCCATAATCCGGGCGTCCACTGATGAAGGGTTGGAACGGGCTTTCCGAGCGCCATGTGACAGAAAGGTCACAGCAAACCGCAATCTGGGGAAGGGGTTCGGGATTTCGCTTGCCGGCTGAAAAAAACAGGCATAGCATTTGCGTCACAGTCCAGCGTGAATGAGAAAGTCCCTGGCTTTCTCGCTAATCTGGAAGGAGATGGTCATGATGACTGCGCTGATCGCTGCAGCACTATGCAGTGTCGTCCTCGCCCGTCGGCCCACCAAAAAGGCTGTCTACGTCTACGCCAAGCGTAGAGATCGCTTCCGCCAGCGCTGAGACGAATCGGCGGAGCGAGCCGGAAGCGAAGCGCCGATAGCTTCGCTCTAGGCTTCGACGTAAGCGGACAGTTGCATGGACTTGCTCGCCCGCTTTACGGCGATCGTCGGTGAAGCAAACCTCGTCGCCCGACCCGATTCCTCTTACGCGCTGATGCAAGAGCCGCGCGGCGACTATTCCGGCTGCGCACTCGCTGTCGCGTTTCCCAAGAGCGTTCAGGACGTCTCCGAGCTTCTCGCGCTTTGCAATGCAAATGGCGTGGGCGTCGTCCCGCAGGGCGGAAACACCGGCCTTGTCGGCGGACAGACGCCGGACTCCTCCGGCCGGCAACTCCTCCTCTCCCTCCAGAAGCTTGATCGCATCCGCGAGATCGATGTCGATTCGGACGCGATGACGGTCGAAGCCGGCGTGACCCTCGCGCGCGCGCAAGACGCCGCCGCCTCCGTCGACCGCTATTTTCCCCTCTCCCTGGCCTCGCAAGGCTCCTGCACGATTGGCGGGAATCTCGCGACGAACGCCGGCGGGGTGCATGTTCTGGCCTATGGCGGCGCGCGCGATCTCACGCTCGGGGTCGAGGCCGTGCTGGCCGACGGCCGCGTGCTCTCGACGCTTTCGACGCTGCGCAAGGACAACACCGGCTATGATCTGACGCGTCTCATGATCGGCTCCGAGGGGACGCTCGGCGTCATCACGGCGGCGACGCTGAAGCTGTTCCCATTACGGCGCGCCCGTGTCGCGACATTCGTCGCGCTCGCCGATCCGCAAGCGGCGCTGCGCCTGCTCGAGCGCTGCAAGGCGCGGCTCGGCGTTTTTCTCGAAGCCTTCGAGATCGTTCCGCGCATCGGGGTCGAATTCGTCCTCAAGCACGCGCCGCCTGCGCGCGATCCTTTCTCGCAGGCCTATCCCTGGTACGCGCTCGCCGAATTCGCCGCGCCGGAGGATGAGGAGGGCCTGCGAAAGCAGATCCTCGACCTGCTGGAGGAGGCGATGACGCTGGGGCTCGCGCAAGACGCGTCGATCGCCGATTCGCTCGCGCGCCGCGCCGAGTTTTGGCGCCTGCGCGAAGCTCTGTCGGAGGTGCAGCGGCGCGAAGGCGGCTCGATCAAGCACGATGTGTCGCTGCCGCTGAAGGCGGTTCCGGGCTTCATCGACGAGGCCGGGCGGCGCGTGACGGCGCTGGTTCCCGGCGCGCGCCCCGTGCCTTTCGGACATCTCGGCGACGGCAATATCCATTACAATGTCTCGCAGCCGGTCGGCATGGACAAGGCGGAATTCCTCGCCCGGCGCCCGGAGGTCAACGCCGCCGTCCACGGGCTCGTCGGCTCCCTCAAGGGCTCGATCTCGGCCGAGCATGGGATTGGTCAGGTCAAGCGCGCCCTGCTGCGCGAGACCAAGGACCCGGCCGCGCTCGACGCCATGCGGGCGATCAAGGCGGCGCTCGACCCCAAGGGCGTGCTCAATCCTGGCAAGCTGCTATAATTTTAGGCAGTCTTTCCTAAAGCCCGGAGAAATCGTGGCGACCCTCGCCGCCGATCCTCAACGGCCTCGTCCAAAGCACGGCGGAGAGCGGCAGCGGTCCGTAGAGATGCGGGAAGAGATCGCCGCCGCGCGACGCCTCCCATTTCAGCGCCGTGCCGAGCCGCGCCGCATCGGCCGCGACGAGCAGCAGATCGTCCTGGCCGGCGAAATGCCGCGCGGCCGTCTCCGCGACCTGCGCTCGCGTCGAGAAATGGATGAAGCCGTCGGCGAGATCGACCGCCGCGCCCTCGAAGACGTCCCCGCCGGTCGGCCAGAGGGACGGCGCGACGATCTTGTAGACGACCGCAGCGCGCTCGGGCGCCGTCCCGCTCATTCCGCCGCCTCGGCGGCGGCCTTTGCGGCGAGCTCCTTGCGGGAGGGAAGCCGCGCCACCACGCCGATGAGCGCGCGGTCTGAGAGGGCGACGAGCCTTTCGCCGCGGTTGAGCCAGTCGACCGCGTCCTCGATCGTCTCGGCCTCGGCGAGCTTGGTTTCCGCAAGGGCGCGGTCGGAGCTGATCTGGCCGCGCTGACGCGGCTTGCGCGCCGGCAGCCAGCGTTCATGCAGCTCGCGCAATTGCGGATCGTCGTGGATCGCCTGCAACCCGTTGGCTTCGTCCTCGCCCGAACGCTGCAGACCCTTGTAGAGCGCGCGGCCGCGCTTCGCGACCGGTGGCGTCGTCGTCTCCTCGGGCGTGTTGAGCACGCCGGCGCGGCGGAATACGAGCCCGAGCCAGCGCTGGCCCGTCAGATAGGAAATCGGGATCGAGAGAATGAGGCCGGCGATCGTCGGCGACATCCAGGCGACGAGCGAGGGCGAGATCAGCAGGCCGGCGATGAGGCTCAGCACGCCCATGGCGACGTGGGAGCGATGGCGTCGCACGATCGCGATGAAGGGCACCGAGCCGTCGTCGCGGCGTTGCGGGTCCCAGCCCGTGTCGAAGCCAAAGACGATGTGCAGCACATGGCCGGTCTGGATGAGCATCATGATCGGCGCGAGCAGCGCCGAAAGCACGATCTCGAAGAGCGTCGAGACGAAGAGCATCAGCACGCCGCCGGCGCCACGCCGCGTCTCCTTCTGCGCGATGGCGACGAGGAGGCCGAAGAATTTCGGGGCGAGCAGAATGGCCATCGTCAGCGCAAAGAGCGCAAGCGAGCGCTCCGCGTCGAAGCGCGGCCAGACCGGGAAGATCCCGAATTCCGAGGTGAAATATTCCGGGCGGAAATAGCTCGCCTGGAACACGAGCACGATGCCGACGAAGAGCTGCAGCAGCCAGAGCGGCGAGGTCAGATAGCCGAAGATGCCGGTCAGGAAATGCTGGCGGCTCGCCCAATGGAAGCCTTTGCCGAACAGGATGCGGCTGTGCTGCAGATTGCCCTGGCACCAGCGCCGGTCGCGGATGGAGAGATCGATCAGCGACGGCGGGCTTTCCTCATAGGAGCCGCCGATCGTCGGAAGCATGTAGACCGAGTAGCCGGCGCGGCGCATCAGCGCGGCCTCGACGAAGTCGTGGCTCAGGATGTGGCCGCCCCAGGGCGGGCGCCCGCGCAGATCCGGCAGGCCGCAATGCGCGGCGAAGGCCTCGGTGCGGATGATTGCGTTATGGCCCCAGTAATTGCCGTCGCGTCCCATCCATTCGGAAAGACCCACGGCGATCACCGGCCCATAGATGCGCGCGGCGAATTGCTGAACGCGCGCGAAAAGCGTGTTGCGGTTGATGACGAGCGGCAGCGTCTGGATGACGCCGGCGTCGGGATCGGCCTCCATCGCGGCGGCGAGGCGAACGATGGTGCGGCCAGACATCAGGCTGTCGGCGTCGAGCACGACCATATGCTTATAGGCGCCGCCCCAGCGGCAGACGAATTCGGCGACATTGCCGGCCTTGCGGCTCGTGTTCTTCTCGCGCCGTCGATAGAAGACGCGCGCGCCGGCCGAGCCGAGCCGGCGCCGCAGGGCGATGAAGGCGCGTTCCTCGGCGATCCAGACGTCGGGATTCGTCGTGTCGGAAAGGAAGAACCAGTCGAAATGCGCGCCGAGGCCGGTCGCCTCCACATCCTCGAAGATCGCTTGCAGCGTCGCGAAGACGCGGCTCGGGACCTCGTTGTAGATGGGCATCACGACGACGCTCTTCTCCCGCAAGGAGGTCGGCATCGGCGGGGCGGGCCGCCGCCGCAAGAGAACGACGAAGCCGACGATCGCGCTCGTGAAGGAGAGCGCGATCCAGGAAAAGTTCAAAACGAAGAGCGCGAGCAGCGCCCATTTCAAGGTCGTGACGCTGCCGACGTCGATGACTCGATACATTTCATGCGCGCCATAGGCCGTCAGCACGGCGCCGCCGCCGAAGGCGACGAGACGCGCAAGCCAGGGGTTGGCGGGCGAGGCCGCGGCGATCTCGCGCTGCTGCGCGGAAGGAGGCGGCGCCTCGCCCTCGCGGCTCGGGGCGCGCCGCCGGCGGCTGCGCGAGTCGAATTTGAAAATGTTCTGCGCCGGCATCGAGAGGCGATGCTCGACCGGCGTCGGCGGGGCGTTGAACGAAATTTCCGCAGCCGTCAGCGCGGCCGTCGGCGCCGGGGCGGTCTCAAGCGTTTCTTCTACAGCGTCCATCGATAGATCCAGGATTCGCTGACCTGCTCATCGCCCGATTTCAGCTCGAGCCGCAGCTCGCTGAAGGTCTCGCCGGCCGGGTCGAGCTCGAACACCACCCGATGCGTCTTGCTCCAGGGATCGAAGGCGTCATGCAGCTTCACGGCATTTCCTGGTTTTGCGCTCAGATTCGCCTGCGCCGGGGGCCGGGTGGGATCGCCCAGGGCGTCTCCGCTGAAGACCACGACAAAACGGCGATGCTTGGGCGAGGCGCCGCGTCCGCTGCGTGCGGCGCTGACCACGGCGTAGGGCGGCCGCGTCGGTGGATTCCAGCACCAGAACTGGCGATAGGCGAATTTCTTCTCTGTATTCGCCGCGAGTTGATCCTTGGGCCGCCAATAGGCGATGATGTTTTGGTTGAATTCCGACTCGGAAGGAATCTCGACGAGCTGCACGAGGCCCTCGCCCCAGTCGTGATGCGGCTCAATCCAGATCGACGGCCGCTGCTCCCAGTGCTCTTCGTCATCCTGATAGGCGCCGATGTCGCGATCGCGCGTGATGAAGCCGAAACCTTTGGGATTGGCGTCGATGAAGGAGGAGAACTGCAGGCTGTTGCGGTTGGACAAAGGACGCCAGAGCCACTCATTCGCGCCCGTGTGAATTTGCAGCCCATTCATCTCGGAGACGGCGGGGCGGATGTCGTCGAGGCGACGCTGGTCGAGCGGGGTGAAGAAGGAGGCCCCCGCGAGGCTCGCGATGCCGATATGGTCGAGGTCGAGGCGCGGAAACAGCGCCAGCTCCACGTCGACGATCGTCGCCTCGACCGAGCGCAGGGTGAACATATAGACGCCGACGAGGCTCGGAGAATCGAGAAGCGCATGGATGACGAGCGTATCGTCGCCGCTAGCCGGGGCCTCGATATAGAATTCCCGAAAAACCGGGTATTCCTCGCCTGGATCGGCGGTGCGGATCGACAGGCCCCTCGCCGTGACGCCCCATTTTTTCTGGCCGGCGGCCTTGGCGCGATAGAAGCTCGCGCCCAGAAACTGCAGGCAGGCCGCGGCGTCCGACGATTTCCCACCCGCGGCGCTCGGCCAGACGCGGAAGCCGGCGAAGGCCGACTCGGGCAATTTGTCCGGCGGCTTCTGCGCTCCGAAGGTGAATTGCGACAGGGTGGGGCGCAGAAGCTCGCCCTTGCCGCCCTCCACGAGAAAAATCTTGACCGGCGCGCCGTACACCCATCCCCGCACGAGCGGCTCGATGGTGAAGTTCTTCTGCTCATTCGCCCAGATGCGGGCGTCCGGGCGCACTTCCACCGCCTCATATTGTTCGCGGTTCAGGCGCGCAAAATAGTCTGGAAGCTCGGCGCTCGGCGGCGCGTAGGGCTGCTTGAGGAGGTCGCGGGCGCGGGCCAGAAGTCCTTCGCGCGTGAAGGAAATCGCCTGCTCCTGTCCTGGTCCTTGCGCCATTGCGAATTCGTTGGGCGGCGCGA
The DNA here is from genome assembly GCA_963798515.1 of uncultured Alphaproteobacteria bacterium. Taxonomy (GTDB): domain Bacteria; phylum Pseudomonadota; class Alphaproteobacteria; order Rhizobiales; family Beijerinckiaceae; genus Methylocystis. The sequence goes on from CAWCTS010000020.1 coordinate 42,990, forward strand.
CGGCGGCCGCGAGCGCTCCAAGCGCGCCCTTCAACAAGTCTCGACGTTCGACCATGTTTTGCGCAAATCCAGGGAGGCGCCGCCCCGCGGAACCCTTCGATCACCTGTATACGAGATAAGAGGGGTTTCGAAACGGAATTCTTAAAGCGGAAGCCAGATTTCCGGCCCCTCGCGGCTTTGGCGCCCGTCGCCCCAAAATCGCCATGCGGGCTTCGAATCTTCGCCGAAACTGATAAAAGGACGCCGACCGATTCCGTCACGCTCAAGCAAAGGATCGTCGCCGCGCATGTCGTCCCCGAAAGAGCGCCGCGCTCTCGCTGTCGTGCTCGCCGCTGGCGAAGGCACGCGAATGAAATCGGCCTTGCCGAAGGTGCTCCACCGGGTCGCCGGCCGCACCATGCTCGCCCATGTGCTGGCGAGCGTCGAAGAGGCCGGCATCGCCGATGTCGCTGTCGTCGTTGGCCCCGGCCGTGACGACGTGCGCGCCGAAGCCGCGCGCGCCTGGCCCAAGTCGCGGGTTTTCGTGCAGGAGGAGCGGCGCGGGACCGCGCATGCGGTTCTCGCGGCGCGCGAGGCGCTGGGCGAGGGGCATGACGATTTTCTGATCCTTTTCGCAGATACGCCGCTCGTCAGACCTGAGACGATGCAGGCCTTGCGGCGCGCGCTCGCGGAAGGCGCGGCGGTCGCGGTTCTGGGCTTTCGCCCCGCCTCGCCCTTCGGCTATGGCCGGCTGGTGCAAAACGCCGCGGGCGAGCTCCTCGCCATCAAGGAAGAAAAGGACGCAACTCCAGCCGAGCGCGCCATCGATCTCTGCAACGCCGGGCTCATGGCGCTCGACGGAGCCCGCGCGCTGGAGCTGCTTTCCAAGATCGACAATCGCAATGCGAAGGGCGAGTTCTATCTCACCGACGTCGTCGAGCTCTCCCGCGCCGCGGGGCTGAAGGCCAGCGTCGTGCTTGGCGAAGAGAGCGAGGTGCTGGGCGTCAACGATCGCGTGCAGCTCGCCGAGGCCGAGACGATCGCGCAGGATCGTCTGCGGCGCGCCGCCATGCAGGCGGGAGCGACGATGATCGATCCCGCCTCCGTTTATCTCAGCGCCGACGCCAAGATCGGGCGCGACGTGACGATCGAGCCGCATGTCTGGATCGGCCCCGGGGTCGAGATCGCCGAGGGCGCGGTCATCCACGCCTTCTCGCATCTCGAATCCGCCAAGGTCGGACCGGGCGCCAATGTCGGCCCCTTCGCGCGGCTGCGGCCGGGCGCGGATTTGGGCAAGGAGGCTAAGGTCGGCAATTTCGTGGAGATCAAGGCGACCAAGATCGGCGCTGGCGCGAAGGTCAGCCATCTCACCTATATCGGCGACGCCGAGGTCGGGGCCGAGGCCAATATCGGCGCGGGAACGATCACCTGCAATTATGACGGCTTCCTCAAATATCGCACCGTCATCGGCGAGGGCGCCTTCGTCGGCTCCAATTCGTCGCTCGTCGCGCCTGTGACAATTGGCGCCGGCGCCTATGTGGGGTCGGGCTCCGTCGTGACGAAAGACGTAAGCCCCGACGCGCTCGCCGTCGCGCGCGGACAGCAGATCGAAAGGCCCGGCTGGGCGCGCTTTTTCCGCGAGAAGCAGAGCGCGAAGAAGCGAAAGCCGTGACTCGCGGATCGGCATGACGCGGGCCTGACCATGAGTTGCGCCCGAGAGGGTTTCAGCAGCAATTCACTTAAGGATTGGAGGAGCGAATGTGCGGCATCGTCGGAATTCTGGGTCGCGAGCCCGTCGCGCGCGACATTCTCGAAGCGCTGCGCCGTCTCGAATATCGCGGCTATGATTCCGCCGGGATCGCCACGCTCGAAGGCGGCAAGCTCACGCGCGTGCGCGCCAGCGGGAAGCTGCGCAATCTCGAGGAAAAGCTCGCCGCGCAGCCGCTCAAAGGCCATATCGGCCTTGGTCACACGCGCTGGGCGACGCATGGCCGGCCGACCGAAAACAATGCGCATCCGCATGCGGCCGAGAAGGTCGCCGTCGTCCATAACGGCATCATCGAGAATTTCCGCGAGCTGCGCGAGGAGCTCATCGCGAAAGGCCATGTCTTCGCGAGCGAGACGGATTCCGAAGCCGTCGCGCATCTCGTCGCCGAGGAGCTCAAGAACGGCGCCGCGCCGCGCGAGGCGGTCGGGCGCTCGCTGAAGCGGCTCAAGGGCGCCTTCGCGCTGGTGTTTCTCTTCGAAGGCGAGGAGGATCTCCTCATCGGCGCGCGGCGCGGCTCGCCTCTCGCCGTGGGCTTCGGACCGAACGGCGCCTATCTCGGCTCCGACGCGCTGGCGCTCGCGCCCTTTGCGAGCGAGATCACCTATCTCGACGAAGACGATTGGGTGGAGCTGTCGCGCGAGCGCGCCGTCATTCGCAACGCCGAGGACGCCATCGTCGAACGCGCGCGCCGGCCTTTGCAGGCGGGTTCGCTCCTCGTCGACAAGGGCAATTACCGCCACTACATGGCGAAGGAAATTCACGAGCAGCCCGAGGTCGTGGGCCGCGCCCTGGCGCATTATCTCGATCTCGCGAATGGGACCGTGCGCCTGCCCTTCGAGCTGCCCTTCGACCCGAAGGCGCTCACGCGCGTGACGATCTCCGCCTGCGGCACGGCCTTCTACGCCGGCCTCGTCGCGCGCTACTGGCTCGAGCGCTTCGCGCGCCTTCCCGTCGACATCGACATCGCCTCGGAGTTCCGTTACCGCGAGGCGCCGCTCGGCAAGGACGGTCTGACGATCGTCGTCTCGCAATCGGGCGAGACCGCCGACACGCTGGCCGCGCTGCGCTACGCCAAGGGCCAGGGCCAGCACATTCTCTCGATCGTCAACGTCGACACCTCCACCATCGCGCGCGAGAGCGAGATCGCCGCGCCGATCCTCGCCGGACCCGAGATCGGCGTCGCCTCCACCAAGGCCTTCACCTGCCAGCTCGCGGTCTTCGCCTGTCTCGCGCTGGCGCTCGGCCGCGCGCGCGGCGTGCTGAGCGAGGCGGAGGAGAAGGCGCTCGTCGCCGAGCTCATCGCGACGCCGGCCCTGATGGCGCAGGCCTTAAAGAACGAGGCGCGCATCGAGCCCTTGGCGCGCGACGTGGCGCGCGCCTCGAGCGCGCTCTATCTCGGCCGCGGACCCTCCTATCCGCTGGCGCTGGAGGGCGCGCTGAAGCTCAAGGAGCTCTCCTACATCCATGCGGAGGGCTATGCGGCCGGCGAGCTGAAGCACGGGCCGATCGCGCTGATCGACTACGCCATGCCGGTCATCGTGCTCGCCCCGCATGACGCGAGCCTGGAAAAAACGGTCTCCAACCTGCAGGAGGTCGCGGCGCGCGGCGGTCATCTGATCCTGATCGGCCCGGAGAGCGCCCGCAAGGCGGCGGCGGCGGAGCTTGCGGGCTATCTCGAAATGCCCGAGGAGGCGGCCGGCGCTTTTGCGGCCCTCGTCTATGCGATCCCCGCGCAGCTTCTCGCCTATCACGTCGCGGTCTTCATGGGGAAAGACGTGGATCAGCCGCGCAATCTGGCGAAGAGCGTCACGGTGGAGTAGGGAGAGTTCTCTTGGGTCAACGGCATCCCTGGCGCGCCCCTTCCCGTCAGAAGCCTTGTTAGAGAAGTCTACATGGATATCTCTTCACGAAAATCGTCCCAAGCGCAACGTACTCATGCTTATTGTGGAGGTCACGCTACAATGCCTGGCTCATACTGGCGTTTTGCAGATGAGAACCAATTGCAACAAAAGATTGTAATTGATGATTTCATCGGCATTACGACTATTGCCGAATACAACTTTCTTGCGGCTGCAAGGAAAGCTAAAACCGATGCCGAAAATGCAGAAACGTTCACCCTGAAGAACTACCTGAATTGGAGAAAGATAGAGCTTTTCTGGACTTTGCAACGTCTCCAAACCTACGTGCTTGGAACCCGGTTCGCTGCGCGGGCGTCGGAGGCGCGGTCAGTCTTGTCGGCGGAGCCGCCGTCGATCTCAAAGCATCAAGTTCCCAAGCCTGCGGATTCTTGGGCGCCATTACGGCAGGCTCGCATCTTCGTCGAATGCACGCAAACTTTCATCGATACGAATAAAAGCGGCATACCGCGCGTGATGCGCAATCTCGCCATGGAGGCCGCCGCGGCGGGCGAGGGCATACCTGTGCTCTTTGATACTGACGGCGAAGCGATGGTTCCTCTCTACGCTGACTGGCTGTCGCACGAAAAACTGGAAATGCAGCCCGGGGACACGCTGCTGGCGCCGGTGTGGGCGGACAAGAGACGGCTGCGAGAAGCCATCCGACGCGCCAGACGCTGCGGCGCTTTGGTCGCCTTGCTCATTTTCGACCTGATCCCGATCAAATACCCTGCTACTTGCAACATAGACTTTGAACCGGTCGAATGGCTTGATGAATTTCTGCCCTGCGCCGACCGCATCTTGGCCATCTCCAAAAGCGTCGCGCTCGACGTGCGTCGCTATCTTGAGGCCGCGGAAATCCCGCTTCGACCTGGAATGAAGCTCGGCTGGTTCCATCTCGGCGCCGATCTGGACCCGATCAAAGACGCAGCTGCCGCCGGGCAGGACATTGACGTTCCGCTCGACCGCCCGCTTTTCGTGACGGTGAGCACGCTGGAGCCGCGCAAGTGCCACGCCGTCGCGCTCGACGCCTTCGACAGGCTCTGGGCCAGAGGAATCCCCGCGTCCTACGTGATCGTCGGCGAGGAAGGCTGGAGATCCGCTGCGTTGGCGCAACGCATCCGTCAGCACCCGCAGTATGGAACAAACCTGCTGTGGCTGGACGACGCGACGGATGCAGATTTGAGGCAAATCTATCGGCGCGCGCAGGCGCTCGTTTTTCCATCGATCGACGAGGGTTTCGGCCTGCCCATCATCGAGGCGGCCTACTTCGGCGCGCGCCTAATTCTGTCGGATATTCAGATATTCCACGAGATCGCCGGTGACGAAGCCCAGTATTTCGAGTTGCTGAACGCAGAAGCTCTGGCGCATGAAATTGAACGGTGCTGCGGCATGGAAAGGCATAGGCCACAGCTCGAGACTCTCTCCTGGCGTGACGCCGCGCAGATCGTCTTCAAGCTCTTGCGCGACGACCCCTCCCTAGGCGAGCGCTGGATTACGAGAGCTCCAGACGCGGCGGCGATAGCTCAGGCGCGGTAGCAAACGCGCCGAGCGCGGTCCGCGTCCACATATAAAGTTGGGCACGGACGGCCTTCATATCCCGAAAGAGCGCATAGGAACGTTTGGAGAATCAACGGTTCCCATATCTGCCGTTTTTAGTTGATATCCATCGGTGCGGATAATACTGATCAAGGTTTTTGCCGAACTATCCCATGAAACCACTTCTGCAATACCAGTTGAAATTTCGCCATTCAGGCTCTTCATGATTGTTATGAAAAGTTCCTCGGGGTTGGCCACTTCGAAGTAGTTTATCTGATCTCCTGCGATTTCTCTAAATACCGGAATATCGCTAGCAATGACGGGTAATGTATAATGCCCCGCCTCAACCAAGGGAAGGCCAAATCCCTCAGCTATCGAAGGGTAGACGAGCGCCTGGGCATGTTTATAGAGAAATTGTAGATCAGCGTCGCTGGCGTCAGCTAACCAAAAAAGGCGTTTGTCGAATTCTGGATGCGTGACGATTCGCTGAATGAGTCCCTCATTATTCCATCCACTGCGGCCGACCATTGCATATTTCGCTTCGATTCCGGCGGCCCATAGTTTCTCGAACGCTTCAATCGCGATGGGGTAACCCTTTCGCGGTTCAATTGTGCCAACAGTAAGGAAGAAGGGGTTTTCAGCGGCAATTGCGACAGCCCGGCTTGATGGGGCCTTGTCGGCATCGGAAGGAAAATCTGCGCCTAACGGCCACCAGCCAATTTGGAACCCCGGCCGAAGGTCGATGTGTTCCTCACTTGCATACTCCAGAAAATCTTCTGCCGCGCTTTTCGAAATAGCGACGACGGCATCGCTTGCGAAAGCGACTTTCCTTAGCCATTCGTCGAATGCGATGGCGAGTTGGTTATCGCAGAATTCTGGGTAACGCACCGGTATGAGATCGTAGATACAAACAACGTTCTTTCCCCCATTGCACGAGACTTTGTCCATGATCTGCACGAACTCATTTGTGTATTGCCATGAAGAGTCGAGCCATAGGAGAGTGTCTCCGCCGTGTATTTCGATTTTGGCAGGCAGATCGGGATAGGCGAAATAGGAAACGATCTCTCCATCTTCGATTAATATTGGGATGCAACCAGGGGTGCTCATTAGGTTTTTCACAATTTGCCGAACGACGCGCTGTATCCCTGTTTTTCCAGCATGTCTGTGGACGCATGTCATGTCTATAAGAATGCGTGCAGCACTTCCGACGGACGGCATCCCGGCCAGTTGGACGGGCTCATGCTTCCGCACGTTCGACTGAGGCTGCGCCTGAGGCTGCGCCTGAGGCTGCGCCTGAGGCTGCGCCTGAGGCTGCGCCTGTAGAGTTCTCGAACCGTCATGTAAGAAGCCGAGACCTATTAAACGCGTGACGGTCCAGTAAAATTCCCTCACTCTATGAGCTAGGAACATAGCTTTTTTTTCTGCGTCGAGCTCATCCCCTAACCGGTCGAGCTCATCCTCTAACTGGCTGACACGAGCTTTAAGGCTTTCGATTTCGTGCCGAGCCATTAGATGCTCTGTTTTGTAATAAATATACTCTTCCTTGTAATAATTTGTCGCATAGTATTGCACCAAATCGCCTGCGGATCTGGCGTTTTTGAACTTCATCACAAATAACCTTTCATCGTGGGTCGGATGCTAGTCGAGGCGCCTCCCCTCAAAACCTCCCCCTCGGGAAGCCCCGAGTTCCCCCATCGCGGTTTCCAGTATACACACTTTCCCAGCGTGCGCCTCCAACCACACGGCCACTCCTTCGTCAAACCCCGCTCAGAGCCGGGATCGACCTTGCGGAGAGCTTGGCACATGATCTTCGAGCTTGGAGCTTCTCAGCCGAGCTGTTGTGCGCCCCAGCCCCGCCATTGACAGAACGCGCGGCAAGCTGGTCTATGCTGCGGTCCCAAATCCCGTGAAGGAAACCCATCCTGACGTCTTTTTCCGTCCCGCCCGCGATCGTCGAGCCCTTCACCCGGGCTTGGCAGCACAAGGAGCTGATCCGCGCCGTGGTGCGCCGCGAGTTCGTCTCGCGCTTCCGCGGCTCGATGCTCGGGCCGGCCTGGGCGGTGCTGTCGCCGCTCATCATGATGCTGGCCTATACGGCGATGTTCTCCATGACCCTGCCGGAGCTCGCCGCCCCGACGGGGATCGCCAATTACGCCGCCAACATCTTCGTCGGCATGATCATGTTCAACCTGTTCAGCGAGCTGGCCTATCGCGCGCCCATGCTGCTGCATGAGCATGTGAACTTCGTCAAGAAGTCGATCTTCCCCAGCGAGACCATCGCCTGGACGGTCACGATCCGCGCGCTCACCTATGCGGGCGTCGCCTTCCTGGTCTTCGTGTTGTTTCGCCTCGTGACGGGCGGCGGCTTCCATTGGACGATCCTGCTCGCGCCGCTCATCGTCCTGCCCTACACGCTCTTCATCTTGGGGATCGTCTGGTTCCTGATGGCGCTCGGCGCCTTCACGCGCGACGTGGCGCATGTGATGGCCTCGATCGTTCCCATTCTGATGTTCGGCACGCCCGTCTTTTATACGTTCAGCCAGGTGCCGAGCAATCTCGCGGTCTGGCTGCGCATGAATCCGCTCGGCGACTACATCGAGATGATGCGCGACGTCACGCTGCACGACCGCCTGCCCAATCCCTTCGGCTATGTCGTCGTCGTCGTCATCTCCTATGCGGTCTTCCTCTTCGGCTACCGCTTTTTCATGCGCTACAAATCGGTCATCGTCGATGTCATCTAAAGCCATGCTCGCGGCCAAGGGGCTCGCCAAGGCGTTCCAGCTCTACGCCCATCAGAACGACCAGCTCAAGCAGGTCCTGTTCGGCGCCTGGCAGCGCTACTATCGCGAGAAGTGGGTGCTGAACGACGTGACCTTCGAGATCGCGCAAGGGGAGTGCGTCGGCCTCATAGGCCGCAACGGCGCCGGCAAGACGACGCTGCTGCAAATCCTCTGCGGCATCACCCGCCCCTCGCGCGGCCTCTTTTACGTCGGCGGCCGCATCGCGCCGATCCTCGCGCTCGGCTCCGCCTTCGACGGCCTGCTGACGGGGCGCGAGAACGCGCGCATCGGCGCGGCGATCCTCGGGCTCACGCGCCGCGAGGTCGACGCCTGCATCCAGGACATCAAGGCTTTTGCAGATATTGGCGAGGCCTTCGAGGAGCCGATGCGCACCTATTCGAGCGGCATGGTCGCACGCGTCGCCTTCGCGATCTGCGTACATGTGCACGCCGATATTCTGATCGTCGACGAGGCGCTTTCCGTCGGCGACGAGACCTTCCAGAAGAAGTGCGAGGCCTATATCGCGGATTTCGCCAGGCGCGGCACGTCGCTCATCGTCTCGCACGACCTCGATTTCATCTGCGAGCTCTGCACCCGCGTGATCTGGCTCGAAGGCGGGGTCGTGAAGGCCGAGGGCGATCCCAAGGAGGTTGTCGCCGCCTATCGCCTGGCGATGGCGGCCTAGAGCGGTTTCCTGTCTGAGTGAATCGAAGGGGATTCCCGAATCGGCTGAAGTCTGATTCACCCTGCCTGCTGGCGAAGGAGGCCGGCGGGCATGTCGAAGAAGACCCTTTCGCTTGATCTTCGTGAACGCGTCGTCGCCGCCGTCTCCAGCGGCATGTCCCGTCGGCAGGCGGCGGAGCGCTTCGGGGTTTCGGCGGCGAGCGCCATTCGCTGGTGCGCGCGCGACAAGGAGACCGGCAGCCCAGCGGCGGGGAAACGCGGCGGCGACCGCTGGTCGGCGCGCATCGACGCGCACAAGGGCCTGATCCTGTCGCTGGTCGACGAAGTCTGCGACATCACGCTCAAAGAGCTTCAGGCGCGGCTCGCCGAGCGCGGGCATCGCTTCAGCATTGGCGCGCTGTGGCGTTTCTTCGACCGCCACGACATCACATGGAAAAAAAGACCGCCCATGCGAGCGAGCAAGAGCGGCCGGACATTCTGAAGCGGCGCGAGGACTGGTTCGAGGGCCAGCTCGATCTCGATCCCGAGCGCCTCGTGTTCATCGACGAGACCTGGGCTTCGACCAACATGGCGCGAAAATACGGGCGCGCTCCGAAAGGCGAGCGGTTGCGCGCCAGCGTCCCGCACGGTCACTGGAAGACCACGACCTTCGTCGCCGGGCTGCGCCGGAGCGGCTTGACCGCGCCTTTCGTGCTCGACGGGCCAATCAACGGCGTCTGGTTCCAGGCCTATGTCGATCAGGTCCTCGTCCCCACGCTCGCGTCGGGCGACATTGTCGTGATGGACAATCTCGGCAGCCACAAGGGCGCGCAAGTGCGCAAAGCGATCGAGGCGGCCGGCGCAAGCCTGCTCTATCTGCCACCCTACAGTCCCGACTTCAATCCAATCGAGAAGGCCTTCTCGAAGCTCAAGGCGCTGTTGCGAAAGGCCGCCGAGCGAACCGTCGACGGCCTCTGGAACAGGATTGGCGAACTGCTGCAAGCCTTCACGCCAAGCGAATGCGCAAACTTCTTCGCCGCCGCAGGATATGACCCCCTTTGAGAGGAAACCGCTCTAGAGCGCTTCCCGCTCGAACGGAATCGTTCGAGCGATAAGGAATCGCTCCCAATCGGAAAGAGCGTTTCAGGCGCTGCGCGAGCGCGCGACCTCGCGCACCAGCTCGTCGGGGTCGTCGAGGAGGCTTGGCAGCAGCTCCGGCGGCGCCCGCTCCGCCACCGTGAAGCGCACGCGCAAATCCTCGTCCTTCGCCAGCGCGCTGAGACGCGAGGGCGGCAGCCGCTCGGCGACCACGAGGCGCACGAGCGGCTCCTCGTCGCGGATCAGCAGGTGCAGACGATCCTCCGGCAGGCGTCGCGCCGCCCAGCGCCTCACCTCGGCTTCGGGATCGCCGACGGCGAGCGCCACGAGCTCCGTCGGCAGGCGCCGCACGACGTTGATGCGCACGAGATAGTCCTCGTCGTCGAGCATTGCGACGAGGCTGGCGCCGTCCAGCCGCATGGCGAGCGCGATGCGCACGCGCACCTCGGGGTCTTTCGCCAGCGCCTTCACGCGCTCGATCGGCAGCCGCATCGCCGCCATGGCGCGCACTTCCGGCTCGGGGTCGGAGAGCAGAGGCATGAGACGCATCACGCTCGCATATTTGGCGGCGACGGCGCGCACCTCGAAATAGGAATGCTGGAGATATTCGTTGGCGAGCTCGGGATGCGTGCGGAAGAAGCCTTCGACGCGCCGCGCGCGGCGGTCGCGCACGCAGGCCGATCCCTTGCGGCAGAGACCCTCGCGATTGAGCGCGACGTGATCGCATTCGCGACAGCGGATCGGCTGGCCCTGCCAGTCGAGCGAAAGCGCGTCGAAATCGGCGTCGACGCCGTTAGAATTTTCGGACGGGTATGTCATGTTTTTGCAAAGCGTAACCGATTTGACGCGGCGTGAGACCGAGGAGACGCGCCGCCTTGGCCTTGACCCAGCCGGCTTCCTCCATCGCGCCAATCAGCCTGTCGCGCTCGTTGCGCGAATCGGCGCCGCCGGCGCTGCAGTTTTCGGCGCCGGGACAGGTCGCCGCCGACGCCTCTCCGATCGGCGCGGGGCTGCTCACGCTCGGCGGGGGAGGCGGCGCGACGTTTTTCGGAGTCGCGACGATGGGCAGCGGCTTCGTGAAAGGCGGCGGAGACGGGGCGTCCTCATGCGAGCCCCCCCAGAGAACGGCCGAGAGGCAACCGTCGTTGCGGCAGGAGAAGTCCTTGTCCACGATCTCTTCGCCGCGCGCGAGCGTGGCCGTGCGATAGATGCAGTTTTCGAGCTCGCGGATGTTGCCGGGAAATCCACATTCGGAAAGCACCTGCATCGCCGAGGTGGACAAGGAAAGATGCGATCCCTGCTCCGTGTTGAAGCGGCGCAGAAACTCATTGGCGAGCGGCGCCAGATCGCCCTTGCGATCCCGCAAGGGCGGCAAGAAGATCGGCACGACGCTGATGCGGTAATAGAGGTCGGCGCGGAACTCGCCTTTCTGCACTGCCGCTTCGAGATTCTTGTTCGTCGCGCAGACAAAACGCACGTCGACCTTCAAGGTTCGGTTGCCGCCGACGCGCTCGAACTCACCCTCCTGCAGGACGCGCAGAAGCTTGGACTGGAAGGCGGGCGTGATCTCGCCGATCTCGTCGAGGAACAGCGTGCCCCCGTCGGCGAGCTCGAAACGCCCCTTGCGCATGGTGGCCGCGCCGGTGAAGGCGCCGCGCTCATGGCCGAAGAGCTCCGACTCGAGCACGCTTTCCGGCAAAGCCGCGCAGTTGAGCTTGACGAAAGGCTTGCTGTGGCGGGGCGAGAGATTGTGGATCGCCGCGGCGAAGAGCTCCTTGCCCGTCCCCGACTCGCCGCGCAGGAGCACGGTCGACCGCGACTTGGCGACGATGCGGATTTTCTCGACAACCGTGCGCACCGCGGCGCTGGAGCCGATGATTCCCTTGATCCCATCGGCCTTGCCGTCCAGAGAATGGGGACGTTCGCCCTTGCCGAGCCGCGCATTCTCCAGCATCAGCCGCTCGCGGTCGCGCGCGATGAGCTTGTGCAGACGCAAGGTCTGGCCAACGAGATTGGCGATCATGGTCAGAAAGCGCACATCATGGTCGAAGCGCACCGAGGAGCGGTCCGACAGCGCCCGGTCGACCGTCAGCGTGCCGACGACCTCCTCGCCTTCCTTGATCGGGACGCCGACGAGAGAGAAGGGCTCGCCCTCCGCTGGGCCCCAACCGGAAAGGTCGGCGCCCTCGAACAGCGGCGAAGCCAGCACATTCTCGACGACGAGCGGCATTCTGGTCGCGACGATCTGACCGATCGCGCGTTCCGGCAAGCGCTCGAAGAACTGCTTCGCATTGACCTCCGACCACCCCGAGCCGACAACGATCTCCGGGTCTCCCTCACCGTCGAGCAGGGCGAAGAGGCCATGCCGCATGTCGAGAAAGCTTGAGAGCACGCCGAGCACGCCCGCAAGCGTGCGCTCGAGGCGATGGGGCGAAGCCAGAAGTTTCGAAACTTCGTAGATGCCGACCAGGGCCGATTCACTCAAATCAGCGCTTCGGACGCCGGGGCCGGTCATGGTGTTTCCGGGATGAGCTCCCATCACCTTCTATCCGATAGCGGTCGATGGAACGTATTAGTATAAAGAATAAGATCAATCCGCCTAGGGTCAATGTGATTTTTTGTGCATTGCGGCGGTATGAAAAACGCCATTGCACTATCCGTCTATTCCCTCCGCCAAGGCCAAAACCACCGGCCAGCCTACTCCTCCTGACGGGTCGAGCCGGGCGAGCTGATCGAGATTTTCGAGCGCTTTTTCCCGATTTCCGCGTTTCAGCTCGATGAAGCTCAAAGCCTTGAGCGTGAAGACGGCGAAGCGTCCGGGGCCTTGGGAGGCCTCGGACTCCGGCCATTCGCGAGGATCGGGCCCCCAGCCGGCCTGCCGGGCCGCCTCCTCCATGCCTTCTCGCGCGATTTCCCAAGCGGCGTCCAGCTGGCCTAGACGCGTCTGCACCTTGTAGAGGCAGTAGTAGATGCTGAGCGAGTTCGGCGCGAGCGCGAGAGCCTTGCGAAACAGCCGGTCCGCCTGCTCGCGATCGCGACGCTGGGCCACCACGCCTTCCCGCATGATTTCCTCAATCTCGGGCGGCAGGTCGGCGAAGGTGACGTTCGTGGGCTCGTTAAGAGCCATTTCTATCAAATTTTCCATGATCTGGACCGCAGCTTCCTCACAATGTCCGAAGTTTGCCAAAACGGCGAAGGCGCGATCCGAGCGATCATGCCTGTTTCTTAGGCGCCGCTCGAGGCGGCGCGTGGCGCTGGGATCAGGCCGATTCGTGGAGTCGGCCGAGCAGGAAATCCGCCTTGCGACGCACGAGCTCGATCCGCAAGGGCTTGATCGCGACGCTGTCGGCGCCCTCGGCCAGGCATTGCTTTGCGAGCTCGACCCCACCGGGCTCGAGCACGAGCATAATTTTCGGCCCGCGCAGCTTCTCGCGAATCTCGCCGTAAATCGCTGCGCCCCCGTGGCGGCGCAGGAGCGCCTCCGAGATGATGACGAGATCGGGCGGCCAGTCGACGGCCTTTTCATAGGCCCATTCGAGGCTCGGCGCCTCATGGGTCTCGTTCTCGTCATGGAGCATGAATTGCAACGCCGCGCGAATGATCTCGTCCTCGTCGATCACGAAGATTCGCTTATTGTCCACGGCCTTGCTGGTTTCGACGCCAATCTGCATTCGGTCCCCCAAATTTGGCGGAGACTATGAAGCAAGGGCCATGCCTCAACGTGGCGCGCGGGCGCCTTGCCCTCCCATTGGCATGAGCGGGCGGACGCCGTCATGGCGACCCGGGGGCCGGTTTCCCCTCACCCCGAGCCATCCTTTGGGGCGGGGCGGGCGAGCGCGGCATTTGCTCGTGCAACCGGGCGTCGAATCGTCGTAAAATCCACTACTGCGAATCGCAGCGGGGCGCGCCGCCCCAGGAGAGTAGAAAAGCATGAGCGATCAACCTGCTGCGAATGGCGACGACTATGGCGCGGGCTCCATCAAGGTGCTGCGCGGCCTCGACGCCGTGCGCAAGCGCCCCGGGATGTATATCGGCGACACGGATGACGGCACCGGTCTGCATCACATGGTCTACGAGGTTGTGGACAATGCGATCGACGAGGCGCTCGCCGGCTATGCGACGCTCGTCACGGTGACGCTCAACGCCGACGGGTCCTGCACCGTCAGCGACAATGGACGCGGCATTCCGACCGACATCCACCCCGAGGAAGGCGTCTCGGCGGCCAATGTCATCATGACGCAGCTGCATGCGGGCGGCAAATTCGACCAGAATTCCTACAAAGTCTCCGGCGGCCTGCACGGCGTCGGCGTCTCGGTCGTCAATGCGCTTTCGATCTGGTTGAAGCTGCGCATCTGGCGCGATGGCAAAGAGCACGCGATGGAGTTCGCCAATGGCGACGCGATCGCCGATCTCGTGGTCGTCGGTCCGGCGCCGATCGAAAACGACCGGCCCAAGCGCGGCACCGAGGTGTCCTTCCTGCCATCTCCGGCGACGTTCAGCCTCGTGGAGTTCGACTTCGCGACGATCGAGCACAGGCTGCGGGAGCTCGCTTTTCTGAACTCAGGCGTGCACATTCTCCTCACCGACGCGCGCCACGCCGAGGTGAAGACGGAGGATCTCTACTACGAGGGCGGGCTCGAGGCTTTCGTGCGCTATCTCGACCGCGCCAAGGAGCCCTTGCTCACCGCGCCGATCATGATCGCGGGAAAGCGCGAGCATATCGAGGTGGAAGTCGCGCTGTGGTGGAACAACAGCTATCACGAGAATGTGCTCGTCTTCACCAACAACATTCCGCAGCGTGACGGCGGCACGCATCTCGCGGGCTTTCGCGCCGCGCTGACGCGCCAGATCACGGGCTACGCCGAGCGTTCGGGGATCGCCAAGCGCGAGAAGGTCGACCTCTCCGGCGACGACTGCCGCGAGGGATTGACCTGCGTCGTCTCGGTGAAGGTTCCCGATCCGAAATTCTCCTCGCAGACGAAGGAGAAGCTCGTTTCCTCCGAAGTGCGTCCCGCGGTGGAGAATGTGGTCAATGAAGTCCTTGGCCAATGGCTCGAGGAAAATCCGGGGGAAGCCAAAACCGTCGTCGGCAAGGTCATCGAGGCCGCGATGGCGCGCGAGGCGGCGCGCCGGGCGCGCGATCTCACGCGCCGCAAGGGCGCTCTGGATGTCGCCAATCTGCCGGGCAAGCTCGCCGACTGCCAGGAGCGCGATCCGGCGAAATCCGAGATTTTCATCGTCGAGGGCGATTCGGCCGGCGGCACGGCCAAGCAGGGCCGCAGCCGCGAGTTTCAGGCAGTCCTGCCGCTGCGCGGCAAGATCCTGAACGTCGAGCGTGCGCGCTTCGACAAGCTTCTCGGCAATGAGCAGGTCGGCACGCTGATCACGGCGCTCGGCGCCGGCATAGGACGCGACGAATTCAACATCGAGAAGCTGCGCTATCACAAGATCATCATCATGACCGACGCCGACGTCGACGGCGCCCATATCCGCACGCTGATCCTGACCTTCTTCTATCGCCAGATGCCGGATCTGCTCGAGCGCGGCCACATCTACATCGCGCAGGCGCCGCTCTATAAAGTGACGAAGGGCAAGTCCACGCAATATCTCAAGGACGAGCGCGCGCTTGAGGATTACCTCATCGACGCGCTGCTCGACGGCGCCGTGCTGCGTTCGGCCTCGGGCGAGGAGCGCGCCGGCGCCGATCTGCGCCGCGTGCTCGAGGAATGCCGCGCCTTTCGCCAGCTCGTGCTGTCGCTGCACTCGCGCTACGACCCAAGCGTCGTCGAGCAGGCGGCGCTCGCCGGCGCCTTGCAGCCTCCGCCGGAAGACGCAGAGGAGGCGCAGCGGCGCGCCGACGAGGTGGCGCGTCGGCTCGACGTTATCGCGGAGGAAACGGAGCGCGGTTGGAGCGGGTCCGTGCGCGAGGGCGGCTATGTGTTTCGCAGGACGTTGCGCGGCGTGGAGCATGTCTCGATTCTCGACGCGGCGCTTCTCGCCTCCAGCGAAGCGCGTAAGCTCAGCGAGCGCGCGGAGTCGCTGCGCGAGATCTTCGAGGGGCAGGCGCGGCTTTTGCGCAAGGGCGACGAGGCGCTGAGCTCCGGCCCGCTCGCGCTTTATGAGGCGATGAGCGCGCAGGGCCGCAAGGGTCTCACCCTGCAGCGCTACAAGGGCCTCGGCGAGATGAACGCCGAGCAGCTCTGGGAGACGACGCTCGACCCCAATGTGCGTTCGCTCCTGCAGGTGAAGATCAAGGACCTCGTAGAGGCCGACGAGATTTTTGTGAGGCTCATGGGCGATGTGGTCGAGCCGCGCCGCGAGTTCATTCAGGAGAATGCGCTGAACGTGGCGAATCTGGACGTGTGAGGGCGACGCGAAGGATGGAGGCAATCATCGCGCGGGTCCGCAGCCGCCTTCCTGATGGGCCCTCGTCACTCTGCGCGCCGCTCGCGCGTGAGGACGCATTGGCGAGCGACGAACACGGCCTGGGCTTCCGCTTGCCTCTCCTGTTGAAGCGGCTCTACCGGGAGATTGGCAACGGAGGGTTCGGTCCGGGATACGGCCTGATCGGCTTGTCGGGCGGCGCCCTGGACGACCTCGGAAGGACGGCGCCCGAGATCTACGCCTCATTCTCAGAACCGGGCGAAGACGATTCCGATTTGAAATGGCCAAGGGGGCTCTTGCCGATCTGCCACTGGGGCTGCGCCATCTACTCCTGCATCGCCTGCGCGGCGCCGGGCTTCCCCATGAAAATCTTCGACCCGAACCTTCACGCCAGCATGAGTGCCTGGGACGACGCCTTCTTCGACGAAGCCCTTTCCTTCGACGAATGGATCGAGGCCTGGGCGCGCGGAGAGGATCTCTGGGAGAAGTCATACGGCGACGATGGCGTTGTCGCGCGCGAATTGCGCCGCCGACAATAGGCGATGCGCGGCGCCTTTCCGCCGCCGGCTCGATCCGAATCGCCGCTTCAGCCATTTCGCTCGCGAGAAGCCTCGCATTTTGAGAGTGGGAGTCTGCGGGCCAGAAGTCTCCAGGATTGTTAACATTGCGACGTCTCGCGCGAGCGAGGTCGGACGAATTGTCGCAGTGCAGCATTTTTCTTGCGTCTCGGGGCCGCGAGCCATAGTTCTGCCGCGCGTCCTGCACATATCTCAAGCAGGAATCGACGCTTATGGCAGTGCGGTACGAGCCTTGCCTAGGCAGTGAAAAGGATGTCACGCGTCAGGAGCCCAGCCATGACCAGCCTCGTAATGATCTTCGTCGTCGCTTTTCTCGCCTGTGGGGCCGTGCATTGGGCCAATAGCGGCAACGCTCGGAGCCGGGCCGAGGCGCGGGCGGTTTCACGAAACATCCTGACTGGGGCCTTGATTCTCGCGCTCGCACAGGCGGTGTCGCTCGCCAGGCTCACGTCTTGAGCGTTTCCTCTGTCCTGGCCGTGCTGACACAATTGTCGAAACATCTCCGTTGACTTTCACCTCGCCTCGTCACTCCTAAAAGTGGGCGCCGCCGCCAAATTCCGACATAATCGCACCTCAATCATCGCGGCCGCGCGATTTCTCCGCGCAGGCCGTCTCTGGTGAATCGAGGTCCTACGTGACAGCGCCGCGCCTTCTGCCTCCCGTTTCTCGCCGACGCCTGCTGCAGGGCGGCGCCGCAAGTCTCGCAGTTTCCGGCTTTCCGCACCGCCTCCTCGCAGCCTCTGCGGGGGGCGAGACGGAAAGCCACGGGCTGTCCACCTTCGGCGAGCTGGCCGAGTCGCCCGGCTTCAAGCAGTTCCCCTACGTCAACGCGAGCGCGCCGAAGGGCGGCACGCTGATCGAGTCGCCGCCCTCGCCGACCTTCGACACGCTGAACGGCTATGTGCTGCGCGGCAACGCCGCTCACGGTCTCGCGCTGATTTTCGACAGTCTCATGGTGAGTAGCCTCGACGAGCGCGACGCGCTTTACGGGCTCGTCGCCAAATCCGTGCGCATCTCCCCCGACAAGCTCACCTATCGCTTCATGCTGCGGCCCGAGGCGCGATTTCACGACGGCTCCAAGCTCACCGCGCGTGACGCGGCCTTCTCGCTTAACATCCTGCGCAGCAAGGGTCACCCGGTCATCGCGCAGACGCTGCGCGACTTGCAGAGCGCGGAAGCCGAGGCCGACGACGTGCTGGTCGTGCGCTTCGCGCCCGGACGCGCGCGCGACCTCCCACTCTTCGTCGCGGGCCAGCCGATCTTCTCCAAGGCCTATTATGCGAAGCGCGACTTCGAGACGACGACGCTCGAGCCGCCTCTGGGCTCCAGCGCCTATAAGATCGACCAGCTCGAGCAGGGACAATTCATCGCCTACAAGCGCGTGCCCGACTATTGGGGCAAGGATCTGCCGGTCAATGTGGGGCAGTCGAATTTCGACGTGATCCGGTTCGAATATTTCGGCGATAGCCAGGTTGCTTTCGAAGCGTTCAAGGCCGGCGCTTTCAGCGAGCGCGAGGAGAACATCGCGCGCGTCTGGTCGACGGGCTACGACTTTCCGGCCTTCAAGGAAGGCCGCGTCAAGCGCATCGAGATCCCGAACGCGAATATTCCCGGAATTCAGGGTTGGGTCTTCAATACGCGGCGCAAGGTTTTCGCCGATCCACGCGTGCGCGAGGCGATTGGGCTCTGCTTCGATTTCGAGTGGACGAGCCGCAATCTGATGTATGACGCGTATAAGCGCATCTCGTCCTATTTCGAAAACTCGCCTTGCGCCGCCAAGGGACCGCCGAGCGACGCCGAGAAGGCGCTGCTTGAGCCCTTCCGCGACAAATTGCCGGAGCGCGTTTTCGGCGAGCCGCCAGCGTCGCCGGTTTCCGACGGCTCGGGCCAGGATCGCGCCTTGTTGAAGCGCGCCTCCGACCTCTTCGCCGCGGCCGGCTGCCGGCGCAAGGACAATGCGCTGCTGCTTCCCGACGGCAAGCCGCTGGAATTCGAGCTCCTCGACTTTTCCAATCTGTTCGAGCGGCACACGCAGCCCTTCATCAAGAATCTGAAGCTGCTCGGCGTCAATGCGCGCTTGCGGGTCGTCGACGCCGCGCAGTTCAAGCAGCGGCTCGACGAATTCGATTTCGACGTCATCGTCGACAATCTAATGATGAGCTGGTCCCCCGGTGAGGAGCTGCAAAATTACTTCAGCTCGAAGACCGCGAATGTGACCGGCTCGCGAAACTTCGCCGGTACGGCCGATCCAGTCATCGACGCTCTGATCGAGAAAGCGATGGTCGCCGAAACGCGCGAGGAGCTCGAGACCACCTGCCGCGCTCTCGACCGCGTGCTGCGCGCGAACTTTTATCGCGTCTTCCATTGGTATAATCCAGTGCATCGCTTGGTGTTCTGGGACGCTTTCGGCAGACCGCCGACGCCGCCGCGCTTCGACCCAGGTGTCGTTTCGACCTGGTGGTGGGACGCCGAAAAAGCCAAAAAAATCAACTATCCGGTGCGCTGAATGGCGGCTTACATCCTGCGGCGTGTGCTGCTGATGATCCCGACGATCCTCGGGATCATGATCATCTCCTTCACCATCATCCAATTCGCGCCGGGCGGGCCCGTGGAGCGCATCATCGCGCAGCTGCAGGGTTTCGACGTCGGCGCGACCTCGCGCTTCTCTGGAGGCGGGAGCGAGGTTGGCCAAAGCCAGGGCACGCAGGCGGTCGCCGGCGCCGCCGACGCCTCTTCGAAATATCGCGGCGCGCAGGGGCTCGACCCGAAATTCGTGGCCGAGCTCGAGAAGCAGTTCGGCTTCGACAAGCCGGCCTGGCAGCGCTTCCTGCTGATGGTCCGCAACTATGCGGTGTTCGACTTCGGCCGCAGCTATTTCCGCGACGAGAAGGTCATCAAGCTCATCGGCGAGCGGCTGCCCGTCTCCATGTCGCTCGGGCTTTGGATGACACTAATCTCCTATCTGATCTCCATACCGCTAGGCATCGCCAAGGCCGTCCGCGACGGCACGAAGTTCGACGCCTGGACCTCCAATCTCATCGTCATCGGCAACGCGGTCCCAAGCTTTCTCTTCGCGATGTTGCTCATCGTGCTGTTTTGCGGCGGCTCGTTCTGGCAGATTTTTCCGCTGCGCGGCCTGACCTCGGAGAATTTTTCTGAGCTCTCGCTACCGGGCAAGATCGCCGACTATTTGTGGCACATCACGCTGCCGGTCGTTGCGATGACGCTCGGGGCCTTCGCGACGCAGACCATGCTGACGAAGAACTCCTTTCTCGACGAAATCCGCAAGCAATATGTGCAGACCGCGCGCATGAAGGGGCTCTCCGAGCGCCGCGTGCTCTACGGCCATGTATTTCGCAACGCGATGCTCATCGTCATCGCCGGCTTCCCCGGCGCCTTTGTGCACGCCTTTTTCACCGGCTCGGTGCTCATCGAGACGATCTTCACGATCGACGGGCTCGGACTCCTCTCCTTTGAGGCGATCGTCAATCGCGACTATCCGATCGTGTTCGCCGATCTCTACATTTTCGCCCTGCTCTCGCTCGTCGTGAATCTGATCTCGGACCTCGTCTACACCTGGGTCGATCCGCGCATCGACTTCGAGACCCGCGAGGTATAGCCGCTCATGACCGACGCGCCCGCGCTCAACTCCTCCCGCTCCTTCCTTGGCGTGCATCTCACGCCGCTCGACCTGCGCCGGCTGGAGAACTTCAAGGCCAACCGGCGCGGCTTCTGGTCCTTCTGGGTCTTCCTCGCGCTGTTCTTCCTCTCGCTCTCTTCTGAGTTCATCGCCAACGATCGGCCCATTCTCGCCTTCTACAAGGGCGAACTGCTCTTTCCGATTTTCGTCTCCTATCCGGAGGAGAAGTTCGGCGGCTTCTATGCGCACACCGACTATCGCGACCCCACCATCGCCAAGGAGATCGACGCGCATGGCTGGATGCTCTGGCCGCCGATCCGGTTTTCCTACGACACGCATAATCTCGATCTGCCGACGCCGGCGCCTTCGCCGCCAACCTGGCTTCTGACCAAGGCGCAATGCGAAGCCGCTGCGGCGAAAGTCATCCCGCCCGGCGCGCCCAATCGGGGCTGTCGCGACATCGAATGGAACTGGCTTGGCACGGACGATCAGGGCCGCGACGTCGTCGCGCGCCTGCTTTACGGCTTTCGCATCTCGGTGCTGTTCGGCCTCATCCTCTCCTCCGTCTCCTCGGTGATCGGCGTCGCCGCCGGCGCAATACAGGGCTATTTCGGCGGCCGGGTCGATCTCATCGCGCAGCGCTTCATCGAGATCTGGTCCTCACTGCCGCAGCTCTATCTGCTGATTATCGTGTCGTCCTTCATCACGCCGGGCTTCTTCATTCTGCTCGGCATTCTGCTGCTCTTCTCCTGGGTCACGCTCGTGCATGTCGTGCGCGCGGAGTTCCTGCGGGCGCGTAATTTCGAATATGTGAACGCTGCGCGCGCCCTCGGACTCTCCGACTGGAAAATCATCATGCGGCATCTCCTGCCCAACGCCACGGTGGCGACGCTGACTTTTCTGCCGTTCATCCTGAACTCGTCGATCACGACGCTCACCTCGCTCGACTTTCTGGGTTTCGGCCTGCCGCCCGGCTCGCCTTCGCTGGGCGAATTGCTGTTGCAGGGCAAGTCCAACCTCCAAGCGCCATGGCTGGGACTCACCGGCTTCATCGTGATCGCCACCATGCTCTCACTCTTGCTGTTCGTCGGCGAGGGAGTCCGCGACGCCTTCGATCCGAGGAAGACTTTCAGGTGACGCAGACCGCTCCCCTTCTCGACATCCGCGAACTCTCCATCTCCTTCGTGCAGGGCGGCAGGGAGACGCTCGCCGTCGACCGCGTCTCGCTCTCGGTCGATAAGGGCAAGACGCTGGCGCTCGTCGGCGAATCCGGCTCCGGCAAGTCGATCACGGCGCTTTCCGTGCCTCGGCTCTTGCCCGGCTCGGCGCATCACCCTTCTGGCGTGATCAATTTCGCGGGCCAGGACGTGCTGAAGATGGACGAGCGCGCTTTGCGCGCGCTGCGCGGCGCTCGCGTCACCATGGTCTTCCAGGAGCCGATGACCTCGCTCAACCCGCTGCAGGTCATCGAGCGGCAGATCGGCGAGATTCTCGAGCTTCATGGAATGCGGTCGGAGACCGCGCGGCGCGACCGCGTCGTGGAGATGCTCGAGGAAGTCGGCATCCCCAATCCACGCCAGCGGCTCAACGCCTATCCGCATCAGCTTTCCGGCGGCCAGCGCCAGCGCGTCATGATCGCGATGGCGCTCGCCAACAAGCCCGATCTCCTCATCGCCGACGAGCCGACCACGGCGCTCGACGTGACCGTGCAGGCGCAAATCCTCGCGCTGCTCGACCGGCTGCGCAAGACCTATGGCATGGCGATGCTGTTCATCACCCATGATCTGGGTCTCGTGCGGCGCATCGCGGACGACGTCTGCGTGATGCAGAAGGGGAGGATCGTCGAGGCCGGCCCGGCGACCCGCGTCTTTTCTGATCCCCAGCATCCCTACACCAAGGCGCTGCTCGCCGCGGAGCCCTCGGGCGCCGCAAATCCGACGCCGCCGCATGCGCCCGTCGTGCTCGAGACCAAGGATCTGCGCGTCTGGTTTCCGATCCGCGAAGGGTTTTTTCGCCGCGTCGTCGATTATGTGAAGGCCGTGGACGGCGTCTCCTTGAA
>CAWCTS010000021.1:0-9129 GCA_963798515.1 uncultured Alphaproteobacteria bacterium
CACCCGCGCGCCGGGCCGAGATCAGCGGCGCGCCAGGGTCGCGAATTTCGGCGGCCTCAGCTTTTCCCCCGACAGCGGTCTGCTGCTGCGCGGGGACAAGCCCGTACCGCTCACGACGCGCGAACGCGAGCTGCTCGGCGCGCTTGCCGGAGGCGATGTCGTATCGCGGCGCGCGCTCTCGATCCGCCCCGGCGAGTCGGAACCGAACGAAAGAAGCGTCGACGTGGAGATTGCGCGCCTACGCCGCAAGATCGACGACGCGGCGCATTTGATCCAAACCGTGCGCGGACAAGGCTATCGGCTTATCCTGGACGCCCCGCGCAGAGACGCGGGCGAAGCGAGATTCTCCTCATGACCATGGTGATCCTCGAGACCATCGACGCGCCGCGCCGCTTGTGGCGCCGCATGGGCGCCTGGCTGCACAAGCGCATGCCGAAGGGCCTCTATGCCCGGGCCCTGCTGATTCTCATTCTGCCGATCGTCCTGCTGCAGTCCGCCGTGGCCTATGTCTATATGCAGCGGCACTGGGAGGCGATCACGAACCGGCTCTCCGCGGCGGTCGCCCGTGACACGGCGGCGATCGTCGAGCTTTATCGCAGCTTCCCCCAGGACGAAGACCACCAGATTCTGACCCGCATCGCCGGCGTGGATCTGGCGATGAAGCTCACGATCAAGCCGAAGGGGCCGCTGCCCACCTCCACGCCCAGAGGCTTCTTCTCTCTGCTCGACCACGTGCTGCCGCGCGAGCTCGAACGCCGGCTCAAATACCCCTTCTCGATCGACACCTCGAACAGCCGTCTCGTCACGATCGACGTGCTGCTGGACGACGCCGTTCTCGAGCTCGTCACGACGCGAACCCAGGCCTACGCCTCCAACTCGCACATCTTCTTCATTTGGACGACGCTTGCCTCGGTGGTGATCCTCGCGATCGCCATGACCTTTCTGCGCAACCAGATTCGCCCGATCCAGCGTCTCGCCAGAGCGGCGGAGGAGTTCGGCAAAGGTCGCGACGCGCCCTTCCGGCCGAGCGGCGCGCGCGAGGTGCGGGCGGCGGGAGCCGCGTTCTTGGAGATGAAGCGTCGCGTCGAGCGCGCGATCGATCAGCGCACGACCATGCTGAACGGCGTCTCGCACGATCTGCGCACGATCATCACGCGCTTCAAGCTGTCGCTCTCGCTTCTCGATAAGACGGCCGACACCAGCGAGCTGCGCAAGGACGTCGACGAGATGGAGGGGATGCTGGAGGCCTATCTCGCCTTCGCGCGCGGCGATGGCGGGGAGGCGCCGGCGAAAACGGACGTCGCGGCGATCCTCAAAGACTTGCAGGCCGACACGCAGAAGATGGGCATCGACGCGCGGCTCGCGGTCAAGGGCAATCCGGAGGTCATCGTGCGCCCAGCGGCCTTGCGCAGGCTTCTCGCCAATCTCGTCGGCAACGCTCAGCGCTACGGCAAACGCATCGATCTCACGGCGCAAAACGACGGCGAGACCCTGACGATCCATGTCGACGACGATGGGCCGGGCATTCCGATCGACCGCCTCGAAGACGCCTTTCGGCCCTTCTACCGGCTCGACGAATCGCGCAATCAGGACAATGGCAACTCCGGGCTCGGGCTCGCCATTGCGCGCGACATCGCGCGCAGCCACGGCGGCGAGGTCACGCTGGAGCGCGGCCCGCTCGGGGGCCTGCGCGCGACCGTGACTCTGCCGGTGTGAGCGATCCGCTCACACCCCCGCGTGCGGATGCTCGTCGTCGAAGTCGTGGGTCTCGTGACGCGCGCCTCGATCCGAGCGCCCCTTGCTGAAGCTTTCCCAAAGGCGGCCCGCCAAACGGCGCAGCGGCTCGGTCGTGCGGGCGATGTCCTCGACGCGGTCGACGATCTTCTCGCCGCTCTCCAGCGCGTCGTCGAGCGCGGTCAGCGCATGGTATTTCTCACCGGCCTTGTCCTTGCGCCAAGCGTCGATGACCCGCTTCCAGGCGAGGGCGAGGCCCTGCAACTTCAAGGCTCCGACGGACCCCTCGCTGTCGATGTCGGCCGCCTCCATCATGAAGCGCATCGAATTGACCGTCTCGCGGTTCAGCGCCGCAGCGGACAGCGGCTCCTTCACCGCCCAGTCGGAGATGGCGAAGATGGCGTCGCGATAAGGCTCCAACGCATCGAGACGCTTGGCGAGCACCGCGTGAAGGCGCTCGCGCGCGGATTTTGTGTCGAATTCCGCCGAAGGCTCGGTCAGGACCTGCCGGTCGATGCGGCGAGAAAAGGCGCCGAGAACCGCGCCCTTGGAGGGGAAGAGGTCGCGAAAATCCGCAAGGCCGACCCCCGCCTCCCGGGCGATGTCGGAAATGGTGATCTCGCCGAAGTCGCGGCGCGCCGCGAGCCGCAGCAGCGCGTCGACGATCGCGTCGCGCCCGCCTTTCGGCGCCGCCTTCTGCGCCGGCGCCGTCTCGTTTGTCGCTTTCTCTCCGCCGCTCATCTCTTCTCTCCTCGATTGGCCGGGATCCTGCGCGAGCCTATGCCGCTCCGCTCTGGAGGGCTATTTAGGCGCCGAATTCTCAGGGCCAAGACTGTCAGTAGGATAGGCCGCATCTGGGCGCAACCGCGCCGGAGGCGGTGAACGTGCTCGATTTTAAGGATTTAGGGCGCCTTTGCGCGAGCAGGCGGATTGTGCTTTTTCGCAAGCCGCGTTGGCCAAGCCGGCGCCGCGGGCGGGGTCCGTCTCAAGAGGAACGTCAGGACGATGCTTCATTCGGAACGGATCTTGGCGCAGGCGGCGGGCGTGCTTGCGGCCTGCCGCGCCGCCGGCCTCTGGGTCGCCTGCGCGGAATCCTGCACGGGGGGCCTCGTGGCGGCGGCGATCACGGAACTGCCCGGAGCCTCGCAGGTGTTCGAGCGCGGATTCGTGACCTATTCCAACCTGGCGAAGATCGAGATGCTCGACGTGAGCGAAAAGACCTTGGCGGCGTCTGGAGCGGTGAGCCGCGACGTGGCGCTTGAGATGGCGCGGGGCGCGCTGGCGCGATCGAAGGCCGATATTGCGGTCTCGGTCACGGGCGTCGCGGGACCTGGCGGCGGCAGCGATGAAAAGCCGGTCGGCCTCGTGCATTTCGGCTGCGCCGAGCGCTCGGGTCGCGCCCGCCACGTCGAACGGCGCTTTGGGGCGCTTTCCCGCGCGGAGATTCGCGCCGCAGCGGTCGAGCAGGCCCTCGCACTGCTGCTCGAGGCAGCCTCCCCGCGCCCGGGTGACGCATGAGCGAGGAAAGAGGCGACGAGGCCTGGATGGATGCGGCGCTGGCCTTCGGACGGCGCGCGCTCGGCCGCTGCGCGCCCAATCCCGCCGTGGGCGCGCTCCTGGTCAAGGACGGCGTGCTCGTCGCGCGAGGCGTGACGGGGCCGGGCGGGCGGCCGCATGCCGAGACGCAGGCGCTGGACGCCGCGGGCGCGGAAGCGCGCGGCGCGACGCTCTACGCGACGCTGGAGCCGTGCGCGCATCGCGGCGAGACGCCGCCCTGCGCCGAAGCCATTGTCGCCGCAGGCGTCGCGCGCGTTGTGACCGCGATGCAGGACCCCGATCCGCGCGTCGCCGGAAAAGGCCATGCGATCCTGAAAGCCGGGGGCATAGAGGTCGTGACCGGCGTGCGCGAGGCGACCGCAAGGCGCGACCATCTCGGGCATTTTCTGCGGGTGACGCAGGGCCGGCCGATGGTCACGCTCAAACTCGCGCAGACGCGCGACGGTTTCGCGGCCGGCGCGCCTCACGATCCGCGGCTCACCGTCACGGGCCCGCTCGCCGACGCGCAGACCCATATGGAGCGCGCCGCGCATGACGCGATCATGGTCGGCGCGGGCACGGCGCGGGAGGACGATCCGCTGCTGACGGTGCGCCTTCCCGGCATGGAGGACCAGCTCCGGCTGCGCGTCGTCGTCGACAGCAATCTGACGATTTCCCCGCGCTCGCGCTTCGCGGCGCTCGCGCGCACGACCCCGACGCTGGTCATCGCGCTGACGAGCGTGTCGGAGGAAGACGCGAAGCGCTTTTCAGACGCCACGGGCGCCGAGGTCGCGCGCGTCGGCGCCGATCTTCTGGGTCGCGTCCCGCCGCAGGCCGCGCTTTCAGAGCTCGCGCGGCGCGGCGTCACGCGCGTCTTTTGCGAGGGCGGCCCGCGGCTGGCCGAGTCATTGCTTACGGCCGGACTCGTGGATGTGGTGATGCTGCACACGGGCCCGAAAGCCTTCGGCGGCGCGGGACGCCATGCGCTGCGGCCCGCCGCGCGCGCCGTGCTCGAAGACCCCGCGCTTTATCGCCAGACCGACGCCTTCGCGCTCGGCGCGGACCAGATCACGCATTACGAGAAAGTCGGCTGAATGTTCACGGGAATCGTCACCGACGTCGGCGAGATCGAGCAGGTCGAGGAGCGCGGCGCGCGGCGCCGCCTCGCGATTCGATGTTCCTATCCGCTGGAAAGCATCGCGCTCGGCGCCTCGATCGCCTGCTCCGGGACCTGCCTCACCGTCGTCGAGACGCGGACCGAAGGGGAGTGCGCGATCTTCGAGGTCGACGCCGCGGCCGAGACGCTGAAGCTCACCACGGTCGGCCAATGGGGCCGAGGAACGCGCATCAATCTGGAGCGGGCGCTGAAGATCGGCGACGAGCTCGGCGGGCATATCGTGACCGGCCATGTCGACGGGCTGGCGCAGCTCGTCTCGCGCGAGGATTTCGACGGCATGGCGCGGCTCGTCTTCGAGGCTCCGCGCGCGCTCGCGCGCTTCATCGCGCCCAAAGGCTCCGTCGCGCTCGACGGAATATCGCTCACCGTCAACGAAGTGGAGGGCGACCATTTCGGCGTGCTCATCATCCCGCACACGCTCAAAGTCACGACGCTTGGCGAACGCAAGGTCGGCGACAGCTTGAACATCGAGGTTGATCTCATGGCGCGCTACGCGGCGCGCCTGACGGAGGCGAAGTAGAGAGCGCCGATCCGCACTCGGGTTCTCGCTTCGTCCCGTCGTCTTATTGTCATGTCGAATATTTCGGCGCGTCGGCGGCGTCGTCGCCTTGTAAAAGCCCGTAAGTCGAATGACAGTCGCGCCCGAGCTGGGCTTCAAAGATTGCTGGGCACTGCTTGGGACGCCGGCACGGCTCCCGATCAGTTGGGGGACAGATGCATCGCTTCCGCCTTCCTTTCATTCTTGCGTCGGCGCTCGTCCTCTCTGCGACGCAGGCGCAGGCGGGTCGCGCGACCTTCAAGGTCAGCTTCATGAACTGCACCGAGTTCGCCGGCGAGGGCTATGTGTCCATCGACATCGCGCAGAAGCTCGTGCCAGCCGGCTACACGATCACCAACGCCGCCTCGGGCCAGGCGCCGATCGTCGTGCGCATCACGAATTGCGGCAGCGTGCAGGTCAACTCCGGCTCCTCTCAGCCGACGACGATCTCGCAGATCGGGATCAACATCGCCTCCCCCGACGGAACGGGCTCGATCAACAACTACATGGCGCTCTATGTGACGAACAATCAGCAGCTCGTCGCAGCCTTCCAGAACGCCGGCATTCCCGCGACATTCGATCCGCTGATTTCCTACGAATATACGCAGAACGCCTCCGGCGGCGTGCTCTACGGCGCCGTTTCGCCTCGCGAGTTTGGGCCTTACTTCCTCTATGGGAACGAAAAGGAACCGCCCTCAAACAGCGCTCAGCCCTTCGTCGCCAATTGGTGGTACGGCTCCAATGCGGCGATACGTCAGCAGACGACCTTCCCCGCGATCTCCTTCGGCGCGTCGAGCGTGGCGCTTTATACGAGCGAGGCGTCCCCGCTGGGGCAGCTGATTGGCGGCAATGTCTATTCGAGCTTCAGCCTGCTTTCCGTGCGCGGCGTCTACTCGCTGGCGAAGATGGTGGTTTCGCCCGCCGGTCCCTGAGTCGTCCCCGCCTCACGCGACGCGTCAAAACATTCCTCGTAGCGATGCTCGACGCCAAAGCGGTCGCGCGCGCGCCAGCTTCCATCCTCGTTTTGCGTCAGATGCGGCGCTTCGATCGGGATCTTGCCGAAGCCGCCGGGAAGATCGAGCACATAGCGCGGCAGTGATCGGCCGCCCCGCAATCTCGCAAGTTCGTCGTAGATTTCTCGCCCGCGCGCGAGCGGCAGGCGAAAGTGCCCCGTCCCCTTCGCGAGATCGGGATGGTGCAGATAATAGGGCGCGACGCCGCACGCCGAGAGCGCGCGTAAGAGCGCGTCGAGCGTCGCCGCATGATCGTTCACGTCTTTGAGCAGAACGGTCTGTGAGAGAAGTTCCGCGCCCGCGCTTTTCAAGCGCCCAATCGCGGCCTTCGCGCCGGGCGAGAGCTCGCGCGCGTGATTGACGTGCAGCGCGACGATGAGCGTCTTGCGCGCCGCGCGTAACGCCGCGAGCCGGTCCGCCGTGACGAGATCGGGCGCGGCGATCGGAACGCGCGTGTGCACGCGCAGCTTTCTCACATGAGCCGTCGCGCTCAATCGCTCGGCGACCGCGCGCAACCGGCGAGGCGAGGCCGCCAGCGGATCGCCGCCCGTCAAAATGACCTCGGAAATTTCCTCATGTGCGCCGATATAATCCAGCGCGCGCGCAAGGGTTGCGGAGTCGAGCGCGCCGCTGTTGCCGACGCTTTCGCGGCGGAAGCAGAAGCGGCAATAGACCGGACAGACGGAAACGAGCTTCAGAAGCACCCGATCTGTGTAACGATGCACGACGCCGGGGACCGGACTATGCGCCTCGTCGCCGATGGGGTCGGCAAGCTCAGCGGCCGTCACCTCCAACTCGCGGGCGTCGGGCAGAAATTGCTTGGCGATCGGATCATCAGGGTCGGCGCGGTCGATGAGCGCCGCGATCTGCGGCGTGAGGGCTAGCGCATAGCGGTCCGCAACCGCGCGCAGCAACTCGGAGGGCGTGAGGAGCCCCGCCGCAGCGAGAGCGTCTAACGAGTGGAGGGGGCGCTCGGTCATGCTAGAAGCATGGCTTGGCGAAGGGGCCTTTCATGACGACCGGCTTATAGGGCTGGCTTTCGAAGACGTCCATCCGTGCGAAAGTCGCATTGCGGCGGCCTCACCGATGATAGGAACCGCCATTCCCAGCTGCGGAGGCCACAGATGACTTCAGATCTCGACACCGACTCCGAAACCGCGCATGCGCTTTTCCAATCCTATGACGCGATGGAGGGGCTCGCGGTCGAGCACGCCCCGCCGCCGGCAGCCACCCACGATTCGTGGCGCCATTTCCTGTGGCGCGTCTATCCGGGGCTCTTGACCGCGGCGACGATCGCGCTTGCGGCGACTTGGCTCGCGCAACATTACGGCTCGCCGGTCATGCTCTTCGCGCTGCTCTTCGGCATGACCTTCCATTTTCTGCATGAGGAGGGGCGCTGCGTCGCGGGCGTCGAGTTCAGCTCCAAGACGGTCCTGCGGCTCGGCGTGGCCCTGCTCGGCGCGCGTATCACCCTGGGCCAGATCCTGGAGCTTGGCGCGACGCCCATCGCCACGGTGATCGCTG
Source organism: uncultured Alphaproteobacteria bacterium (assembly GCA_963798515.1). Taxonomy (GTDB): domain Bacteria; phylum Pseudomonadota; class Alphaproteobacteria; order Rhizobiales; family Beijerinckiaceae; genus Methylocystis. The sequence goes on from CAWCTS010000021.1 coordinate 7,523, forward strand.
GCCTGCTCACGACCATCGCGCTCGGGGCGCTGCTCTCGCGCCAGCTGGGTCAGTCACGCGCTTTCGGCGTGCTTTCCGGCGGCGCCGTTGGCATTTGCGGCGCGTCCGCCGCGCTCGCCATCGCCTCGGTGCTGCCCCGCGCCCCGCAAAGCGAGCGCGACACCATTCTGACGGTTGTGACCGTCACGCTCCTGTCGACGCTTGCGATGATTCTCTATCCCCTGCTCGCCACGGCCCTGGGATTCGACAATGTGAAGGCCGGGGTGTTCCTCGGCGGCACGATCCACGACGTCGCGCAAGTGGTCGGCGCAGGCTACTCCATCTCCCAGCGCACCGGCGATATCGCAACCTATGTGAAGCTGCTGCGCGTCGCGATGCTGGTCCCGGTCGTGTTCGGCATCGCCTTCATCGTCGGGCGAAGCGGCGCGACGGGGGGCGCGAAGGCGCCCATCCCCTATTTCCTGTTCGGCTTTGCGGCCCTTGTCGCGATCAACAGCTTCGGACTCCTGCCGAAGCTCGCGCTCGAGACGATCAACGATGTGTCGCGATGGTGTCTCGTCACCGCGATCGCGGCGCTCGGCATGAAAACCTCTTTCAAGGACCTCGCCGCCGTGGGCTGGAAGCCGATCGCGCTCATGATCGTCGAGACGCTGTGGATCGCCGGCCTGACCATCGCGGTCGTCAAATTCGCTTAACCCGAGTTCGAAGGGTCAGGGCGCCCCCTGCTCCGCGACCGGGGTCCACAAGACCTGCTCGATGCGCGTCGCGCCGGCGGCGAGCATGACCAGCCGGTCGAAACCCAGCGCGACCCCGCTCGCTTCCGGCATGGCGTCGACGGCTGCGAGAAAATCCTCGTCGATCGGTCGCGTCTCGCCATAGAGCGCGACTCTTTTCGCCTCCGCCGCCTCGAAGCGGCGGCGCTGCTCCGCGCCATCCGTCAGCTCGCCAAAGCCATTGGCGATCTCGACGCCGCATAAATAAAGCTCGAAGCGCTCGCAGAAGCGCGGGTCTTCGGGCTTTAAGCGCGCCAAGGCCGCTTCGCTCGCCGGATAGTCGATGAGGATGGTCGCCCGGCCGCATCCAAGATATGGCTCGATCTTCTCGCAGAGGATCTTGCTGAAAAGATCCGACCAGCTGTCGTCGGCGACGACGCGCACCCCCAGTTGGGCGGCGGCGCGCGCGAGCGCCTGGCGATCGTCGAGTAGCGCCGAGAGGTCGATCCCCGCATGGCGGTCGAACGCTTCGCACAGCGTCAAGACCTCGGGCTCCTCGAAGGCGTCGGCCATCCCGTCGCGCCACAGGAAGCTATCGGTCGCGGCGGCCCGCGCCGCGGCGACCATCAGCCCCGCGCAATCCTCGATAACCCGCGCCAAGGGCTCCCCCGCGCGATACCATTCGAGCATTGTAAACTCGGGATGATGCAGCGGCCCGCGCTCCCGGTTGCGGAAGACCCGGGCGAAAGTGAAAATACGCTCTTCGCCGGCCGCGAGAAGCTTCTTGCAGGCGAATTCCGGCGAGGAATGAAGGAAATACCGGCTCTTTTCGCCGGAAGCGCCGAGCATCTCGACGCCAAATGTAGAAATATGCGGCTCATTCCCCCCGGAAAG
>CAWCTS010000022.1:0-24883 GCA_963798515.1 uncultured Alphaproteobacteria bacterium
CCGGAAATCGCTTCCTTCATCGACCGCATCGCCTCACGGGACTCCGTGCATCGCGTGGGTAAAAGCGATCACGAGATCGCCGAGGCGCAGGCGGCGGCAGTCTAGCCGTCGAGGCCCGACTAAATCGCTTTGGCGAAAGCCCCTTCCTACTCAGCCGGAAACTCGGGAAAAATGCTGACCGGGACGACTTCTATGTCAAACAAATTGTGGTTGTCGGTCACCTCGGCAGCCGTGGTCTTCACTTGCTCGATATTTTCCGCATCCACAATGGCGAAGAAGCCCGGTTCTTCGCCAAGCAGGTAGTAGAGGTGTTTTACTTTGTCGGTGCGGACCAGCTCCCAGGCCTTGGGATTCATCCTCGCAGTGAAATGTTCGATGAGCTCCTTGTTTGAAACTCCCTGTTTCCGAACAGATTTAACTACGTATTGCATGTCCTCTCCTCCCCTGCCCTCTCGTCGACGCCGCCCACGGACCCACAAAACAACAAGCTACGGAAGCGACATCACAAAATTGTTACGGCTGTGACAACCGCCCTGATGCGCGCCGGCCTTCGAGAGGAGGTTGACCGCGTGCTATGTCCTGCGCATCGCGTCGCGCGAGCCGGCGTATCGTGATGAAGATAGCGATTATGACGTCGCCGAAGCTCAGGCGGCGGCGAGCCGAGGCGTTGTTAGCGATCACTCGGCCGGCGGCGCTACCGCAAAACCCTCGTTGATCGCCGCGAACATCTGGTAGAAGCCGGAAAGCACGACGACCTCCACGAAGCCTTTGACGCCGAAGGCTGCGATGCATTCGTCTTGAACCGCTTGCGGGACGTTCTTCCAGGATAGAGTTGAAACGAGCGCCCTCGCGACGAGGTCATAGGGCGGCGGAAAGCCGCCCGTCGCGATCCCCTTTTCGCGAAGCGCGTCGATCACCGATGGCGGCACGCCTGCGGCTCGAGCGTGCGCTTCATGATCGATCCATTCGAACGCGGCTCCCGTGCTTCTGGCGACGGCGAGGACCACGAATTGATAAACGTCGCGCGGGAGATGACCGCGAAACTTCAGATAAAAACCGAGATCCTCGATTTTCTCGCAAAGTTCAGGATGATTTATCAGCGCGGCGTAGGGACCGCCGAAACCCGCGCCCTGCTCTTTGCGCCGCTGCGCCATGCGCTCGTATCGCGCGAGATCGGAGGGCGAGAGTTTTGCGGGATCGAAGGGCAGCTGCGCCATCTCATTCACTCATTCATGGTAGGACTGAGCTGCGACCGCGTCCGACCAGTCTTTCACGGGAGTCGCAAACGCCTTGTCGGCCTTGACGTCGATGACGCTGGGTTCTGCGCTCTCGAGCGCCCGCGCGAAGGCGGAGGCAAGCTCGCCCGGCGCACGGACCGTTTCGCCGCGACAACCGAGCGCCTTTGCGAAAGCCGCCCAATCGTGATCGGGCAAGCGGGTCAATTCGTCGGGCGTCGCGCCAACCTTATGCGCCCGTAACCAGACATTGCCGAGCGCGGCGTTGTTGATCACGGCGAAGACGATGGGCAAGCGGTAGCGCGCGGCGGTCGCGACCTCCATGCCGCTCATGCGCATGCAGCCGTCGCCGGTGATCACCGCAACCCGCCGCTTGGGCGCCGCGCATTGGACTCCAGCCGCCGCGGCGATGGCCCAGCCCATGGGACCGAGATTGGTCGCGGAGATGTAGGTGCGCGGCTCATAGGATTCCCAATAGTGGCCGGCGAAGGCGCGATGCGCGCCGGAGTTGACGAGCAGCACGCCGTTGCGCGGAAAGGCCTTTCGCAATTCGCTGACGACTCGCGCCGGATGGAGCGGGACGGCGTCACTCGCGCAATTCTCTGGGTCTTGCAGTCGAGGTTTCGATCGAATGTCCGAAAGCCACCGGACTCGTGTGTCAAGCGTCGGAGCGAGCGATCCGCGCAACGCCTCGCTGCGCTCCAGCAGAAATTTCAGATAGGCGCCGCAATCTCCCACCACGCCGCCGTCTTGCGCGTGCATTCCGAGGCTCGCCGCCGAGAGATTGACGCTGATCGCGGCGCTCGGCGCGAGCTGCAGCGCCCAATGCATGGTGTCGCGTTCATTCAGTCCCGTTCCCAGCACGATCAGAAGATCGAGCGAAGGATCGAGCAGCGCCGAGCGGGCGTGATGCGTTCCGGCATAGCCGAACACACCGAGCGACAGCGGGTGATCCTCCGGAAAGACGCCCTTCGCTCTGAGCGTCGTCGCAACCGGAATTCGCCAAAGCTCGGCGAATTCTTTCAGCGATCGCGCCGCCTCCGCGTGCTCCACGCCGGCGCCGGCGAGAATGGCGATCTTGATCGGCGGCGAAGGACCGTCGAAATGTCGAAGCGACCCTTCCGCGCCGGTGCGCGAGAGGGTCTCAGGGCGTCGCAACCCCAGATCGATCGCCGCATATTCAGAAGATATCTCGCCAGCGAGGCAGTCGCTCGGAAGCGACAGATGAACCGGTCCGGCTGGCGGCATCCGAAGCTCCAGCATCGCGCGCTTGAAGAGATGCGGCAGATTTTTCGGATTGTCGATCGAAGAGGAATAACGCGCGATCGGCTTCAGCAGGGAGACGTCGTCGAGGGTCTGCGGACTGGCGTCCTGAAACTTGCCCCTCCCCTCGAGCGAGGTGCTCACCTCGCCGCTCATCAGCAGAAGCGGAGAGCCGTCCGTCCTCGCCGTGGCGAAGGCCGTCACCGCATTGGCCAGGCCCGGACCGCCGATGCACAGAGCGGCTCCCAAATTGCCGCTGGCGCGCGCATAGCCGTCGGCCATATAGGCCGCCCCGCCCTCTTGCGCCGCGACGATCGGGATCAGCGCCTTTTGTCGCCCGAGCGCCGGAAGAAAGGGATCGACCAGGCCGCCGGGCACCATGAACAGATGGTCGACCCCTTCCGCCGACAAGGCCTCCAGAATGAAGTCCACGCCCTGCCGCATCGGCTCGCTCCCTCATCAAGTCATTCTGCCGCCCGAACCGCTAGGGTCGACGGCGACGCTAATGCGTCCCGGACTTCGAAAACAGGTTGATCACCGCAACCCCGAGAACGATCAGGCCCATCCCCATGAGCGCCGGCATGTCGAGGCTCTGGTCGAAGAAGCGCCAGCCGATGAGAGAGATGGCGACGATGCCGACGCCGGACCAGATCGCATAGGCCACGCCGACGGGGATCTGATCGAGCGTCAACGACAGAAGATAGAAAGCGGCTCCATAGCCGACGACGACGACCGCGGTGGGTCCGAGCTTCGTCATCGCCGCCGAGGCCTTGAGCGCGGAAGTTGCGAGAACCTCGGCGAAGATCGCAGTTAATAGAAATATCCAATGCATGATTTCCCCAATCGTCCGCGATCCCCGCCCGACGGATCGAGGAACGATCCACATCTTTAATCCAAATGCGCGACGACGACGACTCGCTTGATCTCGCCCTTGAGATAGGCCTGGAGGAAGCTGTTATAATCCCTGAAGACGATACACCCATGCGAGTCGCCTGCCGTCCCAAGCATGTAGGTGTGCGCGAGAAAGCCGTCCCGTCCGTATTCGGGCGCGTCGCCAACCGGGGTGAGACGTAGCGCCCGCACGCCATAGAAAAGCTCCCCCAGCAGCGAGAGCTCATAGAGATTGGGCGGCGTCGCCCCGTGATTGCGCTGGTTCACGAAGCGCGGATTGTCCTTCATGCCGCCAAGCCCTGAATGGGCCTCGAGCGTTTTCCCGCTCGGCAGATAAACGGTGTGCGCCGCGATATCGTAAATCGCGGTCCGCGGACCGTAGCGCTGCATGGGAGTCAGGGGAGGCGGCTCGGGCAGATCGGCCCTGTCGCGCGGCGCCTCCAGAAGACCGACGCGGTAGTTTATCGGGCCGAACAGGCCCAACAGCATGCCGATCCAGAGTATCGGCAGGCTCAGAAGAAAAACCATTTCTGCGATTTTGGAGGCGGGGGCGCCGTCGCGGATTGAGATCCAAACCGCTCCGCCCAGCACGGCTGCCGCGGAGATCCAGAGCGTCACGTAATGGCCGTCCATGGAGCTCTCCACACGGACACGACAGAACGACGGTCAAGCTAAAGCGTCCGCCCTTCCCGGGAAAGGGCTCAACGCGAAATTTCCTACCAAAATGGTCGGATGGTTTCCAAGCGCCCTCGTCGAAGGGATTTCGCGCCAGCGGCGCCCAAGAAAACCGCGAGCGCTCCGATTGACGCAAGAAGGCTTTTCCGGTCTATCTTCGCTTGAGCCAAGCCCGCGTCGATAGGCAGCCGCCGAACGCGCCGGGGCGGCCTCGGGAGTCCCTCCAGGCGTGACGATGAAACGATTCAGAGACCGCCGTCACGTGCCTTATTCCGCGGCGGAAATGTTTAGGCTCGTCTCCGACGTCGAGTCCTATCCAAAATTCGTTCCGCTCTGCGAAGGCATGCGCGTGCGCCGCCGGACGCCGCTCGCCGATGGGATCGAGGTCGTCGTCGCCGAGATGCAGGTGGGCTTCAAAGCGATCTGCGAGCGCTATACGAGCCGCGTCACCTGCGATACGCCCAAGCTCGAAGTGCGGGTCGAATATATCGACGGTCCCTTCAAGAAGCTCGACAGCCGCTGGACCTTTCGCGACGAGCCGCCGCCGACTTCGGGAGGCGCGCGCTCCTGCGTCGATTTTTCCATCAATTATGAATTCAAAAGCATGGCTTTGGGGCTGCTCATGGGCGCGATGTTCGATGCGGCCTTCCACAAATACGCGCAGGCCTTCGTCGACCGCGCCGGCAAGGTCTATGGCCGCGCTGCAGGCGGCGCTCGGCCGCTCGTCGAGCGCTCTTGAAGCAAAATGCTGAGGCGCGCCGCTGGCCCGCACTCGCCCGCCCAAACCTCCGCCCCATCTTTGAGAAGCGCCTGCTGCGGCTCGCCCCGGCCTCAGGCGCGAGCGTCTCGATTTCGAAAGGACAAGAGAAATGTCAAATCACTTTACCGGCCTGAGCCTCGGCGCCCCGCTCGGCGACCAAAGACTGGACCTCTGCGATCTCTATGCGTTTCAGGCGCCGAACGATGCGTCGAGAACCGTCATCATCCTGAACGCCAATCCCAACGCCGACGCGCTGCATCCCAACGCCATCTACCGGATCAACATCGACACCGACGGCGACCTCCTGACCGATCTGGCGCTGAGCTTCGTCTTCTCGCAGCCGCAGGACGGCAGGCAGAGCTTCAGCGTGTTTCTCGCAAAGGGATCGGAAGCGCGCTCGCCTGAAGCCGTCGGCGAAAAGATCGTCGCCGATGCGGCAGTCTCCTTCGACCCCGCGCCCAAGATCGTGAGGGCCGGCGAATACACCTTCTTCGCCGGCAGCCGCAGCGACGCATTCTTCTTCGATTTCGACGGCATCAAAAATCTGTTCGACATAAGGGGACATCGCAATTTCACCGAGATGCATTTGCCGGGCGAGACGCCCTGGACGGGCGTGGATTCAAACACGCAAGCCAATGTGTTTTCGATCGCCGTCGAGCTGCCGACGCGGCTGCTCGATCCGAGGCCGGAAATCCACATCTGGGGACGTTGCAGCCTGCGCCAGGACGGCAAGCTCAACCACGTCGACCGCGCCGGCCATCCAAGCGTGAGCAGCTTCTTCAACACGGACGACACGAAGCTCGAATATAACGCGAGCGAGCCCGCAAACGATCGCAACCGCTGGCTCGAGCAGTTCGTGCATCTCATGGGACACACGGGAAATTACACGCGAGAGGAAGCCATCGCCGCGATCGACAAGGAACGCACGCTGCCCGACGTGCTGAGCTTTGATCCCTCGAAGCCCGCAAAATATCCCAATGGCCGCGTCTTCACCGACGATGTGATCGATTACCGGCTGGCGTTTCTGACCAAGGGCGAGCGCCCGGCAAGCGGCTTGAGGCCGCACAACGACACGCTCAACGAGTTTCCCTATCTCGGCGCCCCGCACCAGAAGTAGAAGCTCTCCACAAGGCGGAAGTCTCTTTTGTCGCAGGCCCGCGCAGCTCGCGCCGTGCTATCGATGAGGAAACGATCCGCCTTGCAGAAGGAGAGCCCGATCCGTGAATCATAAGCATCGAACCATCCTGCACGCCCTGTTCGCGCACCCCATGAGCGGCAACATCGATCCGAAAGCCGTTCTCTCCATGTTGCAGGAGCTCGGCGCGGAAATCACTCACAGCCGGCACAATCACCTGATGGTGACCTTCAACGGGTCCACTCACGGATTTCACGAGTCTCACCATAGCCTCTCGAAGGACGAGGTTGCGGCGCTGCGCAAATTTTTGACCGACGCCGGAATCGATCCTGCGCGCGATTACCCGCTCTGAGAGTCTTCGCGAAAAGCTGACGTCGCGCGCTTGCTAGTGAGTTTGCGTCGGACGCGCGAGGCGAAGCAGCATCGCCACCAGCGCTTCGAGATCGACGGGCTTTGTGAGAAAGTCCGTGCACCCCGCCTCTTTTGTTTGCTGGCGCTGCTCGGGCAGCACGCCGGCCGTCAGGGCGATGATGGGCAAGTCCTTCAATCCGAGCTCACTCCTGATCGCGCGCGTCGCGGACAGCCCATCCATCACGGGCATTTGCACATCCATGAGAACCGCCGCGAAGGCGTTCGGCTCCGCTTCCAAATATTGCAGGGCCTGCTGTCCATCCGCCGCCAGCGTGGCGAAGGCGCCTTCCCGAGTGAGCATCTGTTCGATGACCAGCCGATTCATCGGAATGTCGTCAGCGACGAGACAACGCAAGCCGGACAAACGCGGTCCCTTGCTTTCCGCCTGCTTTGAGCTTTCCAGCGCCGCAACGCTTCCCGCCGGTTGCAGATCGAAGGGAAGCTCGAACCAGAAGGTGCTGCCTTTTCCAACAACCCCTTCCACGCCGATGACGCCCCCCATCAGCTCGACCAGTCGCTTGCTGATGGACAATCCCAGTCCCGTGCCGCCATAGCGGCGGGTGATCGCGCCCTCGGCTTGGACGAAAGGCTCGAAGAGCCGGGATGCCTTTTCCGGATCAATGCCAATGCCGGTGTCGCGAACCTCGAAACGCAGGCGCGCGGCCGAGGACGTCAGCGTCTGAGCCGCAACGACGAGCCTCACCTCGCCTTGAGCCGTGAATTTGACCGCATTGCCAACGAGGTTAATGAGGATCTGCTCGAGCCTAAGGGCGTCTCCCATCAGGACCAGATCATGCAGCTCCGGCGCGCAGTCGATGTGCAGCTCCAATCCCTTCGCATGAGCGGAGTTACCCAAGAGACTGCCGATGCGCGCGAGCGTGGCCGCCAGAGCGAAGGGTTGCCGCTCAATCTGTAGCTGGCCGGCCTCGACTTTCGAAAAGTCGAGAATGTCGTTGATGACCCCGAGCAGCGTGCGCCCCGCGTCGAGAATCTGCGTCACGAATTCGGTCTGGTGAGTGGAGAGAGACTCCGCCCGCAGCAATTGGGCGGCGCCGAGCACGCTGTTCATGGGCGTTCGGATCTCATGACTCATATTGGCCAGAAATTCGCCCTTAGCGTAACTCGCCGCCTCCGCGGTTTTCTTCGCATCCTCGAGCTGGCGCACCAATTCCTCGAGACGCACATGCTCCGCCTGCAACGCCCGTTCCATCGCCTTGCGCTCGCAAATGTCACGCGCCAAGGCCAGAAAGCCGCCGATTGCGCCAGTCTCGTCATAGAAAGCGGTGACGGTCATGATGACTGGCACCCGCCGCCCTGTGCTTTGCACAAAGGTGCATTCGCGGGCTTGCGACTTTCCGCGGCGCGCCGTCGCGATAAAGACCTCGACGCCTGGATCAACGACCTCCCTTCCTTCCGCCGACAGCTCCTTTGCGCACTCCGCCACCTCCGTCGGGTCGATGAAGAGCATGGGCGTTTCTTTGTCGATGACCTCTTCCGCCGCGTAGCCGGTCAGCCGCTCGGCTTCCGGGTTGAACAGCCGGATGACCCCATCGTTCGTCGCGGCAATGATTGCGGCGCCCGCATTTTCTAGGATCGACCGCTCGAAAGCCTCGCGCCGCGCCACCTCCCTGTCGTAGCGCTTTTGTCGCGCCTCGGCCGCGCCTGCGAAGACGACGCCGCCCGCCGAGAGCACGATGAACATCCCCGCGAGCTCCATCTCGACCTGTTGTCGGGCTTCACCCAGCGCGTCCTCCACATCGATCTTCGCGACGAGATGCCATGGCGTGCCCGGCACAGACTCCGCCACAGCAAAAACATCGATGCCTCGATAATCCCGACCATCGACATCGCCCTGATATCCGAGCGCCGCCCGAACGGTGGGCTTTTCGATCTCCGTCAGAGGAATTCTGAGATTCATCGCATCGTCCGGCTCAAACCGCGAGTCGCTGATGAAAAGCGCGTAATCGTTGTCGCGTCTGACGATCAAGATCTCAGCGCCCGGGGTCGCCACGGGCCAGGCTTCCACAAGCGGGAAGAGAACCTTGCGCGCATCAATCAGAAACACGATCGCCCCGAGGGATTCGCCCTTGTCAAAGACGGGGATGGCCAGGGACATAAACAGATCAAGGGATCCTGGAACGACATGAATGTCGCTCAGCGTGGGCTCGTGCTTACCCAGAGCCTCGCGCACGATCGCCAGATTATCGTCGTTTTCTTCGGCGCTGCCCTTATGTTTCGACCAGTCGACCTGCCGCCCCTGCGCATCCATCAAGACGAAGCCCGAATAATCGTAATTTCGGCAGATCGATTTGAGGAAAGCTTGAACCTCCTCGATCTCGCGGGGCGTGGCCGTCAGCTCCAACCAGCGGCGCACCTTGTTGATGATCGGTACGTTCGCCTCCAGCACCCGGGCGTTCGCCAGCCGCTCGTGGCGCCAGCTGGAAACCTGTCCAACCTTCAGCTTGGCGACGCTCACGAGCTTGGCTTGTATCGGCTCCTGCAGCTCCTGCAATCGACGTTGGTAAAGCCATTCCCCGCCGAGCAGCAGCATCACCGTCGCCAGCACCAGCGCGATGGCGCGAAGGAGCTTTCGGAAGACCGGCGAGCCGCGACGCTCCTTCATAAAGGCCTTCACGCCGGCGGTCTCCTCGCCGCGCCCGGATAGAGGCGCCGATGGGCCGTCAATCGATTCGAACGAACCACTTTTCATCGCGACGCGCCCAGGTCGTCCGCTATTCTTTACACGGACTCTCGCTCATTCTGACAAAATCGTCAAAATGCGTAGGGCGCCTTGCTTTTGCGCAGCGGCGCAGGCCCGGGTCAGACAGAGAAGCTCACGCCGCAGCCGCAGGAAGCCGAGGCGTTGGGGTTCTCGATCTTGAACGCCTGCCCCATCAGATCGTCGACGAAATCGATCCTGGAGCCCAGGAGGAAAGGCAGCGACGCATCGTCCACGACGAGCCGCGCGCCGTCTTTCTCCACGAGATGATCGCCCGCGTCGGGCTGCGGCGCGACGGAGAAGGCGTATTTGAAGCCCGAGCATCCGCCTCCCTCCACGCCGATGCGGAACGCCGCGTTCACGGGCTCCTCGGCGAGGATCGCCTTGATCCGAGCCGTCGCCGCCACGCTGATCTCGACCTCGCCCAAAGCGTCGCTCATTCTTCCCTCGCTTCGATTTCAATCGCGTTGCGCCGATACCGCGAAGACCGCGCGCGCAACCTCTTGCCGACTTCCGCCGACACGCGTTATGCCCCTAAAGATAAGGCCGCCCTTGCGCCCTTGCAACGATGGGAGCTTTCCCCTGGCGGTCAGGCTGCCTCATGCGCCCTATGCCTGCGATGCGACGCGCTCGCGCGGTCGGCTCTATCCCGAGCCGCCGTCGCGCACCCGCAGCGAATTTCAGCGCGACCGCGACCGTGTGCTGCATTCCACCGCCTTCCGCCGTCTCGCGCATAAATGCCAAGTCTTTGTGCCCCTCGACGGCGATCATTTTCGCACCCGACTGACCCATACGATCGAGGTGGGCCAGATCGCGCGCGCCCTGGCCCGAGCCCTGGCGCTCGACGAAGACCTCGCCGAATCCCTCGCGCTCGCGCATGATCTGGGCCACACGCCCTTCGGCCATGCCGGCGAAAGCGCGCTGACCGCCTGCATGGCGGAGCATGGCGGCTTCGATCACAACGCCCAGGCCTTGCGCGTCGTCACCAAGCTCGAGCGCCGCTACGCGCGCTACGACGGGCTCGACCTGACTTGGGAAACCCTGGAAGGACTCGTCAAGCACAATGGCCCGCTCAGGGGCGCCAAGGCGGCGCATGCGCTCCATCCTTATGTGGAGGCGTTCGACCGCGTCTTTCCGCTATCGCTCGAGAGCTTCGCCAGCCTGGAGGCGCAGTGCGCCGCGCTCGCCGACGACATCGCCTATTGCTCGCACGACACGGATGACGGGCTGCGCGCCGGCCTCTTTGGCCTCGACGATATCGGGAGCGTCCCCTTCATCGCGACGCTGCTCGCCGAGATCGATGCTCTGCATCCGGGTCTGGAGCGGGCGCGCGTGTTTCACGAACTGACGCGGCGCGTCATCACGCGCTTCGTCGAGGATCTGATCGATCAGTCGAAAGGGCGGCTTCTGGCGGCCTCGCCGCGAAGCGCCGATGAAGCGCGGGGCTCCGCTATTCCGCTCATCGGCTTTTCCGAGGGGGCGTCCAAGGCGCTCGCGGAGCTAAAGCGCTTCCTTTTCAAGAACATGTATCGCCATCCGCGCGTCCTCGGCGTCTGGGAGGAGGCGCGCGCGGCGATCAGCTTCCTCTTCCCCGCGCTCCACGCCGAACCCGCGCTGATGCCGGCGGAGTGGGCGCGGCTCGCCGCGGAAGGTCAGGATCCCCCGGCGCGCGTGGTGGCGGACTACATCGCCGGAATGACGGATCGCTACGCTCTGGTTGAATACCGTAGGCTTTCGGGGCGCGCCGGGCCTGCCGCGTCGAATTGAACAGGCCAGCAAAAAAAATCGCGCGGGTTGGACCCGCGCGACATTTGTGGAAGGACCGACGCTCTTTTTACTGCGCCGCGAGCAGCGCCGTCGGGCGTGCATGCTCCAGCTGGGCGACGCCGGCCTGCACCGCCGCCTGCACCTTCTCGAAGGCCCGCACCTCGATCTGGCGCACGCGCTCCCGCGAGACGCCGAATTCCTCGGAGAGCGCTTCGAGCGTGATCGGATCGTCGGACAGGCGCCGGGCCTCGAAAATGCGCCGCTCGCGCGGGTTCAGCACGTCGAGCGCCTGACGGAGCGCGACGAGGCGGTTGTCGGCCTCCTCGCGATCCGCGAGCAGATATTCCTGGTCGAGGGAGTCGTCGACGAGCCAGTCCTGCCACTCGCCCTCGCCTTCCTCGCGCACAGAGGCGTTCAGCGACGCGTCGCCGCTCATGCGGCGATTCATGTCGATCACGTCCTGCTCGGAAACCCCGAGACTTTTTGCGATCGCCGCGACGTTCTCAGGCTTGAGGTCGCCCTCCTCATAGGCGGAGATGCGGCTCTTGGCCTTCCGCAGATTGAAGAAGAGCTTCTTCTGGCTCGCGGTCGTGCCGATCTTCACCAGCGACCAGGAGCGCAGGATATACTCCTGGATCGAGGCGCGAATCCACCATAGCGCGTAGGTCGCAAGCCGGAAGCCGCGCTCGGGCTCGAAGCGCTTGACCGCCTGCATGAGTTCGACGTTGCCCTCGGAGACGATCTCGCCGATCGGCAGGCCATAGCCGCGATAGCCCATCGCGACCCGCGCGACGAGGCGCAGATGCGAGGTGATGAGTTTCTGCGCCGCCTGCGGGTCCTCATGCTCGCGCCAACGCTTGGCGAGCATGTACTCCTCTTGCGGCTCCAGCATCGGAAACTTACGTATTTCGGCAAGGTAACGCGCCAAGCCACTCTCTTGCGAGAGCACGGGCAAAGCGTTCGCCATTATATCCTCCTGTCAGACCCCCGAGAGGCGGGTCTAAGCGACGACCGCTGAGAAGCCGGACGTCCGGCTAGATATGGGGAGCGGTCCCCGCTGATGTAAGAGGGATTTTGATCCGCTTCGCCGCAATCGGCTAGTTAAGGTTTCGCAACAGGCGCGCGGCAGAGAAAATAACGTTATTTTTCAATGTGATAATAGATTATGGCGACAATCGGCCGGCCGCGGGTTCAAAGGCCTAGATGAACTTTTTTTTATCCCGCGCCTCGCCCGCTTTTGCAAAATGCGAGTCTCGGGCGCTCGAAATCCAGCGACCCTCGCATCGCCTCACGGCGACGCTCCCGCTTCGACCTCTTGTGCGCAAACCCGCGCCAGCAGCCCCTCCAGCGCCTCGATCGGGGCCGGCTTCGTCAAATGCAGGTCGAAGCCCGCGTCCAGGGCGCGGCGGCGGTCCTCCTCCTGGCCCCAGCCGGTCAGCGCCACAAGGAGGAAGCGGCTCTCGGCATGATTGCGGCGGATTCGGCGCGCCGTCTCGTAGCCGTCGACGCCCGCCATGCCGATGTCCACGAAGATCAAGTCCGGATCGAAGCCGTCGATCGCGGCGACGCCGGCCTGTCCGTCATAGGCGGCGCGCACCTTTGCGCCCAGCGTCTCCATCAGCACGCCAAAGCTGTCGGCGACGTCATGATCGTCGTCGATCACGAGAACGCGGGCCGCGGCGCCATCCCGTAGCTTCTCCCGGTCTCGCGCGGCGAGCGCGGGCTTCCGATGCAGCGGCAGCCTCACGATGAATTCGCTCCCTTTCCCAGGACCGTCGCTCGCGGCGTCGATGCGCCCGTCATGCAGCGCCGCGAGCTGGCGCGCGAGCGCAAGACCAATCCCCAGACCGCCGTCGGCTATTCGGGTCGGGCTCTCTTCTTGGACGAAGAGGTCGAAAATGCGCGGCATCATCTCGGCGCTGACGCCTATGCCGTTGTCGCGAACGCGGAGCGTCAGCTCGTCTCCGGCCGATGTCCCCTCGATATCGATCTGACCGCCCGCCGGCGTGTATTTGGCGGCGTTGTTGATGATGTTCGCAGCGATTTGCGAGAGGCGAAGCGGATCGCCGAAAACCCACAAGCCCTCATTGAGCCTCACGATGACGCGATGCCCTTTGTTGTCGATGAGCGGCTGGCAGGTCTCCAAAGCCTGTTGCAGGAAATCCGAAAGGGAGACGATTTCCTTGCGCAGCGCGATCCGTCCACACGTAATACGGGCGACTTCGAGAAGGTCGTCGACGAGGCGAACGAGATGCTGGACCTGACGCTCCATGATGGCGAGCAGCGCGGCGTCGGGATGGTCCGAAGACTTCCCGTTTTTGAGGACATGCACGCCGTTGCGGATCGGCGCCAGGGGATTGCGCAGCTCATGCGCGAGCGTGGCCAGAAACTCATCCTTGCGGCGATCCGCCGCCGCGAGCTTGGCCTGCGCCTGCACCATCTCGTCGATGTCTGTGGAGGTTCCGACCCAGTGACAGACGCGGCCCTTCGCGTCGCAGAGCGGCGCCGCGCGCGTCAGAAACCAGCGGTAGGAGCCGTCGGCGGCACGCAGGCGGTAACGGCAATCGAAAAGCTGGGGCGAAGCGACTGCCGCCCTCCATTCCCCAAAAATGCGATCGTGATCTTCGGGATGGAGCGCCGCGGTCCAGCCGGAGCCGGCGGACTCCGCCGCCGTCATCCCCGTATAGGCGCACCAGGCGTCGCTCATGAAGGTGTTCGCGCCCTCGGCGTCCGTCTCCCAAATCAAGCTCGGGATCGCCTGCATCAGCACGCGGAACCGCTCCTCGCTCTCGCGCAGCGCCGTCTCGGTTGCTTTTTGCGCGGTGATATCTCTCCCGATGCCGATGAGGCCGACGACCTTGCCCTGAGCGTCGCGATAGGGTGTTTTATGACAGCGGTACCATTGCGTTCCCGAAGCATTGATGACCGTTTCGTCGCAGATTTCCGTTCTTCCCCCGTCCATGATGCGGCGGTCATTGTCCATGATCGGCGCCGCATCTTCAGGATTGGGGAGAAACTCCGCGTCGGTCTTCCCGATGCATTCCTCCGCCGGCTTGCCGATTGCGGCGAGAGTGACAGGATTGGCGAGCAGCATGCGGCCCTCGCGGTCCTTCAGGAAGATCGCATCCGGGCTGCCGTCCACGACCGCCTGCAGCAAGGCTTTGCGCTCGCGCAATTCCTCGGCCAAACGGCAATTCTCGATGAAGTCCGCAGCCTGCCGCGCATAGAGGTCCAACCGACGCAGATCCTGCTCGTCGGGTCGATGCGGCGACCGCCAGTGCGTGGAGATAATGCCGAGGCGCGCTCCGTCTCGGCCGACGAGCGGCGTCGACTGCACGGCGCGAAAATCCGCAGCTCGAGTGACAGCGCGGTATTCGGCAAATCCGGCGTCAGCTTCCACGTCTTCGACGATGATGCGCTCGCCCGCGCGCAGGGACCTTCCGCAAGCCGTTCCGTGCGCGCACGAGACCTCACGAAAAAACTCGAGAAAGTCAGAGTTGAAGGCGTGGTGGCATGCAATCGTCAGAACGTCCCGCCGCGGATCGTAAAGCTGCACAGTGCCCTTTTCCGCGCCAACCAGCTCGATCGTCGCCGCAAGCATCTCCTCCAGCCCCTGCCCGAGGTCCTGGGTGTTCCAGAGGCGAGCGCTGGCGGCGTTCAGCCTCAACAGGGCGGCGGCTTCGGTGCTGAGCCGCGCTTCGCTCTCGCGCAGTCTGTGTTCTCCGCCGTTCTCGCGGCTTTCAGCGAGCGTCCGCTCGGCCATGAACCGATCGTGAAATTCGACAAGCGACCCAGAAAAGCCGCGAGGAGCGCCGCTCTCATCAAGGCGCGGGGCGCCGAAGCCCATCGCCCAGCGAAATTGTTGGTCAGCCCGCCTGATCCTCGCGGCGAAGCGAAAAACTCGTTTCGCGTCTCGCGCGGCGTTTAACTCGGCGTTTACGGCCTGCCGATCGTCCGGGTGGATCGTCTGGAGCCATCCGTCTCCCTTCGCGGCGCTCGCCGTCTGTCCGGTGATGTCGAGCCAGCGCGCATCGATATGATCGCAACGCCCCTCACCGTCGGTCGACCAGTTCACGACCCAGAAGGTGTCGATACTTGACACGTTCAAGCTTTCCCGCTCGCGTTGAACACATCCGCCACCGAGCGAGGGATTTTCACAAGCTTGACCTTAGTTCGCGACGCATCGCAGATCTTTAAGCCTATCCATTACTTAAGGCTATGACGAGTTTTGGGCAATTCGAGCCTCAGCCGGCTGTTTCGCGGTCAGCGCATGGAGGTGAAACCAGCATATCTCCCTACAATCGCGCCGCAGGGAGCCAAGGCTTCGCAGAAGTTGTGTCGGCAGGGCCGAGGCGTCGGCCTGCGGCGTTATGCCTCTTTTTGAGACGAGCCGTCGAGGCGCGGGTCGCAAAGAGGCCGCCCCCGCTCATTCTCGGTGATCTCCCACGCGAGCCCGGCATGTTCCGCCGCGATGCGCCGCCAAAAGCTCGAGCCGTCGCGCCCGAGGGGCGAAGCGTCGTCCACGCGGATTTTCCGAAACGGGCCTTTCGGCGCGGCGAGCCCCTGCAGGACCGCTTCGACCATCCGCCGCCCGAGCCCGGGCTGCAGCGAATTGATCTCCTCAAACACAAGCGTCGGGGGATCGTATGAATGCGCGAGCAGCAGCGCGACGCCGGAAGCCTCAGCGCTCCCCGGCGTCGTGACGAGCTTCGGCGAGGTCGAAGCGACGATCTCGACGAAATGCGGCCCATAGGATTTGGCGGCGACGAAAAGCCCTAGCGCGCGCAGATTGGCGACGATCGTCTCGGCGGCGCCGGCGAGCTCCGGATCGGGGCCTTCGTCGCGCGCGAGGCCGACGCGTTTTAGAAGCGCCCGCATCACGCCTCGAGCCGCGCCCACTCGCGCAAGATCAGCTCGTAGAGCGCGCGCCAGAGCGGATCGATGCGGGCCTCGGCGCCGAAGTTGTAGAGCGCCTTGGCGACCTCGGCCAAAGTCTCGTTGATGGGCTCGGCGCCGCCACGCGCCATCTCGTCCTCGAAGAGACGCGGCGGCTCGGCTCCGCGCCAGCCGGCCCAATGCTCGTTGGAATAGTCGGAGACGCCCCCCCGCTCGGCCAAAAGCTCCGGCGTGAAGGGAGCGAAGGTCTTGTGCAGCGGGCCGTCCTCGACTTCAGCCGCGATGGCGCGCCGCACCCGGGCGTATTTCTGATGCTGCACCTCATGCGCGACACAGCAAGCGAGGCGCGCCAACGTCATTTCCGGATCGTAGAAGACGAGGATCGAGCCGTCGGGCAGCGCCCTTCCCTCGGCCCTGGCGCTCACGCCCCCAAGCTCGAAGAAGAAATCCTCGCGCACGAGCCGCGCCCTCGCCGGATCATAGCCGAAGCGCGCCGTCATCGCGGCGACATGCTCGGCCTTTTTCGCGAAGTCCGCGGCGTCGAACGGCGGCGCCTCCCCGTTGGGAGGAACGGCGCTCTTCCTGAGCCATGCGAAAAAGGACGTCATGACGACGCTCCGGGCTGCGGTTGCGATTCTCGGCGCGTCATGGGAGGGAAGCTGCCCCTTCTCCCGCGAAAGCCGCCATGACCCCCGCCGCGCATATTTCCGCCGCCATCGAGATTTTGCAACTCATCGGCGAGCGGCGCCGACCCGCGCAGGACGTGTTGAAGGAGTGGGGCGTCGGGCATCGCTTCGCGGGCTCCAAGGACCGCGCCGCGATCGCCTCGCTCGTCTTCGACGCGCTGCGCAAGCGCGCCTCCGCGGCCTTTGTCATGGGCGACGAGTCGCCGCGCGCCATCTTGCTCGGCGCGCTGCGCGAGGCTCGGGGCATGAGCCTCGCCTCGGTTGCTCCGCTCTTTTCAGGCGAGGGTCATGCGCCCGCGCCCCTCTCCGAGGAGGAACGCGCGCGCTATGAGGGCGTAACGCTCGCCGATGCGCCAGCGCAGGTGCGCGGGGACTATCCGCAATGGCTCGCGAGCGAGCTCGAGGCGGCGCTGGGCGAGGCGGCGGCGGCCGAAGGGGCGGCGCTCGCCGAGCGCGCGCCCGTCGATCTGCGCGTCAACATTCTGAAGGCGACGCGCGAAGAAGCGCAAAAAAAGATCGCTCATCTTAACGCCGAGCCGACGCCTTTCTCGCCGCTTGGATTGCGCATCCGGCCCGGCGCCGACGGGCGTGGGCCGGCGCTCTCGGCCGAGCCGGCTTTCGTCAAGGGCCTCGTCGAGACGCAGGACGAGGGTTCGCAGCTGGCGGCGCTGCTTTGCGGCGCGGCGCCCGGCGAGCAGATTCTCGACCTTTGCGCAGGCGGCGGCGGCAAGACGCTGGCGCTCGCCGGTCAAACGCACAACCGCGGCCAGATCTACGCCCATGACGCGGACGGCCGCAGGCTTGCGCCGATCTTCGCGCGGCTCGAGCGCGCCGGCGCGCGCAATGTTCAGGTCCGCGCGCCGAAGGGCGGCGCCGACGTGCTCGCGGATCTCAAGGGGCGCTGCGATCTCGTGCTCATCGACGCGCCCTGCACCGGCACGGGCACGTGGCGGCGTCACCCCGACGCGAAATGGCGGCTCGCGGCGGGCGCGATCGATCAGCGTCTGAAGGAACAAAGCGCGCTGCTCGGCGACGCGACGCGCTATGTGAAGCCCGGCGGCCGTCTCGCCTATGTGACATGCTCGCTGCTCTGCGAAGAAAATGAAAAACAGATCGAAGCCTTCCTCGCCGCGCATCCGAATTTCAAAGCGCTCTCCGCCGAAGAAATCGCCGCGCGCGCGCATCTGCCGGAGCTCGCGCGCTTCGCGTCCCCGCACGGCTTCGGATTGCGCTTCTCGCCATTGTCCTCGGGCACCGACGGGTTCTTCGTCGCGCTTGTCCAGCGCATCGAGTGAGCGCTGCTTTTGCTAGCGCGCACGCTCCGCGCGTGCAGTAAATTTCACGATGCGAGATGTGGCAAAAAGGACACAGGCGCGGAAATTCGTCGAGTCGATCCAAATTAGGCGTATGTGCGGCGCGTCCGCGCATTTATTGTGTCAGCACTTTGCAGCAGCGAATCCCGGCCCACGATGCTTGGCTTGGTTTTCGGCGCCAGGATTAAAGGAGTGTCGGCATGAAAAAAGGACTCGTCGCCAGCGCGCTCGCGCTGGCTCTCGCTAGCGGCTCGGCCTTCGCCGCCGACCTTCCGAGCCGGAAGGCTCCCCTCGTTCCCCCGCCGCCCCCGGCGATCAGCTGGACCGGCTCGTACATGGGCCTCGAGATCGGCGGCATCTGGTCGAACAACAACGGCGGAAACCTGAACCTGCCCTACTGGGATCCCAACTTCGCCTTTCTCGGCAATGTGAACGGGACGCCGAACCTCTTCTTCCTCCCCTATGGAAACAACAATGGCGGCGGTTCGGGCGGCGTCGTAGGCGGCTACTACGGCGGCTATAATTATCAGGTCAACCCGTCGATCGTCATCGGCTACGAGAGCGACTTCTCGGGCACCAGCCTTACCGGCAACAACAACGGCGCCTCGAGCTACAATTTCTATCCTTCGCCTCTGACGCCCAATGGCGTTCTCATTCCTGTCTCGCCGTTCAACGGCTCCAAGCTGAGCCTGACTTGGCTCGGCACGGTGCGCGGCCGCGTCGGCTGGCTCTTCACGCCCTCTTTGCTCGTCTACGGCACCGGCGGCTTCGCCTATGGCGAAACCAATCCCTTCTCCTTCAGCGGAACGGCCACCGGCTGGACCGCCGGCGGCGGCGTGGAATGGATGTTCGCCCCCAACTGGTCGGCGAAGGTCGAATATCTCCATGCCCAACTCAGCGGCGGCGGCGGCAACAACGGCTGGGGCTGGAATGCTGTCGCGAACAACAACAGTCTGAACCTCAACCTTGTGCGCGCCGGCGTAGCCTATCACTTCGATTGGCTGAAGGTCCTCGGCGCCCTGACGGGCCGTCCGATCGTGGCGTCCTTCTGATCGCTTGCAGGCGCAGCCGCGGCTGCGCCTGACGCCGCCCACAAAAAACCCGGCCTTCGCAAGGAGGCCGGGTTTTTCTTTTGCCGCCGATCGCTTCATGCGAGCCGAAGACTCGCGGCGCGATGCGTCAGGGAGCCAGTTTCACCGCCGGCGGCTTCCAGCTTCCGTCGAGGATCGACGGGGGCTTTTCCTTCGGCCAATACATGCGCAGCGTCAGGTTGAACGCCTTCTCCCCGGCAGGCAGCCAGTTCAATTCCTTGTCCTTGCCGGGCGACGCGTGCTGCACATAGATGTCGACCGACCCGTCGGCGTTCTTCTTGAGCGGCATCCAGCTGCTGATCGCAAAGCGGTTGATCGGATTGGCGATGAAGAAACTGTCCTCGCCGTAGAGCGTGATCGACCAGAAGGCGTCGACCGGCGGCGTCGAGCCCTTGTCGAAGTGGATCACATAGCGATTGGCGCCGTCGAAAGGCTTTTCGTCGGCATCGACGAAGGCGGAGGGATAGACCGCATCCTGCGGCAGATTGGCGCCAAGCCCAATCAGCGCGACGACGGCGCGCACCCCATAATCCGAGCCGTAATTGCCGAGAATCATCGGCGGAACGCGCCAGCCATTGACCGGGGCGCCGCTCTCCTTCGACGCCGCCTGCAACTTTTCAAGCGCGACCTCGACGGATTTCTCCAAGCCCTTCGCCGTTGGGGAATCGAGCTTCGCGAGCTCAAACTTCTCGCCCGGAACGATCCCGATCGTCTTGAGCTTCTCGAGCACAGGCGCCTCGGAAGCCGGCGGCGGATTGGCCTTCAGCAAGTTGGCGAGCCGGTCGAAGAAAACCTCGGCGCTCATCTTCTGCAATTGCTCGACAGGCGGCGTCTTCGTGTCGAGATCGGGATCGACCTTGCCCTGCGGCGCGACATAGCGCTTGCCGAATGAGGAAAGCGGCGTGAGCTTGAACCCGTCCTGGATCGCATGCACGGCCGGATAGTCCGCCGGACCGTTGGTCTGCGTGCGTCCGATGATCCAGGCCATGTTGGTCGGCGACTTCAGCTCTTTCATGCCGGCAGGCAACGTCCCTTTCCAGTCCGGGCCCGTGATCGCGAAATTGCCGGCCTTCGTCCCGGTCGTGCGCTTGCCCGGCGAGGCGACGACATTGGTCCAGGCGTCGAGGATCGGCATCAGATAGTAGCGGCCATGCGTGTCGGGAACCGAGAGCACAATCGGCTCGGCCGCAAGATCGAGAAAGGCCGACGAATAAAGCGTATCGACATTGGCGCGCACGACGTCGCGGAAGGATGCGTCGGGGAAGGTTCTTACATTGACGAATTGATTGATCGGCGCGGCGAAGCCTTCGGGCTTGGCGACATTCGTGGTCTTGGTCTTGGTGATATCCATGATCATGAGCGGCAGGCCGTAAACCACGGCCTCGACGCCGGTCTCGAGCGCCGCCTTTTCCTTGGCCTCGTTTTCAGCCTGCTCCTTCGCCTTGCGATCGCCGCACCCGCCGAGCGCCACCAAGGCGGAGACCAGAAGCCAAATCATCCATTTTGCGCGCATGAGCACCCTCCCCCCAGGCCGGCGCTGGGCACGAGGCGAGCGCCGCCGAAGACGAGCAAATAGCATATTTTCCAGTGGGCCCCCATGCAGCCCGGCTCGCCCGAGCCCGGCCTTAAGGCCGATTGCGGCTTCTGCGACGGCAATCCCAGACCCGCGATCAATCGCATTTAAAGATGCGATAATATAGAGACAGACGCTCACGCAACTCCAAGGCCGTATGTCTACAGTGGATTATTGGTAATTGCGCCGGTTTGATCGAAACTCCTTTACAATGACGTTGACATTGATGATTTTTTTCTGGCGGCGCGGCGAGCGGCGGCGACGCAAATTCAAGGAGGCTTAGGGCCCAGACCCATAAAGTGCTTGGCGCTATGAGCGCGTTGTGATTCACGGGCTTCCGAAAGGAAGCACCGATGATTCTCGATCAATTCTGGCTGACGGACGCGCAGTTTTCGAAGATTGCGCCGCATCTTCCCACCGACACGCGCGGCAAGGCGCGGGTCGACGATCGCCGGGTCATCAGCGGCATCGTCCATGTGCTCAAATCGGGCGGGCGCTGGATCGACGCGCCGCCCGAATACGGGCCGAAGAAGACACTCTACAATCGTTATGTCCGCTGGGCCGCCAAAGGCGTCTGGGTCGACCTGTTCCAGGCGCTGGCGCAAGCCGGAGGGCCGCCAACGGAAGTTCTCATCAACTCCTCGGCGGTGAAAGCGCATCGCTCGGCCGCTGGCGGCAAAGGGGGGAGAAAAATCAGGCTGTCGGTCGCTCGCGAGGCGGACGCACGACCAAAATCCACGCGCTGACCGACGCACGATGTCGACCGATCGCCTTCATGCTCACCGGCGGAAACGTCGCCGATTGCACGGCTGGCGCGGAACTTCTTGCACTTCTTCCACCTTGCGAAATCCTGCACGGCGACAAGGGCTACGACAGCAACGCCATCCGTCGTCGGGTCGAGGATGGCGGCGTCATGCCGAATATTCCGCCAAAGGCCAATCGCAAATGGAAAAACTGCTTTTCGCCCTTCCTCTATCGCAACCGAAACGCCATCGAGCGCATGTTCTGTCGATTGAAGGACTTCAGGAGAGTCGCGACGCGATATGATCGAAACGCCGCAAACTTCCTCGCCGCCGTCTGTCTCGCCGCGACGGTCAGCTATTGGTTATGAGTTTGGACCCTAAGGTGATTAATTGGGCTCGATCGCCTTGTCGGCGTAAGCTTGTCGTCGCTGCGACTATTCCGCTGTTCTTTTTGGGGTCGGCGGGGCTAGGCTGGGCGGCAACCGTCACCGTGCACGCGATCCCTGACCCCGGCGCCAACGGCCCGAACGGCGTCAATTCGGGGGATCCCGGTCAGTCCGGCGGCGCAGGCGGATCGGCGAACGCGGTGGCCTCCGGCCCCGGCGACGCCTCAAACAACGCGAATGCCTATGGCGGCGCGGGCGGTAATGGCGGCGATGGCGCATCAGGTGGCAATGCCGGGCCGGGCGGCGACGGCGGCGCCGCGACCGCGAGCACCGTGACCTCGATCGCCTCGGGCGTCGCCGCAAACTACGCCTACGCGCTGGGCGGAAACGGCGGCGACGCCGGCGCTGCGGGAGTCGGCGGCTCAAGCGCCAACGGCGGCAACGGCGGCTTCGCTCAGTCTGTCAGCAACGCAGGCACAGCGTCGGGAGGAAGCGTCTCCCTCTACCCTGCCCAGGGGTACACCGCCTATGCGCAGGGCGGAAACGGCGGCGCCGCCAATGACGCCGGTGGTGGAGCGGGCGGCGCAGGCGGCGGCGCCACGGCGACCGCGGTCGGGACTTCCGACACCGGTTCCGTCACGAGCTCGGTCTACGCGGGCGGCGGCAATGGCGGCTTCGGCGGCGTCGGCGGCGCCAAGGGCGGACAGGGCGGAAGCGTCAATCTCAGCAACGCCGCGAGCGGATCCACGAAAGGACAGCTAACCCTGAGCCAAACCGCCCAGGGCGGAGCCGGCGGCGATTCACCTGTCGGCGACGCCGGCGCCGGCGGCGCGGCCGCCTCGACCTTGTCGCTCAACGACAGCGCCGCCTCCTCTATCCAGGTCAACAACTCCGCCTCCGGCGGCGCCGGCGGCCTCGGCGTCACCGACGGCGGCGCGGGGGGAGCGGGAACGGCCACGACGACACTGACCGGCGCAGGCGCCGTATCCGCCACAACCACTGCGAATGGCGGCGCCGGCGGAACGGGCGGCTTTGGCGGCTACGGTTCGGGCGGCGCCGGCGGCGCGGCCGTGAGCAGCAGCTCGACCCGCGGCGCGAGCGCGGCGAGCTCGAAAGCATACGCCTATGGCGGGGCGGGCGGCTTTGGCGAGAACGGTCCGGGCGGCGCCGGCGGCGCAGCGACGAGCCATGCGGACGCGACCAGCGCCGCCAGCGTCGCGACCGCCAGCGCCACCGCAATTGGCGGAAGCGGCGGAGGACCGGACAACAGCCAGTTCATTATTTCTGTTTCGGGCGGCGATGGCGGCGCGGCGACGAGCAGCGCCTCGGCCTCGGCCAGCGGTGCGAATTCGGCGACCGCCACCGCCAGCGCTACGGGCGGCGCTGGGGGAGCGGGGGGCACAGCCTTTGGCGAATACCCGTATACGGACAGTTCAGGCGGCGCGGGCGGTGGCGGCGGCGCCTCGGCGAAGGCGAGCTCTGGAAGCGGCGCGGTGAACGTCAGCGCGACGTTCACAGGCGGCGCGGGCGGCTCCGCTGAATACGGGAGCGGCGGTCAGGGCGGCGCCGCGGCTCTGAACAACGCCGTGAGCGGAACCACCAGAGGCGCGCTCACCCTCAGCCAGTCGGCGCTGGGCGGCAATGGCGGCTTGGCGTTCAGCTGCGGCTTATGCCCCGGCGGTTTCGGCGGAGATGGCGGCGACGGAACGTCGACGCTAGCCTTCACCGACCACGCGGCCTCCTCGATCCAGGTCAACAACTCGGCCTCCGGCGGAGCTGGCGGTTATGCCGATAGCTACGCAGGCGGCCGGGGAGGAGGCGCGACCACCCAGACGACGGTCATCGGGACGAACGCCGTCACCGCGACGAGCACTGCGAGCGCTGGCGGCGGCGGCTCGAGCTGGATTGGCGGCAGCGGAGATGGCGGCAACGCCAACGCAACCACCATCGTCGCCTCGACGCGCGGCTCCGCCCAGGCGATCGCCAAGGCCTCGGGGGGCGCGGGCGGCTACAGCGGCACATACTGGGGCAGTGCCGGGGGTTCCGCGGCGAGCAGCAGCTCGGCCAAGGCCAGCGGTAGGAATTCCGCGAGCGCGAACGCCAGCGCAACTGGCGGGACGGGCGGCGGCAGTTACGGCTGCAACGGTTACAGCGGCGGCAACGGCGGCAGCGCGTCCGCGAGCAGCTCGGCGCAGAACGGCCTCGGCGCGGTTGCAACGAGCGCCGCCTCGCCCGGCGGATCGGGCTCAATCATCGACGGTTCCGGCGGCGCCGGGGGAAGCGCGATCGCGACGGCGAGCGTCGGGGCTGGCGTGGCGAGGCTGATCGACATCACGGCTGGGCAGAGCGTCTCTAACGCCGCGCTTTTCCCGAGCGCCGGCTTGCTCGGCTCCGGCGCCATGTCGATCGGCTATGGCGGTCAGGGCGAGGCGCTCACCTATTCCACCCAGGCGAGCTTCACTTTCGCGCAAAGCCTCAACGGCGGCTTCAAAATCAATCTGGGAGCTTACAGCTTCACAGGTTCGGGCTTCAGCAGCTCGGAGCTCGACATCGCCGTCAATGGCGTCGTCCACAGCTACAGCTTCACGACTCTGGCGCAGGCGCAGACGTTCTTCGACAATCAGACGCTCGACTATGGGAACATCCTGGGTCTCAATAGCGTCACGATCGATTACTCGCTGGCGTCGAGCATGATTGGCGACGGCTTCGGTTTCGACTACAGCCTCAAATCCTCGCCAGCGCCCGAGGCCGGTCGAGGCGCGCTGTCGCTAGCCGCGCTGGTCCTCGCGGGCGCGCTGGCTCGCGCGCATCGCGGACTGGCGAGGGGATAGTCCCGCGGCCGACGCTCACTCCATGCGCGCCGGCAGCCTGTCTTCCTGCGCGAGATTGGAGAAGCGCGTGATCTCGGCCTCAAAGGCGAGCTGCACGGTTCCGGTGGGGCCGTGGCGCTGCTTGCCGAGGATCGCCTCGGCGCGGCCATGCGCCTGCTCCATCTCGGTCATCCATTTGATGTGCTCTTCCGTGCCTTCGCGCGGCTCGCGGTTTCGCAGGTAATATTCCTCGCGATAGACGAAAAGCACGACGTCGGCGTCCTGCTCGATCGACCCCAACTCGCGGAGATCCGAGAGCTGCGGACGCTTGTCGTCGCGCAACTCGACTTGTCGAGATAGCTGCGAGAGCGCGAGGATCGGCACGTTCAGCTCCTTGGCGAGCGCTTTGAGGCCGGTGGTGATCTCGGTCAATTCCTGCACGCGATTGTCGTTGCGGCTCTTCGATCCCGCGAGCAGCTGCAAATAGTCGACGACGAGAAGGTCCAGCCCCTTCTGGCGCTTCAAGCGA
>CAWCTS010000023.1:0-8330 GCA_963798515.1 uncultured Alphaproteobacteria bacterium
TAGAGCGGAGTTGCAAACGCAGGAATCCAGTGATCCGCGCTCTCGGCCCGAATCACCGTCGCCCTTCCAGCGTCCAGACGAGGATCGCCGCGCCCAGCAGCGCGGAGAGCGCCCAAAGCCCTAGCGCGAGCGGCGTGCTCCGCACCCCCTTCAGGGCGGTCGCGGCGCCGTGCCTCACGCCGATCCAATCGGCGCCGCCATAGAGGCTCAACTCCCGCATCTCGACGAGGCGCGGCAGCGTAACGCCGTCGCCGCCCCCCGGCGACAGCCGCCGCACCGTGCCGCCCGTCAACTCCGCGAGCGGGCGCAGCTTCTCCTCGGTCGAGGCGACCTCGCGAAACTCGCGGGGATTTTGCGGACCCACATTGGCGAGCGCCGTCAGTCCGCCGCTCTCGAAACGATAAAGCCCCATCTGCGCGCCATGAATGTCGGCGTGATACAGGCCGGGCTCCTTGGGGTCCCAAGCCATCTCGCTCTTCTCTCCGGAGGGCGTTGTGGCGACGAGCGGCTCCGGCGCGTCCTTGAGGCTCTGGCGCTCGACGACGATGTCGCGGCCCGCGGTCGTCACGCGCAGCAACTCCTCCTCGAGCTCCGGCTCCTTCAAAAGCCAATGCGCGAGACGGCGCGTCAGATCGACATGCGGACCGCCGCCGTCATAGCCGCGCGCCCAGAGCCACATCTGATCGGTGAGCAGCAGAGCGACGCGGCCCTTGCCCTCGCGCGAGAGCATGAGCAGCGGCTTATCGTTCGCTCCGGACAGGAGCGTCTGTCCTTTGACGGGCGTCGCGTCGATCTGGCGGAACCATTGTCCCCAGGCGGGCGGTTTGGCTTTCGCGCCTTCGAGTCCGCGCGTGACGGGATGCCGCTCGCCGTCCTTGGCGACATGCGCGCGGAAGGCCTGCTCATAGACTTCCCCATCCGGGCGCGCGGGCAGGATCGAGTTCAGCGGCGAGTAGTAGAGCCCGCGCAGCGTCGCATAATCGGCGTCGACCATCGCCAGGAAGGCGCCGCCGCCCTCGACGTAATTGGCGATGTTCTCGAAATAGAGGCTGGGAAGCAGCGTCTGGCTCGAGTAGCGGTCGAAGATGATGAGGTCGAAATCCTTGATCCGCCGGCCGAAGAGATCGGCGGTCGGAAAAGCGATCAGCGACAGCTCCGAGGGCGGCGCGCCGGTCACCTTGTCCGGCGGGCGCAGAATGGTGAAATGCACGAGCTCGACATTCGCGTCGGCGCGCAGAAGGTTGCGCCAGCTGCGCTCGCCCTGATGCGGCTCCCCCGAGACAAGCAGCACCTTGAGGCGATCGCGCACGCCCTCGACGACGACGACGCCGCGGTTGTCGACGTCGGTCAGCTCGCCCTCGACGGGCGGCGTCTCGAGCTCGACGACATTCGGGCCGCCGTGCTCGATCGCAATCGGTATTTCCACAATCTCGCCCAGCCGCACGCGCCGCCTTGCGATGACGGCGCCATCGCGCTTGGCGACGACCTCCGCTTCGCCCTTTTGCGCCGGACTGTCGACGACGCGCACGCGCATCACGACGTCCTTGCCGACGACGCCGAAATGCGGCGTCTCGACGAGATCGAGCCGGCGGTCGCGCTCGCCCGCGCGCCCGGTGATGAGCGCATGAAGCGGCGCTTTGAAGCCGAGGGCCTCCGCCTTCGCGGGGATATCGTGGACGAGGCCGTCGGTTACGAGGATCGCGCCTCCAACCCGCTCGGGCGGCGTGTCGGCGAGCGCCCGCGCGAGGCCTGCAAAAAGCTTCGTGCCCTCGGCGTCGGTCCCGACGGTGACGAAGCGCGGCTCGAGATCGGGAAAGCGCGCGAGCGCCGTCTCGAGCTCGCGGCGGGCCGCTTCGACCTGCTGCATGCGGCCGCCGAGCGTCTGGCTTTCGCTCATGTCGAGCGCGACGGCGACGACGCTCTTTTCCTTCTCGCGCTCCTCCTCGAGCAGCGTCGGATTGGCGAGCGCCGCGAGAAACAGCGCGAGCGCCAGCGCGCGCCAGGGCGCGCGTCGCTGACCCTTGTAGAGCGAGAAGGCGAGAAGCGCCGCCCCGACAAAGGCCAGCGCCGCCAGCGCCGTCCAGGGAACGAGCGGCGAGAAGACGAGCGAGAGATCGGTCATGGCGCGGCGCGCCCTCCCGGCTCGCTATGGGCGAAGACGCGAGAAAGAGCCATGTCGTCGCGCGCCTCGCCGAAGGGCGCCTCGCCTAGCGCTCGGAGAAAGCGTTGCAGCTGTCGATCTGCCCCGACTGCAGTCCGCGCTTCAGCCATTCGGCGCGTTGCGCCGAGGAGCCGTGCGTGAAGGAGTCCGGCACGACGACGCCTTGCGACGCGCGCTGCAGACGGTCGTCGCCGATCGCTTGAGCGGTGGCGATCGCCTTCTCGATGTCGCCGGGCTCAAGCCACTGGGCCCTGGCGTTGCCATTCGCGGCCCAGACGCCGGCAAGGCAGTCGGCCATGAGCTCGACGCCCACGGAAAGCGCATTGGCTTGGGAACGGCTCGACGCGCGCGCCTGGGCGCGCTGCACCTGCGGCAGAATGCTCAGCAAATTCTCGATGTGATGGCCCATCTCATGCGAGATCACATAGGCGTAGGCGAAATCGCCGCCGCCGCCGAATTTCGCCTTCAGATCGCGAAAGAAGGCGGTGTCGAGGTAGATCTTGCGGTCGAGCGGACAATAGAAGGGGCCCATCGCCGCGCGCGCCGCGCCGCATTCGGAAGAGGTCTGGCCGTCGAACATGACGAGCGTCGGCGGCACGAAGCGGATGTTCTTTTGCGCCGGCAGGACCTGGCTCCACACCGCCTCGTTCTCGCCCAAGACCTTCGAGACGAACTGGCCCAGCTGATCGTTGGGCGCGGCTTGCGGAGCCGGTGCGCTCTGCTGAGCCTGCTGACCGCCGCCGCGCATGTTGTTGAGCATTTCGGCGCCGCCGATGAGGACCGCCGGATTGATGCCGGTGAAATAGCCGATGATGCCAAGAACGATGACCGTGCCGAGGCCGAGACCGCCAGCGCCAATGCGCCGGCCCGCGACCTGCGTCTGGCCGCGCCGATCCTCAACGTTTTCCGAACTCTGGAAATCTTCCCACTTCATCGCCGCCTGCTCCTTGGGGCCATCGTCAAAGGCCGGCGCCGCGCCCCCTTTTTCGAGAGCGCGCGCCATTGCCTCAAGAATAGCAGTCGGAACGGCGGTTGAGTAGGGGCCGTCGGCTAATAGAGCCCGCCAGGCACCTTCTGGTCGATGTTGGTCTGCGCGGCGGTCGCCGGGTCGCCGGCGTATTCGGGCGGCGCCGTCCCCGGACGATAGGCCTCCAGTATGGAGCCGGCTCCGCCGGAGCGCATGCCGGAGTGCGGATCGACGGCGATCAGCTTGATGCCCGGCGGCACGCGGAAGGGCGTGTCGGGCTTGTCCTTGAGCTCCACCATCATGAAGTCGCGGAAGATCGGCGCGGCGTAGAGCGCCGCCTGCGCGTGGTCGCCCATGGAGCGCGGCCGGTCATAGCCCAGGAACACGCCGACGCAGAGGTCGGGCGAGTAGCCGACGAACCAGAGATCCTTGGCTTCGTTCGTCGTGCCCGTCTTGCCGGCGAGGTGCTTGCCGACGGCCTTGATCGCCACGCCGGTGCCGCGCTGAATCACGCCTTCCATGATCGAGGTGATCTGATAGGCGGTCAGCTCGTCGATGACGGGCTCCTCGCGCTTGTCGACGAGCTTGGGCTCGTTCTGATTGTCCCATTTGGGGGCGTCGCAGCCGAGGCACTGGCGTTCGTCGTGCCGATAGACGGTCTGGCCGGAGCGATCCTGAATGCGGTCGATCAAGGTCTCCTTGATGCGCTTGCCGCCGTTCGCGAGCATGGAATAGGCGGTGACCATGCGCATCAGCGTCGTCTCGCCGGCGCCGAGCGACATCGACAAATAGGGCGCGAGATCGTCGTAGATGCCGAAGCGCCGTGCATATTCGGCGATGAGCGGCATGCCGAGATCCTTGGCGAGGCGCACCGTCATCATGTTCTTGGAGTGCTCAACTCCATAGCGCAGCGGATGCGCGCCCGTGCCCTGCCCGCCTTCGAAATTCTCCGGGCTCCAGACGGAGCCGTCGGGCTGCACGATCGAGATCGGCTCGTCGAGAATCTGCGAGCCCGGCGTGTAGCCCTCGTTGAGCGCCGCCGCGTAGACGAAGGGCTTGAAGGAGGAACCCGGCTGACGCAGCGCCTGCGTCGCGCGATTGAACTCCGACTGGTCGAAGGAGAAGCCGCCGACCATCGAGAGCACGCGGCCCGTATAGGGGTCCATCGCCACCATTGCGCCCGAAATCTCGGGGATCTGGCGCAGCCGGTATTGCCCGGCCTTGTTGGCGACGGGCTCGACATAGATGACGTCGCCCGGCGTCAGCGCCGCGCGGATCGAGCGGCCCGTCCAGTGGACGCCTTCCGCCGGGAGCACGCCCGTCTCGCGCTCGCGCGCCACCTCGCCGGATTTTTCGCGGCCCGGCTGCAAGCCGATCTTGGCCTGAGCGTCATTCGCCTCGAGCACCACCGCGAGCCGCCAGGGCTTGACGTCCCCAAGCGCCGGTATGGCGGCGAGCGGCACGCCCCAGTCGCTGGAGATGTCGATGTGATTCATCGCGCCGCGGAAGCCGTGGGCTTCGTCGAAGCGCACGAGACCGTCGGCGAGAACCTTGCGCGTCAGCGCCTGCATCTTGGGATCGAGCGTCGCGCGCACCGAGAGGCCGCCCTCATAGAGCTTCTTCTCGCCATACATCTCGAGGAGCTTGCGGCGCACTTCCTCGGCGAAATAGCCGGCCACGTAAGTGTTGGGCGAAAGCACGCGCGGATTGACGTTGAGCGGCTCCGCCTTCGCCTTGGCGCCCTCCTCCGGCGTGATCGCGCCGTCGGCGACCATGCGTTCGATCACATAGTTGCGCCGCTCGACGGCGCGCTCGCGATGCTGGAACGGGTGATAGTTGTTCGGTCCCTTAGGCAGCGCCGCGAGATAGGCCGCCTCGGCGATCGTGAGCTCGTTGACCGACTTGTTGAAGTAATTGAGCGCGGCGGCCGCGACGCCGTAATTGCCGAGTCCTAGGAAAATCTCGTTGAGATAGAGCTCGAGGATGCGATCCTTCGAATAGGTCGACTCGATGCGGAAGGCGACGAGCGCCTCGCGGATCTTGCGGTCGAAGGAGCGCTCGTTGCCAACGAGAAAGTTCTTGGCGACCTGCTGGGTGATCGTGGAGGCGCCCTGCATACGGTGCCCGCCCTGAGCGATGACCGCCACGGCGCGGATCACGCCCTCGGGATCGACGCCACGGTGCGTGTAGAAGTTTTTGTCCTCGGCCGAGATGAAGGCCTGCTTGACCATCGTCGGAATGGCCGAGCTCGGCAGATAGAGCCGCCGCTCATGCGAATATTCGGCGAGGATCGAGCCGTCGCCAGCGTGGACGCGCGTCGTGATCGGCGGCTCGTAATTCTGGAGCGCCGTCGTGTCCGGCAGATCGCGCTGGTAAACCTGAACGAGCCCATAGGCGGCGACGGCGGCGACCATGAAGAGAATCGCGCCGGTCGTGAAGAGAAAGCCGATGAACCGGAAAAGCATTCGCATAGAGTGCGTCCTCGTCGCGCCAGAAAGCTTCAACCCCGGAGGGTCGATCATATCTAATGACGCGTATTGCCTCGCTCAAGGCGCAGGGGCCTTGCCTCTCTCTCGACTTGCGCGAATTTTGTGGTGAATTGGGGGCGAACCCCCCTGGCTATTTTGTCGACGCCCGCGACGGTGGCGGAGCATGCGCCTGGAAATAGGCGTCGATCGCCTCGGCGACGCCTTCGGCGGCGCGGTCACGCCAGCTCGGAGAGGTCAGATTGGCGAGATCCTCCGGGCTCGAGAGATAGCCGAGCTCGAGCAGCGCTGAGGGCACGTCATGCGCCTTCAGCACGACAAAGCCCGCCTGACGGCTGGGGTTCTTGTTGAGGCTCGCCCGCTCGCGCCATTTGACGAGAAGCGTCTGGGCGAACTCATGTTCGAGCGCCCGCGTCTCGCGCCGCGCCAGCTCGAAGAGAATGTCGCCCACCTCCTCGGGCTTCGCGACCTCCTCCACGCCCGCCGCCTGATCGGCGAGATTCTCCTTCTCGGCGATGCGCGCCGATTCGGCGTCGGAGGCCTGCGCCGCGACCGTGTAGATGGTCGCGCCGCGCACCCCGCCGGCGCCCAAAGTGTCGGCATGGATCGAGAGAAACAGGGCGGCGCCGCGCTCCCGGGCGAAGCGCACGCGGTCGTTCAGAGGGATGAACACATCCTCCTCGCGCGTTAGAACGACCCGCTGCTTGCCCTTCCCCTCGATCTTCGCCTTCAACGCCTGGGCGAAATCGAAGACGATCATCTTCTCCATGTCGCCGTGGCGGCTCTGGGCGCCCATGTCGACGCCGCCATGGCCTGGATCGAGCACAACGAGCGGAAGCGGGCTCTTCTCGGCCGCCGCCGGCTCGCGGACGGCTGGCGGCGGGGCCGCGGCGGCCTCGAGCGCCTCCGCCTTGAGCCGTTGCGCGACCGCTGCGTTGAAAGCCGAGGGACTTTCCGCGACAAGGTCGATTTCCAGCCGGGCGCCCTCGGGCCGCAGCACGCTTTCCACGCGCGCGGCCTTCGCCGGTCGCGCCAGATCGATGACGATGCGCGAGCGGCCCGGCGCAAAGCGGCCGAAACGGAAAGAGCGGATGAGCGAAGCCTCGGCCTCGGGCGACCCGCGCGATCGGGGCGGCGGCGCGGGCGCTGCGACCCCCACCGCCGGATCGATCAGGAAGGCGACCTCCGGCAGATCCACGACGATGCGCGGCCCCGTCGCCGGAAAGGCCTGCGCCTCCGTCGGCGCCGACAATTCAAAGATCAGGCGGGTCGTCGCGCCGCGGCGGTCGATTCTGGCGGCGATGGCCGATACGGCGGGACCCGCCGGCGTGGCGACCCCGGCGGCGGGGGTCTCCAGTGCCGTAAGACGCTGGCTGCACAGAAGAATCAGGCAGCAGAGGACAAACGCGCCGGCGCGGCGCCACGATAAAAGGCGCGAGGGGCGGGCTCCTCGTGGGCCGCCGGACTGGAGGGCGCGAATCGGAATCAAATCTGTCTTCTTCCCGTTCGACACAGAGGCGGGCTTAACGGCAAAATTGCCGCACCGCCAGAAATTTTGGGAGTTCTCGACAAACTCTAGGGGCTTAGGCGCCAAAGCCCGCTTGCGGCGCGGGTCAGGCGGCGCTATTAAATAGGGAGGTAGGACGCCGCGCCGGCCCCTCGCCCACGAGATCGGCGCCGCGCGGCGCGCCGTTCACCTGACGACGACTGCTCTTCCTGAGCGGATGGTCGCTGCTGAAGGGGTTTTGTGCGCCCCGAAAGGTTTTTCGTGACGCGTTACCGGCGAGATCGCGCGGATTTGACCGCGGCGCGCCCGATCTGTTCGATCAGCTTCGCAACCGCGAGGCGGGTCGCCGGACCGGGGGCGCAAGCTCGTCCTGGTCTCCTCCCTCTGGCGGCTTCGGAGGTCGGCCTGCGCCGTCTCATCTCGGCGTCGCCACTCAATCCGCCTTCGGGCCCGAGCGCGCTGGGCGTCTCGATGAACCCCGACAGGCTTCTCTCATCCTTCCCATCCAGCGTCCGCGCAACACGACGGCGTCGGGCGGCGACCGCGAGCCCGAAAGCTTGGCTCGCCCGGCCCTGCCCCGATTGTTCGCGCCCGACGCGAGAACAAGTCACTCATGCCCAACAAAATGCTGATCGACGCCTCCCACCCGGAAGAGACCCGGGTTGTGGTGCTGCGCGGTAATAAAGTCCAGGAATTCGATTTCGAGGCTGCCGATAAGAAACCCCTGCGAGGCAATATCTACCTCGCGAAAGTGACGCGCGTCGAGCCGTCGCTGCAGGCAGCCTTCGTCGACTACGGCGGCAATCGCCACGGCTTTCTGGCCTTCGCGGAAATTCACCCGGACTATTACCAGATCCCGGTCGCGGACCGGATCGCGTTGCTCGAAGAAGAGAGCCGCGCCCATCTGCAGGCTGAGGACGAGGAGCCGCGAGCGCAGTCGCAGGGCCGCGGCCGGCGCTCGCGCCGCCGCCGTTTCAACTCCGCCGAGAAGCGCCAACGCCCCGACGAGAGCGTGAGCGAAGCGTCTCAGGACGAGGCTTTCGCCGAGGCGCCCGAGCTGTTTCACTCGGAGGCTGCGGTCGAGGGTTTCGCCGCTTCGCCGGTCGATGCGGCGACTGCCGAATTCTCATTGGAGCAAGAAGGCGCCGCTGCGATAGAGATCGCGCAGACCGAGACGGCGCCGGTCGAAGTCGCGGAGGACAGATCCCC
>CAWCTS010000024.1:0-111542 GCA_963798515.1 uncultured Alphaproteobacteria bacterium
TCCGAGGCCGAATCCGAGCCCGCTCCGGCTCCTCCCGTCCATGAAACCTTGTCGGTCGATCCTTCGGGATTCGGCGTCGTCGAGCTCGGCACGGTGGAGGAAGGCGAGTTCCAGGCGGTCGAGCAGGACCACGAGGTCAAGGCCCGCCGCCAGGACGAACGCGACGAAGAGGCGGAACGCCAGCGCGAGGCGCGGCGCGCGCCCGAGGGTGAAGAGGACGACGAAGAGGAAGAGGCCGACGACGAGGAGCAGCACGTCGAGCACATCGGCGGCGACGCCATGGAGGAGGTGCCCTATCGCGCGCCTCGCCTGCGCCGCCAGTATAAGATTCAGGAAGTCATCAAGCGCCGCCAGGTGCTGCTCGTGCAGGTGGTCAAGGAAGAGCGCGGCAGCAAGGGCGCGGCGCTGACGACCTATCTGTCCCTCGCGGGTCGCTTTTGCGTGCTCATGCCCAATACAGCGCGCGGCGGCGGCATCTCCCGCAAGATCACGGACGGGGCCGACCGCAGACGCCTCAAGGAAATCGTTCAGGATCTCGACGTGCCGGAAGGCATGGGCGTGATCCTGCGCACCGCCGGCGCCGCGCGAACGAAGCCCGAGGTCAAGCGCGACTTCGAATATTTGCTGCGCATGTGGGAGAGCGTGCGCGAGCTCACTCTGCGATCGAGCGCGCCGAGCCTCGTCTATGAGGAAGGCTCGCTCATCAAGCGCGCCATTCGCGATCTTTACGGGCAGGACATCGACGAGGTTCTCGTCGCCGGGGCCGAGGCGCACCGCGAGGCGCAGGCCTTCATGCGCATGCTGATGCCGAGCCATGCCCGCAACGTGAAGCTCTACCGCGAGCCGACGCCGATCTTTGCGGATTCGGGCGTCGAGGCGCAGCTCGACGCGATGTTCTCCAATCAGGTCACGCTGAAATCGGGCGGCTATCTCGTCATCAATCAGACCGAGGCGCTCGTCGCGATCGACGTGAACTCGGGACGCTCCACGCGCGAGCACAATATCGAGGACACGGCGCTCCGCACCAATCTCGAGGCCGCCGACGAGGTCGCGCGCCAGCTGCGCCTGCGCGATCTCGCGGGGCTCATCGTCGTCGATTTCATCGACATGGAGGAAGGCCGCAACAATCGCGCTGTCGAGCGGCGGATCAAGGAAGCGCTCAAGAACGATCGCGCCCGCATTCAGGTGGGGCGCATCTCGCACTTCGGCCTCTTGGAGATGTCGCGCCAACGCATCCGCGCGGGCGTCGTCGAAGGCTCGACGGCCCCCTGCCCGCATTGCGCCGGCTCGGGCTCCGTGCGCTCCACGGCGTCGATCGCGCTGCATGTGCTTCGCGTCCTCGAGGAGGCGCTTGTGCGCAGCGCCGCGCATGACGTCGTGCTGCGCACCCGCACGCCGGTAGCGCTTTACATTTTGAACCAGAAGCGCGCGCATCTTGAGGCGATGGAGCAGCGCTTCGGCGTCCACATCATGGTCGCCGCCGACAACTCGCTGACAGGCGCCAATTATCACGCGCTCGAACGCGGCGAGCCGGCGACGCCGCGGCC
Source organism: uncultured Alphaproteobacteria bacterium (assembly GCA_963798515.1). Classification (GTDB taxonomy): domain Bacteria; phylum Pseudomonadota; class Alphaproteobacteria; order Rhizobiales; family Beijerinckiaceae; genus Methylocystis. Next base: position 1,548 of record CAWCTS010000024.1, read on the forward strand.
CAGGCCTTCCGTGCAACATCTGCGTGTCGACTCCCTGCCCCCCGCCCTCGACCAGGAGGAGGCGGAACCGGAAGCCGCTCTGGATATCGAAGAGTCGGCGCCCATCGAAGCGGAAGCGCGGTCGAGACGGCCGAATGAGCGCCGCGAAGCGGAACCCGCCGCGGAGGGCGACGAAGGAGTCTCCGAGGAGGCCGAGGGCGAAGAAGCGGCCGACGCTCAGCCGCGCTCGCGCCGCCGCCGGCGGCGGCGTGGACGGGGCGGTCGTGACGACTTCGCTTCGAACAATGGCGAGGCTGCGGATCAGCTTCCGCTGGAAGAGCAGACGCAGCCCTCCGACGAGGGCTTGGCCTTCATGGCGCGGCTCGAGGATCAGCCCGCGGCGGACGGAGAAAGCCGGCGCCCGGCGCGCGGAAGGAGCCGCAAGCCGGGACGTTGGACCCGCTCCACGCCGCTCGCGCCGGAATTCCGCAATCCGCAGGAGCTGCCGGAAGGGGAGTTCGCCGCGACGGATTCCCTTGCCGAGCCGCCCCGCGCAGCGGAGCCCGTCGAAGCGCCTCGCATCGCGGCGCCCGTCGAAGCGCCGCAGCCTGCGCCCATCGAGGCGCCACGGGACGCCGCCACCAGGATCGAGCCCCCCCTGCCCGAAGCCATTCCGCAGGAGCAGCCGGTCACGGACGCGTCGCCCGTCGAGGCGGAGCCGAGCCACGCGTCGCGCGCGGAAGTCGTCATCACCCAGGCCGATCCTTCCGCCCCCAAGAAAGGCGGATGGTGGCAGCGCGCGCGAGCGACCTTCGGGGGTTGAGCGCTACAGGTCTCCGCGTCGCGCCCGCCGGAAAAGGCGGCGTGACGCGCAGCAGTTCTAGCCGTGGCCAGCAGTTTTCTTGCCGAGAAGGTAGTAGGAGGGGACGACCCCTTTTCCCTTCAGATCGACGCTGCCGCCGTCTGAAAATGTAAAGTCGTCGGCGAGGCGAACGCGCACCGCCTCGGACACGTGAATTTGATTGGGAGCCGACGTGTTTTCGTAACGGCTGGCGACGTTCACGACGTCGCCCCACAAGTCGTACGAGAACCTCTTCGTGCCGAGAACGCCGGCTGCGACCGTGCCAGTATGCATGCCCATGCGCATCTCGACCGTATAGGCGCTCATCGCCGAGAAGCTCTTGACGAAAGCGATCGCCTCCAGGGCAAACTCCGCGACATGCTGGCAGTGTAGCGGGTCGCGATTAGGGACGCCGCCGACGACCATATAGCTGTCGCCGATGGTCTTGATCTTTTCGACGCCGTGCTTCTCGATCAGATCGTCGAACTTGCCGAAAAGCGTATTCAAGAGCTCCACAGTCTCATGCGGACCCAATTTGGCGGCGAGCTCCGTGAATCCGACAATATCCGAGAAAAATACGGTGACCTCCGGGAAAACCTCGGCGATGACCTCTTCTCCGCCTTGCAGCCTCTGCGCGATCGTCGCGGGAAGGATATTGTGCAGAAGCTTCTCTGACCGCTGCTTCTCGTCGTTGAGCTCGACCGCCGTCTGTTCCGATACGGCGATCTTTTCCTGGAGCGCCGCAAATGCGCTCTTGAGATTCTTCGTCATGGAGCCGACAGCGGCGGCCAATTCGCCGATCTCGTCGCTTCCCGCAACGGACACCTCTGCGTCAAGGTTGCCCTTGCTGATTTCCTTGACCGCGCCCATCAAACGGGCCATTCTCTGCAGAAAGCGTTTTTGCAAAACGATGATGTAGGCCAGCACAATTGAACATAGCGCGCCACCTAAGTAAATATTAGCTTTGATGAGTTGAGAAGAAAATTTTTCGTTCTGCTCAAGGATGCTCGAGAATCTTTCTCCCACTTGCATTTTTAAATCATAGACGAGCTTGCTTAGCTCGCCATTGTCTTTCAAATAGCTTTCACCGTAGAGAAGCTTTTCGGCCAAAGCCATGTCGGGCTTGCCTTTTTTGACAAATGCGCCCGTCCCATCGTCAAACTCACCGAGGACCGCATGCATCGCGCGCCGCTCGACGGATGACATCGTCGACAATAAATTTTCGGCCTTCTTTAAAAGATTGAATTCATTAACCGTCAGATCGAGTGTTAAGAACTGCGCTTCAAGAGAAATTGCGCCTTGCCCTTTGCGCTCTGGCCCGGGCATGAATTTGGCGGAGACAAGGTCCCAATACTCCCATCCGTAGTCTGGGGGTCGCGCAATCTTCCCCTCGAAAATATCAAAGAGCTCATCATAGTTGCGTAGTCTAATCGGATCTTTAGTAGCGACGTAACCGCGCGCAAATCTCGTCGCCCATTGGGAAGAAATAACCAAATCGTCCGAAAGTGACGTTATTCGATTGAGCTGCCTCTCGGATTCGATCCGGCGCTTATCCGCTTCCCCCAGGAAGAAGGCCAAAACCAAATTCGCGCCCGCCAGCAGAATCAGGGTCGCGAAAAAAAGCGAAAAGAGGGCTCTAAGCTTCATGACTGGTCATCGGGGGCGCCCTGGTTATTGATGGCGAGAATCATCGAATCTGCAAAGTTTTACAAGGTCACGCTCGGGCGTTGCGCGACGCATCGTTAATCGTCCCGGCGTCACGCTCGGATGCGCAACCATTCTGCGAGACGATCCAGTCCCTCCGCCACCTCCGCCTCGCCACCGGCATAGGAGAGACGCAGAGTCTTGTCCCCACGCGCGCGGTCGAAATCCACTCCGGGCGTCGCGGCCACCCCCGCCTCTTCCAGCATTCGGCCGCAGAAGGCGACGGAGTCCCGCGTCAAATGCGCGACATCCGCATAAATGTAGAAGGCGCCGTCCGGCGGCGCGAAACGCGGCAGGCCAATTTGAGGGAGCCGCTCGATGAGCCACGCGCGGCTCTTCGCATAGCCGGTCTTGATCGCCTCCAGCTCCTCGCGCGCCTCGAAAGCCTCCAGCGCGACGCGTTGCGCCAGCGTCGGCGCGCAGATCGCGAGCGACTGCTGCAGCCGCTCTATCGGGCGAGCGAGACTGTCGGGCGCGATGATCCAGCCCAGACGCCATCCCGTCATCGCATAATATTTGGAAAAGGAGTTCACGACGATCGTATCGCGCCAGAAGCGCAGTGCGGTGGGCGCAGGCGCGACATATTCGAGCCCATGATAGATCTCGTCGGCGACGAGCGTGACGCCCGCCTCCTCACAAAAACTCGCGATCTTCCCCAATTCCCCGCTCGAAATCATCGCGCCCGTGGGATTGGCGGGAACTCATGAGCAGGAGCCCGTCGAGGCGCATTCGGCGATGTGCCGCTTCGATCGAGGCCGCGGTCGGCGCAAAACCCGTGTCTTCGCCGATCTCGATGACGACGGGGACGAGGCCCAAGGATTCGAGGATATTGAGATAGGCGGGATAGCCCGGCGCCGCGACGCCGATATGCGCGCCGGCGTCGAAGGCCGAGATGAAGGCGAGCAGAAAGGCGCCCGAGGAACCCGTCGTGATCATCACGCGCTCAGGCGCGAGCTCGACGCCGTAATGCTCGCAATAATGGCGTGCAATGCGCGCACGAAGTTGAGGGTCGCCCGCGGCCTCGCCATAGCCCGGGGCGCCGTCGCGCAAGGCCGCTGTCGCCGCCTCGAGCATGCGACGCGGCGCCGGCGCTCCCGGCTCGCCCAGCTCCATGTGAATAATCCGCCGCCCTTCGCGCTCGAGCTTACGCGCGGCGCGCAACACGTCCATCGCCATGAAAGGCGCGACGGCGGCGCGACGTGAAGGGGTGGGAGCAGACATGCGTTGTCGCTGCGCTTGTTGGTGACGCTGAGGTCACTCCGCATAGCCGCAATGGTCAGCGCTTGGCAATGAGTATGCGAAGCCGACGTTTACGCCCCGCCTCTCGGCCGGAACCGCCGATCGTAGCCTGCCTCGTAAAGCGCGCTTTCGCGAAAATCTTTCGCGCCGAGCGCGGGGCCGACGAGGACCAACGCGGTGCGCTCGATCGGATCGGCCGCGACGCGCGCCTCGATTGTCGCAAGCGTCGCGCGCAAAACGCGCTCGTCAGGCCATGAGGCCCGAAACACCACCGCCACGGGGCAGTCGCCGCCATAGTGCGGCGTGAGCTCTTCCACGACGCGCGCAAGGGCGTGAATGGAAAGATGGATCGCGAGCGTCGCGCGAGACCTTGCAAACACATCCAGCGTTTCGGTCGGCGGCATCGCGGAGGCGCGCCCGCTCGTGCGGGTCAGCACGAGGGATTGCGCGACCTCGGGCAGCGTCAATTCGCGCTTCAGCGCGGCGGCGGCGGCGGCGAAGGCCGGCACGCCCGGCGTCATCGTGTAAGGAATGCCCAAGCGATCGAGGCGACGCATCTGCTCGCCGACGGCGCTCCAGATCGAAAGATCGCCCGAATGCAGCCGCGCCACGTCCAAGCCTTGGGCGTGCGCGCTCTCCATCTCCGCGAGGATCGCGTCAAGCGAGAGCGGCGCGGTGTCGATGATGCGCGCGTCTTTCGGGCAATGTGCGAGCACGCCTTGCGGCACGAGCGAGCCGGCATAAAGGCAGACCGGCGAGCGCGCGATGAGATCGCGGCCGCGCAAGGTCAGGAGATCGGCGGCGCCCGGACCCGCGCCGATGAAATGCACCGTCATGCGGGCGCTCCGTTCCGCGCCTCGGCGATGGCGCAGGCGAGCCGGTCGGTGGCGAGGCGCGCCGCAAGCAGGCGACTCCCCTCCCCCGCGCCGGCCAGCGCCAAAGCCTCGACGAGGCTGCCGACGCCGAACATCGCTTCTACGCGAGGGGAATGAGTGAGAAGCTCAGCCGCGCGCGCCTGCAAGACTTCGAGCGGCAACAGCACGAAGCGCGCGCCGAGAATTTCGGCCGCCGCGCGAAACGCGCTTTCGCTTTCGCGGCCTGCGAGCGCGGCGACGGTCGCGCCGGCGGTCTGGGCTCCGCAGCGCGTCGCGGCCTCGCGAGCGAGCGCGGCGAGGGCCAGCGCATCCACGCCTTTGCGTCCGCCGACGCCGATTGCGTAACGCGCGTTCACGCCTTGCGCCCTCGCCATTGCAGCACGCCCATCGCGGGCTCCATCCCATGGAAGCGCCCCACCGCGCGCGCCTTCGCGATCTGCACCTGCACCAGATCGCCGCCATGCGCCGCGAAAGCGTCGAACAGCAACGCCTGCGTCTCGATCGTGACCGCATTGACGACGATGCGTCCGCCGCTCGGCAGCGCCGCCCAGGCGACGTCCAGCGTGTCGCGGCCTCCGCCGCCGATGAACACAGCATCCGGCGCCGCAAGGCCCGCAAGCGCCGTCGGAGCCGCGCCGCGCACAATTTCGAGATCGGGAACGCCGAGCGCTGCGGCGTTGCGCGCAATGCGCGCGGCGCGCGTCTCGTCGCGTTCGATCGCCACGGCGCGATTGGCGGGATCGGCGAGCATCCATTCGATCGCGATGGAGCCCGCGCCCGCGCCGATGTCCCAGAGACGTTCACCCTTCCTTGGCGCAAGCGCCGCGAGCGTGATGGCGCGCACGTCGCGCTTGGTGAGCTGCCGGTCATGCTCGAACCATTCGTCCGGCAGTCCGGGCGTCAAGGGGATGACGCGCGCGTCGGGATCGGCGACGAGCTCGACGGCGACGGCGTTCAGCGGCGATATGTCCTGTAGCGCGAATTCGGCCGCTGCAGCGGAGCGAATCCGTTCGCTTGGGCCGCCCAGATTTTCGAGCACATGCACGAAGGAACGCCCAAAGCCTCGCGCTGCGAGATGCGCCGCGAGGCGCGCGGGAGTCGTCTCATCCCAGGAAAGCGCAATCAGCCTCCTTCCCGGCTGCACATGCGGCGTCACCCGCTCGAAGGCGCGGCCGTGCAGCGAGAGCAGCGCGCAATCCTGCTGGCTCCAGGCGAGGCGCGCCGCAACCAGCGCGAAGGTCGACGGCGACGGCAGGCAGAAGATTTCCTCTCGATCGATTTTTTCGGCGAGCGTCGCGCCAACGCCAAAAAAGAAGGGATCGCCCGAGGCCAGCACAACGGTCGGCGCGCCGCGACGTTCCATCACCTGCGCGACGCCCAGTGAGAAGGGCGAAGGCCAAGGACGCTGCGCCGCCCGCGTCGGACCGAGAAGCGCCAGATGCCGCGCGCCGCCAAAGACGACTGTCGCCTCGTCGATGATCGCGCGCGCCGTGGAGGACAAGGCGCCGTCTTCGCCAATTCCGACGATCGTGAGCCAGCGCTCGGTCACGGGACGCTCCGCGACGTATAGACGAAGGGCCGCGCGCCTTGCCGCTCGATGAGCCTCGTGCCCTTGGCGCCGACGATGACGAGCGTCGCCATGTCGACCAGCGTAAGATCGGCGCCCGCAAGGTCGCTGATAAGGAATTCCTCCTCTGCGCGTCCGACCGATTTGGCGAAGACGACGATCGTTTCGGGGGAAAGATTCGTTCGCAGAATGGCGAAAGCGTCGTTGATGCGGTCGGGGCGCGCGCGTGACGCGGGATTGTAGAGCGCGATGACGAAGTCGCCGCGCGCGGCGCATTCCAGCCGCGTCGCGATCGTCTCCCAGGGTTTCAGATTGTCGGAGAGCGAGATCGCGCAAAAATCCCCGCCGAGCGGCGCACCGAGGCGCGCTGCGGCGGCGAGCATCGCCGAGACGCCCGGCAGCACTTGCACGTCGAGATGACGCCAGCTCGGGTCGCCCGTGTCGATCGCCTCGAACACGGCCGCGGCCATCGCGAAGACGCCGGGATCGCCGCCAGAGACGAGCGCAACCCGCCGTCCTTCCGCCGTGCGTTGCAGCGCCTCGCGCGCGCGCTCGAGCTCAACTCGGTTGTCGCTCGCAAGACGCGTCTGCCCCTCGCGCTGCGGGAGCCGCGCGAGATAGGGCGCATAGCCAATGAGGTCCTGCGCCGTCTCCAAAGCCCTGCGCGCATCCTCGGTCAGATAACGGAGATCGCCGGGCCCAAGGCCCAAGACATAAAGACGGCCTTGCTTGGCGTTCACGGCCGTCGCCCCTGCCCCGGCGCGAGCACCATCGCAAAATAGGGCGCGGCGTCGTCGAGCTTCTCGCGCAATGGCAGGATCTTCTCGCCCCTCATGGTGCCGCGCTCGACATAGATCGCGCGCTCGACGAGGCCAAGCCGCGTCAGCACGCGTCGAAGCTTCGGAAAGTTTCCGCCAAGCTTCATCACGACGGCGGCGTCCGCCTCGGCGAGACGGCGTTCGAGGCCGGCTTCGTCCAGTGTGGCGGGCACGACCGTCAATGTGTCGTCGCCCCAGGTCATCGGCGCGCGCGCGGCGGCGAAGCAACCGGACATGCCGGAGACGCCGGCGCAGATCTCGACGCGAAAGCGCTGCTCCAACCGCACGAAGATATGCATGAAGGAGCCGTAGAACATCGGATCTCCTTCGCAAAGCAACGCGATGTCGTAGCCGGCGGACAGCCGCTCCGCGAGGCGCTCGGCGCTTTCCTCATAGAAGCCACGCAGCGCCTCGACATATTCGGAGGTGTAAAAGGGGCGCTCTGTCGTCATCGGATAGGCGAGCGCGATTTCCTCGCAGTTGGGGCGCAGATAAGGTCGAGCGATGCTGCGCGCGTGACTGTCACGCCGCGCCTTCGCGAAATAGGAAACGACAGGCGCCGCGCCGATGAGACGCACGGCCTTCATCGTGACGAGTTCGGGATCGCCGGGCCCGAGGCCGACGCCGTAAAGAACGCCCGCGCCGCTCATTCGCGCTCGCTCGCCAGCGCATTGACCGCCGCCGCCGCCATGGCGCTGCCACCCTTGCGGCCCTTCACGACGATGTAAGGAACGGCCTCTTGCGCCGTGAGCGCCTCTTTCAATTCCGCCGCGCCGACGAAGCCGACGGGCATGCCGATGATCGCGGCCGGTTTTGGCGCGCCCTTGTCCAGCATTTCGAGCAGATAGAACAGCGCCGTCGGCGCATTGCCGATGACGACCACCGCGCCGCCCAGCCGTTCGCGCCAGAGCTCCAGCGCGGCGGCGCTGCGCGTTTCGCCGAGCCTTTGCGCAAGCGGCGCAACGCTGGGGTCGCTGAGCGTGCAGACCACGGGGTTATCCGCCGGAAGCCGCGCGCGGGTCACGCCCTGCGCGACCATATTGGCGTCGCAGAGGATCGGCGCGCCTTCGATGAGCGCGTGCCGCGCCGCTTGTGCCGCACCGGGCGAGAAGAGGATGTCGTCAGCGACCTCCACCATGCCGCAGGCGTGGATGATCCGCACGGCGACGCGCTCCTCCTCGGGCGAGAAGCGCGCGAGATTAGCCTCCCCGCGGATGATCGCGAAGGAGCGAGCATAGATCGCCGCGCCGTCGTGGATATAGTTGTAGTGACCGCTCACCGGCCAAGCTCCTCGGCGCGCTGCGCCAGCGAGCGCATGGCCGCATCGAGCTCAAGCCCGCGCTCCGAGGGTTCCGCCTCGGCGTCCCCGTCGAAAACGAGATCGAAATGATCTTCGCCACGCGCCACGAGGGTCGCGGGCGCAGCGGCGGGCCGCGCGCAGCCCTTGGCGCAGCCCGAGACATGCAGCCCCACCCCGTCACGCGCGAGTCGCGCCGCGAGCGGGGCGAGCTCGTCCAGGCGCTCGCGCGTGGCTCCGAGCGCCTGCGGACACTCTGGCGCGCCGGAACAGGCGAGAAGGGCGAGGCGGGGATCTTCTCCCTCGACGATAAAACCCAACTCGCGAGCGGCGCGCGCCATTTGCTGCGCGTCGGCCTGCGACGGCAGCGGGACGAGGATCATGCGCCAGGGGGAGAGCCGCAGCTCGGTCGCGCCACAGTCCTCGGCCGCGACGACGAGGCGAGAGAGCTGCGTGGCGTCAAGACGGGCGTAGGGAACGCCGAGCCCCGCAAGCCACTTTTCGCTGATCGCCCCGGCGCCGATGATCGTCGCAGGCTTGAAGAAGGGACCCGGGTTACGATGCGGAGCGGCCTCGAGACCCGCCTCACGGAAAACCAGATCGGCGCCAAGCTCCGCGATGAGCGCGCGCATGCGCCGGCGCGCGAAGGGCGCCTCGGCGCGCAGGAGAATGAAGGCGCGCGCCAGGGCCATCGCCGCTTCCGCCGCCTGAGCGACATCGAGCCGCGCGGCGACATCGCGCGCCCCCTCGGCGACGACGCGAACCTCTCCCTCGCCGATTTCGAGGCGAATGTCGGCCAGAATATCATCGAGGCCCGGCGCGCCGTCGTCGACGAGAAAGAGGAATTTCGACGGCAGAGAGCGCAGCGTCGCGTCGCCCGCGAAGGCTCGAACCAGAGACTGAACCAGAGAGTCGGCCTCGCCCGGCGAGGGCGAGGAAAGGATGTTCAGCGCGGACTCCATGCCCATGTCCGGCGCGGTGAGCCCGGCGCAAGCCAGACGCATGAGCGCCGGGGCGTAGCATTTTTCCGTCAGGCCGCGCAGCTGCATCTGCGCGCGTTGCGAAACATCGATACGGCCATTGCCGTAGTCGCGCGAGACGCCCGCAATCTCCTCCGCCTGCGCGAGTGTGAGGCGCGAACCGAGTAGCTTCGGGCGCATCAACAGGCCGTCGCCGCTCAGCATCGGCTGCAGAGCGCCGGGGCACCAGCCCTTGATGAGCGGCGCCTCGGATGCGCGCGGGCAGACCTCAGCGATGTGCGTCATCGAGCGCCTCATGGGAAAGATAGGCGCTGTTGCGCCGGCTGCGCCAGAGCCCCCGCGCCAGCGCCTCATTGAAGACGCGCTCGATGGCCTGAAGCGCCCGCGGATTTTCTCGCTCGATGAAGGCTGAGACCTCGGCGTCGCCGAGCGTCGCCCGATGCGCGAGATCGAATTGCGCGTCGCTGACGAGCCCCCCAAGCGCCGCGAAGGCGTAGAGATTGTCGATCGCTTCCGCGATTTCCGCCGCGCCCCGATGGCCGTGCCGCATCTGCCCGGAAAGCCAGCGCGGATTGGCGAGCCTGCCGCGCAAAACGCGCGCGACCTCGCTCTCCAGGCTGCGGGGGCGCGGCCGCGCCGGATCGGTGAGGTCGAGATGCGTCAGCGACGCCGTCCCCCCCAGCGCGCGATTGGCGGCGCTAAAGCCGCCTTCGAACTCCGCGAAGGCCGAACCCGCGAGAAGATCCGTCTCCGCCATATCCTGCACATGCACGAGCGCATCGGCTCCGGCGACGCGCGCGGCGAAAATCTCGCGCGCGGGGTGGCTTTCGCCCTCTCTGTCGTAAGCGAAGCCCGCCGCGTCGAGAAAGGCCGCGCCAAGCTCCTCCCTCGTCTCCCATCCGCCACGCTGCAGCGTCTCGCTCAGTCCGAGGCCATAGGCGCCCTGCGCCGCGCCGAAGACGCGCTCCAGTCCGCTTGCGCGAAACTCGGTCAGCGGATTGAAAGCCTTATCCTCGTCGAGCGCTGCGACGGCCTGCACCGCGTCGTGGAATAGCGCGACGAGCCCCGGAAACATGTCACGGAAGACGCCGGAAACATGCAGCGTCACATCCACGCGCGGGAAATCGCGACGCGCTGCGGGAACGATCTCGAAGCCCGAGACGCGCCCAGTCGCGTCGTCCCACAGCGGCTCGACGCCCAGAAGCGCGAGCGCTTGCGCGAAATCCTCGCCGCCGCTGCGTATCGTCGCGCTGCCCCAGAGATCGAGCACCAGCGCGCGCGGCCAATCGCCGTGCTCGCACGCGTGGCGCGTCATGACCTCCTGCGCCGCGCGCCGCCCAATGTCGAAGGCGCTGCGCGTCGGCGCATGGCGCGGATCGATGCAAAAGAGATTGCGCCCCGTCGGCAGCACGTCCTGACGGCCGCGCGACGGCGCGCCGGCCGGGCCGGGCTCGACGAACCGCCCGGAGAGCGCGGTGAGCAGCGCCGCCACTTCCGCCTGCGCGCAAGCCTCCCGCATCGGCTCGTCGCTTTCGGCTTGGCCGAACACATGCAGCCCGTCGCCAATGCGAAGCTCCTTCACGTCGCAAAGCCATGCGTCGAGGCGAGCGAGCGCTTCGGCCTCGTTCCTGGCGCCCGCCGCTCCGGATTCCTGCGCAAGACCGCAGCGTTGCGCCTCATCCAGGATCGCACCGGCGACACGCTTCGCGCGACGCGGATCGAGCGCGGCGGATTGGGCGTATTCATCGAGCATCTGCTCGAGCCGCGCGGCGTCGTCATAGAGCTGCGCGTCTTGCAGCGGCGGCGTCATATGACCGATCGTCACGGCCGCGAGCCGGCGCTTCGCCTGCGCCGCTTCGCCGGGGTTGTTGACGATGAAGGGATAGATCACAGGCGTCGGCCCGAGCAGCGCCTCCGGCGCGCAATCGGGCGCGAGCATCACCGATTTGCCGGGCAGGAACTCCAATGTGCCATGCGCGCCGAGATGGATCAGCGCATCCATGTGGTGATGGCTGCGCAGCCAGAGATAGAGGGCGACATAGGCATGGCGCGGCGCGGCTTCGATGTCGTGATAGCTCTCGCGGCGTTCCGCTCGCGCGCCGCGGTCGGGCTGGAAGGCTACGACGAGCTTCCCGCTCTCAATGCAGGAAAAACGAAAGGCGCCGTTCACGCAGGCGGGGTCCTCCTGCGGCGCGCCCCAGCGGGCCTCGACGCTCTGCGCAAAACTCTCGGGAAGCGCCGCGAATAGCGCGCGATAGCGCTCGAGCGAAAGCTCGACGAAGCGCTGGCCCTCTTCGAGTGTGCGGATGAGGGCGCCACTCGTACGCAACTCGCTGGCGCCGCCGACATCATAGCTCGCTTCGTCCAGCGCCGCGACGATCGCATGAGCGCTCGCCTCGGCGTCGAGGCCAATCGCATAGCCGCTGCGGCCGCGCCGCGCCGGATAGTCCGAGAGGATCAAAGCCAGCGATTTCGCCTCATTGGGTTTGCGCCGCAAGCGCGCCCAATTCGCGGCAAGCGCGGAGACAAATGCGACGCGCGATGGCTCCGGCGCGTGGCGCGGCGCGTCGAACTCACTCGCCGCATAGCTCTGCGCCCTTTCCTTGAAGGAGATCGCGCGCGTGAAAATGCGGCCGTCGACCTCCGGGAGCACGATGTTCATGGCGAGATCCGCGCCGCCGGCGCCGCGCTTCGATCGCTCCCACGCCTCCCTGGTCGAGGTGGCGAGCGCCGCCTGCAGCACGGGGGCATCGGCGAGATCGAGAACGGAGCCTTTGGCTCCTCGCGCGGAGAAAGCCGTCGTGTTCAAAATGACGTCGGGCGCGAAGCGCTTCAACGTCTGGCGCAACAAAGCTTCGCTTTCCGCCTCTTTCAGGCTCGTCACATAGACGGCCTCGACCGAAAGACCCTGCGCGGCGAGTCCGTCGGCCAGCGCGAGAACAGGCGCCGTGTCGCCGCTCAGATAAGCAGATCGGTAAAAGACAATCAGCGCGCGCCCGTCGTGCGAGCCTTCGCGCCGCGCCGCCTCGTAGCGCCCCGCGGATTCGACGGCGACCGGCTCACACCAACTGTTCCCGCGTCCGATGAGCGCATCGGCATAGTCCAGGAAACGCGCGAGGTTCTCGGGACCTCCGCGATCGAAATAGGCCCAAATGCGATGCGAGCTCTCTGCGTCGAGCGTCGAAGCGGCGGCAAGCCTCGGATCGTCGATTGCGTCGCCCGGAACAAGCGCCAGCGCGAAATTGTTGGTCCGCGCGAGTCTCGCAAGCTCCTCGACGCCATAAGACCAATAGTCCTTCCCGCCGAGCAGGCGCGCGACGACGAGCCGCGCGTGGCGCACGACTTTCTCGAGATAGAGATCGACGGAGAAGGGATGCTTGAGCTGCGCGATCGAGGCGCAGCGCAGGCTTGTCCCCTCGCCGCGCGCCTCGCGCAGCGACGCCAAGAGCCGAAGCTCGGAATCCGAGAAGGAGAGGAACACGACGTCGCCTGGCGTCTGCTCGAGGTCGACCGCCGCCTCGCCTTCGTCCAGCCGGTGCAGATCGCGCGGAAGGAGATGCATGCGCTCAGCGCCCCGAAAGCCGTTGCGCTATCGTTTCGCGATCGAGCCCCTTGCGGCCAATCACGACGAGACGGCTGGCGCGCGCTTCTTCCGCTTTCCAGGGCCGGTCGTAATGATGCTGGAAGCGGGCGCCCACGCCTTGAACGAGCAGGCGCATGGGCTTGCCCGCGACCTCGACAAAGCCCTTCATGCGCAGCACCTCATGCGCCGTCGCGACCTGCGACAAATGCGCGACCAGACTTTCCGGATCGACGGCCGGCGCGAGATCGACGACGAAGCTCTCGAAATCGTCGTGATCGTGATCGTCCTCGGCGTCGTGACGCGTGGGGCGATTGATGAGATCGGCCTGAATCGTCGCGCCGACGCCGAGTGCGACGCGCGGATCGACGACGCCCTGACGCGCGCGAAGAATGCTGGAGCGGCCTGCGCCCGCACGCAAAATCTCCATCACGCGCGCTTCGTCCTCGGGATCGAGCAGGTCGGTCTTGTTCAACACGACGATGTCGGCGCAGGCGATCTGGTCCTCGAACACCTCTTCCAGGGGATTGTCGTGCTCGAGGCTCGCATCTTCGGCGCGCTCGCGGGCCAGCGCCTCGAGATCGTCCGCAAAGCGGCCCTCCGCCACTGCTGGACCGTCGACGACGGCGAGGACGCCGTCGACGAAGAGGCGCGAGCGGATCTGCGGCCAGTCGAAGGCCTTGACCAAGGGCTTGGGGAGCGCGAGGCCCGAGGTTTCGATGACGATATGCTCGGGCGGCGCATCGAGCGCGAGCAGCGCCTCGATCGCCGGGACAAAGTCGTCCGCCACCGTGCAGCAAAGGCAACCATTCGCGAGCTCGACGATGTGCGGCGCCGCGCAATCCTCGTCGCCACAGCTGCGCAAAATGTCGCCATCGACCCCGACGTCGCCGAACTCGTTGATGACAAGCGCGAGCCGCCGGTCCTGCGTCGCCTCGACGAGATGCCGGATGAGCGTGGTCTTTCCAGCGCCCAGAAAGCCCGTGACGATGGTGGCCGGGATTCTCCCGCTCATGCTCAACTCACAATTTTGGCGCGCGGGTCAGCGGCGCGCGAGGGGAGCAGAGAGCGGCGCAGCCTGGGGAGCGGCAAATTCAGAAAGTAAGATCATGGTCGTCTCCTTGCCGCCCCGCCGGCGGCGTCTTGCGGGCTTTCGACGGCAGGTCTCCTGGCTTGCGGGTCAAAGGCCCGCGCCGCCTTCCCGCGGCTTTACGTCCGCAGTGGCATTTGGCGCAGCCTCGCCGCTCACAGTTGCGGGGGCAGCCGCGGGATCGGAAAGCTCCTCACCGCGTTCCCTTTTCACTTCTTGCGAAGAACCGTCTGCGCTCTTTTAGGCCCGCCGTTCCGGTGCGTCAAACGACGAAACGCCGCGCCCGCCCGCCTCAGATACCCAGAGCCATCATCTGGATGATCGCCGGCGCGATCACCACGACGAGCAAGACCGGGAGGAAGAAGACGATCATCGGAACGGTGAACTTCGGGGGCAAGGCCGCGGCCATCTTCTCCGCCTCGGTCATGCGCTGATCTCGGGACTCTTGGGCAGATGTGCGCAGAGCATGGCCGAGCGGCGTTCCGTATTTCTCCGCCTGCACCAGCACGGTCACGAGCTGCTTCACTCCTTCGAGCCCGGTACGCTCGTAAAGGTTTTGATAGGCTACCCGACGATCTTCCAGGAACGAGAGCTCGGCCGTAGATAGCGCGAACTCCTCGGCGAGCTCTCCCGATTGCATGCCGATCTCCTGGCTGACCCTGCGGAAGGCGTGCTCGATCGACATGCCCGACTCGACGCAGATCAGCAGGAGATCCATCGCGTCGGGGAAGGCGCGCTTCATCTTTCCCTTCCGCTTCGTGATCGTGTTGGCGAGAAAGAGTTCCGGGGCCTTCACGCCGAGATAGGCTGCGCCGAGCACGATCGCCGCCAGGATCGGGAGGCTCAGACCGAAATCGTCAATGGCGACCAGATAGAAGAGCGTGGCGGTTGCGAGGGCGATCGGCGAAACCAAGCGAAAGAACAGGAACATCGTCTCGGCTGCCGGCCCCCGAAAGCCCGCCAGCGCCAGCCTGGATTTCGCATCCTGCGTGCTGAGCCATTTCGACAAGGAGAAGCGCTCGACGATCTCCTTCATGAAAGGCTTGAACTGCTGATGGCGCAGGCTTGCATTGTTGGGCTGAGCCATGACCGTCGCCTTCATGCGCGCCCGCTCGCGCGCCCGAATGCGCTCGCGCTCGACGCCAACCTGTTTCATGCGACGCGCCAAAGTGTCGTCGCGAAACATGCTCATGGCGAGCGCAATGAGCGTAACGAGCACGCCAGCCGCGACAAGCCAGGTCGTGAGCTGGTCGCCGTCGGAGAAGAAGCTGACGATGTCCTCGGCGTTCATCGGTGCGGTCGCTCCGCTGGACTGACTAAAAATCGAAATCGATCATCTTGCGCATGATCAGCACGCCGAACGTCATCCAGGCGAGGCCGCCGCCGACGACGATCTTCCCGCCATTGGTGGTGAATAGCGTCATGAGGTAGTTCGGCTGGAGGAAATAAAGCGCGAGACAGACCACGAAGGGCAAACTCCCGATAATGCCCGCCGAAACCTTGGCCTCGGTGGACATCGCCTTGATCTTGCCTCGCATCTTCTTGCGGTCGCGCAGGACGGTCGAAAGATTCGAGAGCGACTCGGAGAGATTTCCGCCGGTGTTCTGGGTGATGCTGATCACGATTGCGAAAAACGAGGCTTCGGGGATCGGCAGACGCTCCGCCAGCCTCTCGACCGCTTCTCCAACTGTGAGGCCGATCGCCTGCGCCTCCACGATTTGCCGGAACTCCGCCTTGACCGGCTCCGGCGCCTCATTGGCGACGATACGGAAACAATCCGCCACGGGAAGTCCCGCCCGCACGCCGCGCACGATCACGTCAATCGCCCCCGGAAATTCGTCGATGAACCGATTGACCCTGCGATTGCGTAGGAAGGCGAGAATCCAGAGAGGCAAACCGAAGACGCCCACGATCGCGCCGCCGAGCGACACCAGCGGATCGCCGTTCAGGACGAGCAGGGCGAACGCCAGAAAGACGCCGCTCCCCCCAGATAGGATGAAGAAGGTTCTGCGATCGAATCTCAGGCCCGCCTGCGCGATGCGCCGTTCGATCGTGGTGCGCTTCTTCTCCTTTTCGGTCTCGAATTCCTTGAGGCTTTCCGCGATGGCCTTGCGACGCTGGGCCGGATCGACGCTGCGGGCGCCGCTTCGCGTCCGGTCCTTTTGCGGTCCCAGAGCCGCCATCCGCCGCCGCGCCCTGCCGCCGCGCGCGCTCAGCGAAAGAACCGCTAGCAACAGAATGGCTACCCCCGCCGCGCCCGCGACGGCGAACATCGTCAGATCGTCTTCCATCCTCTCCGGCTCCGCCGTCGGCAGCGCTTCAAACACGCCCGCCGATCACGTTGCGCGCAATTCGATGCTCCTTCGTTAACTGCGAGGATCACGAGAGCGGCTGCGGCGGCGCGAGCCGTCGACTGTCAACCCCGGTCGTCGGTCTCGGCGGCGTCGAGAGCCGCGGCTAGCCTCTCCTCCTCGCCATAGTAGCGCGCGCGGTCCCAGAAGCGCGGCCGTCCTATGCCAGTCGAATTGTGCCGACCGATGATGCGACCATTGGCGTCCTCGCCGATGATCTCATAAACGAAGAGATCTTGCAGCGTGACGACGTCACCCTCTGCTCCCAGCACCTCGGTGATGTGCGTGATGCGCCGCGATCCGTCGCGAAGCCGCGCGGCCTGCACGATGACGTCGATCGAGCTCACGATCATCTCTTTGATCGTCTTCGACGGCAGCGCGAAACCGCCCATGGTGATCATCAACTCCAAGCGGCTCAGCGCCTCGCGCGGCGAGTTCGCATGCAGCGTCCCCATTGAGCCGTCATGGCCCGTATTCATGGCCTGCAGCAGATCGAAGGCCTCGGGTCCGCGCACCTCGCCGACGATGATGCGCTCGGGCCGCATGCGCAGACAGTTCTTGACGAGATCGCGCATCGAAATCGCGCCCTGCCCTTCGATGTTGGGCGGTCTCGTCTCCAGGCGCACCACATGTTCCTGCTGAAGTTGCAGCTCCGCCGCATCCTCGCAGGTGATGATGCGCTCGTCATTGTCAATATAGCTCGTCAGGCAATTCAGCAGCGTCGTCTTTCCGGAGCCGGTTCCACCCGAGATCAGCACATTGCAGCGCACGCGGCCAATGATCTTGAGAACCTCGCCGCCTTCCGGAGAGATCGCCCCGAAGCGCACGAGCTGGTCGAGGGTGAGCTTGTCCTTCTTGAACTTTCGGATCGTCAGCGTAGGGCCGTCGATCGAGAGCGGCGGCGCGATGACATTGACGCGGGAGCCGTCGAGGAGACGCGCGTCGCATATCGGCGAGGCTTCATCGACGCGCCTTCCCACTTGGCTGACGATGCGTTGACAGATGTTCATCAACTGCGTGTTGTCGCGAAAGCGGATGTTCGTTAGCTGAATCTTTCCGCCGACTTCGATGTAGGTCTTGAGCGCTCCGTTGCACATGATGTCGGCGATGTCGTCGCGGGCGAGCAGCGGCTCGAGGGGGCCGAAACCGAGAACGTCGTTGCAGATATCCTCCAGCAGCTCCTCCTGCTCGGATATCGACATGACGACATTCTTGATCGCGATGATCTCATTGACGATGTCGCGAATTTCCTCGCGCGCGCTGTCTGTGTCGAGCTTCGCGAGCTGCGAAAGATCGATCGCCTCGATGAGCGCGCCGAAGATGAGGCTCTTCGTGACGTAATATTCGTCGGACTTCTTGATCTCGCCCATGTTCGAGCGGGCGAGCGCCCCTGGCGCTGCGGCGACTTTTTGCACCCCGGGCTGAGGCTTTGGCGTCACGGCGGTCGACGCCCTTACGGCGTGCGGCGCCTCCGGCTGGCCTGGGAGCTTTCGCTTGCCGAACATCCTTCATCGCCCTCCGCCGCGACTCGCGAATGCGATAAACGATGCTTCCTTGGGAACGATCGCCGCCATCGGGTCAACTCGCCTTTTTGCGTCCGACACGGTCCAGAAGCGGCGCGAAGAGCGCTTTCTTCGGCTTTTGAGCCTCGTGTCGTCCCATGACGCGGCGCGCGATCTGGTCGAAGGCCTCGACGATCTTGGAGCCTGGATCAAGCTCCGCCACCATCTGCCCATTGTTCGCAGCCGTTCCGAAAAGCTTGGCGTCGAAGGGAAAGGCTGCGAGCGGCTCGAGCTCTATGGCTTTGGCGAATTCGGCGACGGCGATCTCCGGGCGGCGAGGCGCGCCGATGTTGTTCAAGACGACCTTCGGCGTGCGGTCGTTGGGGCGCGCCGCGCGCATCACCTCGAGCAGCGCTCGCGCGTTGCGCAAATTTGCGAGGTCGGGATTGGCGACCAGCACGAGCTCGTCGGCGCTCGTCAACGCATGTCGCACCCAGGACGTCCATTGGTGGGGAACGTCGAGCACCGTGCAGGGAGTCGTCGCGCGAAGCACATCGAGGACCGGCTCCAAGGCGAGTTCCTGCAAATCGTAAGGACGATCCGTCGTCGCCGGCGCCGCGAGCAGATGCAGGTTCTCGCCACACTTCGAAAGCAGGCGATCGACGAGATTGGCGTCGACGCGCTCCGGCGAGAACACGGCTTCCGCGAGGCCTTGTGGGGGGTCTTGGTTGAAGTCCAGGCCGGCTGTGCCAAAGGCGAGATCGAGATCGGCGATGACGGTCTGTGTCTCCAGGCTCGTCGCGATCGACCAGGCGAGATTATGCGCGACCGTCGAAGCGCCGACGCCGCCCTTGGCGCCCATCACCGCCACGAGCCGACCCAAAGCGGCGCCGACGGTGACTGTGTAGAGATGCGACACATGCTGGATGAATTCGAGGATTGGGAAAGGCGCGACCACATAATCGCTCACCCCGCGCGCGATGAGCGTGCGATAGAGGGCGATGTCGTTCTCATGTCCCATGATGAGGACCTTGGTTCCCGCGTCGCAAAACTCAGCAAGCGCGTCGAGGTTCGCCATGAGCTCCGAGCGCGCGCCCGTCCATTCGACGACGATCAGATTGGGCGTCGGCGCCGATCGAAAAGCCTCGATCGCGGCGGCAACTCCACCCATGTTCGCCTTCACTTGCGCTTTCGCCATGCGACGGTCGGCGGCGGCCTGCTCGATGACCTGGGCGATGGCGGGGCTTTCGCAGAAAGCCTGAATCGAGATCCTGGGAATCTGCGCGATCTGAACGAAGGCGTCCTCCGCCGCACCTCTATGTTCTACGAGAGCTTCGGTCATGTTTCACCCTCCAACGCCGCTGATGGCGCCCGACTTCGTCGCCCATCCGGTGCTGGGATCGGCGCCGGCGCGCACCTTGTTGATCGCCCGCATGCGCGTCTCTATGTCCTGCGGCGTCTCTCCGCGCGGCCCGAGCAGATCGCGCGGATCGGCGAGCTGAGCCGAGAGGGTCGCCTGGTTGGCGCAGCCGAAATTCCAAAAGGCGCGGTTCTGCCAGCCGTCGAGCGAAGCGCCGGAAGCGAGATCGTCCGGCCACTCGCCGCAGGCTCCTGCGACCTCCGCCTTGACGCCGGTGAAGGACAGTCGAATGGGCGCAGCGAGCGCGGGATCGCGCACCGGATAGGATCCGACATAGATCGACGCGCCAAGGCCTTCGCGCTCGAGATAGGCGCGTATCAGCTCGACCGATCGCCGTGCGCCCTTGGGATCGGAGCCTCCCGCGGGCGCGAGCATCGTGATCATACCCTGCCCGAAGCGACGATACTGCGCGACGAACGCCAGCAACCGTCGTCTCGTCTCGGAGTCGAGCACGCCCCCGATCGTCTGCGGAAGCAGCTCCACGCTCGTCGGCGCTTCCGCCAGCACGACCGGATGGCGGTCGCGATAGTCAAATGCGGGATCGGCGGGCGCATAGACCTTGTTCAGGCCGCAAGCCGTCAGCGGCGCCACGAGAACGAGCAGTAGAGCCGCTCGCGTCGCGCGTCCCGCGTGAACGCCGCCCGCTTTGGCGAGAGGCGCATCGCAATCTTCATTCATCTGTGCGTGTCTGCGCATCGTGCCCCCCTCAGTCATGGATGAAGCCGATGCGGCCTTTGTAGTTTCGCGTGAGCTCGGGATTGTTGCGCGTCGCATAGATGCGGTTGACGCGTCCGAGCAGCCAGGCCTGTGGATCGCTCGCGTCCTGAAAGTTGTCGTCGGGCCGCACCGCCTGCTTCTGCGAGATCGGCTTCACGATGTAAGGGCTCACGATGACGAGGAGCTCGGTCTCCTGGCGCTGATAGTCGCGAGAGCGAAAAAGCGCGCCGAGCACCGGCATGTCGAGCAGTCCCGGCAGGCCATTGATCGCCTGGCCCGACATCTGCGTGAGCAGGCCCGCCGTGGCCATGGCGCCGCCGGAGGGAAGCTCGATCGTTGTTTCGTTCTTGCGCGTCTTGAAGCCGGGAACCGACGCTCCCGAAATCACGACCTGCGTTGTTAGATCGATCTCCGTCACCTCAGTGGTCAAATGGAGTTGAATGCGGCCCTCCGCCTGCACGACGGGCGTGAAGCTCAATGTCACGCCATAGGGCTTGAAGGCGACGGCGGGCGCGCAGGAATAGACCCCGCCCACCCCGACAGCGCAGCCGCCGGGCCCCGGGACCGCGATCTCGCCGCCGACCACGACCTTCGCCGATTCTCCAGAAACCGCAGTCACCGTGGGCTCGGCGAGGACTCGCGCCACGCTATAGCGCTCGAAGGCCTGCACGGTGAGCGACGTTCCGCCGCCGGTGAGGTTTTTGAGCGTCAGGGCGCTGGGGCCGTTCAACGCGCCATTGACGGCGAAGGGGTTGCCATTGGTGAGCACGCCCCAATTGCCATTGAGCAGCACATCCGGATTGGCGCCGGTCGATACGCCGAGCTGCTTGAGGACGGTGCGCGACACTTCGGCGACCGTCACTTTCAGCATCACCTGATCCTCGCCGCGGATCTGCATCCCGTTGATCACCCCGCCGGAGCCGTCCTCGTTCCGCTTGGCTGCGAAGCCCTTGGCGATGTCCATCGCGCGCTGCGCGTCCCGGGGCGATGCGACGGAGCCCGTGAGGATGATCGTGTCGCTGACGGTGCGCACGGCGATCTCGGAATTGGGGATGGCGGCGCGCAGCAGTGGCGTAAGTTCGCCCACGTCGCGTCCAACGCTGATCTCGAAATCGGCGAACCGCTGACCTTGCGCGTCCAAGGCGAAGACGGTGGTCTGGCCGAGGCCCGCGCCCATCAGGTAGATCTTGCGGGGCGTGCGCACCACCGCATTCACGACCGCGGGATTGCCGACCACGATCTCCGCCGCATCGCGCGGGAGATCGACCAGCACGGTCTTTCCTGCGCCCATCTGGATGCGCGTCGCTCTCCCTAGATCGGCCGAGACATGGCTCGCGGCCAAGGGTTCGGCGAGGATCGGGCGCAACGTGGGCGTGAGAGTCAGCAACAGCGACAGGAGCGACGCGATCGCTTTCCTCATCAAGCGACCGCGGGAGCGCGTCTTGTCTCTTTTGCCACGCGGAGCCGGTCGGCTCATCCAAGGCGTCATTCGCGTTCCATTTCCTGTTAGAGGCTCAACGCGGGCGCAGGCTGGTGGGCACGCCATAACGAACGATCGTTAGCGTACTGTCGGGCGTCTCAGGCGGAAGAGCAGCCTGGTCTTCCTTGGGACGCGCGTCCGAGATCGGGCGCAACTCCAGCAGCAGCGTGCCCGAGCGCTGCGCCAGCAGCACTTTCTCCGCCTGCACCGGATCGAGCTCTAGAGTTGCGGTAGCGCCCGTCGCAACGGCCTCCCCGTTCTTGGTCTCGACCGTGGGGCCAATCGCGAGCACGCGAACATTGGTCACGACAAGCTCGGAGCCGAGCACGTCGAAGCCGTGCTCCTTGGTCAGCTCCGGCTCGCGGTAGACCTTGACGATGTCGACACGGTCGTTGGGCAGAATGAAGCCGCCCGCCGTCGTGTTGATCGACACGTCGATGGCGACGGCGCGCATTCCGCTCGACAGCAGGGTCGACATCATGCTGGTCGAGGCGCCTTTGACATATCGATCGCGCCGAATCGACTCTCCCTTGACGATCGGCGCGCGCACGAAGGCGCCGACGAGATCCTCTGCGGCGTTGGGGCTTTCGGCCTTGGTCACGGCGCCTTTCGGTACGCTTGCCTTGGGCGTTTCAACCCATCCGAAGTCGGTCTCTTTCAGCGCCGTTCCGTAACCAAGGTCGCGCTTGGCGATGAGCACC
Organism: uncultured Alphaproteobacteria bacterium; assembly: GCA_963798515.1. Classification (GTDB taxonomy): domain Bacteria; phylum Pseudomonadota; class Alphaproteobacteria; order Rhizobiales; family Beijerinckiaceae; genus Methylocystis. The sequence goes on from CAWCTS010000024.1 coordinate 23,689, forward strand.
TGATCGCTCATCGGGGGAAGGATCGGCGCGATGATCGCCGGAGGCTTGGCTTGCGGCGCTCTGTGCATGAAGAAATACGCCACGCCTCCGCCGAGCAGCACGAGGGCTGCAAGCAGGCCGATTTGCAACTTATTCATGGGCGCCGTCTCAGTCTTGGCAAATCCGATTTCGAAAATTGAAGCTGATAAACCTCAACTTAGGGTTAACGAGATGCTAAAATCAGCAATTGTACTAGATAATCGTCAACTTAATGGGAACGACATGAATGTAATATATGTATAAGTGAAACAACTATATTGTAGACGCCGCTGAACAGGCACGGGCGTGACGGCGCGACGGACGGCCCGCCCGGCTGGCGTTCAGGCGCCTGCGAGGCGCAGCCAAAGGATCGATTGCGGGTAGACGAAGAGCGCAGCGCCGGCGAGTGCCACGCCGTAAGGCACGCCGCCGCTCTTGTCGGCGAGCCGCGCGATGAACTCCACCGACAGCAGGCGCTGCGGCAGATCGTGACGGCGCAACTCCAGGATCGCCAGCGTCAGGGCGCCGCCGATGAGCGACGCCACCAAGCCGTATTGCGCCAACAGATCCCAGCCGAGCCACAGCGCCGTCGCAGCCGCGAGCTTGGCGTCGCCGCCGCCGATCCAAGCGAAGCGATACATGACGAAGGTGAGCACCAACATCGCGAGCCCTGCGCTTGCGTGCGACCCGATCGTCTCGAGCGGCACGCGCAGATAAACGACCAGGATCAGATAGGCTGCGACCAGAAGGAGCGAGACGCGGTTGGGAATGGTCATCGTCAGCAGATCGGAGAAGCCCGCGAAAATCACCAACAACGGAAACACGATGAGCGCCAGGGAGTCGAGCATTGCCTTGATCCGATCCGTTAGTCGCGCGCCGTCGCTCCACAAAAAGCGGCGTCGTTCCGGACGCCGCCTTCAATGGGCTTGGGCGAGGGTCCCGCCGTCGCGAGCGTCACGACGCCAGATTGTTGGCGACGTCGTTGAACGTGGACTTCAGCTTCGAGCCGACCGAGTTGAAAGCGGCGATCGCGGCGATGGAGATCAGGCTCGCGATCAAGCCGTATTCGATAGCGGTCGCGCCCGACTCGTCCTTGAGGAAGTTGGCAAAAAGCGTGTTCATTGAGGTGCTCCGAGAGTTTGGGATCGCAGTTCATTCCTGCGGCGCTGGAAGTGGGCGCCGCCGGAACCGATCCAACTGTGGCGAGCAATTCTTTCCAAGGCGTTGAGCAGCGAAATGAAGCTCACAAATATGCTAGGATCATGCTCATGTATACGATTTGCTTCCCCTCATGTGATGCTGTTGACTATTGTGATCTGAGTATAAATCATATAAGCTGCTGTTTCTCTTGTACTTATGTTTTGCACATACAGGAAACAACTTACTAATGACGACGTCATGTGGTTCGCCCTGGCGGCAAGAAGAGCAGCGTGAAGAGAGACGCCGCTCTGGACCGCGCAATTGAGCAATCGAGTTGCGCGTCTTTGCGACGCCCGGGCGCGCCCTGACGCCAGACGACGAGCCGACTCGATGCCGCGTGACGGAAGCGGACTATCCGCGGCGCTGGTTTCAGGAATGATTCACCCTTGCCTGCTTTGCTCGGCATAGGCTTCGTGTTCGCGAACGTTCAAAGCGAATGACGAATGTGTCGAGTGGGACCAGATGTTGTGCGAGATGAAAATTGCGAGCATCTCTATTTGCCGGCTGACGGCGATTGCGCTCGCCTTCGTGACGCTGCTCGGCGTCGCGAAGGCGCAGGAAAAGACCATCTACGTCGACCTGGACTACGCACGCATCCTGCGGCTGCCGGAGGGCGCGCAGACCCTCGTCATCGGCAATCCTCTCATCGCCGACGTCACAATGCTCAAGAACAATCGCCTGATGGTTGTCACGGGCAAAAGCTTCGGAGCCACGAATCTCATCATTCTCGACAATTCGGGCAGTCAGGTCGGCGAATCTCTCATCACCGTCGTGCCGCCCAATGACAAGCTCGTGGTCATGCGCGGGCCGCATCGCGAATCCTATTGGTGCAATCCGGACTGCGCGCCCGCCGTCGATCTCGGCGACGACCGCGCCTTCATGAACGAGACGATCGCCGCGATCAAAACGCACGAGAGCGCGCTCACGCTCGGCAAGCGCTGAGCTCGCGAGCAGAATTCGATTTGCGAGCGTGAGCTGGACTGGAATGCAGACCGGTTTTCTGGACGCTGGGGGCGTGGGCGAGGCTGCTCCTGGTCGTCCTCGGGACGTAACCCGTCACCACCGTTGCGAAGGGTTCCAACCTGCGCTAAGCTTCTAACAAGCAAGAAACGAGCCGACCGCGGCCCGCGTAAAGAGGCTCTGAGGCGGAGTGTAATGGCGATATCTCAAAAGCTGATGATGCGGCAGGGCCAATCCCTGGTGATGACGCCTCAGCTGCTGCAGGCCATCAAGCTCCTGCAATTTTCCAGCGCCGAGCTTACCGCCTTCCTCCAGGAGGAAATGGAGCGCAATCCCCTGCTCGAGTCAGAGGGACACGGCGAGGCCGGCGAGCCGGTTGCGGCAGAACGCGCCCGCGAGGAATCTCCCGGGGAGAGCGTTGGCGAGCGTATCGAAGGCGACTGGGCGAAGGAATCCTTGTCGACGGACGCGGGCGAATATGCCGCCAATCTCGGCGCCGACGTTTCGAATCTTTATGACTCCGAGGAGCCGGCGCGCTCCCGCAGCGAAGCCGTGAGCGCCGAGGACGCCGCAGGCCTCTCCGCTTCCTCCTGGACCGGCACGCTCGGGGGCAGCGGCTTCTCAGACGGCGAGACGCCGAACCTCGAGGCCTATGTCGCATCGACGAAGAACCTGCGCGAAACGCTCGAGGAGCAGCTATCGCTGGCCTGCGAGGATCCGCGTCAACGTATGATCGGCCTCGCGCTGATCGATGCGATCGACGAGAATGGGTATTTACGCGAGTCCCTGGAATCCATCGCGGAAAGGCTCGGCACAAGCCTCGCGGAGGCGCAAGCCGCGCTCGAAATCGTGCAGCGCTTCGACCCGTCTGGCGTGGGCGCTCGGGATTTGGCCGAGTGCCTCGCGATCCAGCTTCGCGAGCGCGATCGCTTCGATCCCGCCATGCAGATTTTCGTCGCCAATCTTCCGCTCGTCGCGAAGGCCGACTTTGCCCAACTGTCGCGCCTGTGCGGCGTGGACGAGGATGACGTGAAGGACATGGCGGCCGAGCTGCGCGGCCTTGACCCCAAACCTGGTCGAGCCTTCGGCGGCGGCGACGCGCCCGCGATCGTCGCCGATGTGATCGTCACGGCCGCAGGAGACGGAAGCTGGCGCATCGAGCTCAACACCGAAGCGCTGCCGCGCGTTCTCATCAATAATTCCTATGTGACGCGCGTGAGCACCTGCGCAAAGGGCGACGCCGACAAGAGCTTCGTCTCCAACTGTCTGCAGAACGCCAACTGGCTTGTGAAAAGCCTCGAACAACGCCAGCGCACCATCCTCAAGGTCGCTTCCGAAATTGTGCGGCTGCAGGACGGGTTCTTTGAGAAGGGCGTCGAGCATCTCCGCCCGCTCAATCTGCGGGCCGTCGCGGATGCGATCTCCATGCATGAGTCGACAGTTTCGCGCGTCACCTCCAACAAATATATGATGACGCCGCGCGGGCTCTTTGAGCTCAAATATTTCTTCTCCGCCTCGATCGCCGCGGCGAGCGGCGCCGAGGCGCATTCGGCGGAAGCGGTGCGCTTCAAGATCAAGCAGATGATCGACAAGGAAAGTCCAAACGACGTGCTCTCTGACGACGCGATCGTGGCGCGCCTCAAAGAGCTCGACATCGACATTGCGCGCCGCACCGTCGCCAAATATCGCGACAGCCTTCGCATCCCCTCCTCCGTCGATCGGCGTCGTCAGAAGCTCGCCGCCGCGCGCCAGCAGGCGTGACATGCGGCAGTCCGATTTCCGCGCGCGAGGCGTTTGCGGTCCTCCCACTCAAAACCCGGTGAAAAGCCGGGGGAATGCCACTCTCGCGCCCATTGACTTCGCCCACGCGGGCTTCTATCGCTTCCCGCCGCTCGGCGCGCTCGGCAACCATCCGGCTCGATTCGCCTTGCTACGGCGTCGGCTTGGCCATTGGACCCGACTTCGCCAAAATCCTGGAGCATGAATAGGAGCGCGTCAGACCACGACGGGCGACGCGTTAGGGCGAGCAGCAGCTCGGACACAGATGATGGGCGAGGTTTGACGCGATATGCCTTTGCGGGTTTCCGGAAAAAACATGAACATCGGAGATGCTCTGCGCACGCATGTGACGGACCGCATCAGCGCGCTGACAGGAAAATATTTCGACGGCGGCGTATCGGGTCACGTGACGATCGAGCCTGAGGGCGCGGGCTATCACACGGATTGCAACCTGCATCTGACCTCCGGCATCACGCTGCAAGCCTATGGGCGCGCGCAGGACCCCTATGCGTCCTTCGACCAATCCGCGGAGCGCATCGAGAAGCGCCTGCGACGCTATAAGAGCCGCTTGAAAAGCCACCACGATCACGACGCCCATAAGGTCGAGCTCGTGCCGAGCTATCTGCTGGAGGCGCCCGACCAGGAGTCCGAGGCCCCGAAGGAATTCAGCGCGGCGGTGATCGCCGAGACGACGACGCAGCTGCGTCGTCGCTCCGTCTCGCAGGCCGTGCTCGATCTCGATCTCTCTGGCGCGCCGGTCGTCGTCTTCCGCCATGCCTCGACGGGACGGATCAATGTGGTTTACCGCCGCAGCGATCACCATATCGGATGGATCGACGCGCCGGAGAGCGCTTAACCGCTGAGGTTTGGCTGCGATGGCGCGCTGATTGCTTCACCACCTCAGCACCGCCGCGCTCAATTTGCGCTTGCGCAGAAAGCAAGTGAATGCGCCCAGCTCATCGTAACGCGACCGTCACGACCATCAGCCGAGCGAGGGAACGTCAACCCATGCGACTTACCGATCTGCTCAGCCCCGGCGCGATCATCTCCCCGCTCGTCGCGACCACGAAAAAGGATGCGCTGCTCGAGCTCTCGCAAAAGGCGGCCGAGATCTCCGGTCAGTCGGCTCGCGAGGTTTACGACGCCGTCCTGCAGCGTGAGCGCCTCGGCTCCACCGGCATCGGGGATGGAGTCGCCATCCCGCACGGCAAGCTGGCGAAGCTCTCGAGAATTTACGGCGTGTTCGCGCGCTCCGAGCGCCCTCTCGATTTCGACGCGCTCGACGGCGCGCCGGTCGATATGATCTTCCTGCTGGTCACGCCGAAGTCGGCCGGGGCCGATCATTTGAAGGCGCTCGCCTGCGCGGCGCGCATGCTTCGCGACCCGCCGACCATCGCCGCGCTGCGGAAGACCCGCGACCCCGAAGCCATCTACGACCTGATCGCCGGACGCTCCCAGCACGAAGCGGCTTAGAAGGGCCGCAGCCCTCCCCTGCTCTCGAGCCGGCAGAGGCCGACGCGGCCAAAAAATCTACCCTTGACGCCCCGGCTAGTGCCGCGTCGACGACTGCTTCGTCGACCCGACATGAGCCGCGTGGCCGCCCTTGCGTCCGGCTTCAGAGGCCAGCGCATGGTCGCGGGAGAAGCTGCGCTTATCCGGATTGACGGACTGGCCTCCCTTGCGGCCGGCCTTGGCCGCCAGTTCCGGATTTTGCGAGAAGCTCCGTTTCTCGTCCGGGACGCTTTGTCCCCCCTTGCGGGCGATGAGCTTCTGCTTCTCTGGGTCCATGGACGCGAAGCCGCGGTTTGATTTGCGGGGCTGCTGTAGAGTGTTCATGGTTTTCACCTCTCTCGACCCGTCGCTCCCTTCGACTTGCTAAATTAACGCCCGCGCCGAGACAAAGTTTCCATCGTCCCGCAGCCTTCTGCTACGTACGGGCTCGCCTTCGGGGCTTGGTTGTCTGCGAGGCCGGCGGGAAAAGGGCCGAGGAGGCAAGATTGCGGGCAAAGAGCGCACGTCCGGCGATTCGGATATCTGCCTAAAAAACTGTCAGCGGGACTGCAAGCCTGTGGTTGAGTTTAAGCTGTTCCCGCAACGCCTGGCTTCGAGCGACGATCGAAAAATAAGGCCTGGCTGATGACCGCTTTGAGCGCGTCGACGGCGAAGGGCTTGGCGATCAGAAAGGCCGGCTCCGGCGCCTCGCCCAGCAGGAACCTTTCGGGATAGGCCGTGATGAAGATGACCGGAGTCGAGAGCTCCCCGAGAATCTCGTTGACGGCCTCGAGCCCCGAGCTTCCGTCGGCGAGCTGGATGTCCGCGAGAATCAGGCCGGGCTTGGTCTTGGAGATTTCCGCCAGCGCCTCGGCATGCGTGCGCGCGACGCCGACGACGCTGTGGCCGAGCTCCTCCACCACTTCCCGAAGATCGAGCGCGATCAGGGGCTCGTCCTCGATGATGAGCACCTGTGTGGCGATTTGGCCGGCGATTTCCGCATTCGCCGCGGCGATGAGCTCGCCCGCCTCCTCAACGGAAACGTCCAGCGTGGATGCGACCTCCTCGAGCGCGAAGCCTTCGAGCGCGCTGAGCAGAAAGGCGATTCGCGGGCGCAACGAGATCGCCTCGAGATTGCGCCGGGCGCCCCGTTCGATATCGCCGTAAACTTCCGTGTGCGCGTTGATCGGGGCCGCGGACCAGATGTCGAGCAGGAGGCGATAGAGCGCGATCTTCGGGTCCTCGCCCGGACGAAGACGATTCTCGCTGGACGCGTCGCCCTGTTCCGCCACCAGGGTTTCGAGCGTCGCCAGGGCATAGGCGTCGCCGCCCTCGCGGCTTCCTGTGAGCGCCCTGGAGAATCGGCGCAAGAACGGTATATGGCGCGCTATCTGCTGTGAGAGCGTCATTTTACACTAAGGCGCCCATGCCTATTCCCTGCCTCATCCTTGTGCGATTCTGGATAATACGGAAAATTCTTCCGCCCCGTTCGTGGAACCAATCCCTCGCCCATGCGTTTCCTGACCGCTGTGTCTATTAGCATAGCCCCTCTCCGGCGTCCGCCAAAAAAGAATGCGCCACAGCTTAGAGGCCCTCATGGTTAAAGCCAACCGGACCAATGGAAATCGCTCCGCGTCCGTAAGCCCTTCCGATGCGTCCGCCGCTAAAGACGAGTCTCCAGCAAAGTTTGCAGCACGTAGAGATGAAGGTTCACACAAGATGAATGGGGGACGCTGTAGCACCCCCCTTAACCGGGAGCCGGCCGTCTCGCGCAGCCGTCCCAATGGAAATGGGAAGCCGGGTGTGAGTGAATATATCGGCCGCGAATTGCGGGAAATCTACGACGACGTGCTGGCTCAGCCCGTTCCCGATCGGTTCCTGGCGCTCTTGAATAAATTGGACGCTGGCGCAATATCGGCCTCTCAGACGGCTGGTAGGCGCGGGGACATGGATTGACACGGCCAGAAGGCTCTCCTTCACGAGGTGGTTCTGAAGGCATGAGGGCGGACATCGTGGCCGCCATCCCTTCGCTGCGCGCCTTCGCGGTGTCTCTCTGCGGAAATCCCGATCGCGCCGACGATCTTGTCCACGACACTCTCTTGAAGGCCTTGGGCAGCATGGATTCCTTCACCGAAGGAACCAATCTGACCGCATGGCTCTTCACGATTCTGCGCAACGCCTATTACAGCGAATACCGCAAGCGGCGGCGCGAGACCGCGGACCCAGACGGCGCCCACGCGGCAAAGCTCGAGGCGCCGCCCTCCCAGCCCAGCCACATGGACCTGCTGGATTTCCGCGAGGCGCTGCAGAAGTTGCCGGCCGACCAGCGCGAGGCGCTCGTGCTGATTGGCGCGTCGGGCCTCTCCTATGACGAGGCGGCGGAAATTTGCGGCTGCGCGCCCGGAACCATGAAGAGCCGGGTCAACCGCGCCCGCAACCGCCTGTCCGAGCTCCTGGGCTTGGATGAGAGCCAGAGGGTTGACACCGAGGCCGCTTTGCCGAAGCCGAGGACCCGGAAGACCCCGGAGAGCGTGGGCCCACGGCGCTAAGGAGCGGAGCGCAGTCTTTTTTCGCTGATTTTTGTCGGCATGGTCGAGCCGCCGCCGAAGAGCTCGCTGAATTTCAGCCGCTTCTCCTCAACCACGCTCACCGTCAACGCTTTGTCGAATCAGCGGGAGGCTTAGCGGCGCCCTCCTCCACCTTCCGGCGCTCCACCGCGGCTTTTTCGCTCAGCTCGTCTTGCAGACGCTTCGCCCGCTCGGAGCGCAGCTCTTCCGGTCCCGCAGCCGGCCCGTCGAAGGCCTTGCCGAAGCCTTCGAGCGGCAGGAGAAACCCTAGCTCCTCTCCCGAGAGCTTTTTGACCGAGATCAGAAACCGTCCGCCACGCCTCATCGCCTCGACGAAAGCCGCTGGGACATTGCTCGAGGCGTAGCAGCCCGCCGGGAAGCAGGCCTCGAAGGCGCCGCTCTCCGGCTCCCCCCGCTCGAGGCCGATGCGAAGCCCAGGCTTCAGCGCGAGGCCCAGCGGCAAAAAGACGCGCACCATCATCAAGTCTTCGCCTTTGGTCTCAAAGACTTCGAGAGAGAGGATCGGCGTTCCTCCCTCCTCGGCGAAGTCGCGGGCCGTGTAACAGGTCTGCCGGCGGGTCTGCGGGTCGTCGAAGCAGACCTTCACCCAGCCAGCCCCCGTCGCAGTGAGCTCGCTCCTTGCCGGCGCGCGCAGCGTCGGAGCGCTTCTCTCCTTCGCTTCCGCCGGAGCGCAGGAAACCGCCAAGGCGCAAAAAAGCGCGACGGCGGGCAGACGGCCAAACACAGATGACATCGGCGAAGCGCCCTTCCCTATCGCCGCGCTCGGCCGGCTGACCACCGCTAACCTGCAAACGACGCAAGGATGCTGTTGAACAAATTCCGCGCCGGCGCAATATCCGCCTTCCGAGTAGCGCGGAGCACCTGATTGACTGGCCCCAGCAAAGGGCGGGCGGAGCCGCCAGACCTCTTGGAGTGGGCCCGCGAGCAGCAGCGCTTCTGCGTGAAGATGATGCTGCGCGCGGTCTCGGCGACGACTCTCATCAAGCAGCGGCCCGCCGTGGGACAGACGATCCGTCCCGCGCGCGGCTCGATCCTCGCCTCGCCCGAGATGGCGGCTTATGATCCTAAGCCCGATTATTTCTTCCATTGGCTGCGCAACTCGGCGCTTGTCGCCGATGCGCTGCGCGAGGCGCTCGAAGACGCAACGCTCGAGCCTGCCGGCGTCGGGCATCTCGTCGATTTTGTCGACTTCAGCCTGAAAATCAGCCGTCTCGACGGCCCGACCTTTCTGCAGCAGGACGGCTACCCCGAAACCATCGAGCCTTCTTTCCGGCAACATGTGCGGTCGCGCGCGGAGATTGCGGAGATCATCGGCGCTCGCATTCTCGGCGAGGCCCGCCACAACGCCGATGGCGGTCTCGACGTGCTGAAATGGGGCCGGCCGCAGAATGACGGTCCCGCGCTGCGCGCGCTCGCCGTGATGCGCTTCCTCGCGCTCGACGTTTTTCCAGAACGCGCGGCGGAGGCGGCGCTGACGCTCTTGCGCATCGATCTCGACTATACGCTTTCGCATTGGCGAGAGCCCTGCGTCGATCTCTGGGAGGAAACGCTCGGTTTCCACTACCACACGCGGCTCGTCCAGCAGGCGGCCCTTGCAAATGGCGCGACTCTCTGGGCTGCGCAAGCCGACGCTGGGCGCGCCGAGGCCTGCGCAGAAGCGGCGCGTGCGTTGCTCGCCGAGCTTGATTCCCACTTCGATCCGCAAGACGGCGTCTATCGCGGACGGCTGGCCGAGGCGGGGGCGAACGCGCCCCCTCCCCGCCCGCTCGACATCGCGGTCATTCTCGCCGCGGTGCACGCGGGACGACTAAGCGGGACGCACAGCGTCGCCGACCCAAAAATGCTCGCCACGCTCTTTGCGCTCGAGCGTCTGTTCGATGCGCTCTATCCGATCAATCGCGCGCGTCCGGTTCAATGCGCGCCGGCGCTAGGGCGCTACGCGAGCGACAGCTATTTCAGCGGCGGCGCCTATTACTTCTCGACGCTCGGTGCCGCGCAATTCTATTTTCTGCTCGCGCAAGCCGCGGCCGCGGGCGAGTCGATCTCGGTAACGCAAGAAAGCCGCGCGTCGCTCGCCGCGCTGTTGCAGAAGCCTGCCGTCGCGCTTGCGCAGGGCGCGCTCGCGAAAGAATTGCGCAATGCGCTGGCCGAGGCGGCGCTGCATCGCGGCGACATGTATCTCGAGACCGTGCGCCGCTTCGCCCCGGCCTCGCGCGAGCTTGCGGAACAATTCAGCCAGCAGGACGGCCAGCCGACCTCGGCTGATAACCTCACTTGGAGCTACGCCTGTTTCGTGACGGCGCTCGCCGAGCGACGGCGCGCCGCCGCTGCGATCCTCGGCGCGGCGGCGATGAGCTGACACGCCTTGCGGCAGCGTTGCAAAATATGTGGAACGAACGCCAAATGTCGAAAGAACCCGCTCGCGCGCGCTGGCTCGTCTTCGCCGTCGGAAATCCCAGTCGCGGCGACGATGCGCTCGGCCCCCTGCTCGTCGAGCGGCTCGAGCGTTGGAGCGCGACTGCACGCGAGCTGCCGGTCGATCTCGTTCTCCTGACGGATTTTCAGTGGCAGGTGGAGCACGCACTCGACCTGCAAGGCGTCGATGTCGCGATTTTTGCGGATGCAAGCATCAGCGGCGGGCCGTCGTTTGAGATCGCGCCGCTCGCGCCTCAGTTCGACGCGAGCTACAGCACGCACGCGCTTTCGCCCGCCTGCGTGCTGGCGGTCGCCGAGCGACTGGGGCAAGCGCTTCCGCAGGCGTGGCTCTTATCGATGCCTGGCGAGGATTTCGAGCTTGGCGCGTCCCTCAGCGCGCGAGCGCGCGCGGCGCTCGACCAAGCCTTCGACCACCTCTGCGCAAGCCTCGAAACGGGCCGGTTCGCGACCCCCTGCCCCGCCTCGCGCTAACCGCGCGAGAAGGACTCCGGGCGCGTCGGGCGCTTAGGCGTGCGCCTCATAGTTGAAAAAGCCCCTGCCGCTCTTGCGACCGAGATAACCCGCGTCGCACATCTGCTTGAGCAGCGGACTCGGCCGATATTTGGGATCATCGAAACCATTGTAGAGCGTTTGCATGATGTCGAGCACGATGTCGAGGCCGATGAGATCGGCGAGCGACAAGGGTCCCATCGGGTGATTGGCCCCGAGCTTCATCATCGAATCCACGTCCTCCGGCGTGGCGAGGCCTTCGTAGACGCAATTGATTCCCTCGTTGATCATCGGAACGAGAACGCGATTGACCACGAAGCCGTAGCTGTCCTTGGACACGCGCGCCTTCTTGCCGATCGTCTCCGTCAGCTTCACGATCGTGTCGCAGACCTCGTCGCTCGTCTGCAGGGCGCGAATGATCTCCACCAGTTGCATCAGCGGCACGGGGTTGAAGAAGTGCATCCCAATGACGCGGCTCGGCGAGGAGGAAGAGGCAGCAATGCGCGTCACGGAGATCGACGAGGTGTTCGTCGCCAAAATCGTGTCGGCGCGGCAGACGCCGTCGAGCTCCTGAATGAGCTTGGTCTTGATCTCGATATTCTCGACGATGGCCTCCACGACGAGGTCGCAGTCTTTGACGTCGCTCAGGCTCGTGGTCGCGCGGATTCTCCCGAGCGCCTGCTCCGCATCCTGAGCGGAGATTTTTTCTTTCGAAGCCATGCGGTCGAGGCTTTTCTTGATCGTCTTCAGTCCACGATCCAGGGCGGCCTGGCTCAGATCGCGGATCACGACCGGAAATCCAGCCACGGCAAAAGTCTGGGCGACGCCATTCCCCATCGTCCCAGCGCCAACAACTCCAATCTGCCGCACTTCCAGCATCACTCTCTCCCATTCTGCTACTGTTAATTACGAATCCGTCGATCGATCAGCGCTCCATCCGCCCCGATGAGCTCCACGGCGAGCGGCATCTTGCCGAGCGCATGGGTCGAGCAGGAAAGACAGGGATCGAAGGCGCGGATCACCACCTCGAGATGATTGAGCAGGCCTTCGGTGATCTCTTTGCCGTCGAGGTCGCGCCGCGCCACCGCGCGCACGGCTTCGTTCATCGCCTGGTTGTTGTGCGTCGTGCTGACGATCAGATTGCACATGGTGATAAGATCGTCCTCTCCCACTTCATAATGGTGAATGAGGGTGCCGCGCGGCGCCTCGATGATGCCGACCCCGCCTTGGCCGCGCGGACCTGAGCCCATGCGCTCGCCGGAAAGCAGTTCGGGATCGGCGAGCAGTTCGCGAATGAGCTCGGCCGCATGCAGCATTTCGATCATGCGGGTCCAGTGATAGGCGAGCGGCGCATGGTTGACGCCCGCGCTCGCGGCGATGAAGGCGCGGCGCTCCGCCTCGGCGAGCGGTGTCGGCATGAAATCGCAATTCTGCACGCGCGCGAGCGGCCCGACCTTGTAGCTTCCCGCCTCGCGGCCGCGCGATTGCAGATAGGGGAATTTAAGATAGGTCCAGGATTTGACCTCTTCCCGAATAAGCTTGTCGTAATCGCGATCGGGAATCTTGTCGAAGAGAATGGCGCCGTCCTCATCGCGCACACGCAGGACGCCGTCGTAAAATTCAAAGCCGCCGTCGGGACGCACGAGCGACATCAGGCTCGAGGGATAGAGGCCAAATTCCTCGAATTTGCGTCTGTCGGCTTCGGCAAGCTCCTTATTGAGCTCAACCGCGGCCTTGGACCAGGCGATCATCTGATCGGCGTCTGCGAACAGCGCGTCGCGCTCCGCCTCCGTCAACAGCTTGTTGATCCCGCCCGGCACGGCGCCGGTTCCATGCACGCGCTTGCCCGAGGTGTGGCGGATGATCTCCTGCCCCCATTTGCGCAGCAGAATGCCGCGCCGCGCCACGTCAGGATATTTCTCCGCCACCGCCACGATGTTGCGCCGTCCCACTTCCGCGTCGAAGCCGAACAGCAGATCGGGCGAAGCGAGCATGAAGAAATGTAGCGCATGCGACTGCACGATCTGCCCGTAGTGCATCAGGCGCCGCATCTTGTCGGCGCTTGCCGGCGGCGGAACGGCGCCAACGACGTGATCGAGCGCCTTCGCGGCCGCCAGCTGATGCGAAACCGGGCAAATGCCGCAGAGACGCTGCACCATGACCGGCGCCTCCCAATAGGGACGCCCCTGCACGAATTTCTCGAAGCCCCGGAATTCCACGATATGCAGCCGCGCCTGCTGCACGTGGCCCTTGTCGTCCAAGAGCAGCGTGATCTTGCCGTGACCCTCGACGCGCGAGATGGGATCGATGGCGATGCGGCGCAGCTTTTGCGGATCTGCGGCGGTTTCGAGCTCGGCCATGATGCGCCTTCAGTCGAAGTGACGGAGCGGATAGGGAAGGTAAGGCGTCGCGCCCCCGATGAAATCGGTGAGGAATTTCCAGAAGGCGTCGGCGGACGGCGGACAGCCGCAGAGGAAATGATCGATGTGGACGATCTCGCGAATGGGACGCACCTTGTCGAGAAGCAGCGGCAGCTCGGGGTCGTTCGGCACGAAGGCGTGCTCGCGGTCGAGCGCATGGCCGGTCTGGTAAACTTCCAGCAGAATATATTCGAGATCGAGGTGGTTGCGCTGCGCCGGCAGGCCGCCGTTGATGGCGCAGGCGCCGACGGCCACGAGCGTCTTGCAGCGTGCGCGAAACTCGCGCAGCACATGCACGTTCTCGGCGTTGCAGACGCCGCCCTCGACAAGGCCGATGTCGCAGGGACCCACATCCTTGATGTCGGTCAGCGGCGAGCGGTCGAACTCGACGAGTTCCACGAGATCGAGAAAGCGCTCGTCGATGTCGAGAAAGGAGGTGTGACAGCCAAAGCAGCCGGCGAGCGAGACCGTCGCGACGCGCAATTTGGGCTTGGCGCTCATGAGTGTTCCTCCCCGGCCGCCGCCGTGAGATCAACCGCGCTGATCGGCTCCTTGTCGTAGAGGCGTTCGCCGATCGGGATCGCGAAGCCCTGGCGCTTGTGCAGGATAACCCCCACGGGGCAGATGTTGGCGGCGAGGTCGTCCTTGTCGAGCGTCGTGTCGGCGAGCCGCTCGGATTCGGCGTTGACGACGAGCTGCTTGTTGATGCCGCGCCAGCCGAGCGCGAAGACGTTCTTTTTGTCCACGTCGCGGCTCGCGCGTATGCAGAGCTCGCAGAAGATGCAGCGGTTGAAGTCAAGCAGAATATCGGGATGCGAGGCGTCGACGGGCCGGTCCGGAAAGAAGCGATTGTGGCGCGGCGAGAGAATTTCGAGCTCATAGGCGAGCGCCTGCAGCTGGCAGTTCCCGCTCTTCTCGCAGCTCGGACAGAAGTGATTGCCTTCCGAGAACAGCATGGTGATGAGCTCGCGGCGCTCGTCCAGGATTTCCTCGGTCGCGCTTTGAACGACGAGTCCGTCGCGCGCAGGCGTCGCGCAGGCGGAGACCTGCCTGCCGTCGATCTTGACGACGCAGAGCTTGCAGCTGCCATGCGGCGGGAACCGCTCGTCCCAGCAGAGATGCGGGATGAAATGCCCGGCCTTGCGCGAGGCCTCGAGCACGCTCTCGCCCTCCTCGAAAGGCACGGATACGCCGTCAAGTCGAAACGCGTTGCTCATCGTCTCTCCTCGCGCATATGGGCCAGGGCGTCGTCGCGTCCGGTCATCTGGCGAGAGCGCTCGAGCGCCGCATCCAGATCGAAGGCCGGCTGGAACTCCTCGTGCATCATGCGCGTATCGAAGGATGGGCGAAACTTGCGCATGCCGTCGAGAACGGGATTGGCCGCGGTCTGGCCGAGGCCGCAGTGGCTCGTGGCCTGCAGCAGATGGTTGAGGCGCTCGATCTCGCTCAAGTCGAGCGGCGATCCGTGTCCGGCCTCGAGCTTCTGCATGAGATCGCGAAGCAACGTTGTGCCGATGCGGCAAGGCGTGCAGAAGCCGCAGCTCTCATGCTGGAAGAAGCGCACGAAATTGCGCGCGACCTCGAACATGTCGCGACTGTAATCGAAGACCATGAAGGCGCCCGCCGTTGGCGCATCCTCGAAAGCCACGCGGCGCCCGAATTCATGTTCCGCGATCGTGACGCCAGAGGCGCCGCCGTGCTGCACGGCCTTCGCGCTCTCCGCGCCGGCGGCCGCAAGCACCTCGCTGAAGCTGACGCCAAAAGGAAACTCATAGACGCCGGGCGCGGCGCAGTCGCCGGAAACGGAGAGAAGCTTCGTTCCGGTCGATTGCGGCGTGCCCACTTTTGCAAAGGCTTCGCCGCCATGGGCCGCGACGAGCGTCGCAAGCGCCAAGGTCTCGACATTGTTCACGGTTGTCGGCCGGCCGAGATAGCCGTTGGTCGCCGGAAAGGGCGGTCGGATGCGCGGCACGCCGCGCTTGCCCTCGAGCGACTCGATAAGCGCCGTCTCCTCGCCGCAGATATAGGCGCCCGCGCCCATATGGATATCGATATCGAAATCGAAGCTCTCGACCCCGAGTATCGAGCGTCCGAGCAGCCCTTCGCGGCGGCGGCGCGCGAGCGCCGCTTCGAGCTGGTCGCGCAAATAGCGATATTCGCCCCGCAGATAAAGAAAGCCGCGATTGGCTTCGAGCGCGAAAGCGGCGAGCGTCATACCCTCGAGCACATGGTCGGGCATGAGCGTCAACAGCACGCGATCCTTGAAGGTGCCGGGCTCTCCTTCATCGGCGTTGCAGACGACGACCCTGCCCCGCGGCCCTTGCAAAGGCGCCTGCCGGCAGAGCTCCCATTTGCGCGCCGTCGCGAAGCCGGCGCCGCCGCGCCCGCGCAGGCCAGAGCGCGCAAGCTCGGCCAGCAGCGCCTCCGGCCCCTGCGCGACGGCTTTGCGCAGGGCGTCGCCCGGCTGAAGGGCGCTCGACAGCAGCATGTCGCGCCGACGGATGTTGTCGGCGACGACAAAGAGCTCATCCGGCCAGAGTTCCAAAGGAATTTGATCGCGCACCAGCGCGGCGATCTCGCCGACGCGCTGCGGCGTGAGCCGCGTGAGCGGCCAGCCATTGACCAGCAGAGCCGGCCCCTGATCGCTCATGCCGATGCAGGAGGTGACGTCCACGCTGACGAGACCGTCCTCGGAGAGCTTTCCGGGCTCGATCCAGAGCTTCCGGCACAAATCGAGCATGAGCGCGCGGCCGCCTTGCATCTCCTCGATGATGTTGTCGGCGAAGAGCAGACGGTAGCGGCCGGCCGGACGCAGCGACAGAAGGCTGTAAAAGCTTGCAACCCCCAGGACCTGCGCGCGCGGCAAGGACAGCGCCGCCGCGACGCGCGTTAAAGCGCGCGGCGGCAGCCACGACAAGCGCTCTTGCGTCTCGATCAGGATCTGTAGGAGCAGCGAGGAATCGCTCCCCCAGCGCGCGATCGCCTCGTCCACCGCCGCATCCAGAGTCGCGGCCTGATCGGGTGGCATCGCCAAACTCCCTTCATTTTCTTGCCGCCTCGGCGGGAGCTTGAGCCTATACTCAAAAATTATATCAAATATGCGAGGAAAGGCATCGGCGGCCATCGCGGCCCGGGCGGCGGCGTCTTGCCGGGGTTTTACACCCGTGCTCCCGGTCGCCGCTTCTGTTAGCCTCTGCCCAAGATTCGACAAAGCACATGGAGCGGCGAGCAATGGCGAATGAATGGTACTATGCCGAAAACGGCGAAAGCTTCGGCCCGTTGTCGGGCGATGAGATCCTCACGCGCCTCGGGCAAAGCGGCGACGAGCCTCTCTTGGTCTGGAGAGAGGGCATGACGGGCTGGGCCGAGGCGCGGGAAACGCCAGAACTGGCGGCGGCGCTTCGAAAAACCAACAAACGGCGGATGGGTTTTCTGCAAACGGCTCAGCAGAGCGTCGCGAAGGCGCGTCAGGGACTGGCGGAAAAGCAGATTGCCGAGCGCGCGCGCCACGAGTTCATCTCCTATCTCGCCGTCTCGGCCTATCTATTCGTCTGGTTCACCGCCGTCCTGTTCTACAAGTCGGCCGTCCTGCGCAGCGTCGGCGTTCCCTTCGCGCCCTTCGCGCTCGCTGCGGTGAAGGCTTTGGTGCTGGGAAAATTCATGCTCGTGCTGGAGGCTTTCAAATTCGGCGAGAGCCAGCGAAACCATCGTCTCATCGTCGACATTTTGAAGAAGGCTTTGCTCTTCACCCTCGCCTTGTTCGCGCTCTCCATGGTCGAAGAGATCGTCGTGGGCTATTTCCATGGGCGAAGCATCGCGGATTCCCTCAAGGAGGTCGGCGGCGGCTCGTCGCTGCAGGCGCTCGCCGGGGCCATCCTGATGTTCCTCGCCTTGATGCCCTATCTCGCCTTCCGGCGCCTCGCGCTCGTCTTCGGCGACCTGCCGGAGCTTCTGTTCACGCAACGCCCGCCCCAGGCGCTCGAAGCAAAAGCCCAGGGCAAGAGCGACTGACGCCGTCGCGCCCGCGCCCTGTTGGAGCTGTGTCCAAGCGGCAAAAAAGCTCGGCGAGCCGATGTAAGCGTTTAGTCTATCGACTGAATAGTTTTCTGCTCTGACGCCTGCGGAGGCGAGGCGCGCCAAGCTCGCGACCCCGACTTAATGGCCGGCGCCGTCTCCAAGGCCGAGAAGATCGCAACCCCCGACGCCAGCCGCCACCCTCTGCTGCAGCATTTCAAAAACCCGGCGAACCCTACAATTCTCAAGGCGACGACGCGTCCGGAAATCTGGGACTACAGAGACAGCGCCGGCGGCAACTTCGTCGTGGGTGTCAGCGCCGGCGGCACGATCATCGGCGTCTCGCGTCAAATCGAGCATCAGCGCGGCAGGGCGATCCAGTCCGTGGCTGGCGGCCTGACAGCTCCAACGCGCAGGCGGCGGCGAAGTAGGCGCGCGCCGAACGCTTAGCGATTACGCAGGCTCTGGATATAGGCGATGAGCGGCGCGATCTGGAACTCGCCGAGCGTGAAGGCCGGCATCTTGCTGCTGCGGCGAGCTTCTCCATGCGGTTTGCCGAGAAAGTCGCGCAGGGACGCCTCATTCGTCGCTGGCCTCGCGGCGATCTCCGCAAAGCTCGGCGCCGGGGGGTTGAGTAAAGGCGCGGAATCCTGGCCGCTGGCCACGACATGGCAATTGGCGCAGATCTTGAGCGCGATGTCGCGACCGGCGGCGACGGGATCGGCTTTTGGCTCCTGCGCGTTCGCGGCCCCCATCGCAAGGGCGAATAGCGTCGGCGCCAGAAGGTAGGGGACGAGGTTCCTCATGGCGCTGCTCGCTCATTCTGCCGCCGCGCGCGAAGGGGCGCGGCGATCCCGCGCCTTGGGCGGAGTGCCGCGAGAGCCTAATTCATCGGCGCCGCGCACGCCAGCCGCGGCGCGCGATGTCCCGGCTTGCGCGCTCCGGGGTTTTTGTGCAAGCCAAGCTTTCCGCTCCCGCCAGAAAGCGCTCCCGCCCGAAAGCCTCGTGTCCTTGACCTCCTTCACGGTGCTCACGCCGCTCATCGTCGCCACGGCGCTTTTCATGGAAAATCTCGACGGGACCGTGCTCTCGACCGCCCTGCCGGCGATGGCGACGGATCTGCACGAGGACCCGGTGGCGCTGAAGCTGGCGCTGACCTCCTATCTTCTGGCGCTCGCCGTCTTCATCCCACTTTCGGGCTGGGCCGCCGACAAATTCGGCGCGCGCAAGGTGTTCTCCGCCGCGATCATCGTCTTCACGCTGGGCTCGATCCTCTGCGGCCTCTCGACGACGCTGCTGTCGGTCGTGCTCTCGCGCGTCGTTCAGGGCGCGGGCGGCGCGATGATGGTGCCCGTAGGCCGGCTCGTGATCCTTCGCACGGCGCCCAAGTCCGAGCTCGTCAACGCGATGGCCTGGCTGACGATCCCGGCGCTCATCGGCCCCCTCATCGGCCCGCCGGTCGGCGGCTTCATCGCGACCTATTTCCACTGGCGCTATATTTTCTGGATCAATGCGCCAATCGGCCTGCTCGGCGTCGTCCTCGCAACCTTCTTCATTCCCGACCTCACGGAGGAAGAAGTCTGGCCGCTCGACGTTCCCGGCGCTCTGCTCAGCGGATTTGGCCTTTCGGCGACCGTCCTCAGCGTCAGCCTGATGGGGGGCGAGGTCGAATCCTTCCCGCTTCCCGCCGTCGTTTCGCTGCTCGCGGCGGGTCTCATCTCGCTCGCGCTCTATTGGCGCCATGCGCGACGGACGCCGACGCCAATCCTCGATCTCGGCCTCTTGAGCGTCCCGACGTTCCGCGCAGCGCTGCTCGGAGGATTGCTGTTTCGCATTGGCGTGGGCGCAATCCCCTTTCTCTTGCCGCTGCTGCTGCAGCTCGGCTTCGATATGACCGCCTTTCAGTCCGGCTCGCTCACTTTCGTCGCCGCGGCCGGCGCGATCGTGATGAAGACGACGGCGAAGCCGATCCTGCGCGCCTTCGGCTTTCGCCGCGTGCTGATCCTCAACGCGTTAGTCTGCTCGCTGTTTCTGGTCGCCAACATCTTCCTCGAGGCGTCGACGCCGCACTGGATTATGATCGC
The DNA here is from genome assembly GCA_963798515.1 of uncultured Alphaproteobacteria bacterium. GTDB lineage: Bacteria > Pseudomonadota > Alphaproteobacteria > Rhizobiales > Beijerinckiaceae > Methylocystis. The sequence continues at coordinate 43,168 of CAWCTS010000024.1, forward strand.
CGTGCTGCTCCTCGGCGGCTTCTTCCGCTCCCTCGAATTCACCGCGCTCAATGCGATCGGCTTCGCGGATATCGAGCAGCGCGACATGAGCCGCGCGACGAGCTTCTCCGCGGTCGGCCAGCAATTGTCGCAATCCTTCGGCGTTGCGGTCGGCGCGGCGGGACTGGAGTTCTCGCGCGCCGCGCATGGCGGCGGGGCGTTGCAGACAGAGGATTTCGCCGTGGCCTTCCTGGGGGTCGCGGCCGTCTCGGCGGCGAGCGTGTTCTTCTTCACCCCGCTCGCTCAGGACGCAGGCGACGAGCTCGCGGGCCGTGTGATGGAGGAGTGAAGCGGCTCCATCAAAAACTAAGCCTTAGCTAACCTCTTCCTCCGGCGCCCGCATCCCCTCTCCCGCCTCCTTCAAAGCGCCGAGCACGCGATTGCCTTCCGCGCGCACTCTGCCCGAGGCCACGAGCCGCAGCGCCAGCGGATAGATTTTGTGCTCCTCCGCGAGCACGCGCGCCCCAAGGCTTTCGGGCGTGTCGTCGTCCGCAACGCGCACGGCGGCCTGGGCGACGATCGGGCCTTCGTCCATTTGCGGGACGACGAAATGCACCGTGCAGCCGTGGATCTTCACGCCATCCTGCAGCGCGCGCTCATGCGTGTCGAGGCCGCGATAGGCGGGCAAGAGGGAGGGGTGGATGTTCAGCATCCGCCCCGACCAGCGCGAGACGAACCAGGGCGTGAGCATCCGCATGAAGCCGGCGAGACAGAGGAACTCGATGCGATGCGCCTTGAGCATCAGCTGCATCGAGCGCTCGAACTCCTCGCGGCCGGCATAGATCTTGTGATCGACCGCGGCGGTGGCGATCCCCATCGCTTTGGCGCGGGAGAGCCCCGGCGCGTCCGAGCGGTTCGACAGCACCAACGCGATCTCGGCGGGGTAATCCGGCGCGCGCGCCGCGCCGATGAGCGCGTCCATGTTCGAGCCGCGTCCGGAAATGAGGATCGCCGTGCGCAGACGCGTCACAGCGCGAGCTTTCCGCGATAAGCGACTCGCGGCTCGCCGGACGCGGCGACGAGCTCGCCGAGGATGACGGGCGCCTCGCCCGCTTCGCGCAGCGCTAAGATCGCGTCCTTGGTGCCGTCCTTCGCGACGACGACGATCATGCCGATTCCGCAATTGAAGGTGCGCAGCATCTCGCTTTCCGCCACCCCGCCCTCGCGCGCCAGCCAGCGAAAGACAGGCGGAACGTCGATCCAGGAAAGGTCCAGCGAGGCGCCGAGTCCTTTTGGCAGCACGCGCGGAATATTATCTGGAAAGCCGCCGCCGGTGATATGCGCGAACGCCAGAATCTGCGGCGAACGCTTCAGCGCGGCGAGTAGCGGCTTCACATAGATGCGCGTCGGCTCGAGCAGCGCCTCGGCCAGCGTCTTTTGCGCGGCGAAGGGCGCCGGCGCGTCCCAGGCAAGTCCGGTGCGCGCGACGATCCGGCGCACGAGCGAGAAACCGTTGGAGTGAACGCCCGAGGACTTTAGGCCGAGCAGCAAATCGCCCGCGGCGACGGCCTTGGGCAGAAGCGCGCCGCGCTCCACCGCGCCGACCGCAAAGCCCGCGAGGTCGTAGTCGCCTTCCGCGTAAAGCCCCGGCATTTCCGCCGTCTCGCCGCCGAGCAGCGCGCAGCCCGCCTCGACGCAGCCTGCGGCGATCCCCTTCACGACGCTCGCCGCCGCTTCGGGCGAGAGCTTGCCGGTCGCGTAATAGTCGAGAAAGAACAGGGGCTCCGCCCCTTGCACGACGAGGTCGTTGACGCACATGGCGACGAGATCGACGCCGATCGTCGCATGGCGCCCGGATTCGATGGCGATCTTGACCTTGGTCCCGACCCCGTCATTGGCCGCGACGAGCAGCGGATCGGCGAAGCCCGCGGCCTTCAGATCGAAAACGCCGCCGAAACCGCCGATTTCGCCGTCGGCGCCGCGGCGTCGCGTCGCGCGCACGGCGGGGCGGATCAAATCGACGAGACGGTTTCCGGCGTCGATGTCGACCCCCGCCTCGGCGTAGGTCAGGCCGTCGTTCTTGCCCTGCATCTTCGGCCCCGGTGGAAAGTCTCGCGCCCCGCCCTTTCCGCGTTCATGGGGAATGCCCGCCGCGCTGTCAAATGGCGCGGCGCGGCAAAATCTCGCGGCGCCCAGGCGTCCGGCGCCCGATGCATAGGCGCCTGCAATCTGCTAAGGCTGCGCCAACACTCGGCGGAGAAACGAGTACCTCATGCTGCAAACGGCGCTTCGGCTGGCTCTCACGGCGGCGATGCTCTTCTCTGCCGTAGCCTTCTTCCTGAAGCGCCCGGACGAGCCCGTCGTCACGTGCCAGACCGTCAACGCCGGGCGAAACAATTACAGAATCCTGGTCGTCGGCGAGTCCTGGGCGGCCGGCGGGCATTTCTTCCCCGAGCTGCAGGAGACCGTCTCGCGGCGCCTCGGGGGACGCGGGGTGGAAGCTTGCGCGATCGGCTTTTCCGGCCGGAACTCGAAGCTGCTCTATTACGAGCTCCTCGAGAAGTTTCCGCTGGAGAAGCTCTATGGCCTCTGGGACGAGAAAAAGCCCGACACGGTCGTGCTGATGACGGGCGTCAACGACGAAATCCAGCACATCGGCCCGGCCGCCTATGTCGAATATACGAAGAAGCTCTTCGAATATTTTTCGCGCGTCGAGAACGTCGAGCTTATCGCGGTTCCGCGCGTCAACGAGCGCAACTACAAGTCGCCTAATCTTTTCAGCCGCATCAAGCGCAAGATTTTGATGTGCTTTTGGGACAATTGCGAGATGCAGGCCAATGACGTCTATCGCATCGCGCTTTTTCGCGATCACCCCGAATTGCGAATGATCGACTTCGACGATTTCATCCCGCGCTACAGAGGGAATGAGAGCTGCTACACCGCGGATGGCGTGCATCTGACGAATGAATGCCTGCACAAATACGGCGTCTTCGTCGGCAAGGCGCTCACCCTCGCTGAGGAAACGCAGTCAGCCGCTGCGCCGCAAAACGCCGCCGGGGGGACGGGCGGCGCCCACTAAAGACATCGATGTCGTGACGCCGCTCGCGAGGCTGATCCCTCGAACGGACCCTTGTAGGGAGGAGAGAGGACATGCGCTTGCCCTCGGCCAGTTAGGCCCGAGCGCCAACTCCGCCCGCAAGCACGAGCTTGAGTAGCGACGACAGGCTCGGGGCGCCCAAAATCATTGCGCTTTTGAGACGGGAGGATTATAGGAAGCAATCCCCGCATGGTCGCAGTCAGGTTCCGCCCGCGCCGGACGGCGCGCGAGCGCTTCCCCTATGGCCATGCGACGCAAGCCCCCGGTCGGGGCCAAAAAATTCTGAGGAGTTTCGCCATGAGCAACGCACCGCTGATGCCGAAGGCCACGGCCGTGTGGCTCGTCGAGAACACGTCGCTCACCTTCGATCAGATCGCCGATTTCTGCAAATTGCATCCGCTCGAGGTCAAGGGCATCGCCGACGGCGAGGTCGCGGCCGGAATCCGCGGGCAAGATCCGGTCACCTCCGGACAGCTTTCGCGCGAGGAGATCGCCAAGGCCGAGTCCGACCCGAATCATCGTCTCAATCTCTTCATCTCGAAGATCAAGCTGCCGGAGGTGAAGCGCCAGCGCGGGCCGCGCTACACGCCGCTGTCGCGCCGCCAGGACCGCCCCAATGCGATCCTATGGCTCCTGCGCAATCATCCCGAGCTCAAGGACGCGCAAGTCATGCGGCTGGTCGGCACGACCAAGACGACCGTCAAGGCCATCCGCGACCGCACCCACTGGAATTCGGCGGCGCTGACGCCGATGGATCCCGTGACGCTCGGCCTCTGCTCGCAGATCGATCTCGATTTCGAGGTGCAGCGCGCCGCCAAGGATCGGCCGCAGCAGGTCGTCGATCACGGTCCGATGCTGGCTCCGCCCGAGGAGAGCGTGCAGCCCTATTACGAGCCTGACCACACGGAGGAAGAGGTCTTCGGCAAGCGAGTGGTCCCCGCCGCTCCGGCGGAGGAGGAGGATCATTTCGACGCCGACCGCGTCTTCGGCCGCCTCAAGGACCTCGACGCCGAACAGTGAGGCCGGACCTCCGGGCCCTCGCGTTCTTACCGGAGCGCCTTCGGCTCGGGGGCGCGCGCCGCTGTCGCGAAACTGGTTCGGCTTTTGCAGCGTTTTGAGCGACTTCCGGGGGGCGCCGTTTTGACAGCATCGGCTTACGACTGCGATCTCGACCGCAATCCGGCGAATTTCCAACCGCTGACGCCCATCACGCTGCTTGCGCGAACGGCGGCGGTCTTCCCCGACCGGACCGCCATCATCCATGGCGCGCTGCGGAGGAGCTACGCCGAATTTTATGCGCGCAGCCGAAGGCTCGCGAGCGCTTTGGCCCGCCATGGGCTGGCGCGCGGCGACACCGTCTCCGTCTTGCTCGCCAACACGCCCGCTATGCTCGAATGCCACTATGGCGTTCCGATGATCGGCGCCGTGCTCAACACGCTCAACACGCGTCTCGACGCGCCGGTGCTGGCCTTCATGCTCGATCACGCCGAAGCCAAGGTGCTGATTGTGGATCGCGAATTCTCGTCGCTCGCGCGCGCCGCGCTGGCGCTCGCAAACGCCAAGCCGCTCATCATCGACTATGACGACCCAGCCTATGAGGGTGAGGGCGAGGCGCTCGGGGAGATCGACTACGAAGCCTTCGTGGCGAGCGGCGATCCCGATTTCGCCTATGCCGGTCCCGTCGACGAATGGGACGCGATCTCGCTCAATTATACTTCAGGGACGACGGGCGACCCCAAAGGCGTGGTCTATCATCACCGCGGCGCCTATCTTCTCGCGCTCGGCAATGTGCTGACGGGGGACATGGGCCGCCATCCGGTCTATCTCTGGACCTTGCCGATGTTTCACTGCAACGGCTGGTGCTTTCCGTGGGCGCTCTCCGTCGTCGCAGGGGTCCATGTCTGCCTGCGCCAGGTGCGCGCGCAGCACATGTACGAGCTCATGGCCGAGCACGGAGTCACGCATCTGTGCGGCGCGCCGATCGTGATGTCCACGCTGCTCGGAGCGGCTGAGCACGAACGCCGGCCCTTGAAGACGACGGCGCGCTTCTTCACAGCCGCCGCCCCGCCCCCGCAGGCCGTTCTCGCGGCGATGAAAGAAGCGGGTTTCGAGGTGACGCATCTCTATGGTCTGACCGAAACCTACGGTCCCGCGGCCGTCAATGAGTGGAAGACGGAATGGGACGCGCTCGAGCCCGACGCGCGCGCCGCGAAAATGGCGCGGCAGGGCGCCTCCTATGTCGTGCTCGACGCGCTCGAGGTCATCGATCCGGAAACGATGCAGCCGACGCCGCGCGACGGCGAGACGATGGGCGAGGTGATGTTTCGCGGCAACATCGTCATGAAAGGCTATCTGAAAAACAAGCGCGCGACCAATTCGGCTTTCGACGGCGGATGGTTTCACTCGGGCGATCTCGGCGTCATGCACCCGGACGGATACATCCAGCTTAAGGACCGCTCCAAGGACGTCATCATCTCCGGCGGGGAGAACATCTCTTCGATCGAGGTCGAGGACGCCCTGTTCAAGCACCCCAAGGTGCGCGCCGCGGCGGTGGTCGCGGCGCCCGACGACAAATGGGGCGAGACGCCCTGCGCCTTCGTCGAGCTCAGGGAGGGAGCCATCGCCACCGCAGAGGAGCTAATCGCCTTCGCCCGCGACAATTTGGCGCATTTTAAATGCCCGCGCCGTGTGGTTTTTGGTGACCTGCCGAGGACGTCAACCGGCAAGATTAAGAAGTTTGAGCTTAGAGAGCGCGCGCGAAAGCTCTGAGATCGGCTTCAATCTAACGGCGGACGGAAACGAGAGGCAGGCGTACAAAGCGACGCCAGCAACCGCGGAGCGATTGCTGGCGTGGCGGGGATGATCCGGAACAGAGCGAGAGCCCGAACCGGATGCGTTTTTTAAAGGAACAGGCCGAGCGAGCCGCCAGCGAGACCGCCAACAACACCAGCAGCGATGGTGTTCAGAGCGCCGCCGAGGGCAAAAGAAGCGAGGCCGCCGAGGATGAGGGCGCCGACGCCAGCGAAGATGTAAACGTTCGGGGTCAGTTCGAGTTCTTTGGAAGCCATTTGTCCTCTCCTTCTTACTTGGCTGAGAGCTTCGCGACTTGTTCTCTCGTGGAGCCGACGCGTTCGCTCTTTTCCCTGGGGTCGAGTGACGACCGTCGTGAAACTACCACAAACGCGAGCGCTGTCCAGGGGGCGCGCGAGACAGACGGATGCCGTCCGCTCTCTCTTCCCAGGGCGAGAAACTCAAAGAAAATCCGTAAGAAGCACTTGACGAGCCGTCGGCTCGCCCGGAACTTTCCCCTCGCAACTTTTTTTCGAGGCGGCGGCTTTGAGCCCCTATTGTCCCAATCTATCGAGCAAAATGGCGGTCGCGGAGGCCTTGGCGACCCGCGTCGGGCCGGTCCTGCTCGCCTCATTGAGTTTCCGGCGCCGCGCCGAGTTCGACCGGGCCGTCAGCCTCGGCCCAGCGTGGCGAGCGCCACATTATGCTGCATGCGGCGCACCATGAGGCGCATGAGATAGAATCCAAACTGTGGATTCTGCGTCACGAGCTGCATCAAATCGGAGTATCGCAGCGACAGAAGCTCGACATCCGTCTCGGCGATGGCGCTCGCCGTGCGCTTGCGCCCATCCGCGAAGAGTCCGAGCTCGCCGAACAGCGCGCCTGGCCCCAGCGACACGTCCTTCTCGGGAACGCGAATCTTGCCGTTCACGATCACATAAGCGGCGTCGGCGGTGTCGTCCTTGCGATAGAGCGTCACGCCCTCCGGCACTTTCTTGGGCCGCATGTAGGGACGCAACCAATCCGAGTGAAAATCATCCTCCGTGGCGAGCCGCACCGCGGTGATGAGCCGTTTCATTTGCAAGAGCCGCCATACGTTCAGCGGCAAAAGCAGAGCGTTGAAGGCGAAGAGCGGGTAGACGCCCTTGAGGAAGAAATAAGCGGCGAAAAGTGCATTCGCGAGAATCGCTGCGACGCGCAAGGGAATCATCGTGTTCGACACATAGGCGTAGGCGTTGGCGGCCGCCGCCAGATAGCCCAGCGCTTCTACAAGAGAGTGAGACCAATGCATCCTGATCCGTCCGGGCCGCCAACCGCCGCGAAGCTTCGCTTCGTTGGCTCGAAAGAGAAGAGCCGGTCGCGCGTCGCAGCATAGACGACCGCCCGTTTGCCTGTCGAGCGGTGCGGAATGCCTGAGCCGCACCGGGAAGCACGCGACTTCCTCAGAAGCCCGTTGCGAACTGAACGATGAACTGATGGCGTTCGTAATTGACGAGATCGAGATGGCCGGTGGTCTCGTCGGAAACCTGCGCCGACCAGCCGAACTTGAGATTCGTCGTGTCGCTCAGGCGCAGATACAAGCTCGGTCCGAAAAACAGCGCGCGCTGGCGCATGAAGCCCTGCGTGTTCTCCGCGAGATGGCGGGCTTCCAAGCCGACGAAAACGCGCGGGATGATTTGATAAGCGCCGGCAATTGAGAACTCCAGTGGCTTCTGGACGCTCCAGTTGCCGTTCGCATGTTGAAAGTTCGGGTCGAAATAGAGGTTGATCGCCGCATAGACCGTCTTGGGGATGAGCGCCTTGTCCAAGAGTAGGCCGATCGGCAACGTGTAGCTTTGAATTGGGGAGCCGTCCGTCGCGTCACGGTTACGCCACTGTGGCGCGTAGGAAATCACCATACCGAAAGGCTCTTTCTCGCGATCGAGAAGCGTCCAGCGAAATTCCGTGGCGACGCCGCCGAAGCCGTAAAACTTGCGGTCGTCGAGGCCCGGCGAACCATAGACGCCGTGATAATCGGTGATCACGCCGAGCGACGCGCGAAAATTATCCTCCACGCCATAGCGGAAAGTCGATTGCGTGCCGAGCGCAAGAAAGCCGCCAGGCTTTCCGCCGAGGCCGATCGTCTCGACCTCGAATTCACGCTCGCCCTTGCCGCCGATGTCCGTGCCTTCGGTGAAACCGAAGATATGCTCCGTGTCGACGACGGAGCTTTTGTCTTCCTCAGCGCGGGTGGAGCCACAAATCAGCACCATGGCGAGACTCGCCATCACGAATAGAACTCTCATCCGCTCGCTCCAGGCGCTTGAACGCGACCGCCTCTCCTTGTGTCAATTCTCGAGAAGAAACGTCAAGCGGAAGAGGCCTTCCCGGGCGACTGCAGCACTGCGGTCGCCGAACCCTGTGTCCTCGAAGACACACTCGTGGTCGGACCCTGGCTAGAATGCGCGCAACTCCGACGCATCTCCCGATCGGCGCGCCGTCCCGCAGTTTTGGCGCTGGAGCGCGCCATTTTCTATCCTTGCGCAGGATCAATATATCTTCTATTCTAGATATATGGATGACATCGAAGCCATTGGCCTCTTCGCGGCGCTCGCACAAACGACGCGTCTCGACACATTCCGCCTTCTGGTCGCCCGCGAGCCGCATGGCGTCGCGGCGGGGGAACTCGCCCGCCTCATGGCCGTGCCGCAAAACACCATGTCAACGCATTTGAGTGTTCTGGCGCGGGCCGGACTCGTCATGAGCGAGCGTCAAAGCCGTTCGATCATCTACCGCGCCAACCTCCAGCGTCTGCGCGAGCTGACCTTGTTCCTGCTGAAAGACTGCTGCGGCGGACTCCCCGAGGTCTGCGCGCCGCTCATCGCCGATCTTGCGCCATGCTGTCCCTCCAAGGAGCACGCCAATGATTGAACCGATTTACAACGTGCTGTTTCTCTGCACGGGCAACACCGCCCGCTCGATCATCGCCGAAAGCATTCTGCGCCAGGAAAGCAGGGGGCGCTTCAACGCCTTTTCGGCGGGGAGTCGCCCCAAGGGCGTGGTCAATCCTTTCGCGCTGAAGACGCTCGCCTCGTACGGCTACCCAACCGCGGGCCTGCGCTCGAAGAGCTGGAACGAATTCGCGACGCCCGACGCGCTCAAAATGGATTTCGTGTTCACCGTCTGCGACAACGCGGCGGGCGAAGCCTGCCCCTATTGGCCCGGACAACCGATGACCGCGCATTGGGGCATCGAAGACCCCGCGGCGGTGGAGGGAAGCGATTTCGAAAAGGAACGCGCCTTCAATCTGGCGTTCCGCTATCTGCGCAACCGCATCACGCAATTCACCGCGCTGCCGATCAGGAGCCTGGACAAGCTCACGCTCAACAACCGCCTGCGCAAAATCGGCGAGGCGGAGGGCGCAACCCCCGGCCACAAGACGGAAGCCTGAAGGTGACAGTCATCATTTACCACAACCCCGCCTGCGGCACCTCGCGCAACACTCTGGCGATGATCCGCCAGAGCGGCGAAGAGCCGGTCGTCATCGAATATCTGAAAGAGCCGCCGACGCGCGCGCGGCTTGTCGAACTGCTTCAGTTCATGGGCATTTCCGCGCGCGATCTCCTGCGGCAGAAAGGTACGCCTTATGACGAGCTTGACCTTGCCGATCCCAAATGGACGGAGGACCAGCTCATCGACTTCATGATGGATCACCCGATCCTCATCAATCGCCCTATCGTCGTGACGCCCAAAGGCGCGCGGCTTTGCCGGCCGTCCGAGGTCGTGCTTGATATTCTACCCAACCCGGACATTGGCAACTTCACCAAGGAAGATGGCGAAGTCGTCACCGCGAAGCGCGCTCGATCCCAATCCTGAAAGGACCGATATGACGACCATTCAAGTCTTCGATCCCGCCCTTTGTTGCAGCACTGGCGTCTGCGGCGTCGAGACCGATCAGGCGCTCGTTACCTTCGCGGCGGATGTCGATTGGGCGAAGCAGAACGGCGCGCGTATCGAGCGTTTCAACCTTGCGCAGCAGCCCATGGCCTTTGCCGACAACGCGACGGTGAAAGGCTTTCTTGAGCGTTCGGGACAAGAGGCGCTGCCGCTGATCCTCGTCAATGGCGACATTGCGCTTGCCGGACGTTATCCGAACCGCGCCGAGCTGGCGCGCTGGGCAGGCGTCGAGGAAGCCGCCGAAGCGCAACAGGGCTCCTGCTGCGGCGGCAAGACCTCCTGCTGCTGAAGGAACGCCATGAAATTTCTCGAAGGCGCGCCACGTTTCCTCTTCTTCACCGGTAAGGGAGGCGTCGGCAAAACCTCGCTGGCCTGCGCCACGGCTACCCAGCTCGCTGAAGCTGGACGCCGCGTGCTTCTGGTCAGCACCGATCCGGCTTCGAATGTCGGGCAAATTTTCGGAGTCTCTATCGGGAACAAGATCACTCCGATTAGCGACGTGCCCCGGCTGTTTGCCCTTGAAATCAACCCGGAAGCGGCGGCGCAAGCCTATCGCGACCGCATCGTCGGCCCGGTGCGCAGCAAGCTGCCGGACGCTGTGGTCAAAGGCATTGAGGAACAGCTTTCGGGAGCCTGCACGACGGAAATCGCCGCCTTCGACGAATTCACAGCGCTGCTGACTGATTCCGAAATCACCTCGGCTTACGACCACATCGTATTCGACACCGCGCCGACCGGCCACACCATAAGGCTGCTGCAACTGCCCGTCGCATGGTCGGGCTTCCTCGAAGCCGGAAAAGGCGACGCCTCATGCCTTGGGCCGCTGGCGGGCCTCGAAAAGCAGCGCGCGCAATACAATGCCGCCGTGCAGGCGCTCGCGGATGGACAGCGAACGCGGCTGATCCTTGTCGCCCGCGCCCAAAATTCTGCGCTGCGCGAAGCGGCGCGCACCCATGGCGAGTTGACGGCTATCGGCCTGACCCAGCAGTTCCTGATCATCAATGGGCTCTCGCCCGAGGACGAAGCGGAGCTCGATCCGCTCGCCAAGGCAATCTATGGACGCGAGCAAGCCGCCTTGGCCGCGATGCCCGATGCGCTCCGCACGCTGCCGCGCGATGACGTGTCGTTGAAGCCATTCAACCTCGTCGGGCTCGCCGCGCTGCGTCAGTTCCTTGCTGAAGCCACGTCACAGCCGGACGAAGCGGGAGAGCCGGTCGCCCTTCGCGCGCCAGACCTCTCTGATCTCGTCGATGACATTGCCGCTGACGGCCATGGGCTGGTCATGCTGATGGGCAAGGGCGGCGTCGGAAAGACGACGCTGGCGGCGGCAGTCGCCGTCGAGCTGGCGCGGCGCGGGCTGCCGGTTCATCTCACCACCTCCGACCCTGCCGCGCATCTCAGCGAGACGCTGCACGGCTCCATGACGCATCTGACGGTCAGCCGTATTGACCCTCACGGCGAAGCGGAGCGCTACAGGCAGGACGTCCTGCGCACGAAAGGCGCTAGCCTTGACGCCCAAGGGCGCGCTTTGCTCGAAGAAGATTTGCGCTCGCCCTGCACCGAGGAAATCGCCGTTTTTCAGGCCTTCTCGCGCATCATCCGCGAGGCGGGCGAAAAATTCGTGGTCATGGACACCGCGCCGACCGGCCACACCTTGCTGCTTTTGGACGCGACGGGAGCCTATCACCGCGAGGTCGCGCGCATGCTCGACGCCAAGGGCGGGCATTACACGACTCCGATGATGCAGCTTCAGGACCCCAAGCGCACCAAAGTCCTTCTCGTCACCTTGGCGGAAACCACGCCCGTCCTCGAAGCGGCCAACCTGCAAGCCGATCTGCGGCGCGCCGGGATCGAGCCATGGGCATGGGTCATCAACAACAGCGTCGCGGCGGCGCGCCCGCGTTCGCCCCTCCTATGCGCGCGCGCCCAAAATGAATTGGCGGAAGTGGCAAAGGTCGCGACGGTTCATGCCAGTCGTTTTGCCGCCGTGCCACTGCTGGAGGAAGAACCCGTCGGCGTCGAACGCCTTCTCCAACTGGTCGTCCCGGTTAGGGAACTGGTCTAAGCCTGCTTTAGAGAGGAAGAGTAACGGCCATGAGTGAAGCCACAACCCTCCCGCGCCCGCCTAAAGCTCGCCAAGCGCCCGCCATGGGCGTCTTCGAGCGCTATCTGACGCTCTGGGTCACGCTCTGCATCGTTGCCGGGGTTGTCCTCGGTCAGACGATGCCTGCCGTCTTCCACGCCATTGGCGGGGCGACCGTCGCCGAGGTCAATCTTCCGGTCGCCGCGCTGATTTGGCTCATGATCATCCCCATGCTGCTCAAGATCGACCTTGGCGCGCTCGGACAGGTGAAAGAGCATTGGCGCGGGATCGCGGTGACCGTCGGGATCAACTGGCTGGTGAAGCCCTTCTCCATGGCGTTGCTCGGCTGGATTTTCATCTCGCATCTGTTCCGGCCCTTGCTGCCCGCCGACCAGATCGACAGCTACATCGCCGGCCTCATCCTGCTGGCCGCCGCGCCCTGCACGGCCATGGTCTTCGTCTGGTCGAATCTCGTTGATGGCGAGCCGCATTTCACGCTGTCGCAAGTGGCGCTCAACGACAGCATCATGGTGATCGCCTTCGCGCCGATCGTCGCCTTGCTGCTGGGCCTCTCCTCCATCACCGTGCCTTGGAACACGCTGCTGCTGTCTGTGGCGCTCTACATCGTCGTTCCAGTCATCGTCGCGCAACTCTGGCGGCGCGCGTTGCTGACGCGAGACGGCCAGAACGCCTTGCAGAAGACGCTCGGCAGGCTCGGGCCGCTATCGCTTTCGGCTTTGCTGCTGACTCTTGTGATCCTGTTCGGGCTGCAAGGCGAACAGATCATCCGCCAGCCGCTCGTCATCGGCCTGCTCGCGGCGCCGATTCTCATTCAGGTCTATTTCAATGCGAGCCTCGCCTATCTGCTCAATCGCTCGCTTGGCGTCGAGTGGTGCGTCGCCGGTCCGTCGGCGCTGATCGGCGCAAGCAATTTTTTCGAGCTTGCGGTCGCGACGGCGATCGCACTTTTCGGATTTCAGTCAGGGGCGGCGCTCGCAACGGTCGTCGGCGTTCTCGTCGAAGTGCCGGTCATGCTCTCCGTCGTGCAGATCGTGAGGCGTTCCCGCGCGTGGTATGAACGCGCGGCTTGACCTTTCTCCCCAAACCCCCGAAACCAAGCCGAAAGGCGCAGATCCAAAGGCGGGGCTCATGGCGACGACGCAGATCGACGGTCCGAGATTGAAAGCCAAATCCGGGCAGGCCAAGCAGCTCGTCGTCTTCCTGCACGGCTATGGCGCGGACGGGAACGATCTCATCGAGATCGGACGGCAGTGGCGCGGGCTTCTGCCCGACGCGGATTTCGTCGCGCCGCATGCGGCGGAGCGCTGCGCCATGTCGCCGACCGGGCGGCAGTGGTTCCCGCTCACCATGCGCGATCCCAATGAGCGCTGGGACGGGGCGGTGGCCGCGCGGCCGACCATCGACGCCTTCCTCGACGCGGAGCTCGCGAGCCGCGGCCTCGACGACAGCGCGCTGGCGCTCGTGGGCTTCAGCCAGGGGACGATGCTGGGGCTGCATGTGGGGCTGCGGCGCAAAAAGGCGCCGCGCGCGATTCTCGGCTATTCGGGCCTGCTCGTCACGCCCTATCGCGGCTCCGCGCCGGACCCCATGGCCGATCAGAGCCCGCCGCCCGCGATCCTGCTCGTGCACGGCGAGGAGGATCAGATGATCCCGGTCGACGCGCTGCTCATCTCCACGGACCTTTTGGGCGAGGCCGGGCTCACCGCGCAATGGCATCTTTCGCCGGGCCTCGGCCATGGGATCGACAACACCGGCCTGCTGCATGGCGGACTGTTCCTCGCCCAGAGCTTCGGGATCGTGGTGGACTTCAAACGTCCCACGGCGGCGGCGCGGTAGGAACGGCGCCTCGCCTCAGGCCGCGCCGATGGGCTCCAGCGCCGGCTCGAGCTGCGGGAGCGCTCGCCGCACGGCCCGGCGCAGGCTGATCGGCTTATAGAGCTGCTTCGTCGCCTCGACGACGAGCACCCCGCCGCCCGGCAGCGACCAGCGGCCGGCGATTCGCTCGAAGGCCGGCGCCGAGCGCAATAGCCACGCGCTCTCGAAAGGCGGCACATAGAGCGCCTCGCCCCAGAAGATCGGCAGGAACAGGGTTTCCTGCAGCAAATGGCGCAGCTGCAGCCGCGAATAGGGATGTCCCTGGCCGAAAGGCGTCGTATCCAGCCGCGCCCAGAGACCCGAGCGGCTCGGCACGACGAAAATGACGCGGCCTCCCGGCGCCAGCACGCGCCAGATCTCCTCGAGGAGATCGCGCGGATGCTCGCTGTTTTCCAGCGAATGCGCGACGAGGATGCGGTCGATCGCCGAATCGGACAGCGGCATCATCGTCGGATCGACGAGCGCGCAAGTGGGGCGGCCGAGCGTCGGCCAATGCACGACCCCCTGCTCCGCTGGCATGAAGGCGAGCGTGCGCTGCGCTTCCTTGGCGAAATCGGCCAGATAGGGCGTGGCGTAGCCCACGCCCATCAGGCTCAGGCCCGTGAAGCGGGAGTCCCAGCGGGTGCGCAGCACGCGCGACACGAGCCGCTGCGTGACGGCGCCGAGCGGCGAATCATAGAAAGCTCTGAGGTCGACGACGTCGAGCGACATGCCCGATCATTGGCCGAACGCCGCGGCGAAGCAAGACTCTTCGCAACCGCAACAATCGATTTCGCTTCCAAACAAAAAGCCGCGCTCCCGAAGACGGCAGGCGCCTTCGGGAGCGTAGCGGAGAACGCGGCGCGGGACGCGCCGCGCCAAGATTATTGCGCGTCGGCGGGCTTGTCGGCGCCGGCGTCCGGCTTCGCAGCCTTGGCCTTCTTCTTCTTCTTCTTCTTGTCGCCGCCCTTGGCCTTGGCGTCGTCGCCAGCCGGAGCCGCAGCCGGCTCGGCAGCCTGCGCGGTCTTCATGGCGCCAGCCTGGTCATCCGTGGACGCGGCAGCGGCCGGAGCAGCCTGCTCCTGGTTCGACGCGACCTGCTGCGGAGCCTCGGCGGACGCCGGCGAGGCGTCATTCGTGGGCTGATCGGCGCGGGCCTCGACGACCGGGGCGGCGGCGGGCTCAGCCGCGGAAGCCGTCTGCTCGGCGGGCTGCTGTTCCTGCTGCGGCTCGGCCGCGGCGGTTTCCGCGGGCTGCATCACGCCGACAGCCTGATCGGCCGAAGCGGAGTCGGCCTTGCCGGCCTTGATTTTCGACTCGAGGGCCGAGATCGCCGAAGCAAGACGCTCCTCGACCGCTCCCTCGACCTTGGCGACCTTCTCGTTGGTGCCGTAGTGAACGCCAAAACCAAAGCCGATCGCGGCGACAGCAGCCGTCGTGAACAGCTTGAATATGAATCGAAGCATCTGGGTCTCTCCTTGGGAGTCCTCGCGCCGCCTCCGGCGCCCCGCCGAGCCCGTCGCATCCCGTCGCTCAAACGCGCCGGACCCGTCGTCTCGGACGCCTTTCCACGCTGTTTATCGGGCGAAATTACGGCGAACGATCCGTTAAGAGGGATTCCCCTTAGAAAAGCGACCCCTGATCCTTGTGCGGCGCGCGCCCCGCCACCCGCCGCTTTGACGACACAAGACTCTGTTTTTCTGACGCTTCCGAGGCTTCATCCCCCAAGACGCGCGCCGGAACCACGCCGTCCGAAAAGGTTAGCGAAAGCCGCTCGCCCGCGACCAGCGCGCGCGCGCTGCGGACGATCTCGCCGGATTCGTCGCGCGCCAGCACGAAGCCGCGCGACAGAGCCGCTTCGGGCCCCAATGAATGCGAGAGCGCGTCCAGGCGCGCCAGGACGCTGCGGCGAGTCTCCAGGCCCGCGCGATAGGCGCGCAACAGCCTTTCCGCCGCTTGCTGAGCCCGCTGGCGCGCGAATTCGACTCGTTCGGCCTCAAGAGACCGACGCGCCCGCATCGCTTGCAGAAGCCGTGCGGAGAGGCCGCGCAGCCGCTCGCTAGCGCGCGCGAATTCGGCCTGCGGCGAGTGACGCAGCAGAAGACCCCCGGCGCGCGCGAGACGCAGACGCCGCGCGTCGAGACCCGCCCGTAGCGCGGCGTGAAGCCTTTGCTGCGCGAGGTCGCGCCGCTGTCGCGGCGTCGCCAGGGCGCGATCCGGCGAGGCGAGATGGCGCTTCAACGCCATGAGCCGCGCGCGACGCTCGTCCATTAGCCGGGCCTGCGCGCCCTCGAGCCTGCGCGCGAGAACGGCCACCTGCTCGACGAGCTCCGCGCGCACCGGCACGGCCTTTTCCGCCGCCGCGGTAGGCGTGGGCGCGCGCAAATCCGCCGCGAGGTCGATGAGCGTCGTGTCCGTCTCGTGCCCGATCGCGCTGATCAGCGGAATGGCGCTCGCGGCAGCCGCGCGCGCGACGATCTCCTCATTGAAGCCCCAGAGGTCCTCGAGCGAGCCGCCGCCGCGCGCGATGATGAGCACGTCGGGCCGGGGAATCAGGCCGTCGGGGGCGAGCGCGTTGAAGCCTTCGATCGCCCGGGCGACCTCGGCGGCGCAGCTTTCGCCTTGCACGCGGGCGGGCCAGACGAGCACGCGTCGCGGGAAGCGCTCGCGCAGGCGATGCAAAATGTCGCGGATGACAGCGCCGGTCGGCGAGGTCACGACGCCCACGACGCGCGGCAAGAACGGCGGCGCGCGTTTGCTGGACGAATCGAAGAGGCCCTCGGCGGCGAGCCGCTTGCGGCGCTCGTCGAGGAGCGCCATGAGCGCGCCCACTCCGGCCGGCTCCAGCGCCTCGACGATAATCTGATAGGAGGACTTCCCCGGGAAGGTCGTGAGCCTGCCGGTCGCTATGACCTCGAGCCCGTCCTCCGGCTTGGTTTTCAGCCGTCCGAGAACGCCTTTCCAGATCACCGCGTCGAGCCGCGCGCCGGAATCTTTCAAAGAAAAATAGGCGTGGCCGGAGGAGGCCGGGCCGCGCCAGGAGCCGATCTCTCCCCGCACGCGAACGAGACCGAAGCGCTCCTCGACCGTGCGCTTCAAGGCGCCGGCGAGCTCCGAAACGGTGAGCTCGGGCGCGTTGCCGTGCAGACTAGGCTTCGGCTCGCTCTGAGGCGCGGTGGGATGAGGCATCGCCGCATTATGCAGGAATCCCGGCGTCCAGGCGAGCCGAAGGCGAACGAGCCGGGCGGGACGCGAGCGCGGCCGCTCACCTCGGCCCGCGGAGGTCATGCCTCCGCAAGTGTCGCGACCTATTTGTGTAGCCCAGAGGCGCGAAACCTTGCGCAGGGGGCTGCGTCATCGGGTCGCTCGCAACGATCGAGGCGAAGGCTCAGAATGCGATGATGACAACAGACCCAGCGCGAAGGACGGATCGGCGCCGCGTGCTGGTCGTCGACGACTCGCCGGACGTGGCCGACAGCCTCGCGCTTCTCCTCAAGACCTTCGGCGCGGATGTCCGCGTGGCGCGCAGCGGCGGAGAAGGTCTCGCAATCAGCGCCGAATTCGCGCCCGAGCTGATCTTCCTCGACATCGGCATGCCCGGCATGGACGGCTTCGAGACGGCCCGGCGCCTGCGCGAGCTGCCGGCGACAAGGCGAGCGACGCTCGTCGCCCTGACCGGCCGGGGAGAGCCGGACCTGCGCAGACGCGCGCAGCAGGCCGGCTTCGACCGACATCTGACGAAGCCGGCGGATTTGGACGAGCTCGCATCCTTGCTCGATGTCGCGCCGCCGGCTTGAGGACCGCGGCGAGCGCGGGGACCCGCTTCAGTATTTCGCGACCACTGCAATCGGCGCGGTGACGACGGGCGCCGCGAAGAGATAGCGGAAACCCAGTCGAATGTCGTTCGAGGCGACATGGAAGGATTGTCTTTCGCTGAAGCAGGGCTGGTTGAGGCAAGAGTTGAGGCGTTGGCTCGCGATCCCGCCCATGTCGATGTAGCGGTAGCTGACGTCGATCTTGAAGTTCGGGGTGACGCTGAGGGCAAGTCCCGCTCCGACGGACCAGGCGAGATTAGTCGGACTGGCGTTGACGGCCACGGCGCCGCCATTGTCGTTCAAGCCTCGGAAATGATGGGACGCGAGCCCGACGCCAGCGTGAACATAGGGAGTGACGCCGAACCATGTGCCGATGTCGGCGTAGCCATTGGCCATGAACAGCGCCGTGCTGAGGCCGGCGGAATAGACGTCGAAATTCGTGCCGACGCTGCCGTCCGGATTCCACCAGGCCACGGAGATGCCGCGGCGATAGGTCGCCTCCGAACGGAATTCGCCCGTCAGATCGCCGCGTAGCCAGCGATTGAACTGATAGCCGAAGCCGAAGTCGAAGAGCCCGTTGTCTCCGATCGCGGCATAGGCGGGAACGATCGGGCCGTTGGGGAAGACGAGGGCGCCGTTCGCATAGCCCGGCAAGATCGTCGACTGGAAATTGCTCGCCTGCACTGCGCCCACGCCCACATCGCCGCGCAGATACCAGCCGTTGAATTCCAACGCCGGCACGGGGTTGGCGATCGGCGGCGCCGGCATCGCCGGGAGATCTGCGGCGTTCGCCAAAGAATTCGCGCCAATAGCCAGAACAGTGAGCAAGACCTTCTTCGTCTCGACCATGATAGTTTCCCTATTGTTCAGACGAGGCCGCAAAGAAAAACGTCACCTTGCGCCAAAGCGAGGGAAATCTGTCGCCAAGTATTTAACATGCTATTAAGCATAACATAAAATTTTCTTTGAAAATGTTGACATTTCAATTGTCTTATCGATTGTATGCTTAGACTTTTGCTGGATCAGCTTTGTATACGCGTCCGCAGTTCTGCGTTGTGCGCGAAAAACCCCGCCGTCCGGGGGACGGCGGGGCGAACTTTGCGCGGTTAAGTCTGTCGCTTAGGCCGCGGTTTTCAGGGCGCTGCAAACCTCGGAGACGATTTCCTCCACGAGATCGCGGTTGTCGCCCTCGCCCATGACGCGGATGACCGGCTCAGTCCCGGAAGGACGGATGACGAGGCGGCCCGTCGCGCCGAGACGCTGATGCGCGGCCTCGATGATGCGCACCACGGTCTCCGTCTCGAGCTGGTCGCGCGGCGCGCGGACATTGCGCAGCACTTGCGGCGCCGGCTCGAAGCGCCGACACACCTCGCTTACCCGCTGGTTTTTGCGCTGCACTTCGGCGAGCACCTGCATCGCCGTGACGAGACCGTCGCCGGTGGTCGAATAATCCGACAGGATGACATGGCCCGACTGCTCGCCGCCCACGTTGTAACCGCCTTCGCGCATGCGCTCCAGCACATAGCGGTCGCCGACCGCCGTGCGCTCCAGCGTGAGATTGAGCGAGGCGAGATAGCGCTCGAGGCCGATGTTGGACATGATCGTCGCGACGATGCCCGGCCGCGACAAGAGGTTCTGCGCGCGCCAGCTCTCGGCGACGACGGCCATGAGCTGGTCGCCGTCGATGATCTGGCCATTCTCGTCGATCATGATCACGCGGTCCGCGTCGCCGTCGAGCGCGATGCCCACATCGGCGCGCAGCTCGCGCACCTTCTGGCGCAACGCCTGCGGCGAGGTCGAGCCGCACTCGCGATTGATGTTGAAGCCGTCCGGATCGACGCCGATGGCGATGACCTCGGCGCCGAGCTCCCAAAGGGCCTCGGGCGCGACGCGGTAGGCGGCGCCGTTGGCGCAATCGAGCACGATGCGCAGGCCATCGAAGGTCATGTTGCGCGGAAGCGTGCGCTTGGCGAACTCAATATAGCGCGCGCGCACGTCGTCGATGCGGCGGGCGCGCCCGAGATCGTTCGGCTGCGCAAGCCGGCGCGACAGATCCCCGTCGAGGAGGCTTTCGATCTCGAGTTCGATCTCATCGGACAATTTGTGCCCGTCCGGGCCGAAAAGCTTGATGCCGTTGTCCTCGAAGCCGTTATGCGAGGCGGAAATCATCACGCCGACGTCGGCCCGCATCGAGCGCGTCAGCATGGCCACCGCTGGCGTCGGCATGGGGCCGAGCAACAGCGTGTCCATGCCCACCGAGGTGAATCCGGCGACCAGCGCGTTTTCGATCATATAGCCCGAGAGGCGCGTGTCCTTGCCGATGACGACGCGATGACGACCTTCGCCTCTCTGAAAAATAAGTCCCGCGGCCTGACCGACCTTCAGCGCGAGCTCGGGAGTGATCTTTTCATTTGCCTTCCCGCGAATGCCATCCGTGCCGAAATAAGATCGCGCCATCGCCATTTATTCCTCCTGGAAGCGAATTTTGCCCCAGCCAGCCTGAGTCAATCTAAGCATTTTTCGCCTTCGCTGTCGAGGTGTTGCGTTGCGAGGTCAAGCTCGCGAGGCATAGATTAGGGGTTTTGTTAAGCATCTCTGAATAGCGCCTCGAGAAAGGACCATCGCCGATAGTGTTCGCCCTCCAAGACAATGCGACCGGCGGCGCGTAATCTAGCCGGCGCCGTCGAGGACCGAGCCCTGCGGCGCGCTGCTCACGCAATTGTCAGTAAAAGCAGCATGTCGAGATGTCGAGCGCGTGACGGTCTGGGCGCTCGAGGCGCGCAGACAAGGGCATTGAATTGAGCGACCGCTCACGCTATCCACGAGAAATCGTGCGGGTGTGGCGGAACCGGTAGACGCGGCGCACTCAAAATGCGTTGCCCACAAGGCATGGGGGTTCGAGTCCCTCCACCCGCACCATTCTCAATTCTCCTTGGCGATGGCGCCCCTCACATCAGCTCGCCGTGATGCTTGGCGGCCACGAGAAAAACCACCGCGAGCGTCGAGAACACGAGTGAAAGCTCCAAGGGTGTGACGAGCCTGAAGACCTCGTCAAGCGCATCGCGCAATCGTCTCATCGGCGCCGTCCCTTTCAAGCGATGACCGCTTGCAGTCAAAGAACGGCCCTGCAGGTAAAAAATGAAAAAATCTCGCGCGCAATTCGCGAGACCAAGCGGACAATGCCGTCGTTAAGCCTAACCCGCGATTACGGACCGCGAGCCCCCTGGCCCGCCATGCGCGACGCGGCGCTAGAGGCTCGCGCGCCTAAGGCCCGTTTAGCGCGCGCCTAAAGGCAGATCTCGACGACGCCGCGAGCCTTCTCCGAAAGGTCGATCTGCTCGGGGCGAAGGCCCAGCAGCGCCGCGCCGCAGCGAAGCGAGCTCGTCGCATAGTCGAACTCGGCTTCCTCGCCTTCCGGCGGAAAGAAAGCGCAGGCGTCCTCGACGAGCGGCGCGTCGCCCGTTGCGCGAAGGCGCGTTTCGTCGCCTTCGGCGCGCAAGTCGATGCGAAGCCGGCTCCCTCGCTCACAGCTGCGCAAGAGGCCGATCACGATCGCCTCAAGTCCGAGACGCGCATCCTCCGCCCCGCCCACGACGAGGAACTTCGCCGGCGCCGGCGCCTCGACGAGCAGGGCCACGCCTGCAGCCGCCGCGGCGTCCACCAGATCGCCGTCCAGGCCCGCAAGAAGCGCGGCGCCGTCGCACTCGCAAGACGACTGCGCCTCGCGGCCGACGAGCCGGCGGGCGTAGCCGAGGATCGTGAGCAGATCGCCGGCGGGCGGATGGGGGTTCGCCTCGAGACCCGCCTCGGCGTGCAGATCGAGTCGCGCCAGCCCTTGCTCCACATAGGCGAGCGAGGCCCGCAGCGCGCCGTCCGGGGCGTCCCGGCAAATATCCGGGCCGGCGAGCGTCGCCTTCGATCCGCCCTTGCGCTTCGCCGAAGCTCTACGGCGCGTGGCGGCTTGCTTGGCGACCGCCCGAATGAGCGACGAGGTGATCTCGTCGTGCGGCCAGACCGCCTCGGCCCCGGCCTCGAGCGCCCGCGCCCGGATCTGGCCGTTCTCTCCCCCCGTCACGAAGATGATCGGCGCGTCGGTATATTTGCGTGCGATGCGGATGTCGTCCTCGAGGGTGATGCGATTGGCGCGGGAGGCGTCGATCAAGAGCACGTCGAGCGGGACGTCGGGCGCGCAGCCAAGCTCTTCGAGACGCTTGCAAACGCCGAAATTGAAGCCCTCTTTGCGGCCGAGCAGCTTCTTCAAGTCAACGGCGCGCTTGCGCGCGTCCGGAACATAACGAACTTGCATTGCCGTCTCCCAGGGCCGTGCATCGCCACGCTCACGAATCGCATGAAGTCCCATGCCGATTAGGCAAGTCAAGCCAACCTTTGGCCGCAGCCACGCCCCGGCCCCATCAAAGTCTATGATTTTTTCGGGAATTCAGAGATTTGTGGAATTCTCGGGCTCATACGATTTTGCGGGGATAACTTCCATCTCAGGATTTTGACATAGGCGGCGGCAACTCGGCCGTTCTTGACAAAGGTGGAGCGCTCGCCATCCTCGCCGCCTTCTACTATACGGCCCCATCGCCAACGGCGGGAGCAGGACCGGGGGAAATCGTGTCGCAAACTCAGTCGCGTTCGGGAAAGCACAAGAAAGATATCAAGCGCGTGGTTCTCGCCTATTCGGGAGGACTCGACACGTCGATCATCCTGAAATGGCTGCAGACAGAATATGGCGCGGAAGTCGTCACCTTCACCGCCGACCTTGGACAGGGCGAAGAGCTCGAGCCCGCGCGCGCCAAGGCGGAGCTTCTGGGCGTGAAGCCCGAGCACATCTTCGTCGAGGATCTGCGCGAGGAATTCGTGCGCGACTACGTCTTCCCGATGTTTCGCGCCAATGCGCAATATGAGGGACTCTATCTCCTCGGCACCTCGATCGCGCGCCCGCTCATCGCCAAGAAGCAGATCGAGATCGCGCGCAAGGTCGGCGCCGAGGCCGTCTGCCACGGCGCGACGGGCAAGGGCAACGATCAGGTGCGCTTCGAGCTCGGCTATTACGCGCTCGAGCCCGACATCACGGTCATCGCGCCCTGGCGCGAATGGGACCTCGCCTCGCGCACGGCGCTGATCGACTTCGCCGAAAAAAATCAAATTCCCATCGCGAAGGACAAGCGCGGCGACGCGCCCTTCTCGACCGACGCCAATCTTCTGCACGTCTCCTCGGAAGGCAAGGTGCTCGAGGACCCCTCGCAGGAGGTGCCCGATTACGTCTATTCGCGCACCAACGATCCGGAGAAGGCGCCGGACCAGCCGCAATATGTGACGATCGATTTCGAGCGCGGCGACGCCGTCGCGGTCGACGGCGTGAAGCTTTCGCCGGCGGCGCTGTTGACGAAGCTCAACGAGCTTGGGCGCCTGCATGGGATCGGCCGGCTGGATCTCGTCGAGAACCGCTTCGTCGGCATGAAGTCGCGCGGCATGTACGAAACGCCGGGCGGGGCCATCCTCATCGTCGCGCATCGCGGAATCGAGAGCCTCACGCTCGACCGCGGCGCCGCGCATCTGAAGGACGAGCTCATGCCGCGCTATGCGGAGCTCATATACAACGGCTTCTGGTTCGCGCCCGAGCGCGAGATGCTGCAGGCCGCCATCGACAAGAGCCAAGAGCTCGTGACCGGCCGCGTGCGCCTTAAGCTCTACAAAGGCTCAGCGATCCTCGTCGGGCGCGAGAGCCCCTACTCTCTCTACGACCAGGAGCTCGTGACCTTCGAGGAAGGCGCGGTCGCCTACGACCATCGCGACGCCGAGGGCTTCATCAAGCTGAACGCGTTGCGCCTGCGCACGCTGGCTAAGCGCAAGGCTCGCGCCAAGGGATAGCGCGCATAGCGGCAAGGAACGGGGCCTCGGCAGTCGCGCTGAGGCTCCCGCCATTCATTGCAATGTTAACCCTAATAGCAGCGCTCGGAGGCTAGACGCGCCCGAGGCCACGGTAATTTTGCCCTTAGACTTGAACTCGCCCCAACAGAGTGCGACTTTGTTGGCGGTCGTGGAAGTCCGAATGACATGCGCAAGCTGCTGCCAGCTCTGATCACCGCAATCCTGCTCGCGGTCGGCGCCACGGTCGCGGTCGTGCATTTCTTCAATCGCCCCGTAGAGCTCACGGTCGCCGTCCCGCAGATCGGAGAAGACACGCGTTTGATGCAGGCGGCGGCGCATGTGTTCGCACGCCAGCACAAGCCGATCCGGCTCCGGATTGCGCCGGTCCCCGATTGGGCCGCCGCCGCGGCGCAGGTCGACTCCGGCGACGCCGATCTCGCCGTGCTGCGCGGCGACGCGGCTCTGCAAGCGACGGCGCAGACGCTGCTGATCCTGCATCGCAACCCGATGCTCGTTCTCGCGCCCGGGGGATCGAAAATCCATCGCATCGCCGATCTGCGCGGGAAAAAGCTCGGCGTCGTGCATCAGCTGCCGGAGTCGCATTCGATCGAGCATCTGGTCGAGCCGGTGCTGCGCCATTACGACATTCCGCGCGAGGCGGTGACCTTCGTGCCGCTCTCGCCAGAGGACACCGGTCCCGCTGTCGCCGCGAAAAAGGTCGACGCCATTTTCGCGGCCACGGGACCGCTCGACGGCGGCGCCGCCGACATTGTGGAAGCTGTGATGGGGCCGGCGCACAAGCCGCCGATCTTCATCCCGATCGACGAAGCCGGGCCGATCGCCAAGCGCGATCCGGCGCTCGAAACCTCGGAGATACCGCATGGCGCCTTCGGCGGCGATCCGCCACGCCCGCCGGAGTCCATCAATACCGTCGGCGTAGACGTGCTGCTGATGGCGAACCCCGCCATGCGCGACGAAATCGCCGCGACGGTGACGCGCGTCTTCCTCACCTCGCGCGGGGCGATCGCGGGCGTGGCGCCGCTCGCCAATTCCATCGAGGCGCCCTCGACCGACCGGGGCGGGCCCATCCCGGTGCATCAAGGCGCCGTGGATTACCTGGACGGCAACGAAAAGAGCTTCTTTGAAAGATACAGCGACGGCTTCTACATCGGGGCCATGCTGCTGTCGCTCTTGGGCTCCGCCGCGGCGACGGTGATCGGACGCTTCGGCAAGGACCCGCGCGAGGACGCCGAGAGGCTCGCGGAGAAGCTGCTGACGATTCTGCAGGGCGCGCGCGAGGCGCAATCGGGTGAGGATCTCGACGCGTATGAGCGCGAGCTCGACGATGTCGTGGGACAGATGCTCGCCGATCCCAAGCTGCGCAAGCTCGACGCGCCGGCCATGCATCTCATCGAGCTCGCCATGACCCAGACGCGCCGCACGCTGGAGGAGCGGCGGCAAGCGCTGGCGCGCGCGCAGCGCGAGGAAAACGCCGAGAAGATTGTGGAATTTCCCGCTGTCAGAAACGTTCCCCCTCCCGGCGTCTGAGCGGACCACCCGCTGCGCCTCACGGGAAAGCCGTTACAGCCGCGCAAAAAGGAAAGGCGCCCGCTTTCACGGGCGCCTCGTCAACTCGCGCGGTAGGCGTTACGCGGCCTTGACCTCGACGGGCTTGGCGTCGACCGAGCGCGGAGCGTTGGCGCCGCCGATCTCGATCCTGCGCGGCTTCTGAGCCTCGGGGATCTCCCGCACGAGGTCCACGTGCAGCAGGCCGTTCTCCAGGCTCGCGCCCGTCGCCACGACATGCTCGGCGAGCTGGAAACGCCGCTCGAAGGAGCGCGCCGCAATGCCCTGATGCAGGAACTCGCGGTCCTGTCCTTCAACCGAGCCTTGCTTGGCGCCGCGGACCGTCAGAGCGTTCTCGCGGGTCTCGATCGAAAGCTCATCCTTCGAGAAGCCGGCGACGGCCAGCGTCACACGATAGGCGTTCTCGCCGGTGCGCTCGATGTTGTAGGGCGGATAGCTTGGGGCAGGCTCGAGCCCGCCACTCTGGGCCAGATGATCGAACAGACGGTCGAAGCCGACGGTCTGACGGAACAAAGGAGAAAAGTCGAAAGCACGCATTGCACATCCTCCTGTCGAAGCGACATGTCCAGGTATCGCGTCACGCCCGGATCATCCGGCGCGGTCCGCGAGCGCGTCCATTTGGCCCGCGCTGACGGGGATGTGGGTAGGGCTTTCGCACCCCGCAAGGGCGCCGACCACGGTCTTGCGCCGATGTTTTCCGGCCAGCGCTCGGTCGAGATTTCGTTTGAGCGACAAGCGCGCTAAAAGGCTTCTTCCGCAGCGCGCCGCGCGCCGCCATAACCAGAGCCGCCATGCTCGAACTCGTCGACACGCCGAAGAACCGGATTCCGCGGAACGCCCAAGCCTACGCCATCAGCGCGTCTGACGGGGCGGTCCTGCGCATGGCCGTGTTCAAGCCCGATAAGCCGGCGCGCGGCACCGTCGCGCTCTTCCAGGGTCGCGCCGAATTCATCGAGAAATATTTCGAGACGATCGGCGACCTGCTCGAGCGCGGCTTCGAGGTCGCGACGCTGGATTGGCGCGGCCAGGGTGGGTCGGCGCGCGAGCTCTCCGATCCGCGCAAGGGCCACATCGACGATTTCGCGCAATATCAGCGCGACCTCGATGCGCTCATCGCCCGCATGGGCCGTCTCGAATGTCCGCAACCCTGGTTCGCGCTGGCTCATTCGACGGGCGCCGCGATCCTCTTCGAATATGCGCACAGCGGCGGCGACGCCTTCCAGCGGCTGGTGGCCACGTCTCCGCTCGTCGACGTCTACGGCCTGCGCTTTCCGCGCGCCGCGCGCTGGCTCGCCGACAGCCTCGACATGCTGGGCCTCGGCGGCATGTTCATTCCCGGGGGCAAGCCTGCATCCATGTTGCAGTTCGAAGGCAACCTTCTGACCTCCGACCCCAACCGGCTCGCCCGCAACCTCGCGGTGCTCGGCAAGGCGCCCGCGCTCGCCATCGGCGACCCGACGGTTGGCTGGGTCAACAGCGCCTTCCGTCAGATGCGACGATTTGCACAGCGCGACTACACCCACGATTGGCGCCTGCCGACCCTGATCGTCCTGCCGGGGCAGGATCGCCTGGTGTCGAGCCTCGCGACCGAACGCTTCGCCCAGCGGCTGGATCTCGCCCAGCTTATCTCCATTCCGGCCTCGCGCCATGAGATCCTGATGGAGCGCGACCCGCTGCGCGAGCAATTCTTTGCCGCCTTTGACGCCTTCATCCCGGGCGGAGCGCAGGATGTGGCGACGCGCGCCGCCGAGTGAAGGTCCTCGCGCGACGGCGTCAAAAGCGCCGCCACAGAGCCGTGAGGACGCCTTTTTCGTCGGGCGCGTTGACGCCGGTCGGCGCCGCCACCGCGCCGATCTGTACGGACCAATCGCGATTAAGATCGTAGATCGCGGAAAGCTCGAATTTCTGCGCGGCGTAGCCGCCGGAGGCCTGCGCTCCCGGGGCGAAGGCCGAGAAGCTCTGCGCCAGCAGCAGGACGTCGGGGCGCGGGCGGAGGCCGAGCGACAAATCGGCGCGGATCTCGTCGCCGCTCTGACCGCGGCTGCGGTAGCCGAGCTGCGCGTCGACGAACCAGGGCAGCCCGAAGGCCTCGAATCCGCGGAAGGCCTGGAGGCGCAGATCGATCTGGGCCGGCGTTTTGATGTCGAGGAATTCCCCCGCGGAATGCGACGCCGCGCGAAGGCTCGCCTGCGCGCTGAAAGAGACGCCCTCGAACTCCCCCAGACGGATTCGGCCGCCGAGCGCGCCGAGCCCCGCGCCGGCGTAATGGGCCGCAGGCTCGAAAGAAAAAGCGGTGGCGGCGCCGTTAAAGGAGAAGGCGTTACCCTCGGCCACGACGGTGAGCCAGTTCGTCGCACCATATTCGACATAGCCCGCCGCCTCGAATTTTCCGTAGGAGGGCGTGCGGATCAGATGGCCGTTCCGGTCATAGGCCTTGTTCGCTTCGGCGAAAGTGGAGGTCACGATGACCTCGCCTGCGCCTTCCTCCATGAGCAAGGCGCCCGCGGCGGCGGGCTGCGCGCAAAGCGCGGCGAGAATCATAAGAATAGGCTTGGCGCCTCGGGGCACGACGAAGGCTCACGCAATGAACTTTAATAGTGAGACGCTGGAAATATGTTGACAGTCTGGCGACTAGGTAGTTTTGCGTAGGTTTGCGCATTTGTTCGCATTCTACCCTGTTTACGTTCTTTGACTGCAAACAAACTCCGGGCGGCTTTAAGCCGGCGCAGCCCCTGCGCGCGGCGACGCAGCCCGTTGGGGGGATCGCGCCTTTTGAAGGCGAGCCGGCTTGTCATCGCGAAGGCCGGAAGCGATAGTGTCTCGCCTTCGGGAAACCCTCCAGTCGCCCGAGCCATTGCGCGGACTCCGTAGCTCAGCTGGATAGAGCAACTGCCTTCGAAGCAGTAGGTCGCAGGTTCGAATCCTGCCGGGGTCGCCAATCTTTCCGTGTGTCCGGACAGAAGTCATAGCGCCACTGCAAGGCAATATTGCCCAGCTTCCGCGGGCGCTCGATCGCGCAAACCTCCCGGGAGTTCGCTCGCTTTTTGAGCTTGAAGCGCGAGCGTCTTGCCAGCGTCATCGTCCGAGCCTATCTTCCTACTGATCTTGGACGGCTCTTGTCTCTCTTTCGCGCTTCGGCGCTTCAGCGACGCTTCCCTTCAATTTCTGTCAAAAGCCGCGCAATCCCGTTGCGCGGCGAAACGCGCTTGCGCGACTGCATCCAAGCCGCGCATAATCTGGAGGAAACATGAAGAAGCTTACTCTCGCCACCGCCCTCTTCCTCGCCGCTTTCAGCGTTCCGGCTCTGGCCGCTTCCTGGAACATCACCGAGGAGAGCACCTCCGGCATCAAGTCGGCTCAGGGCTCTTGGTTGCTGAAGGGAGAAGGCGACGCCTTCACCGGCACGGCCACGCTGAACCGCGATAATGGCACGGAGATCAGCTACACCGTCGAAGGGTCGCTGAAAGACGGAAACTACACCGTGAAGCTCGACAAGCGCTCCGACGACAAGAAGGGCTGCGTCTGGACGGGTCACCCTCAGGCCGCCACCGCGCTCGGCAAGGCGACCGGCTTCATCGGCGACGTGGTCTGCGAAGGCTCCAAGTTCGTCATTCGCGCCCAGGGCATGTAATCCCTCGGCGACGCGCGAACGCGTCGTTTCCGGCCTCACGCGCGCCTTGGGCGCTCGTGGGGCTTTTTTTTGCGCGCGGCGTCGCGTGAAGCGCCCCGATCCGTCGCGCTCGCAAGACGAAGCGAGCCCCGAACGCGCGCGACGCGTGTGACAAGAAAAAGGGGCCGCCAATTGAGGCGGCCCGAGTCGAGGGAGGATGTCGAGAGTGAATCAATCGACGCCTTCACTCTAGCACGCGAACCCCGGCAAGACTGTGGCCTGACCGCAACAGTCGCGAGGAAAATCGCTCCGGGGGTCAAGGGTCGGCCGCGGCCGGCGCGCGGCGCGGCAGGCGAAATCCCCCGCGAAAACAATGCGCAGCCAAGGTAGGTCCGGCTGCGACCGCATCGGCCAAATTTTTTCTAGGGCCGCTTCTCGGGACGGAAGGTCTGGCCCTTCCAGCTCACGCTTTCGAGCGCGAGATCGCCCTTGGGATCAAAGGCGTCGGGACGCAATGCGAGCCGGCCGTCCTGGATTTCGATCCCAAGCAGCGCCCAGGCGGCGGAGATCATGCGGGCGGCCGAGCCCGTATACCAGGACCAGCCGCCCCGCCCGTCATAGCCCTCACCTTCGTACACGTCCGCGGCCTGCTGATGCGGCGCGAGCCCGTAGACGTCGGCCGCGGCGGACGTCGAGAATTTGGAGAGCGGCGAGATGGCCATCCAGCTTTGCGCAGCCGTCGCGAAAAGCTCCCGTGCGGCTTCCGTATCGCCCTGCTCCCGCGCCCGCGCGCCGAGCTTCGCCAAAGCGTCGACGAACCAGGAGACGCCGTGGGAATATTGGCCGCCGTTTTCGCGAACGCCCGGCGGATAGTCTGCGCTGCGTCCCGGATAGGGGTCGGAATGCTCGGTGTAGGCCGGGCTGACGAGCAGGATCCGGTCGGGCCGCGCCAGCACCGCCAGCGCGCGCTGGATGCACTCGCGCCCGCGGGAAGCCTCCACCGCGCTCGAGAGCACCGGCCAGGAGGCGGTCATCGCGCTCATCGGCGCAACCTCGCGCCCGTCATCGGCGAAGGCGCGCACGTAACGGTCGCCGCGCCAGCATTTTTCGAGCGCCTCGCGCAGCTTCTCGGCGCGCGCGCGATAGCTCGCGGCCCGTTTCTGGTCGCCGCGCGCCTCGAAGAGCGGCGCGATGTCCAGCAGGATGCCGTGCAGGAAGAATCCCATCCAGACGCTTTCGCCGCGCCCGCCGGCGCCGACGCGATCCATGCCGTCGTCCCAGTCGCCGGTCCCCATCAAGGGCAGCCCATGCGCGCCGAAGCGCGCCAGCGTATAGTCGATGGCGCGGGCGCAATGACCGAGCAGCGAGTCCTTGTCGCGTGAGGCGAGCGGCACCGTGGCTTCGCCCTCCTGCGTCGTCGGAACGGGCGGCGCCTCGAGGAAGGGCTCGACGCTGTCGAGGATGGCCCAGTCGCCGGTTCCCTTCACATAGCGCACCGTCACATAGGGCAGCCAGAGATGCGGGTCGCAGGCGTGCGTGCGGTCGGCGAGACCGGTGCCGCCGTTGGGCGCGCGATGCCACCATTTCGCGGCGTCGCCTTCGAGATATTGATGGCGCGCATGCAGCAGGATTTGCGCCCGGGCGCGTTCGGGGGAAAGCAGGATGAGGGGTATGACGTCCTGCAGCTGATCGCGGTATCCCGTCGCGCCCGAGCGCTGCGCCGGCCCCGTGCGCCCCCAGAGGCGCGCCGCGAGCAATTGATAGGGCAGCCAATCATTGATGAGCCGGTCGAATTCGGGTCGGTTCGTCTTGACGCGCAGCACCGAGGTCGAGTCGACCCATGCCGCGCGTGTCTCTTCGAGACATTTTTGCGCGTATTGCGGATCGCGCGCGCGCCTGGCCAGCGCCTGCGCCTCCTCGCGCGAGCCGGTCTGGCCGTGGGCGAGCACGATGACCGCTTCCTCGCCCGCCGCGACGTCGATCGAGCCGACGAAGGCCGCGACCTTGCGTTCATGCGCCGGCGCGCCGGCGTCGGGATGGCCGTGCTCGACCATATAGGGAAGCGCAGGATCGCGAGCCTCGTGGCCGAGGAAGCGGCGCCGCGAGGTCTCGGCAAATTCGGCGTCGAGAGAGGTCGAGACGAAGGCCCAGCCTTTCACGAAATCGTTTCTCGGATTGCGGAAGTAGAGCGCCTTGAGATCCTCGTCCTTCGCCGCCTCCAGCTTGCCCAGCGTCTCGCTCGGCGTTTCGCCGAGCACGATCTCGAGCATCGGCGCGATCTGCAGGAGCCGCTCGTGGTCCGCGTCGTTTCTGATGCGCAGGAGCTTGAACTCGATCGGCTCCGACTTCGCGCAGAACACCGTTAGCTCCAAATGCAGCCGATCGCGCTCCGAGCGGAAGATCGCGACGCCCGGCTCGTAGCTCACCTCGTAACGCGCATCGCGGCGGCGCAGCGGCGTGAAGGTCGCCGTGAAGAGATCCTTGCGCGCCAAGTCGAAGACGTAGATCGCCTGTCCCGCCGGCGCCATGCGCCCTTCGCCCATTCTGAACGGCGTGAGGCTGTTCAAGCGCGAATTGCCGCAGAAAGAGAAGATTTCGCCATCGTTCGTCAGCACGGCGCCGACGCCCAGCGCATTGGCGATCACATGCGAGAAGGGTCGCGGCGTGTCCTGCGCGACCGAAAGCGTGCGCCCATCCGCCCCGAAGGCGAAACGCGGCGATTTCGCAGGCTCAGGCGCGAGCAGAGCGCGGCGGCGTGACAGCGCGCGATCGAGAATCTCGGGCTCGACGGGGACGATCCCGAGAAGCCGCGTCACGGTCTCCGTCGCGACGCCCATGTTCTTCGCCCAGCCGTCGAGAATCATGAACTCGGCTTCGCCCGACGCCGGCAAATCGATCTCGAAGCTCAAACTCGCGCAAGGCTCGAAGCCATAGAGCCGCCCCTCGTCCTCGGGATCGCGCGGCGCGGGGCCGAGGCCGAGCAGGCTGTCGGGAGCGCTGGTCGGTCCGAGACCGTAGAAGCGCGACTTCACGTCTTCATAGCCGATGAGCCGCGCTGGCGCGCCTGGCGCCGGACTAATTGCATGAAAGCCAATCTCGGGAGACAGGCGCCGCTCGCTCGGGCGGCGCGCGCCGCCCTTGAGCAGGCGGTTTTGCGCGAAGACGGCGTTGAGCGGCTTTACGAACCAGGTGCCGACGTGAATGGCGTTATAGGCGGCGTCGCGCATCTCGACGCCGGTCTCGTTCATCACCCATTCGCGCAGCGAAGAGAGGTGAATCTTGCGGGCCCGCGGCTCGCGATTGACGATGCGCAGCCGCGTCGTCTCGACCGGCTCATTCGCGGAAAGCGCCACGCGCGCCTCGATCTCGAGGCCCTCCTGCGACGTCTTGAAGACCAGACCGCTGTCGCCTTCGCGCTCGAGCGTGACATTGGGCTTCGCCGGTCCCGCCGAGCCGTCGCGACAGGTCGGCGCCGAGCCGAGCGACCAGAGCACGCAATTCTCTTCGCGGATGAACAGGAAGCGTCCGCGCGGATGCGCGTGATCGTCGGGGCGACGCGTCAAGTCGATGGGCGGCCCCCCGCGCGTGATGCCTTCGATG
The DNA here is from genome assembly GCA_963798515.1 of uncultured Alphaproteobacteria bacterium. Classification (GTDB taxonomy): domain Bacteria; phylum Pseudomonadota; class Alphaproteobacteria; order Rhizobiales; family Beijerinckiaceae; genus Methylocystis. Next base: position 75,417 of record CAWCTS010000024.1, read on the forward strand.
CGCGCGCACCCCTGCCCGTCCTCGAACCATTCGCTGGTCATCAGACCGTTGGTGAGCTGGAACGGATTCGATCCCGGCGCGCCGCCGGGGCCGGTCACCCCCGGAATGACGAATTTGCCCGCGCGCGAAAGCTGCGCGAGCAGAAAAATGATCAGCGCGAGCGCGAGAACGCCGGCATAAATGAGGTAGCCGCTCAGCAAATAGATGTAGGACGGCGGACGCAGATTCGTCATTTGCTCGGCGGCGGTCCAGGCCTTGTCCCATTCGGCGCCGCGCGGAATGTAGAACGGCAGGAGCAGCGGCGCCCATGTGCCGAAGCGGCGGATGCCCTCCGGAATGGCGCGGCTGATCTGCGCCTTGCCGAGGAAGCGCGCGGCCTGCTCATCGGCCATGTCGCCGCCGACGAAGGAGAGATTGACGAGCGTCGCGACGCGCAGCCCCATGTGATCGAACCAGATCAGCACGCGCAGCGCGTCGAAGGCGAGGATGGCCGTGAAGACGTCAGAGACTCCATTGCCGGAAGTCGCCCGGGGGCAGAGCGTCGGACATCCAGCTCGCGACGAAGGTGCGCACGAGGCCGTCCTGATTGTACCAGGTCGGATCGCCCGAAGCCTTGAGGAAGGAGTAAATGACCGGCGCCATCCAAAGGCCCCAGCGCAGCACGCGAACGGCGTTCTCGACGAGGAGATTGAGACCCTCGAGGCTCGCGAGCTGGCGCAGCGGTCGCAGGCTGCGCTGCAACAGCGCGGTCAGGAAGAAGAGATTGATCGAGAACAGCGGCGCCGCGAAAACCCACTGAATCACGCCGGACAAAGACTCGTCGTAAAAGATGCGCACGCCCCCATCGCCGAGCCCCAGATCCGTGCCGCCCCACTTGGAGAAGAGCGGACGGATGATGTAGGGGTTCACCGGCCGCCCGTCGGCGCCGTAGTTGAGCGAGACATAGGCGTAGAACTTATTGACGATCACCGCGATCTGACCCTGATCGAGATACCAGGCGATCGCCCCCGCCACGAGGCCGCCGAGCAGCGCGCCGAGCGCGTAGACTCGCCAGCTGCGCAAATGCTGGCGGCGATTGCGCCGCAGCTCCAGCGCGTCGAAGGCCGCGTCGACGCCCGCGAAGGTGAGCGCGCCGATCATGCAGCCGAAGGCGAAGCGATTGAGCGACCCCGCCTCCGGCAGAGCGATGGCGAAGGCGATCCCCGCCCCCGCGCCGGCGACGAGCCCGCGCGCGAAATTGGTTTGCCGCTGATAGGCCTGCTCGAGGCGGCCGAAGAAGGGCGGGGTCGAGTCCGTGCTCTCCAGGATCGCGCGAGCGAGCGGAAACAGCGCTGCGCCCAAAAGCGCGCCGAAGATCGGCGGCGCCGCGACGATGAGCCAGACCAGCGGCTTCACGCTCAAGAAGAGCCGCGCCGCGAGCAGCAGGCCCATGAAGACGAGGCCGTAGACGAAGCCCTTCTTCGCGCCATTCTTCCAGTCGCCCAGCACGATCGCCGCGAGCGACGGCGTGCCGACAAGAAGTCCCGCAAGCGACTGGGTGACGAGATAGGTCTCGCCCCAGAGGCCCGCCTGCGCCAGCGCCGCGGCGAGCGTCGCGCCAATGTCCGAAAGCGGCGAAGGAAGATTGGGCGCGATGAAGGCCGACACCGAGCTCGCCACATAGGGCGTGAGCGCCGCGAGCAGGGCCGAGGAGAAGAGGACCAGATGCGGCCGCCATTGCCGCGGCAGAAAGCGCCCGAGCGCCAGAGGCGCTCCGACGACGACCGCCTCGTTCAGCATGAAAAGAATATAAACGCGGCCGACAAAGGCCGCGACCGGAGTCGGGACCTCGAAGCCCAATAGGAAAGCGCGGCCAAGCTCCGCTTCGGCGGGTGAGCCGATCGAGACGAGCAGGCAGAAAAGAAAAGGCAGGGCGAAAAGCGCGAGACGAATCGTCCAAGGAGCGCGGCCGGCGAGAAGCCCCACCCCGCCGCAATAAAGAAAGGTCGCCGCGCCCGCTCCGACCGCCGTCAATTGGAACAGGCTCGAGAGGTTTTGCGGCGCGCCCCAGAGCGCCGCGGCGCGATTGATCAGAGAGGAGAAGAGGAGAACGGCGAGGAAATCGACGGCCGCATAGGCGAGCCGGACAGACGCTGGACGTCCGCGGCCGCGCAGCAGAAGCAGCGCGAGGGCCGCCGCGAGGCCGCCCAACACTGCATGGCCGCCATCGCGTGCAGCTTCGAAGGCCGCCGTGGCCGAAAGAGCGGCGCCGATGGCGGCGCGTTCAAAATTGCGAAGTCTGGTTCTCGTTTCGATGGACGATACCGACATCGCTTTCCTTTGCCTTTGAAATGCTCCGCGCGAAAAAAAATCTTCGCCGAAGTCCCGCCGCCGGGCCCCGCCTCCTTGCCGCATATGCAGGCAAAAGTCGAGGCTGAGCGCCATTTAAGCCCCGGCGCAGGGCCCCTTCGCACAAGGTCCGGAACCGACTATAGTCACGGAAATTACGTATGTCCCCCCGAGGGCCCCGCCTTACCATGGCGTCCATGAATAATATCGCAGGCGAAAACGGCCCCTCCCCGGCGGAGCCGAAGCGCGGGGAGCCGTCGGTCGCGCCGCCGGCTGCAGCCCCAACGGCGGGGGAGCCGCGCGTCGCCAGCCTCGCGACGGCGCTGCGCCGAGCGCGTCTCCAGAATGCCGGCCGCGCCGAGGCCATCTCCGATATCAGAGGCGCCGAGATCGTCCGGCTCGAGCTGCTGCGCGACGCGATCGAGCCCGTGCTGGAGCAGCTTCCCGACGGCTGCGACCTCTTCGACGTCGCGATCTCGCCCGGCGAGCGGCCCCGGCTCTTCATCGACCAGCTCGGCTTCATCGAAATCGGGCGAGACGGTCGGGGCTACCGCTTCCTGCAGGACACGCGACACGGCCGCATCCAGATCTGCGAAAGCGAAAAATCCGAAGCGATCGTCGAAGCCGTCACCGCTTACATCGCGCATCGGCTCATCGAGCGCGACAAGGCGCTGGCTTTCGATTTCGCCAGCGGCGCGACAGCCGCCGAGGCCGCCCGCGCCGCTGCGACCAGCGCCGTGCAGGCTGCGCCGCCCTCCCCCCGCGCCGAAAGCCGGGCTCCCGAAAGCGGGGGGCGCGCGATGCAGAACTATCTTTTTCTCTGGGAGGCGATCGGCGCGACCGTCGCCTTCGGCCTGCTGACGGCGTTGGGCCTCTGGTTCTATGGGCTCGGGCGCTTTTGAGAGCCGGATTTAGACCGGCGCGAGCGCCAAAGCCTCCAGCCCCCCGACCTCCACGATCTCCTCGCCCCCCTCGCCTAGCCCCCGCGCCCGCGCCGTGATCCTGATCCGGTCGCCTTCGCGCGTGATCTCATAGAGATGATAGGCGGCGCTCGGGTAATGCGAGCCGCGGCGCGCCGAAGCGGAAGCCACCCCGACCACCGGGACCTCGCCGCCGGGGCCCGGCAGAAAGCGCAGGGCCTGAGCGTGGTTGTGGCCGTGCACCACCAGTTCCGCGCCCTGACGCGCGATCACACCCTCGAACTCCGGCGCGTCGTCGAGCCCCCGCAGCGGGCGGGCGCCGCCGCGATAGGGCGGATGGTGCACCATGACGACCCGCGCCAAGCCTTCGCGTTTCGTCGTGTCGAGAAGCGACTCCAGCCGCGCGCGCTGCTCTTCGCCGAGCCGCCCGGAGGCGACGAAAGGCGCCGTCGGCACGCCGGAGGTCAGTCCGATCAGCGCAACTCCGTCCCTGCGCCGCAGATAGGGAAAGCCCGAGACCCCGTCGTCGCCGGTCGTCCATGCAGCGAAGGCTTCCGCGATGAGCGGAGTCGCGCCGGGCACATAGGCGTCGTGATTGCCGGGCGAGTAGCTCACCTCGCTGGGGCGTCCGAGCTGAGCCAGCCATTCGCGCGCGGCGGCGATCTCGGCGGGCAGGCCGATGTTCACGACGTCGCCCGTCATCATGACGTGATCCGGCCGCTGCGCGAGCAGATCCGAGACGAGCCGCGAAAGCAGGCCCATGTCGTGCATGCGCGAGCGCTTATGCAGCCAATTGGCGTAGCCCGTCGCGCGCTTTCCCAGTAGCTCGTGCAGCCGCGGGCGCGGGATGGGACCGATATGAGCGTCGGAAAGGTGAGCCAGCAGCAAGACGATCTCCTTAAGCTCCGCCGATCAATACGCCGGCCCCGAGCACGATGAGCCCACCCACGACGATCTGAAAGACCGCCTGAAGGAAGGGCGTGTCCATATAGCGAGCTCTTACGTAAGCAATCGCCCAAAGCTCGAGAAGCACGACGAATGCGGCGATCCCGGTCGCGATGCGGAAATGGTTTTCGACCGTATCCGGCACGAGATAGGGCAGCGTGTGGCCGAGCCCCCCCAATGTGGTCATCAGCCCGCAGACCCCTCCGCGCAAGTAAGGCGAGCCGCGCCCGGTGAGCGATCCATCGTCGGAAAGCGCCTCCGCGAAGCCCATGCTGATTCCGGCCCCGATCGCCGCGGCGAGGCCCACGAGGAAGGTCTTCTCGTTATTCTGTGTCGCGAAGGCCGCGGCAAAGAGCGGCGCGAGCGTCGAGACCGAGCCGTCCATCAGGCCGGCGAGGCCCGGCTGCACATATTGCAGCACGAAGACGCGGCTCTTCGTCCGCTCCTCCTCCTCGAGCGCGCCCTCGGTCAGCGTCGAGGCGGCGATGCGGCCGGCGACGACCTCATGGCCGCGCTCCATCGCGGCGAGATCGCCGAGCAGTTTTCTGACGCCGACGTCCGTCGTGCGGTCGCGCGCCTTCTCGTAAAAGCGGCGGCTCTCATATTCCATGATCTCCGCCTGCTTGCGGATCGTCTCGAGCGGCAGGTTCTTCGTCAGCCACACCGGCCGGCGACGCAGGAAGCCCTTCACGTCCTCGCGCCGGATCGGCGGCAGATGCGGGCCGAAGCGCCTTTCATACTGCTCGAGCAGAAGATGGCGGTGCTTGCTCTCCTCGGCCGACATGCGCTCGAAAACCTCGGCCGAAGAGGGGTAACGCTCGGCGAGGTCCTCGGCGAAGCTCATATAGATGCGGCCGTCCTCCTCCTCGGAGGTGATGGCGAGCGCTAGAATCTCGCGTTCGGTCAGATCCGAGAAGGCTTTCACGTGGAGGGTCTCCGCGTCGGCGAACGTTCTAGCAGCCCGAGTCCTTCGATCTGAAGGCTTCAGCTCGACTGACGAAAGCTACTAGAGCCTCGCGGCGGCTTTTACCATACAGTTGGGCGATGTGACGCCTGAAGCACCGAGAGGAGACATGCAAGAGCCGACCCCGCCCCGCGCCCGCCTCAGGATGCGCCTTCTGACCCGTCTCGGACTGATCACGCGGCCGATGACGCTCGGCGTGCGCGCGCTCGTCATTGACGACGCCAACCGCGTGCTGCTGGTGCGACATACCTATGTGCCGGGCTATTTCTTCCCGGGGGGCGGCGTCGAGGGCGGGGAGACGATGGAGGCGGCGATGCGGCGCGAGCTCGTCGAGGAGGCCAATGTCGAGGCCGAGGGGGCCCTGACGCTGCATGGAATCTATCTCAATCACGCCTCCTCGCCGCGCGATCACGTGGCTCTCTATGTGACGCGCGCCTTTCGTCAGACTGCGCCGCATAGGCCGGATCGCGAGATCGCCGAAGCCGGCTTCTTCTCCCTGGACGCGCTGCCCGAGACGACGACGCGCGCGACGCGGGCGCGCATCGCCGAGGTGCTGCACGGCGCTGCGCCCTCGGCCTATTGGTGAAGATCGGCGCTACTCTTGCGCCAGTCCGCGGAGCTCTCGCCACCCGTAGGACATGTCCGGCAGCGTCTGCCCGAGCGTCGTCCATGTCCCGTCGACGCCGGTCGCGACGGCGCCCAGCGCTTCGTAGAAGTCGCGGGCCGGCGGATTGTCGCGAAAGACCCAGACCGAGGCGGCGTCAAAGCCCTGCCCCAGAAGATGGCGCGCCATCGCGCGCATGAGCGCGCGGCCCCCGCCCCTCCGCTGTCCGCGCTTCAGGATGTAGACCGCCTCGAATTCCCCGAGAAACCCCTGCTCCCTCAGCCTGTCGCCGCGCTGGGGGCCGCAGCTCGAAAAACCCACCGGCCCCTCGCCCGGAAATTCCAGAAGAAAGGTCGCGCCGCTCGCCAGCCCGGCGAGGATCTCCCGCCAAAATCCGGCGCGCTCGGCGACGTCCAGTCGCGCGAGAGCCTCGGGGGAAAACAGCGCGGCGTAGGATTCGCGCCAAGCGGCGACGTGAATCTGCGCGATCGTCTCTGCATCCGCCGTGGTCGCCGCGCGGATCAGCGGCGCGGTCAAGCGCGCCTCCCGACCCAGGGCCTCGGCGGCTCCCCGGCCGGCTTCCTGCGCCGGCGCGCCCATGCTACCTCGCCCGCCATGGATCTCGCCCTGCGTTTCTCGCCGCTTCTTCCGGAGGACGAAGCCGCCGTCGAAAAGCTCGACGAGCGCGCCTTCGGGCCGGGACGCTTCGCGCGCACCGCCTATCGGCTGCGCGAGGACGTCTCCCCCGATTACGCGCTCTCCTTCGTCGCGCGAGTCGGCACGTTGCTCGTCGGCGCCAACCGCATGACGCCGATCCTCGTCGGCCAGGCGCCGGCGCTACTGCTCGGCCCGCTCACCGTCGAGCCCGCCTTCCGCTCGCAAGGAGTTGGCGAGGCGCTCATGAAGCTCTCGCTCGAAGCCGCGCGCGAGGCGGGTCATGGCCTCGTGCTGCTCGTCGGCGACGAAGAATATTACGCCCGCGTCGGCTTCGCCAGAGCGCCGGCAGGCCTGATCGCGATGCCGGGCCCCGTCGACCCCAAGCGCCTGCTCTATTACGAGTTGCACGAGGGCGCTTTGGCTGCGACAAGCGGGCGGATGCGTCGGCGGTGAAGTCCTAGTTTGTGAGAAGCGCCTTGTCCTCCCTGTTTCGGAAAACCCCGCTGCTGCTCGCCGCGCGCTATGACGCCCTCGTCGCGGAAGGGCGGATCGTGCGCTGCGAGGCGCAATGGGCGGCGGTCGGAGCGCTCGACCGGCTGATCGGAGAGCTCGAGGCGCAGCGCCGCCCGCGCCTGCCCTTTAGCCGCCTCAATCCGCCGCACGGGCTCTATCTTTGGGGAGAAATCGGTCGCGGCAAGACGACGCTGATGGACCTGTTTTTCGATGCGGCCCCGGTCCGGCGCAAGCGCCGCACGCATTTCCACGCCTTCATGCGCGAGGTTCACGGCCGGCTGCATGCGGTCCGGCGCGCCGGGAACGGCGGAGTCGATCCGCTGACGAGCGTCGCGGGGGCGCTCGCGCGCGAGACGCGGCTGCTGTGCTTCGACGAATTCGCCGTATCCGACATCGCCGACGCGACGATTCTGGCGCGGCTCTTCTCGGCGCTCCTCGCCGCGGAGGTCGTCGTCGTCGCGACGTCGAACGACGCTCCGCGGGAACTCTACAAGGGCGGTCGCAACCGGGATCTCTTCCTCCCCTTCATCGACCTCGTGGAAAGGCGGCTGGAGATCGTGCAGCTCGACGCGTCGGAGGATTTTCGCCTCTCCAAGCGTCGCGCCGAGGAAATGTTCTTTCTTGTCGGCGATGCGGAAGCCGCCCGCGCCGCGCGCGCGCGCTTCGACTCCGCGCCCTACGAGAAGCGGACGCTCGCGATCGGCGGACGCCGCCTCGAGATCGCGCGCGCCAACGGCGGAACGGCGCGCTTCGATTTTAAGGAGATTTGCGGACGTCCGCTCGGCGCGGCGGACTATCTCGCCATCGCCGAGGCCTTCGACACGGTCATCATCAGCGATGTTCCGCAGATGGCCCTAGAGCAGCGCAACGAGGCGCGGCGATTCATCACACTCGTCGATATTCTCTACGAGACCAAGGTGAGGCTGATTTTGAGCGCCGCGGCCGAACCCGGCCATCTCTACGAGGCGGAGCACGGGACCGAGGTGTGGGACATCCGCCGCACCGCCTCGCGCCTCGTCGAGATGCGCTCCCAGGATTATCTCAACGCCTGGGCGGCGCGGTGTCCGGCAGCCGCGCAGCCTGATCTGGCGATGCAGAAATGACCGCTTCGCACAAAGAGCTCGGTCCCGATTCTCTCGTCTTCCTGGTCGACGGCTCGTCTTTCGTCTTTCGCGCCTATTTCCAGTCGATCCGGCAGGACGCCAAATACAACTATCGCTCCGACCGGCTGCCGACGGGCGCGGTGCGCCTCTTCTGTACCAAGATTTTGCAGTTTCTGCGGGAGGGCGCCGCCGGCAAGAAGCCCACGCATCTCGCGATCATCTTCGACAAATCCGAGGACTCCTTCCGCAAGGAGATCTATCCCGAATACAAGGCGCATCGGCCCGATCCGCCAGCCGATCTCGTGCCGCAATTTCCGCTGATGCGCGAGGCGGTGCGGGCCTTCGGCCTCAAGCCCATCGAGCAGGATCGCTACGAGGCCGACGATCTCATCGCCACCTATGTGCGGCTTGCGCGCGAGAAGGGCGCGGAGGTGCTCATCGTCTCCGCCGACAAGGACCTCATGCAGCTCATCTGCGAGGGCGTCTCCATGTATGACCCGGCCTCGGGCGTGCCTGGCAAATTCGGCGCGCGCGAAGAGCGCTTCATCGGCGAAAACGAGGTCGTCGAATATTTCGGCGTCGAGCCCGGCAAGGTGGTCGACGTGCAGGCGCTCGCCGGCGACTCGACCGACAATGTGCCGGGCGCCAAGGGCATCGGCGTCAAGACGGCAGCGCAGCTCATCGGCGAATATGGCGATCTCGACACGCTGCTCGCGCACGCGAGCGAGATCAAGCAGCCCAAGCGCCGCGAGGCGTTGACCGAACCCAAGAACGTCGAGCTGATCCGCATCTCCAAAAAGCTCGTCGAGCTCGTGCGCGACGTAGCGTTGGAAATTCCGCTGGAGGATCTGGGCGTTCACGATCCCGATCCGCAGAAGCTCATCGCCTTTCTACTGGCGCTGGAGTTTACCACGATCACGCGACGCGTCGGCGAGCTTTACGGCGTCGATCCCGCGAAGATCGACGCCGACCCGGCTTTTCTCGGCCCGGCCGGCTGGCGCGGCGGCAATGGCGGGCCCGCTCCAGCGACGCCGACGCCCCCTGCCCCGGCCGTCGAACCTAAAGACGACTCCGCCCTCACGCCGATCACGCTTGCAGCCGAACGCGCGAAGCTGGCGCTAGCGACGCCGATCGACCGCAGCCGCTATGAGACCGTGCAGAGCCTCGAGCAGCTCGACCGCTGGATCGCCGACGCTCACGCCGCCGGTCTCGTCGCGCTCGACACCGAGACAACGTCGCTCGATCCGATGACCTGCCATCTCGTCGGCGTCTCGCTGGCGCTGCCGGGCGGGCGCGCCTGTTACATTCCGCTCGGGCATCGCGCCGGACCCGACGATCTCTTCGGCGGCGCGGAGCTCGTCGCGGGGCAGATCGCGATGCATGACGCCATCGCGCGCCTGAAGCCGCTGTTCGAAGACGCGAGCGTGCTCAAGATCGCGCAAAACATGAAATATGATCTCACCGTGCTTGGCGGCTACGGCATTAGCGTCGCGCCGATCGAAGACACGATGCTGATCTCCTATGCGCTCGACACCGGCCGCAACAATCACGGCCTCGACGAGCTCGCGCAAAAGCATCTCGGGCACAAGAACATCGCCTTCGGCGAGGTCGCGGGGACGGGAAAGAACTTCATCGGCTTCGCGCGCGTCGCGATCGACAAGGCCACGGAATATGCCGCCGAGGACGCCGATGTCTGCTTGAGGCTGTGGCGCGTTTTAAAGCCCCGGCTTGCCGCCGAAAGCGCGACGACGGTCTATGAAACGCTGGAGCGGCCGATGGTCGCGACGCTGCACGCCATGGAGCTGCGCGGCGTTGCGATCGACCGGACGATTCTCGCGCGGCTCTCGGGCGAGTTCGCGCAGACCATGGCGCGGCTCGAGGACGAGATTTACGAAGCCGCCGGGGAGCGCTTCAATCTCGGCTCGCCCAAGCAGCTCGGCGATATTCTGTTCGGCAAGATGGGCCTGCCCGGCGCGAAGAAGACCGCAACGGGGCAATGGTCGACCTCGGCCTCGGTGCTCGAGGATTTGGCGGATGAGGGAAACGGCTTCGCGCGGCTGATCCTCGAGTGGCGCCAGCTCGCGAAGCTCAAATCCACATACGCCGACTCGCTGCCGGGTTTCGTCAACGCCAAGACAGGCCGCGTGCACACCTCTTTCGCGCTCGCGGCGACGAGCACGGGTCGCCTCTCCTCCTCTGATCCCAATCTGCAGAACATTCCGGTGCGCAACGAGATCGGGCGGAAAATCCGCGCCGCTTTCGTCGCGCCGCCCGGGCGCATGCTGATCTCCGCCGACTACTCACAGATCGAGTTGCGGCTGCTCGCGCATGTCGCCGACATTCCACAGCTCAAAAAGGCCTTCGCCGAAGGTCTCGACATTCATGCCATGACGGCTTCGGAAATGTTCGGCGTGCCGATCGAAGGCATGCCGTCCGAGGTGCGGCGGCGCGCCAAAGCGATCAATTTCGGCATCATCTACGGCATCTCGGCCTTCGGCCTAGCCAATCAGCTCGGGATCCCCCGCGAGGAGGCGGCGCTCTACATCAAGACTTATTTCGAGCGCTTCCCCGGCATTCGCGATTACATGGACGCGATGAAGAAGACCGTGCGCGAGAAGGGCGTGGTCACGACGATCTTCGGCCGCAAATGCCACTTCCCGCGCATCGGCTCGGCCAACGCCTCCGAACGCGCCTTCTTCGAGCGCCAGGCGATCAATGCGCCGATTCAGGGCGCAGCGGCGGACATCATTCGGCGCGCGATGGTGCGCATGGACGCGGCGCTGCTCTCCGCCGGACTCTCGGCGCAGATGCTGCTGCAAGTGCATGACGAGCTGGTGTTCGAGGCGCCGGAGGCGGAAGCCGAGAAGACGATCGAGGTCGTCAAGCGCGTGATGGTCGAGGCGCCGCACCCCGCCGTGACTCTCGCCGTACCGCTGAAAGTCGACGCGCGCGCGGCGCGCAACTGGGACGAGGCGCATTGATGGAGAAGTTGGCCTTCACGCCGCCCGCGGCTCGATCGCCGCGAGCTCAGGCCCGATCTGGCGACGCCGCTCCATGAGATCGTAGTCGGTCTGCAAGCCGAGAAAAAACCCCTCGGAGAGGCCGAAATAACGCGCGAGTCGCAGATCGGTGTCGGCGGTGATCGCGCGCTTGCCGAGCACGATCTCGTTGATGCGACGCGGCGGCACGCGCAAGGCCCGCGCGAGCGCGGTCTGGCTTAGCCCCATCGGCTTGAGGAATTCCTCGGCGAGGATTTCACCGGGCGTCGGGTTCTCCAGAAGATCAGTCGTGGTAGTCGACGATCGCGACACGAGACGGTCCTCCCTCGCTCCAAACGAAACAGATACGCCACTGGGCGTTGATCCTGATCGAATGTTCTCCCGCACGGGCGCCTTTAAGCGCTTCTAGGCGATTGCCGGGTGGAACACGCAGATCGTCCAGCAATCGCGCCTGATTGAGAAGACGAAGCTTCCGCAACGCGCCGGGTTGAATGTCAGGCGGTAGCCGACGACTTCGGCGGCCCGACCAGATCAACTCCGTTTCGCCATCGGCAAAGCTCCGGATCATGCATATATATAACGCATAACGTTACTAGGAGCAATTCGGTCCGAATCTGTTCCGCTTGTAAGGCCTTCCGAAGCATGGGGCCTCGCTCCGCAACCAGGCTTAACGCACGTCCTTTCCCCCGTTTCTCCCTCCTCCCGCCGACTTGCGGATAAGCTCCGCGAAGAGCGCAAGCTCTGACGGCGACACGTCGGAGACCGCGACATAGCTGCGGTCGCCATCGCTCCAGGCTTCCGACGAGTAGCCTTGCAGCGCGCCATGCGCATTCAAGACCGCGCCCAACGGCAGCTCCGTCAGCGCGATCTGATGCTCGCGACGGCGATAGACCAGCGTCGGCGCCGGCTGGCCGGCGACGATGTCGATGCGGGCGCCGACGAGCGGAAAGCCCTCGCTCGCAAGATCGACGACCAGCGTCGAGACGGGAAGCTTTCGCGCAAGCCAGGGCTTTACGACATGCCGGTCGCTCGCCGCTACGTCGACCGGTTGATCGGCGATTTGTCCGCGGCGAAAGGCGGCGACGAGCGAGTCGAGGCGCGGGTCGGGCTCGCTGGAGGAAAGCCACAGGCGATCGAGCCCGACACCCAGCGCCATCGCCGCGGCGAGAGCCGGGACGACGAGGCGCGGCCAAGCGCGCGCTTCGCGACGCGGCGCAGCCTCGCGCATTGCGTCGGCCGCCGCGGACGCGCTGACGCGGTCGCGTAAGCCGCTCGGCGCGCTCTCGGGTTGGATTTTCTCGCGGATCGCGCGGCGCAGCGCGACGACGGCCGCATAGCGCCTGGCGAGCTCGGGCTCATTGGCGAGCCTCGTCTCCAGCGCTAGCGCGCTCGCCGCGTCGAGCTCGCCGTCGGCGAGAGCATTGATGAGAAGCGCGTCCTGCTCGTCGCTCATGACTCTTGTCCCAATGCGGCCGCAAGCAGCCCGCGCGCCCGCGCGAGCCGCGACATGACCGTGCCAATGGGCGCGCCCGTCGCCTCGCCGATCTCGCGATAGGAGAGGCCGTTGATCTCGCGCATGACCAAAGTCTCCTTGAAGACGAGAGGCAGAGCTTCAATCGCGGCGGCGACGCTCTCGCGGTCGGATTTTTCGATGAGCGCCTCTTCGGGCGTCGGCGACGCGACATCCTCAACCTGCTGCGCGCGCGCCTCATCCTCGCCGCCCGTGAGCACGAGCGCATGCGGCCTGTTCCTGGCGAGCCAGGTGAAGGTCGTGTTGCGCACGATCGCGAGCAGCCAGGCGCGCGGGTTTTCGACAAGGGCGCCGTCGAGCGCCTTCAACGCGCGGAGGCAAGCCTCCTGCACCACGTCCTCGGCGTCGGTCGCATTGCCCGTCAGCCAGCGCGCCAGCGTATAGGCGTCGTCGAGATGCGGCAGCACGTCACGGGCGAAGCGCCGCCGCGCCGTCTCGCTTGTCACGTCTCACCTTTGCGGCTCATCAGGGCGTCACCTTGATCTCGCCCTTCATGTGCGGATGCAGTCCGCAGAAGTAGATGAAGTCGCCCGGCTTGTCGAAGACATAGGCGAAGCTGTCGTCCGTATCGAGCGCCTTCGATCGCACCTTGCCGTCGGCGAGGACGACATTGTGCGGAATGTCGTCGTGATTGACGAAGCGCACGGTCGTCCCGGCTTTCACCGTTCTTTCGGCAGGCGTGAAGGCGAAATTGTCGATGGCGATCGTCGTCTCCTCAGCCCTCGCAGGGCTTCCGCCCATGAGGACAAGCGCGGTCGCGAGAGAGAGGATTGTGAAGCGGCTCATGGCGTCCTCCCTTCAGCCGGCTAAAGAGCTGTCGGCGATCGCGAGCGGCCCGCGCCCGCCCTTCACTGCGACGCTCGTGACTCCGAGCAGGCCATGCAGCTCCCCCGCCGGAACGAGCTTCGGTCCCGGCGCCGGCGCGGTTCGGGGCGCCGGCTGCGGGAAAGCGGTCGAGCGCGCGGTGTGAAAGACCACATTGCCCTCGACCTTCTGCATGAGCTGATGGATGTGGCCATTGAGCACGGTCACCGAACCGAAGCGCGCGAGGAGCTTCAGCGCCTCGGCGGCGTCTTGCGTGCCCCAGCCCCATTCGGGCGCAATTGTCCACAGCGGCACATGCGCGAAAACGACGATCGGCGTCGAGGCGCTCTTGCCTTGCAGATCGTCGGCGAGCCAGGCGAGCTGCTCTTCGCCGAGATTGCCCATGCCGCCCGCCTTCAGATCGAAGACGTTGTTGAGGCCCACGAAATGCGCGCCGCCGTGATCGAAGGAGAACCAGCCCTTGCCCTTCGATCCCTTGCCGTAGCGCTCCAGAAAGGCCTGGCCGTTATTCTCGTCGATGATGTCGTGCTCGCCCGGAACGTAATGCGTCTCGAGGCGGGCGCGCGCAATCCTCTGCTGCGCGTCGTCGAATTGCTGCGGCTTTGAGAGATGGGTGATGTCTCCCGTGTGAATCATGAAAGCGGGCTTGTTGGGAAGCGCGCCGATTTTGGCGATGGCTTCCTCCAGCGTGCCCAGCGCATTGGGGTTGGCCGGCTTGTCGAAGCCGATGTGGCTGTCGGAGATCTGCACGAAGGAGAAGCCCGACGCTGCGGCCTGCGCTCTTCCGATGAGGCACGCCCCTGGCACGCCTCCCGATAATGTCCATAAGAGCCCGGAGCCGGCCCAAGCCATGCATTCGAGCGCCTGCCGACGGTCGACGCCGCTGTCCTTTTGATTGCTGCTCATCTCAAGCCTCCTGTCGCCGGCGCGACGCCGGTCAAAGAGGAGACTCACGGGAGAGCGGAATTATTCCCGCGAAAATTTTCTTTCGTGACGCGCTTCTTGGGATGAACGATTCACGGCAAGACGATCGGCGCTTCGAACGCGCCCTTGTCGGTCACCACTGTCAGCGTCGCGGCGAGAGGCTCTTTGGGAGCCGTGCGCGCGCCGCTCGCCGAATAGAGCGTGAGCGAAAAGCCGTCGCCGGAGCGCGACGATTCCAGCGTCCAGGGGTCGGCGACCTCGGAGAAGACGTCGAGAAGAGCGCCCTTGCCGCGATAATCCAGCCGCCAACCGCCGGGCTCGCCCTCCGGGCGCAAGCCCAGCAGGCGCTGCGCCTCGGCGGCTTCGAGCCGCTTCGGCACGCTTTCGGCCAAGACGCGCGCAATCTCGTCCCCATGCGGAGACGCGACGCCAGGAGCAAGCTGCAAAGTCAGATGCGCGCGAACCGGAAGACAGATTTTGTCGCAAGCAGCATAATCGACCTTCAGATCGAGCTTCACCGGCGCTTTGCGATCGCGCGGCGTGACGCGCAGCGGAAAAATCGCCTTCGCCTCATAGCCGGCCACGACGCCGCCTGCCTCCTTTATGTGCTGCGGCGCCGGAAAAAGCGTCTCGACGCTCGCAACATTATCCGAAGCGGAGAAGTCGAGCGTAGGCGCAACCCCGGCCTCTCCAGGCGTCCGCCAATAGGTCACCGCTTTCGGCGCGAGATTGATCTCGAGCGCCGCAAGCCGAGCGCCGTCGGGTTCTTCGCTTCCGGCGAGGAGACGCGCCGACGACAATCGCCCCGCGGAAGGCTCGGAGGCGAAAGGCTCAGCCGCGGCGGGCTGAGAGAAAATGAGGGTGACGACAAGCGGCGTCGCCTTCAACCAGCGCATAGCGTGCTCCGAAGCTCGGTCGAGAAATCAGTCAAGCCCGGGCCCTCGGCTGGGTCCGAGCCGGGCGATTGAACTGAAAACCGAAGGGGCTTATTTCGAAAAATTCGCCCGGGCCTTGAGGGAGCCAACTTCGCGTCTTGTCGGCGGGGCGCGGCGGGATTAGCATCCGTTCTATGAAACAAACTCGTGACAAGCAACCCGCCTCCAAAGCTCGCGGCCGCGCTGGGTCCGCGCGCGGCGAGGTCGTTGACGGCAACGGCGCAGAGGGTGAGGCCGCAACCGCGCCCACAGTTAAAAAGACCGCCTCTCGAAAAGCTGCCGCGCGGAAACGGCTCTGGCAGGAGGATCCGAGATCCTTCCTCGACGGGCAATTGCTGATCGCCATGCCGGGGATGGCGGATGAGCGCTTCGCGCGCTCGGTGATATATATGTGCGCGCATTCCGCCGAAGGCGCGATGGGCATCATGTTGAACCGTCCCTCCAGCGTGCGGAATTTCCCCGAGCTTCTCGAACAGTTGCGGGTCATCGACCCAGCCGAGCGCATCAGTCTGGCGCCGGGCGCGCGCGACGTGCAGGTTCTCTCGGGCGGCCCGGTGCAGACCGATCGCGGCTTCGTGCTGCACACCGGGGATTTCTTCATCGATAATTCAACGCTTAAGATCAACGACGCCGTGTCGCTGACCGCGACGATCGACATTTTGCGCGCGATCGCCACCGGGCAAGGGCCGGACCAAGCGCTGCTTGCGCTGGGCTGCGCCGGCTGGGACGCTGGCCAGCTTGAAAACGAGATTCAGCTTAACGGCTGGCTGCATTGTCCAGCCGATCCCGCGATCCTCTTCGACCACGATCTCGATACGAAATATTTGCGCGCGCTACGCTCGCTCGGAGTGGTCGATCTCAGCAAGCTTTCGCCCAACGCCGGCCACGCCTGAGACGAGACTCGCTCAGGGCGTCGGATTGGTGTGCACGCTGTGGAGGGCGTCGATCCGCGCCTCAATCGCCGGCGTGATCTTGACGGCAATCGCGTCGATGTCGGTTTTCAGCTGCGCCATCGTCGTCGCGCCGATGATCGCCGTGGTGACGAAGCTGCGCGAGGCGGCGAAAGCGATCGCCAACTGCGCCGGATCGACCCCGAGATCTTTCGCCAGCTCGAGATAAGCGTCGATCGCCGCGGCCGCGCCCGGCGTCTCATATCGCTGGCCGCGCTCGAAGAGCGTGGACCGGGCGCCGGCAGGCCGCGCGCCTTTTTGATATTTGCCGGTGAGATAGCCCTGCGCCAGTGGGGAATAGGCGAGAAGGCCGACCTGCTCGCGCCAGGCGAACTCCGCAAGGCCCATCTCGAAGGCGCGGTTCATCAGATGATAAGCGTTCTGGATCGAGACGACGCGCGGGCCGATGCCCTGCTCCGCGGCGCGCAGGAATTGCGCGACGCCCCAGGGCGTTTCGTTGGATAGGCCGACGTGCCGGACCTTGCCAGCGCGCACGAGCTCCGCGAGGACGGCGAGCGTCTCCTCGACCGCCACTTCTTCGCGCCGGCTGGGCTCGCGCCAGGTAGAGCCTCCCGCGCCGAAAAGCGGGACGGAGCGATCGGGCCAGTGCAGTTGGTAGAGATCGATGTAGTCGGTTTGCAGGCGCTTCAGAGAGCCTTCGACCGCCTCGAGAATGTTCTTTCGGTCGAGCTTCGGCGAGCTTTTGTCCCCGCGCAGCCAGTTCATCTCGCTTCGTCCAGCGACCTTTGTGGCGATCACGACCTTGTCGCGATGGCGACGCGACGCGAGCCAGGAGCCGATGATCCTCTCGGTTGAGCCCTGGGTCTCCGGGCGCGGCGGGATCGAATAGACCTCGGCAGTGTCGAAAAAATTGATCCCCTGCGCCAGCGCGTAATCGAGCTGCTCGTGGCCTTCGCTCTCGCTGTTCTGCTGGCCGAAGGTCATTGTGCCGAGGCAGAGCGCCGAGACGCGAAGATCGGTTCTTCCAAGCGGGCGAAGTTCCATCCGAGGGCTCCGGGAATATAGGGTGAGGGCGCCTGACGCCGCCCGTTGCGCGATTTTATGCCGAAGCGCAAGCCTCAGTGTGTCGCCGGTAGCAAGGGCTATTGATCGAGAGCGTCGCCGACAAGCAGGCTTTCAGTCATCTTACTCTGTAGACAAAGATAGAAAATTAAAACAACGGAACTTTTATGTGAAAATTAATATTTGCCGAGCTCTTTTGGTGAATTGACTTGATCCGGGGATGGGTATTTAAGACGGCGAGAACGGTCGATTGTGCGGCGCGTCCGCATAGCGAAGGAGAAGGCCTGAAGATGCAGGATGCGGCAGCGCGGGTGCGCCAGCAGCACGCAGTCGTGTTGGTCGAGGATCGCGAAGGGAAAATCCACGAGTTCGAGACGCTCGAAGGCTGGCGGCTCATGGAAATCTTGCGGGACCACGGCGTCGGCATGGACACGAATTGCGGCGGCTCGCTCGCCTGCGCGGAGTGCCATGTGCTGGTCGATCCGGCTTGGATGGACAGGCTGCCGCCACCGTCCGAAGAGGAGCTGGACAAGCTCGACGAGCTCCCGCTGATCCAAGAAAATTCTCGGCTCTCCTGCCAAATTCTTTGGTCCGACGAATATGACGGCATGAAAGTGACCGTGGCTCAGGCGACCTGATGGCCAAGGCGACGCATCCTCAGATTTTGCTCGCGAGCGACTTACGCGACGGCGAGGTGCTTTTCCTCGGGCCTAAGGGCTGGGTGCGCGACGCGCGCGCCGCCACGGTCGCGCCGGACGCCTCAGCCGCCGCGGCGCTCGAAGCGCGCGGCAAAGCCGACGTCGCCGCCAACAAGGTGGTCGACGTCTATCTCGCCGAGGTCGAGATCGACCCCGCCCTCGGGCCACGGCCTTTGCATTATCGCGAACGGGCTCGGCTCGTGGGACCGAGCGTGCGGCGCGACCTCGGCAAGCAAGCCCAGGCGGACAAAGTCGGGAGCTGAACCATGAACGCGCATGACCAGCGTCATGCGGCGCGCGCCAACGCGCCAACCACGACCTATCTTTACGACGCCTATGACAAGGCTTTCGTAAAGTCGCGCGTCGACGAGTTCCGCGAGCAGGTGCGCCGGCGGCTGGACGGCGCGCTGAGCGAGGACGAGTTCCGGCCGCTGCGGCTGATGAACGGTCTTTATCTGCAGCTGCATGCTTATATGCTGCGCGTCGCTATTCCTTATGGAACGCTGACCTCGCGGCAGATGCGGCGGCTCGCCGAGATCGCCGACAAATGGGATAAGGGCTACGGCCATTTCACGACGCGCCAGAACTTGCAGTACAACTGGCCGAAGCTCGTCGACACGCCGGACATTCTCGAGGCGCTCGCCGATGTCGAGATGCACGCCATTCAGACCTCGGGCAATTGCATTCGCAATGTGACCGCAGACCAATTCGCGGGTGTCGCGACGGACGAATTCGAGGACCCGCGCCCCACGGCCGAATTCCTCCGCCAATGGTCGAGCCTACATCCCGAGTTCAGCTTCCTGCCCCGGAAGTTCAAGATCGCGGTGAGCGGCGCAAAAGAGGATCGCGCGGCGATCAAATTCCACGACATCGGCTTGCGCGTCCACGCCAATGAGCAGGGCGAAGCGGGCTATGAGGTCATCGTCGGCGGCGGGCTCGGCCGCTCTCCCTTCGTCGGCAAGACCGTGCGCGCCTTTCTGCCGCGCGCCGATCTGCTCGCCTATCTCGAGGCGATCCTGCGGGTCTATAACCGCTTCGGCCGGCGCGACAACAAATACAAGGCGCGCATCAAGATCCTCGTGCATGAGACGGGGCTCGAGCCATTGACGCGCGAGATCGAGGCCGAGTTTGCGGCGATGGATCGCGCGCCCTTCGCCTTCGACCTCGATGAGTTCGAGCGCATCAGGAGCTTCTTCGCGCCGCCGCCCTATGAGACGCTGCCGGCGCGCTCGGAAGCCTTCGAGGCGGCGCGCCGCAAGGACGCGGCGTTTAACGCCTTCGCGAGCGTCAATGTCACGCAGCATAAGATTCCCGGCTATGCGATCGTGACGGTTTCACTGAAGCCCATCGGCGGGATTCCCGGCGACGCCACCTCGGATCAGATGCGCGTTCTCGCGGACGCCGCTGAGCGCTTCGGCTTTGGCGAATTGCGCGTAAGCCATGCGCAGAACATCGTGCTGCCGCATGTGAAGCGGGACGATCTTTACGCGCTCTGGCGCCTCCTCGACGAGGCCAAGCTCGCAGCGCCCAACGCCGGGCTCATCTCCGACATCATCTCCTGCCCGGGCCTCGATTACTGCGCGCTCGCGACGGCGCGCTCGATCCCGATCGCTCAGGCCATCTCGGAACGTTTCAAGGATCTCGAGCGCCAGCGCCTCATCGGCGAGCTCGGCATAAAGATCTCCGGCTGCATCAACGCCTGCGGCCATCATCACATCGGGACGATCGGCATTCTCGGACTGGAGAAGCGCGGCCACGAGTCGTACCAGATCACGCTCGGTGGCGATCCGACGCTCTCAGCGGCGATCGGCGAGCTTCTCGGTCCGGGCGTAGCGGCCGAGAATGTTCCGGTCGTCATCGAGAGCCTCATCGAAATCTATCTGCATGAACGCCGCGACGGCGAACGCTTTCTCGACGCGTGGCGACGCCTCGGGAAAGAGCGCTTCAAAGAGGCGCTGACTCGGGAGGGCGAAGATGGCGCTGATATCTGAGGGCCGATTCGTCGAGGACGGCTGGCGGCGTCTCGCCGAAGAGGAGAGCCTGCCCAAGGACGGAAAGTGCATCGTCTCCGAGGCGCGCCTCGCCGAGGCCGCTGGCGCGCTTCGACCTGAAGCGCCGCTTGGCGTGCTGCTCGCCAACACAGCCGACCCCGAAAAGCTCGCGCCCTATCTTTCGCGACTCTCGCTCGTCGCGATCGCCTTTCCCGCGACCGGCGACGGTCGTGGCTTCTCGCTCGCGCGATTGATCCGCCGCGCGGGCTTCAAAGGCGAGCTGCGCGCGAGCGGACGGCTCATCGCCGACCAGGCGACGCATGCGCTGCGCTGTGGGTTCGATACGATCGAGATCGCCTCCGACATTGCGGCGCGTCAGGACGCCGCGCAATGGTCGGCGGCGCTTGCGGCCTATGGCGCCTTCTATCAGCAGGGTTATGCGAGCCGCGAGGCGATTCTCGCGGAAAGACGAAAGGCGCGCGCATGAAGCCGTCGCTGATTGATATTCTCGAGCCGCGGTTGACGCCGCTCGACCTCGCGCATCGTCTGACGCTCGCGCGCGAGGTCATTCCGGGACGACTAGTGTTCACCACGAGCTTCGGCATCGAGGATCAGTGGATCACCCATACGATCCTCACGCTCGGTCTCGACATTGAGGTTGCGACGCTCGACACCGGACGGCTTTTTCCCGAGACCTACGATCTCTGGGAGAGAACGGAGGCGCGCTATGCGCGGCGCATCCCCGCCGTCTATCCGCGCCCAGAGCCCCTCGAAGCCTATGTGCAAGAGCATGGCGTGAACGGCTTCTATCGCTCGGTGGAGAACCGCAAGGCCTGCTGCCACATCCGCAAGGTCGAGCCGCTCGGCCGGCTTCTTGCAGGCGCTGCGGGATGGATCACCGGATTGCGCGCCGATCAATCGAATGCGCGCGCCGAGGTGGCGATGATCGAATATGACGAGGCGCATCGGTTGGTGAAGCTAAATCCCCTGCTCGACTATTCGCGCGAGGCGATCGTCGCCTTGACCGAGGAGTTCGACGTGCCGGTGAATGAACTGCACGCCAAGGGTTATTTGTCGATCGGCTGCGCTCCCTGCACCCGCGCGATCGGGCCCGGCGAAAATGAGCGCGCCGGCCGCTGGTGGTGGGAAGAAGACGAGAAGAAGGAATGCGGGCTGCATGTCGGCGAGGACGGAATCCCGCGACGGCCGCAACCTCAACGGGCAGGCACGTCATGAGCTCGCTCGGCCCCAGCCGGCTCGGCCACCTCGACAGGCTCGAGGCGGAGAGCATTCACATCATGCGCGAGGTCGTCGCCGAGTGCGAGCGGCCGGTCATGCTCTATTCGATCGGCAAGGACTCCGCCGCGATGCTGCATGTCGCGCTGAAGGCCTTTTATCCGGGGAAGCCGCCCTTCCCGCTGCTCCATGTCGACACGACTTGGAAATTTCGCGAGATGATCGAGTTCCGCGACAAACGCGCCAAGGAGCTCGGCGTGGACCTGCTCGTCTACACCAATCCCAAAGGGGTGGAGATGGGCATCAATCCCTTCATGCATGGCTCGAAGCTGCATACCGACATCATGAAGACCGAGGCGCTGAAGCAGGCGCTCGATAAATGGCGCTTCGATGCGGCTTTTGGCGGAGCGCGGCGCGACGAGGAAAAATCGCGCGCCAAGGAGCGCGTGCTTTCTTTCCGCAGCGCGCAGCATCGCTGGGATCCCAAAAACCAGCGTCCGGAATTCTGGCGCCTGTACAATACGCGCAAGGCGCAGGACGAGAGCCTGCGCGTCTTTCCGCTCTCCAATTGGACGGAAGCCGACGTCTGGGACTATGTCGCGCGCGAGAACATTCCCGTCGTGCCGCTCTATTTCGCCAAGGAGCGGCCCGTCGTGCGGCGCGACGGCGCGCTGATCATGGTCGACGACGACCGCATGAAGCTGCGTCCCGGCGAGGTCATCGAGCAGAAAAAAGTTCGTTTCCGCACGCTTGGCTGCTACCCGCTCACGGGCGCGATCGAGAGCGAGGCTGAGACGCTCGACGCGGTCATCGCGGAAATGCGCGAAAGCCGTTCCTCGGAGCGGCAGGGCCGGCTCATCGACCATGACGGCTCAGCGTCGATGGAGCAGAAGAAGCAGGAAGGCTATTTCTGAAGATGCACGGCGTTCCTGCGCAGTCTCCCGCCCCGCGAACCATCGCTGACAAGCCGCTGCTGCGCTTCATCACCTGCGGCTCGGTCGATGACGGCAAGTCGACGCTCATCGGCCGTCTGCTCTACGACGCGGGCCTTGCCGCGGACGATCTGATCGAGGCGCTGGAGGAAGACTCGAAGAAGCACGGCACGCAGGGTGAGGCGCTCGATTTCGCGCTGCTCGTCGACGGGCTCGCCGCCGAGCGCGAGCAAGGGATCACGATCGACGTCGCCTATCGCTATTTCGCGACCGACAAGCGCAAGTTCATCGTCGCCGACACGCCGGGGCATGAGCAATATACGCGCAACATGGCGACCGGCGCCTCCACCGCCGAGCTCGCAGTGCTCCTCATCGACGCGCGCCGGGGCGTGCTGAGCCAGACGCGCCGCCACGCGGTGA
The DNA here is from genome assembly GCA_963798515.1 of uncultured Alphaproteobacteria bacterium. GTDB lineage: Bacteria > Pseudomonadota > Alphaproteobacteria > Rhizobiales > Beijerinckiaceae > Methylocystis. Next base: position 97,915 of record CAWCTS010000024.1, read on the forward strand.
TCGTCTCGATGCTCGGGGTTCGCCATGTCGTGCTTGCGATCAACAAGATGGATCTCGTCGGCTATGACGAGGCGACCTTCCGGCGGATCGAGGCCGACTTCCGCGATTTCGCGCGCCACTTGCGCTTCCTCTCGATCGAAGCGATTCCGCTCGTCGCCAAGGACGGCGACAATCTCGTCCATGAGAGCGCGCACATGCCCTGGCGGAAGGGCCAGTCACTGCTCGCCTATCTGGAGACCGTCGAGGTCGACCGCGGCGCGCTCGTGCAGCCGTTCCGCTATCCGGTGCAGTGGGTCAATCGCCCGAGCCACGATTTTCGCGGCTTTTCCGGCTTTGTTTGCGGCGGCAACATCCGGCCCGGCGACATCATCCGCATTCTGCCGATCGGGCGCGACACGAAGGTCGCGCGGGTCCTCGGCGGCGAAGGCGATCTCGACAGCGCGGTCACCGGCCAGTCGGTGACCTTGACGCTTGCCGAAGAGATCGACGTTTCGCGCGGCGACATGTTCGTGTCCCCCGCCTCCCCCGCCAAGGTCGGCGACAGGCTCAAGGCGCGCCTACTGTGGCTCGTGCGCGAGCCGCTCGTCCAAGACAAAAGCTATCTTCTGAAGCTTGCGACGCGCACCGTTCCCGCCACGGTAAAGAAGGTGACGGCGCGCGTCGAAATCGAGACGGGGCTCGCCGCACCGCTGACGGAAGACGGTGAGACCCTCGCCTTCAATGCGATCGGCGAAGCGGATATCGAGCTCGCTCACGCCGTCGTCTGCGACCGCTATATCGAGAATCGCGAGACCGGGGGCTTCATCCTCATCGATCGCGTGACCAATGAGACGGTCGCGGTCGGCCTCGTCACCGAAGCGGAAACGGCGGCGAAAGGCGGCGCCGCCTTTTTGGAGGCGAGCTACTCCTCGATGGAAGGCCTGCCGCCGCCCGCCGCCGAGCGTCGCGCGACGCGATGGACGAGCTTGCAGAAATCCTTCTCCTGGCGCGCGCTGGGGAGCGTGCTGACCTTCGCGATCGTCTTCGGCTTCACGCGCGACCTCGCCCTCTCGCTCGCGATCACCGTGACGGAGGCCGTGGCGAAGATCGGGCTCTACTATCTGCATGAGCGCGCCTGGGCGCGCCGCAACGTCGTCGCGGCGGGAGAAATTGTGGCCCCGCCGCACGATGTGGGCCTCTGAAGACGGCCCTCTGGCTAAGTTAGGCCTGGCGCTCGAACTTAAGAGTTATGTCTACCTTTTCGGCGCCAAAGTCATCGGTAATCTTGAAGCTTTCCTTGATCAGGCCTAAGTCTTCCCCTATGTGTCAGCTCGGTGAGGGGCGGACTTGAGTCGGCACGAAAAGCCTGTCCCTTTTTGGACACCGAAGCCTCGAGCATCAGATTGATTTTCAGGCGCTTGCAGCTTGCCAAAGAGGAACAGGCCATGCATGCCCAAGGACAGGTGAGCGCCGGCGGCGCGACGAAAACCATGGGACCGAGCGATCCCCTCGATCTTGCGCGCAACAAGCGCCACCATCACAATCTCGATGTCCCGCATCTCTATGAGCAGGCCTTGCGGCGAGGCGAGGCGACGATCGTGCAGGGCGGCGCTCTGGTCGCGGAGACGGGCGTTCACACGGGACGCTCACCCAAGGACAAGTTCATCGTCGCCGATCAGCTGACGCAGAACGCTGTCTGGTGGGACAACAACCAGCCCCTGGAGAGGGCCAAGTTCGATCTTCTCCTGAGCGATTTTCTGGCGCACGCGCAGCAAAGAGAGCTCTTCGCGCAGGACCTTTACGGCGGCGCGGACCCCGCCTTCCGGGTCAAGGTGCGCGTCTTAACCGAATTCGCCTGGCATTCTCTGTTCATCCAGAATCTTCTCATCCGCCCGGCGCCGCATGAGCTCTCGACGTTCGCGCCGGAGCTGACGATCATCGATCTGCCCTCCTTCAAGGCCGATCCGCACCGACACGGCTGCCGCAGCGAAACCGTCATCGCGATGGATTTGTCGCGCAGAATCGTGCTCATCGGCGGCACGAGCTACGCTGGCGAGATCAAGAAGTCGGTCTTCACCTTCCTGAACTTCATGCTGCCGGCGCAAGGCGTCATGCCGATGCATTGCTCGGCCAATGTCGGGACCGAAGGCGACGCTGCGGTTTTCTTCGGGCTTTCGGGCACGGGAAAAACCACGCTCTCCGCAGATCCGGCGCGCAGGCTGATCGGCGACGACGAGCATGGATGGAGCGCCGAGGGCGTCTTCAACTTCGAAGGCGGATGCTACGCCAAGGCGATCAAGCTCTCGCGCGAGGCCGAGCCGCAGATATTCTCCATGACCGAGCGTTTCGGCTCCGTGATGGAGAATGTCGTGTTCCACCCGCACACGCGCATCTGCGATTTCGACGACGGATCGCGGACGGAGAACACGCGCATCGCCTATCCGCTCAGCTTCATGCAAGGCGCCGTGGAGGATGGACGCGGAGGACATCCCAAAAACATCGTCATGCTGACCTGCGACGCCTTCGGCGTGCTGCCGCCGCTCGCGCGGCTCAGCGCCGAGCAGGCGATGTATCATTTTCTCTCCGGTTACACGGCCAAGGTCGCGGGCACGGAAAAGGGCGTCAAGGAGCCCGAGGCGACCTTCTCGACCTGTTTCGGCGCGCCCTTCATGCCGCGTCATCCGCAGGTCTACGGCGACTTGCTCCGTGACCTCATCCTGCGGCACGGGGTGAACTGCTGGCTCGTCAACACTGGCTGGAGCGGTGGCGGCTACGGCGTCGGCGCGCGCATGCCGATCGCGGCGACGCGACGGCTGCTGGGCGCCGCGCTCGGCGACGAGCTGGAGCGTGCGCGCTTCGAGTCCGAGCCCTTCTTCGGCCTTTCGGTTCCGCTCGACGTCGCGGGCGTCGACTCGGCTCTCTTGAACCCTGTGAAGAGCTGGTCGTCGTCGGCGGATTACGAAGCGACGGCGAAACGGCTCTCTCGCATGTTCCACGAGAACGCCGAGAAGCTGGCTTTCGCGCCGAGCCCTGCTATGGCTGTCAACGCCTAAATTGTCGGCGCGGGCGCCAAAGCTCGCGCCAGGGTGGTGCCTTGCCGCCAAGCCGCTGCTTAACGACTTAAAACCTCGCCTATTGCCCGTCCGCCGCCCCCGTGGTTGGATATTCATACCGGCCCGTTGCGGCGCGTCGGCGATTGCATAAGGCTAACGCGATGAAAAAAATTGCTGTTTTTCCAAATTGGGCGTCACGTTCCCGCTCCTGCCGGGGTCACCGGCGCGGCGATCCCGCGAAAGATCTGACGTCTGCAGGAGACGCTGCGCCTTCGGCGGGACGGTAGCGCGCGATGCGCTGGAGCGAACTGAAAAGGCGGGTCGAAGGAAACTTCGCGCCGGCGATCAGAAGTCGGGTCGAGGTCTCCACCACGAGCCATCGATTGGCGGCCGGCGGGGCCGGCGAAGGCTGGATATCGATCGACGGCGCGCGCGTCGTCTCGATGTCGAGCGAGGATTTTAAACGCGCACTGTTCTCGAGCCTCACTCTGTCGGTCGACGCCATGCTTGCTTCCAAAAGCGCATTGCTGCACGCGCTTGCGGTGCTCGACCGGCGTTTCGACAAGCGTCGGCTCGAGACCTTCGAGCCGCGGCGAGAAGCGGAGCCGACGCGGCGGCTCTACGCCCTGCGTTGCGCAGCCGAGGGGCTCCCGCGCTATGCGGAGGACTTCTTGCTTGTCGGAGGCGAGGAAGCTCGCCGCGCAGGCGAGTCGCGCGATGCGGATCAGGAAGGAGCATGAGATGACGGACGCCAAGCGGCCGGAGGAAGGAGACGAGGCGCCAAATTTCTCGCTGCCCGGAGCCGGGGGCGAAAAACAGACGCTCGCGGCCTATAAGGGCAAGAAGCTCGCGCTTTATTTCTATCCAAAGGACGATACCTCCGGCTGCACCAAGGAGGCGATCGAGTTCAACGGGCTGCGCGACAAATTCGCCAAGGCCGGAACGGCGATCCTCGGCGTCTCGCCCGATTCCGAGAAGAGCCACGACAAGTTTCGCGCCAAATATGAGCTGAAGATTCCGCTGGCTTCCGATGAAGCCAAGGCGATGCTCTCCGCCTACGGGGTCTGGGTCGAGAAGAGCATGTATGGGCGAAAATATATGGGCGTCGAGCGCACCACTTTCCTCATCGGCGCGGACGGACGCATCGCCAAGGTGTGGCGCAAGGTCAAGGTTCCCGGCCACGCTGAAGCGGTGCTCGCGGCGGCAAAGACTTTGTAAACGCGCTTTTCTGGCCGCCTTTACGCTCCCCTTACATTCCGGTCGCAGTTTCGGAATGGCGCCCTTATGCGTCAGGCCGTAGATTCGCTTCGTCTCGAGGACGTCGCCTTGACGCTCGAGCCCACGGCGGAGCGCAGCACATGCAGGATCTCATTTTTATCGGAACGGGTCTCGCCCTCTTCGCGCTGACCGCTGCCTATACGCGCTTTTGCGCGAAGCTTTAGGGAGAGCCCTCATGATCGAGCCCGCCTTCGGCCTCGCAGTTGCTCTGCTGCTTGGCGTCTATCTCGTCTACACGCTCCTTCATCCCGAGAAATTCTAGAGTGAAGCCTCGGGTCTTCGCGAGAGGATCATCATGACAATCGTGGGTTGGGCGCAAATCGCCCTCATTCTCGCGGCGGTGATCGCTGCGGCGATTCCGCTCGGCGGCTACATCGCCCGCGTGCTCGCCGGCGAGCGCACCTTTCTGACGCCGATACTGGCTCCGGTGGAACGCGTTTTCTACAGGCTTTCGGGAGTCGACCCCGCGCGCGAGCAGAGCTGGTTCGTCTACACCATGGCCATGCTGGCTTTCAGCGTCGTGGGCTTCCTGTCGCTCTACGCTCTGCAGCGCCTGCAAAACCTGTTGCCGCTCAACCCTCAAGGGTTCGACGGCGTGCCGGCCGATCTCGCCTTCAACACTTCGCTCTCCTTCATCACCAACACCAATTGGCAGAATTATTCCGGCGAGACGACGATGAGCCATCTCACGCAGATGCTCGGTCTCACCGTGCATAATTTCGTGTCGGCCGCGACGGGTCTCGCCATGGCCTTTGCGCTGGTGCGCGGTTTTGCGCGCGCAGAGTCGGCGACAGTCGGAAACTTCTGGGTCGATCTCACCCGCGGCACGCTTTACCTGCTGCTGCCGATTTCGATCGTCGTCGCGCTCGCGATGGTCGCGCTGGGGGTTCCGCAAACTCTCGCGGCCTCTGTGGAGGCCACGACGCTCGAAGGCGCGAAACAGATCATCTCCATCGGCCCCGTCGCGAGCCAGGAGGCGATCAAGGAGCTCGGCACGAATGGCGGCGGCTTCTTCAACGCCAATGCCGCGCATCCCTTCGAGAATCCCAACGCACTCGCCAACATATTGGAGATCTGGGCCCTGTTGGTCATACCCTTCGCGACCGTGTTCGCTTTCGGAAGGACCGTCGCCGATCCCAGGCAAGGACGCGCCATCGCCATCACCATGGGCATCGTGCTCCTCGCGGGCGTCTTCATCTCCTATTGGGCGGAAGCTGGAGGCAATCCTCTGCTGACCGACAAGCTCGGCCTCGAAGCGGCGCCCAGCAATATGGAAGGCAAGGAAGTTCGCTTCGGCCCCGCCATGAGCGCGCTTTACGCGACGGCGACGACGGGCACGAGCACCGGCGCCGTCAATTCGATGCATGACTCCTTCACGCCGATCGGCGGTCTCGTGCCGCTGTTCAATATGCTGCTCGGCTGCATCTCGCCGGGCGGCGTCGGCGCGGGCCTTTACGGCTTCCTCGTGCTCGCGGTCATCGCCGTCTTCGTCGCGGGTCTTATGGTCGGCCGCACGCCGGAATATCTCGGCAAGAAGATCGAGGCGCGCGAGATGAAGCTCGCCATGTTGGCGGTGCTGATCTATCCGCTGAGCGTTCTCGGCTTCTCTGCGGCGTCGGTCATGCTGAAGACCGGCCTCGACAGCCTCGGCAATGCGGGGCCGCACGGGCTGTCAGAGGTCCTCTACGCCTTCGCCTCCACCAACGCCAACAATGGATCGGCCTTCGCGGGTCTTTCCGGCAACACGCTGTGGTTCAACACGACACTGGGTCTTGCGATGTTCATCGGCCGCTTCGCCTATGTGGCGCCGGTGCTGGCGCTGGCGGGCGCCTTCGCGGCCAAGAAAAAGGCCCCGGCCTCCGCCGGCACATTCCCGACGCATGGACCGCTCTTCGTCGGCCTGCTCATCGGCGTGATCGTGATCCTCTACCTCCTGCAATATTTCCCGGCGCTCGCGCTGGGTCCCGTGGTCGAACATTTCCTGCTGCAGGCGGGAAAGACCTTCTAACGGAGCCGCATCCCATGTCTTCGAAAGCCGCCTCGCCCGGACTTTTCGATCCGGCCATCATCAAACGCGCCGCGGTCGACGCGTTCCGCAAGCTCGATCCAAGGCACCTGGCGCGCAATCCGGTGATCTTCGTCACCGAGGTCGTTTCGCTCGTCGTGACGATCCTGTTCCTGCGCGACGTCGTCACGCGCAATGGCGACGCCTTTTTCACCGGCCAGATCGCCGCTTGGCTCTGGTTCACCGTGCTCTTCGCCAATTTCGCCGAGGCCGTGGCGGAAGGACGCGGCAAGGCGCAGGCGGACGCATTGCGCAAGACGCGCAGCGACACGCGCGCCAAGCGGCTGATCGATCCGGAGGGCAAGAACGGCATGCGAGACGTCGTGGAAGGCGTCTCCGCGCTCGATCTCAAGATGGGCGATGTCGTGCTCGTCGAGCCCGGCGATCTCGTTCCCGGCGACGGTGAGGTCATCGAAGGCGTCGCCTCCGTCAACGAGTCGGCGATCACGGGTGAGTCCGCGCCTGTCATTCGCGAGGCGGGCGGCGACCGTTCCGCCGTGACCGGCGGCACGACCGTGCTGTCCGATTGGATCAAGGTCAGGATCACGGCCGCGCCAGGCTCCACCTTCATCGACCGCATGATCGCGCTCGTCGAAGGCGCCCAACGTCAAAAGACGCCAAACGAGCTGGCCTTGTCGATCCTGCTGTCGGGCCTGACGATCATCTTCCTCATCGTCTGCGTGACGCTGTGGCCGCTCGCCAATTACTCGGGCACGACGCTCTCACTGAGCGTGCTCATCGCCCTGCTCGTCTGCCTGATCCCGACGACGATCGGCGGTCTTCTCTCCGCGATCGGCATCGCCGGCATGGATCGGTTGATCCGATTCAATGTGATCGCGACATCCGGCCGCGCCGTGGAGGCGGCGGGCGACGTGGACACCTTGCTGCTCGACAAGACGGGGACGATCACCTTCGGCAACCGCATGGCGGATGAGTTCGTGCCTGTCGGCGCTGTATCGGAACGCGCCCTGGCGGAAGCCGTTCTGCTGGCTTCGCTCGCCGACGACACGCCGGAAGGCCGCTCGATCGTCGCACTGGCGAAGAGCCGCTATGGCTTGGAGGCGCCGGAACTCTCGGCCGACGCCCGCATCGTCCCCTTCTCGGCTCACACGCGCATCTCCGGCGTCGATTTGCCCGGCCGCTCCGTGCGGAAGGGCGCCGTTGACGCCATTGTGGCGCAGCTGGAGACGGCGCCCGTCGCCTCTAGCGAGCATTGGCGTGACGACGTCGCGCGCGCGGCCGACATCGGCCTACGCGAACGTGAGGCGGTCGCGAGGTTCCTCGTTCCGGAAGACTTCACGCGCGCCGTCGAGCGCATCTCGCGCGCCGGCGGAACGCCGCTCGCGGTCTCTGAGAACGGACGTCTGCTTGGCGTCGTGCATCTCAAGGACATCATCAAGCCCGACATCAAGGCGCGCTTCGCCGAGCTGCGGGCCATGGGCATCAAGACGGTCATGGTGACGGGCGACAATCCCATCACCGCCGCCGCAATCGCCGGCGAAGCAGGTGTCGACGATTTCATCGCGCAGGCGAAGCCCGAGGATAAACTCGCCTACATCCGCAAGGAGCAACAAGGCGGACGCCTCATCGCCATGTGCGGCGACGGCACCAATGACGCGCCGGCGCTGGCGCAGGCCGATGTCGGCGTGGCGATGCAGACGGGCACGCAAGCCGCGCGCGAGGCCGGCAACATGGTCGACCTCGACAGCGATCCGACGAAGCTCATCGAGATCGTCGCCATCGGCAAGCAGCTGCTGATGACGCGCGGGTCGCTCACCACCTTCTCCATCGCCAACGACGTCGCGAAATATTTCGCGATCATTCCGGCGCTGTTCATCGTGACCTACCCGGAGCTCGGAGCGATCAATGTGATGAAGCTCGGCTCGCCCCAGTCGGCGATCCTCTCGGCCGTGATCTTCAACGCGCTGATCATCATCGCGCTCATTCCGCTGGCCCTGAAAGGCGTCGCCTACAAACCGGTCGGCGCCGCGGCGCTGCTGCGCCGAAACCTGCTGATCTACGGGCTTGGCGGCATCGCCGTGCCCTTCATCGGCATCAAGCTGATCGACCTCCTGGTCTTAGCTCTCCACCTCGCCTGAGGATCAAGCCATGCTTTCGCACCTACGCGCCGCTCTCGTCATGGTGACGCTGTTCACGCTTCTGACGGGACTGCTTTATCCGCTCGCGATCACCGGACTTGCGCAGCTGGCCTTTCCGGCCAAGGCGAATGGCTCGCTGATCGAGCGCGACGGCAAAATTCTCGGCTCCGAGATCATCGGCCAGAATTTCATCGCGGAGCGCTATTTCCATCCCCGCCCCTCGGCGACAAGCGCGCCCGACCCGGCCAATTCGACCAAGACGGTCGACGCGCCCTACAACGCGGCCAATTCGTCGGGCTCCAATCTCGGCCCGACGTCGAAGAAGCTTTACGACCGCGTCCAAGCGGCGATCGAAGCCGGTATCACCGAGGGACGGCTCTCGGATATTCCCGCCGATTCGGTGACGAGCTCCGCATCGGGTCTCGATCCTCACATCTCCCCAAGCTACGCGTTCATGCAGGTTTCCGCCGTCGCCAAAGCGCGGAAGCTCAGCGAGGGGCGCGTTCGCGAGCTGGTTGAGGCCAATATCGAGCCCCGAGCCGCCGGTTTCATCGGCGAGCCGCGCGTCAACGTGCTGCGTCTCAATCTGGCGCTCGACGCCTTGCATTGAAGCGCCCCAAACCAGGACGCGCGCTACCGCGCGCGTGATAGCGCTAAAACACGAACTTCGAGGGTGTCATGAACGAGCTTTCCCTCATCGAGCTGCTGCTTGGATCTGTAACGATGCTATGCGTAATTCGTCTCTTCGTCGTGGTCTTCCTCGGCGACGGCCAAGCCGCTCCGATCATCGGTCGGCATTTGCGGCGCCTGCATCAAGCCCGAGACGATAGAGGGAGCGTTAAGCGTTGAGACCGGCGTGTCGAATTCGCGCTGTCGAGCGCGGCGCCGATTATTCTTGTCCGGTCCTCGTGGATCGCCGTAAGGTTTGGTGTGGGGGTCGCTCGAGCGAACTCGTCGCATGCAGGAAGGGCTGAGGCTTGGCGCAGCCGGAAAAAGGCTCGGAACGCCGGCCCGATCCCGACGCGCTGCTCGCGCTCGCGGGTCAGGAAGGGAAAGGCCGGCTGCGCGTCTTCCTGGGCGCCGCGCCGGGGGTGGGCAAGACCTATGCGATGCTCTCCCGCGCGCGCGCGGTGAAAGCCAGCGGCCACGATATTGTGGTGGGTCTCGTTGAGACACATGGGCGCAGCGAGACCGAAGCGCTCGTCGAAGGCCTAGAGGTTCTGCCGCGGCGGCGCATCGATTATCGCGACCGCACGCTCGATGAGTTCGATCTCGACGCCGCCCTAGCTCGTAAGCCTCAAACGATTCTCGTGGACGAGCTCGCGCACACCAACGCGCCAGACAGCCGCCACCCGAAGCGCTGGCTGGACGTAGAGGAGCTGCTCGGCGCCGGCGTCGACGTCTGGACCACGCTCAACATCCAGCATATCGAAAGCCTCGCCGACGTCGTCGCGCGCATCACCGGCGTCGCCGTTCGCGAGACCGTGCCCGATCGGCTGCTGTCCGATGCGCATGAGGTGATCCTCGTCGACATCACGCCCGACGAGCTTCTGGAGCGTCTCGCGCAAGGCAAAGTCTATGTCAGTGACATGGCGGCGCGCGCCAGACAGAATTTTTTCATCCCGCGCAATCTCATCGCGCTGCGCGAGCTGGCGCTTCGTCGCACGGCCGAGCGCGTCGACGACGAGATGGTCGATTTTCTGCGCCAGAGCGCGATCGAGGGTCCCTGGGCGACCTCGGAGCGTCTCTTAGCTTTAGTCGGGCCTGGAAGCTCGGGCGAGCGGCTGGTGCGCACCGCGGCGCGGCTGGCGAGCGGCCTCAACGCGACCTGGATCGCGCTCTACATCGAGCGCGCGATGGGCGAAAGCCAGTCCGCCGAGGGCGTCAAGAACGTGGACCAGACGCTGCGCCTCGCCGAAATGCTCGGCGCTGAAGTCGAGCGCCGCATCGCCGAGGATATGGTGGGAGAAGCGCTGAAGGTCGCGCGTGAGGAGAACATCACGCAAATCCTTGTGGGCCGCTCGCGATCGACCTTTCCATCGCGCTTGTGGCGCCCCTCGCTCGCCGCCGAGCTGGTGCGCCGATCGCCCAATATCGCCGTCCTCGTGCAGATCGACGAGGAGACGGAGCCCCGACCCCAACGCAAAAAAATCGAGAGAGCCGACCTCTGGCAAGGCGCCGCCGCCGCCGTCTCGCTCGTCGCGGCGGCGGTCGGAATTGGCATGCTGCTCCAACGCTGGCTGCCGCCCATCAATTTTGCATCGATCTTTCTTCTGCCCGTGTTGATCTGCGCGGCGCGCTTCGGCCTCTGGCCGGCAATCGGCGCAGCGCTCCTCTCCTTCCTCGCCGAGGACTATTTCTTTATCGAGCCGCTCTACAGCATCACGATCTCGGAGCCGCACGAGTTCATCACCCTCATCGTGTCGCTCATCGTCGCCGTCGTTACGGGCATGCTCGCCAGCCGTTTGCGCGATCACTCTCGCGCCATGCGGCAGCGCGTTCAAAGCGCTCAATCACTTTTCGAGTTCTCGCGAAAAGTCGCGGGCGCGGGCGAGCTCGACGAAGTCTTATGGTCGGCGGCCACCCACGCGCAAAAGACGCTGGAGATAAAGAGCGTTGTCTTCCTCATTCCGGAAGGCGCCGATCTCGTCATTCACGCCTCGTGGCCTCCGATCGATCGGCTCAATCCCGGCGAGACCATCGCGGCGCGCTGGGCTTTCGAAAAGAACGAGCCGGCGGGCTGGCGCACCGGCACGCTGCCCAATGTGCGCTTTCAGTTTCGCCCGCTCGCCACGAGCCGCGGCGTGGTCGCCGTCGCCGGCGCCGAGCCGCGCCGCCCCGAGGAGCCCTTCGACGCGCAGCAGGAGCGCATGCTCACGGCGATATTGGAACAAGCGGCCATCGCGATCGATCGATCGCTGCTCGTCAGGGAGTCGGTGAAAACTGCAGCGCTCGAGGAAAATGAAAAATTGCGTACCACGCTCCTCGCCTCGCTCTCTCATGATCTGCGCACGCCGCTCGCTTCGATAACCGGCGCGGTCACGAGCCTGCAGCAGCTCGGCGACAAGATGGCCGAAGCCGATCGCGCGGACCTTTTGACGTCGATCGAGGAGGAAGCCGGACGTCTCGCGCGCTTCGTCGGCAATCTGCTGGAGATGTCGCGCATCGAATCGGGCGCGCTGCATCCGCGCCACGACAGCGTGGATGTCGCCGAAGTCGTGCGTGCGACGCTCGCACGGTGCAAGAAAGCCTTCCCGAACTGGCGTCCGACGACCAGTCTCTCCCCCGATCTGCCGCCGATTCGCGCCGACGCCAATCTTCTCGGCCAGGTGCTCTTCAATCTGCTCGACAATGCGCAAAAATACGGCGCGGACACCAATGTGATTCTGCATGCGCGCCGCGAAGGCGAGAGTCTCGTGCTCACGGTCACAGATGAAGGCCCCGGCATAAAGCCCGCCGATTTGGAGCGCGTCTTCGAGAAATTCTATCGCGGCGGGCGGCCCGACGGACGAAAGGCTGGCACGGGGCTCGGGCTTTCCATCTGCAAGGGCCTCGTCGAAGCCATGGGCGGCGCGATCGAAGCGCAAAGCCCTGCGATCCGGAAACGCGGGACGCGCATGATCTTGAGGTTTCCCTGCGCGCCGCAAGCCGCACCGGTGAAAGAAGCATGAGCAAAGGCCGCGTTCTCGTCGTCGACGACGAGCCGCAGATCATACGGTTTCTCAAGCCCGCGCTGACAGCTGCAGGCTATGAAGTCATCACCGCCGAGACCGGTCAGGAGGCGCTGCGGCTGCTCGCCGCCAATGCGCCCGACGTGGTCGTGCTCGATCTCGGGCTCCCCGACATGGACGGCAAGGACGTGCTGCGCGAGGCGCGCGCCTTCTCACGAACGCCGATCATCATTCTGTCGGCGCGCGACCGCGAGGCGGAAAAGATCTTGGCGCTCGACGCCGGCGCCGACGACTATGTGGAAAAACCTTTCGGCATCGGCGAGCTGATGGCGCGGCTGCGCGTCGCGATGCGCCATGCGGTCGGCGGCGAGGCTGCGATCGTCCGTTGCGGACCGGTGACGATCGATTTCGACAAGCGCCTCGTCACCCGCAGTGGCGAGACGGTGCGCCTCACTCCGAAGGAATATGATCTGCTCGCCATCCTCGCCCGCCAGGCCGGGCGGGTTGTGACACACCGACAGATATTGCGTGCAGTCTGGGGACCGGCGCATCAGGAGGACACGCAATATCTGCGCGTTTTCGTGGGCCAACTGCGCGGGAAGATCGAGGAAGATTCTTCAGCGCCGAAGCTCATTCAAACCGAGCCCGGCATCGGCTATCGGCTCATCACGGACGAATAAGAAATGACGGAGGTTCAGCGTATCCCTTCGACAGCGGCCGCCTGCTGCGTCAAAGACCTCGATGTTGACGCCCTCCTTGCTGAAGGAAAGGAGCGATTGCGGACGCGTTCAATCTCCAATGCAAGGCAATTCCCACTTGATGCTCGAAAGACGCTGTTCTCGCTCCTTCTCATTTTCCCGTTCCCCGCGGACGATTGCTCCGCGCAGACACCGCCGCCCCCATTCGACGAACATGCGCTCGAGCGCGCGCCGCCGACAGTCGTGAAGAGATTGGCGACCCGCTTTTCACTAGGCGCATTCGCCGGCCGCTTCGAGGAGACGAATCTCGGCACGATTCGCGAAGCCGTGGGCGAAGGCGCCATCCAACACCAGGGCGACGCCGCAGGCAGTCTCTATTGGCTTTGTTACCGGCGCGCGCAGCATCGATTATGGGTCGTATCCAGCGGAGAGATGGGCGGACCGGACCAGCTCGTGACGGAGATCGTCGAAGAGCTCGCCGAGAAAGACGCCGGCGCCGCGACCGATTGCGCCGTCATCCCGGAAAAGTTCGCGCCTGCCGTCTTCGATGGCGAGCTGCATTTAGGGATGTCGCGTCAAGAGGTCATCGCGGCGTTGGGAACGCCGTCGAAGTCGGAGGCGGCTCAGATCCTGTATTCTCACGAGGGAAAGCTCGCAGACGGATTCGATGAGACCGCTTGGCTCATTCTCGGATTTCGCGAGGACAAGCTCGTGTCGATGCGCGGCGGCAAGACGACGACGAATTGAAGCGGCAACGAGCGGCCTTCGCGCTTCGCGACGGATGC
>CAWCTS010000025.1:0-34522 GCA_963798515.1 uncultured Alphaproteobacteria bacterium
CCTTCGGCGATGAACATCAGGCCGAGCTGCGAGCAGGTCGAATAAGCGATCACGCGCTTGATGTCGTTTGCACGAAACCGACCGTCGCCGCGAAGAAATGCGTCGTCGCGCCGATGATGATCACGAAGATAAGGGCCGCGGGCGCAGCCTCGAAGATCGGCGAGAGGCGCGCGACCATGAAGACGCCGGCTGTCACCATCGTCGCGGCGTGGATCAGGGCCGAGACCGGCGTCGGGCCTTCCATCGCGTCGGGAAGCCAGGTGTGCAGCAGGAACTGCGCGGATTTGCCCATTGCGCCCATGAAGAGCAGCAAAGCGGCGAGCGTCAGCGCGTCGACGTTGAGCCCGAGGACATGCGCGACCTTACCCTGAAGGCCCGGCACCGCGGCGAAAACAGCGTCGAAGGCGACGGAATTCGTCAGCTGATAGACAAGAAAGATGCCGAGCGCGAAGCCGAAGTCGCCCACGCGGTTGACGACGAAGGCCTTGATCGCGGCGGCATTGGCGGAGGGCTTTTGATACCAGAAGCCGATCAGCAGATAGGAGGCGAGACCGACGCCCTCCCAGCCGAAGAACATCTGAAGGAGATTGTCGGCCGTCACCAGCATCAGCATGGCGAAGGTGAAGAGCGACAGATAGGCGAAGAAGCGCGGCCGATCCGAATCTTCGTGCATGTAGCCGATCGAATAAAGATGCACGAGGCTCGAGACCGTGTTCACAACGACGAGCATGACCGCCGTCAGCGTGTCGACGCGCAGCGTCCAGTCGACCTTGAGCGAGCCAGAGGTGAACCAGTTGGCGAGTACCGAAGCGTGCGCTTCCTCGTGCCCGAAGCCCACGTCGAGGAAGATCTTCCAGGAGAGCGCCGCCGCGACGAAGAGCAGGCTGGTCGTGACGAGCTCCGACGCGCGAGCGCCGATCAGCCGGCCGAAGGGGCCGGCGATCAGGAAGCCGAGAAGGGGGAGGAAAACGACTGCAGCGATCATCGCGGGCTCAACCTTTGAGGCTGTTGATGTCTTCCACCGCGATCGTGCCGCGGTTGCGGAAGTAGGTGACCAGAATGGCGAGCCCGATGGCCGCTTCCGCCGCCGCGACGGTCAGCACGAACAGGGCGAAGACCTGTCCCGTGAGATCGCCGAGCGCCGTCGAAAAGGCGACGAGGTTCAGATTGACGGAGAGGAGGATGAGCTCCACCGACATCAATATGATGATGATGTTCTTGCGATTGAGGACGATGCCCGCGACGCCGAACGTGAAGACTATCGCCGAGACGACGAGATAATGGGCAAGACCGATGTCCAACATGGCGTTCACCCCTCCACGCCGACCCGCGAGCGCACCTTCTTGAGCTCGACGACGCTCTTGGCGGTGCGGGCGTTCTGTTCTGAGATATTTTGCCGCTTCACATTCGGCCGGTGGTGCAGCGTCAGCGAGATCGCGCCGATCATCGCGGTGAGCAGCACCAGTCCCGCCGCCTGAAAGAAGATCAGATATTTCGTGTAGAGCACCCGGCCGAGCGCCGCCGTGTTGGTGACGTCGGGGAGAAGGGGCGAGGCCGCCGCCTCACGCGCGCCGGGCGCCGAATGCCAATGCAGCGCGACGAAGCCGAGCTCGATCAGCACGACGGCACCGACCGCCGCGCCAGCCGGCAGATATTTCTGGAAACCTTGCCGCAGCTCGGCGAAGTCCACGTCGAGCATCATCACGACGAAGAGGAAGAGCACGGCGACCGCGCCGACATAGACGACGACGAGCATCATGGCCAGGAACTCGGCTCCCTGCAGCAGGAACAATCCCGCGCCGTTGCAGAAGGCGAGGATCAGCCACAGCACCGAGCTCACGGGATTGCGCGCGGCGATCACCCCGAAGGCCGAGGCGATCAGCACGGCGGAGAAGAGGTAGAAGAATAAGGCGTCCACAGGCTCGTCCTTCGTGCTTTTAGCGATAGGGCGCGTCGAGAGCGATGTTGCGGGCGATTTCTCGCTCCCAGCGCGCGCCGTTCTCGAGCAGACGCTCCTTGTTGTAGTAGAGTTCCTCGCGCGTCTCGGTCGCGAATTCCGCGTTCGGCCCTTCGACGATCGCATCGACCGGGCAAGCCTCCTGGCAGAAGCCGCAATAGATGCATTTCACCATGTCGATGTCGTAGCGCGTCGTCCGCCGCGTTCCGTCATTGCGGCGGGGACCGGCCTCGATCGTGATGGCCTGCGCCGGGCAGATCGCTTCGCAAAGCTTGCAGGCGATGCAGCGCTCCTCGCCATTGGGATAGCGGCGCAGAGCATGCTCGCCACGATAACGTGGCGACTGCGGGTTCTTCTCATGCGGATAATTGATCGTCGCCTTCGGCTTGAAGATGTAGCGGATCCCGAGAAAGAACGCGGCTACGAACTCCAGCAGAAACAGCGATTTCGCTTCCTGATCCAGTCTCATGGCTTCACCTCAACCCGCCTTGGCCAGCGCGGGCCCGAACTGCACCGCCGCCGCGACCAGGATGACCATCACGAGCGAAATCGGCAGGAACACCTTCCAGCCGAGCCGCATCAGCTGATCGTATCGATAGCGCGGCACGATCGCCTTGGTCATCGCGAACAAGAAGACGACGCTCCACAGCTTGAACAGGAACCACAGAACGCTCGAGCCGCCGATGAGCGGCGCCCCCGGAAAGGGCGAGAGCCAGCCGCCGAGGAAGAGGATCGTCGTCAGCGCTGACATGCCGAGGATGGCTACGAGCTCGGTCAGGAACTGCAGCAGGAAGAGCGAGGCCGAATATTCGATCATGAAGCCCGCGACGAGCTCCGATTCCGCCTCCGCGAGATCGAAGGGCGGGCGGTTCGTCTCCGCCAGGATCGAGACGAAGAAGATCACATACATCGGCAGGAGCCGCAGCCAATACCAGCCGAGCACGCCGTATTTCGTGTCCTGCGCGTGGACGATGTCGGTGAGGTTGAGCGAGCCCGCGCAGAGCAGCACGGTCACGATCACGAAGCCGATCGAAACCTCGTAGGAAACCATCTGCGCGGCGGAGCGCAGCGCAGACAGGAACGGATATTTGGAATTCGACGCCCAGCCGGCCATGATCACGCTGTAGACGCCGAGCGAGGAGACGGCGAAGAGATAGAGCACGCCGACGTTGATGTCCGCGACGACCCAGCCGTCGTTTACGGGGATGACCGCCCAGGCGGCCATCGCCAGCACGACGCCGACGACAGGGGCGAGCACGAAGATGAACTTGTTCGTCGTGTCCGGAATGACCGGCTCTTTGAGCAGGAACTTGAAGAAGTCGGCGAAGGGCTGCAGCACGCCCCAAGGGCCGACGACATTGGGACCGCGGCGCAATTGCACCGCCGCCCAGATCTTGCGTTCGGCGTAGATCAGCACGGCCGTCGACAGCAGCACGCAGACGAGCAAAACGAGGCCCTTCAGCGCCGCCAGCAGCCACGGATGCGCGAGGAGAAAGGAGACTAGGGCCGAAATCAGGTCCTGCATTTCGATCTGGCTCCTATTCCGCCGCCTGCTGCAGCCGGCCCTTGGCCAGCGCCGAGCACTCCGCCATCACGGCGGAAGCTCTCGCGATCGGATTGGTGAGATAAAAATCGGAGATCGCCGAAGCGTAGGGATGCGCCATGGCGATGGCCCCGCGCTGCGCCAGCACGTCGATCGTCCCCGCCTCGCCCTTCTCGATGACGTCAACGCGTTGCAAATGCGGATGGCGCTGGAACAGCGCCTTGCGCAGCTGGGCGAGCGAGTTGAAGGGCAGCGCGTCGCCGAGCGCGCCGGAAAGCGCGCGCAGGATCGCCCAGTCCTCACGGGCGTCTCCGGGCGGGAAGCCGGCGCGGTCCGCGAGCTGGGGCCGCCCTTCGGTATTGACGAAGAGGCCGGACTTCTCGGTGTAGGCCGCGCCGGGTAGCACCACGTCGGCGCGATGCGCGCCGCGATCGCCATGCGAGCCGATGTAGACGACGAAGGCGCCGGCCGCGACGTCGATCTCGTCGGCGCCGAGATTGAGGATGAGGTCCGCCGCTCCGGGCGCCGCCAGCTCCCAAGCAGTCTTGCCGCCGGCGCCCGGCGTGAAGCCGAGGTCCAGAGCGCCGACGCGCGCCGCCGCGGTGTGCAGAACGCCGAGGCCGTTCCAGCCGTCGCCGACGCCGCCCTGCTTCAGCGCCGCCTGCGCGGCCAATCCAAGCGCCGCCTCGCCGTCCTGACGGGCGAGCGCGCCCTGGCCGATGAGCACGATGCGCTTCTTCGCGCCCGATGACGGGCTCTGCGCGAAACGCAGCAGCGAATCCGGCCCCGCGCCGAGATGGTCGTAGTCGTAGGTCAGATCCGCCGTCTCGCCGACGAGCGAAACCTTGAATCCGCCCTTCAGCCAGCGCCTGCGGATGCGCGCGTTCAAGACAGGCGCTTCCTTGCGCGGATTGGAGCCCACGATGAGCAGCGCATCGGCGTCGTCAATGCCGGCGATCGTCGGGTTGAAAATGTAGGAAGCGCGCCCGAGCGCAGGATCGAGGCGCGCGCCGTCCTGCCGGCAGTCGATGTTCGGCGTTCCGAGCTTCTCGGTGAGAAGCTTCAGCGCGAAAATCTCCTCGACGGCGGCGAGATCGCCCACGAGCGCGCCGATGCGCTGGGCGGGCGTCGCCTTGATCTTGCGGGCGACGAGCGTCAACGCCTCTTGCCAAGTCGCCGGACGCAGGCGGCCGTTCTCGCGCACATAGGGGCGATCCAGGCGCTGACGACCGAGGCCGTCCACCACCTGTCGGGTCTTGTCGGAAATCCACTCCTCGTTCACCGCGTCATTGGAGCGCGGCAGGATGCGCACGACCTCGCGGCCGCGCGTGTCGATGCGGATGGCGGAGCCCAGCGCGTCTTGCACGTCGACGCTCCCGGTCTTCTGATACTCCCACGGCCGCGCGCGAAAATTCTGCGGCTTGGGCAGCAGCGCGCCGACGGGACAGAGATCGGCGACATTGCCCTGCAGCTCGGAGGTCATCGCGGTCTGGAGATAGGTGGTGATCTCCATGTCCTCACCGCGGCCGATCGCGCCCATGTCGGCGGTGCCGGCGACTTCCGCGGTGAAGCGGACGCAGCGTGTGCAGTGAATGCAGCGGTTCATCTCGGTCTTGACCAAGGGACCGATATATTTGTTCTCGACCGCGCGCTTGTTCTCGATGAAGCGCGAGGAGTTGCCGCCAAAGGCCAGCGCCTGGTCCTGCAGATCGCACTCGCCGCCCTGATCGCAGATCGGGCAGTCGAGCGGGTGGTTGACGAGCAGAAACTCCATGACGCCTTCGCGCGCCTTCCGCACCATCGGCGATTTGGTGAAGACTTCCGGCGGCGCGCCGTTCGGGCCCGGTCGCAGATCCTTGACCGCCATGGCGCAGGAGGCCTGGGGCTTGGGCGGGCCGCCCTTCACCTCGACGAGGCACATGCGGCAGTTGCCGGCGACCGAGAGACGCTCGTGATAGCAGAAGCGCGGGACTTCCGCGCCCGCGCTCTCGCAGGCTTGCAGCAGCGTGAACTCGGGCGGAACCTCCACCTCGACGCCATCGACAAGAATCTTGGTCACTTGTCCTGCTCCACTGTATCGAGCCGCTGCTTCAATGTCTCACTCCGCCGCTACGCGAACCGGCTCGGAATGCGGATTGGCCGTATATTGGTCGATGCGCTGCTCGATCACGTCGCGATAATGCGCAATCAGCCCCTGCACCGGCCAGGCCGCCGCGTCGCCGAGCGCGCAGATCGTGTGCCCTTCGATCTTTTTGGAGACGTCGAAGAGCATGTCGATCTCTTTTTTATGCGCGCGGCCTTCGACCATGCGCTGCATGACGCGCCACATCCAGCCCGTGCCCTCGCGGCAGGGGGTGCACTGGCCGCAGCTCTCGTGCTTGTAGAAATAGGAAAGCCGCGCAATGGCGCGGATGATGTCGGTGGACTTGTCCATCACGATCACCGCCGCGGTTCCGAGGCCTGAGCCGAGCTTGGCGAGGCTGTCGAAATCCATCGGACAGTCGATGATCTGATGCGCCGGCACGCAGCGCACGGAGGAGCCGCCGGGAATCACCGCGAGCAGATTGTCCCAGCCGCCGCGGATGCCGCCGCAATGCTCCTCGATGAGCTCGCGGAAGGAGATCGACATCGCCTCCTCGACATTGCAGGGGCGATTCACATGGCCGGAAATGCTGAAGAGTTTCGTGCCCGTGTTGTTCGGCTTGCCGATGCCGGCGAACCAAGCATGGCCGCGGCGCAGGATCGTGGGCGTGACCGCGATCGACTCGACGTTGTTGACGGTCGTCGGGCAGCCGTAGAGCCCGACATTGGCCGGAAAGGGCGGCTTCAGGCGCGGCATGCCTTTCTTGCCTTCGAGGCTCTCGAGCAGCGCGGTCTCCTCGCCGCAGATGTAAGCGCCGGCGCCGTGATGCACATAGAGGTCGAAAGGATAGCCGTGGATATTGTCCTTGCCGATGAGCTTCGCCTCATAGGCTTCGTCCACCGCGCGCTGCAGCGCCTCGCGCTCGGCGATGAACTCGCCGCGCACATAGATGTAGCAAGCGTGCGCGCCCATCGCGAAGGAGGCGATCATCGCGCCCTCGACCAGCGTATGCGGGTCGTTGCGCATGATCTCGCGATCCTTGCAGGTTCCGGGCTCCGACTCGTCGGCGTTGATGACCAGGTAATGCGGACGCTGCGGGTCGATTTCCTTGGGCATGAAGGACCACTTCAAGCCCGTGGAGAAGCCCGCGCCGCCGCGGCCGCGCAGGCCCGAGTCCTTCACCTCGGCGATGATCTTGTCGCGCCCTCTGGCGAGCAGGGCTTTGGTGTCGTCCCATTGCCCGCGCTTCCGCGCGCCCGCCAGCGAGCGGTCGCCGAGCCCATAGAGATTGGTGAAGATGCGGTCTGCGTCGGAGAGCATGTTTTCTCAGTCCGTTTCGCTTCAATCGATTATTTCGCGCCTTCGCCGTAAAGCGAAGTGAGGCTCGTGAGCTTGCCCAAGGGTTCGGAGCTGACGCGGCCCGTCTGCGAGCCCGTCTTCACCGGCCGGCCGGCAGCAAGATCGTCGAGCAGCTTCTCGAAGTTCTCGACCGTGAGATCTTCGTAGTAGTCGTCGTTGATCTGCACCATCGGCGCGTTGCAGCAGGCGCCGAGGCACTCGACCTCGAGCCAGGAGAACAGACCGTCGGCCGTCACATGGCGCTGCGGCCCCACCCGGCGCTCGAGCAGCTTGATCAGATCGTCGGAGCCGCTGAGCATGCAGGGCGTTGTCCCGCAGAGCTGGATGTAAAACTTGCCCACGGGCTCGAGGTTGAACATCGTATAGAAGGTCGCGACCTCGAGGACGCGGATATACGGCAGGCCGAGCTTGTCGGCGACCGCCTCGATGGCCTTCTGCGGCAGCCAATAGTCGTTCTGCTTTTGCGCCTGCCAGAGCGCCGGCACGACCGCCGAGGCCTCGCGCCCGTCGGGATATTTGGCGATCTGCTTCTCGAGCCACGCCTCGTTCTGCGGCGTGAACGTGAAGCTCTCGGGCTGGACTTCGGCAAGGCGGCGGTTGGACATGCTATTCGATTTCCCAAAGCTGCGGCGGCGTAGAGATCACCGGTCGACTTCTCCGAAGACGATGTCGATCGAACCCAGAACCGCCGAGACGTCGGCGAGCAGATGATGGCGGCAGAGGAAGTCCATGCCCTGCAGATGCGCAAAGCCCGGCGCCCGGATCTTGCAGCGATAGGGCCGGTCGCCGCCGTCCGAGACGAGATAGACTCCGAACTCGCCCTTCGGCGCCTCGACCGCGGCGTAGACCTCGCCCGCAGGAACCTTGAAGCCCTCGGTGTAGAGCTTGAAGTGATGGATGAGCGCCTCCATCGAGCGCTTCATCTCGGGGCGGGAAGGCGGCGCGATCTTATTGTTTGTCACCTGCACGGGGCCGCGGTTCTTGGCCTCGAGCAGCTTGTTCACGCATTGGCGCATGATCTCGGTCGACTGCCGCATCTCCTCCATGCGGATCACGGCGCGGTCGTAGCAGTCGCCGTTCTTGCCGACCGGAATGAGGAACTCCATGTCCTCGTAACAGTCATAGGGCTGCGCCTTGCGCAGGTCCCAGGCGGCGCCCGAGCCGCGCAGCATCACGCCCGAGAAACCATATTTATAGGCGTCCTCGAGCGAGATCACGCCGATGTCGGCGTTGCGCTGCTTGAAGATGCGGTTCTCGATGAACAGCGCCTCGAGATCGTCGCAAAGCTTGAGAAACGGGTCGCAGAAGGCGCCGATGTCCTCGACGAGGGCGTCCGGCAGATCGCGCGCGACGCCGCCGGGACGGTAGTAATTGGCGTGCATGCGCGCGCCGCAGGCGCGCTCGTAGAACACCATCAGCTTCTCGCGCTCCTCGTAGCCCCAGAGCGGCGGGGTGAGCGCGCCGACGTCCATCGCCTGCGCGGTGACGTTGAGGAGATGCGAGAGCAGACGGCCGATCTCGGCGTAAAGCACGCGGATGAGCTGGCCGCGATAGGGAACCTCGACGCCGAGCAGTCTCTCGATCGCGAGGCAGAAGGCGTGCTCCTGATTCATCGGCGCGCAATAGTCGAGCCGGTCGAAGTAAGGCACGTTCTGCAGATAGGTGCGCGACTCCATCAGCTTCTCGGTGCCGCGATGCAGGAAGCCGACATGCGGATCGACGCGCTCCACGACCTCGCCGTCGAGCTCGAGAATGAGTCGCAGCACGCCATGCGCGGCCGGATGCTGCGGCCCGAAATTGATGTTGAAGTTGCGTAGCGGTTGCTGCTCAGTCATTTTTAGCGTCCGTGGGCGGAGCGAAAGTCGATCGCCTCCCGCCTGCCTTACTCTTGGTTTCTCGCCTTCTCGTCGCCCGGCAGCTCATAGGCCGTGCCCTCCCAGGGCGAGGCGAAGTCGAACTGGCGATATTCCTGCGTCAGCCGAACCGGATCGTAGACGACGCGCTTCTGCTCGTCGTCGTAGCGCACCTCGACGAAGCCCGTCATCGGGAAGTCCTTGCGCAGCGGATGCCCGTCGAAGCCGTAGTCGGTCATGATGCGCCGCAGGTCGGGGTGTCCCGAGAACAGCACGCCGAAAAGATCGTAGGTCTCGCGCTCGTACCAGTCGGCACCCGGATAGAGCGCCGTCAGGGACGCGACCGGGTTCGTCTCGTCGGTGCGCGTCTTGATGCGGATGCGACGGTTGTGCTTGGGGCTCTGCAAATGCGCGACCACCTCGAAACGCTCCTCGCGCTCAGGGTAGTCCACCGCTGTGACGTCTATAATGTTGACGAAGAGGTAATCAGCCTCGTCGCGCAGCGTCCGCGTCAGATCGAGCCATTTGTCTCGCGCGACCGTCAGCGTGAGCTCGCCGAAAGCGACCTTCACTTCCGTGACGGCGCCGCCGGTCGCGCCGGCGATTTCGGCGCCGAGGGCCTCGAGTTCCGAACTCATTGGCGTCCTTGCAGATTTGAGAGGCGAATGGCGAGTAGCAAATAGATATCGAGCCTGATCTATTCGCTACTCGCCACTCCCTACCCACCTCACCGTTCGATCGTGCCGGTGCGGCGGATCTTCTTTTGCAACAGCAGCATGCCGTAGACCAGCGCTTCCGCGGAGGGCGGGCAGCCGGGCACGTAGACGTCGACCGGAATGATCCGGTCGCAGCCGCGCACCACCGAATAAGAGTAGTGATAGTAGCCGCCGCCATTGGCGCAGGAGCCCATCGAGATGACGTAGCGCGGCTCCGGCATCTGGTCGTAGACCTTGCGCAGAGCCGGGGCCATCTTGTTGGTCAGCGTGCCGGCGATGATGATGCAGTCCGACTGGCGCGGCGAGGCGCGCGGGGCGAAGCCGAAGCGCTCCATGTCGTAGCGCGGCATGGCCGCCTGGATCATCTCCACCGCGCAGCAGGCGAGGCCGAAGGTCATCCACATCAGCGAGCCGGTGCGCGCCCAGGTGATGAGATCGTCGGTGGCCGTGACGAAGAAGCCCTTGTCGGCGAGCTCATTGTTGATTTCGACGAAAAGCGGGTCGGTCGAACCGACGGGCTTGCCAGTGCGTGGGTCGATGAGACCCGTCGAGCCGGGAGCGACGATCGTCTGGCGAGAGGGCTCGATCAATCCCATTCGAGCGCTCCTTTGCGCCATTCATAGACGAAGCCGACCGTCAGCACGCCCAGGAAGACGATCATCGACCAGAAGCCGAAGGCCCCGACCTCCTTGAAGGCCACGGCCCAAGGAAAGAGGAAGGCGACCTCGAGGTCGAAGACGATGAAGAGCAGCGAGACGAGGTAGAAGCGCACATCGAACTTCATGCGCGCGTCGTTGAACGGGTTGAATCCGCACTCATAGGCCGAGAGCTTTTCCGGATCGGGCGCCTTGAACG
Organism: uncultured Alphaproteobacteria bacterium; assembly: GCA_963798515.1. Taxonomy (GTDB): domain Bacteria; phylum Pseudomonadota; class Alphaproteobacteria; order Rhizobiales; family Beijerinckiaceae; genus Methylocystis. The sequence continues at coordinate 10,367 of CAWCTS010000025.1, forward strand.
CCACGAGGAAAGGCACGACGAGAAGCGCGCCGGCGATCACCACCGACAGCGCTCCGAAGATGATGAGCGGCACATATTGTTCGAAGAGGGGCGGCATTGACGCGCTCCAGTAATCTGGCCAGCCAGCGGGCTATCTATGGCGATCCGGCCGATCCGACAGGCCGGAGAGGCCCTGGGCGAAAGCCGCCTCGGCGGGCGTTCCGTAACAAAGCGGCGCCGCGAAAGCAAGTGCGCAGACCGCCTCTGTTTCGACAGCGGAATTCAGCGCGGAAAGCGGGCGCGCTCGCCCAAGATTACGGCGCCTGCGAATTCATCCCGCGAGGGCGACGCAGAGCTCGGCGGCGCGCATTTCCTCGAGGCGGCGCGCGCGCCGCGCCAAGGCCTCGGCGTCCGCGCCCCAGGCCTGCATCTGAAAATCCTCGTCGATATGCGCCGCCAAAAAGCCCGCCTCCGCGTCGATGTGGCGCAACGCCACGGCCAGCGCGACAACGATCGAGCCCGCGAGCGTCGTCATCGCGTGAATGCCTGCGAGGCGGAAGGGCGCGCCCGCGCCTTCGCCCACGGCTCCGTGCAAGAGCCTTCCGATGGCGTCCAGCGTCTCCTGCGGCTGCGCATGATGAATAACGCCTTCCGAGAGCGAGAATCGCGCGCCATGGCGCTCGCGCAGGAAGGCCAGGATCGGGTCCCAGGCCGCGTTCTGCGCTTCGACGAGCGAGGTGGGATCGCCCGCGCGGTAGCAAACGAGGTCGGAAGCCGCATATTTGGCCGCGTCGGCCTCCACCTCGGCCATCCGCGCCGCGACGCCGTCGATCGCGGAATTGACGAGCCGAGTCAAAGGCATGCTCGCGGGATCGACCTTCTCATCCTGCGCCACCCACTCACGGGCGACGGCCTCGGCCAGCGCTTCGGTCGGCAGCAGCAGCGGCGCGCGCGCCGGGGTTCGCAGGGGCTTGCCGTCAAGCAGCACCGCAAAGCCTTGCGCTTGCGGTGCGACGGTGACCGTGTCGTAAAAGCGCGCCAGCTTCTTGGGCTTGCCGCCCTCGGCCACGATGCGCAGCGGATCGCGCTCGGAAGGGGCGACGAACAGGTCCGACGCGAGATCGCCTTTTTCCTCAGCCATTCGCCTCCAGCCTTCTTTCTGCGGACCGGCGCCGGCGCCATGGGCCCGAGGAAAAACCGTAGCAGGGAACTCCGGCACATGAAGATCTTGGCGTTGACCTCTTTGATCCTCGGTCTTGCCGTCTTTTCGCCTGCCGAGGCGGGAGAGGCAAGGACAGTCCGCGTAAAATTTTACGCAGGCGCGAGCCAAGCGGTCCTTCACGGAGCCGTCAAGGGATATGGATCGGTCGACTACAAGGTCTCGGCGAAGGCGGGCCAGCGGATGACGGCGGCGCTCTCCGCCAAGAACGGCAGCGTCAATTTCAATATTTTCGAGCCCGGAGCGAAGCCCGGAGAAGCTTACGCCCTCTTCGCCAGCGACACCGGCGGCGACCGATTCGAAGGCCAGTTGGAGAAGTCGGGCGACTACACGATACAGGTCTATCTCTTCCGGAACGCGGCGCGTCGCGGCGTGCAAGCCAAATATGCGCTAGAGGTGAAGCTGTCGGGCTTCCCAGCCGATGGCCATCCGGCTCGCGAGACAAGCGACGCCAAGGTGGCGGGCACGGATTTCAACGCGACCGGCGAGATCCCCTGCGCCCGATACGAGGGGCAGCCGATGTCACCCTGCCGTTTCGGCGTCATCCGCCAAGGGGCCGGCGATTCTACCGTAAGCGTATTCTGGCCGGCTGGCGGAAAGCGCAACATCTATTTCAAGGGCGGCAAGGCCCTATCCTCCGACGCCGCGGCGCCCGTGAGGACAGAGAAATCCAGCGATCTCAATCGGATCTCTATCGGCGCGGAACGGTTCGAAATCCCCGACGCGGCGATTTACGGCGGCTAGCTGAGTCCGGCTAGACTCTACGCCTCCGGCGCGCCCTCGATCGGGTCATAGGCCTTCTCGTCGAAGCCGAAGGCGTCCCAGGTCTTGCGCATGTGCTCGGGAAGGGGCGCGGTGACGTCGATGATCCCGCCCTTGGGATGCGGCAGCACGAGCCTTCGGGCCAGGAGATGCAGCTTCTTCTCCAGCCCCTCGGGCATGGCGCGCAGCGGATCGCGGCGGCGGACCTCGTCCTCCGGCCGATGGCCGTATTTCGGGTCGCCGAAGATCGGATGGCCGATCGCCTCGGCATGGGCGCGAAGCTGATGCGTGCGGCCGGTAAGCGGCTTCATCGACAGCCAGGCGCAGCGCGGCGCCGCCTTCTCGACCGTGGCGTAATAGGTCAAGGAATGCTGCGCATCCGCCTCGCCGTGACGCGCCACGCGCATTTTCTCTATGTCGCGGGTCGAGCCGGCCCCCGGTTTCCGCGGGGCTCGGACGTCCCCCATGCCCTCCCCCTTGGTGAGATAAAGCGAGATGCGACCCTGGGATAGCTTGGGCGCGCCTTCCACGAGCGCCCAGTAGATCTTCTTGGCCTGCCGCGAGCGAAAGGCTTCCCCGAGCGCCGCGGCGGTTCGGCGATTCTTGGCGACGAGCAGTACGCCGCTCGTGTCGCGGTCGAGCCGGTGCACAAGCACAGGCCGGTTGTCGCCCTTGGCGAGCGAGGCCAGCATTCCGTCGATGTGGCGCGTCGTGCCCGAGCCGCCCTGCACCGCGAGGCCGAAGGGCTTGTTGAGGACGAGCACGTCGGCGTCCTCGTAGAGCGTCATGTCGCGCAGCGCGCGCGCATCCTCGGGGTTGGCGCCCGACGCCGCAGGCGCCGCGGGCGCCTCCAGATTGAGCGGCGGGATGCGGATTGTCTGCCCCTCTTCGAGGCGCGTCGAGGTCTCGACGCGCTTGCCGTCGACCCGCACCTCGCCCTTGCGGCAGATCTTCGCGAGATGCGCGAGCGAGAGCGTCGGCACGCGCCGCTTGAACCAGCGGTCGAGCCGCAGGCCGGCCTCGTCCTCCGTGACGGTCGCCTGGGAGACGCCCGCGCCAAGCGGCTTCGTCGCGGGCTGGCTCATGCGCGTCGCGGCGGCGCGTCGGCGCCGCCCGGTTCGACGATTCTGTCGGAATAGACCATGTAGACCCGCACATTGCGCTGGGTTCGCGGATGTTCCCGGCCTGGCCGAGCGCGCCGCCGACGCCTCTTTGTCATGCCCGCTATAGCACAGGAGTCTTACTGGTGGAGCGCCTCTCCATGCAGCGCGATGTCGAGGCCCTCTCGCTCCTGATCCGCGCCAACACGCAGCGGCGCGAGCAGATTGGTGACCTTCAGCACGACGAATGTGCCGAAGGCGCACCAAAGCACGGTCACCCCGACGCCCTGCGCCTGCACCAGAAATTGATGCAGATCGCCTTCCAGAAGGCCAGAGACGCCGGGATCGTCGGCCGCCGCCGTGACGGCGCGGGTGGCGAATACGCCCGCGAGCAGCGTGCCGAGCATGCCGCCGACCCCGTGCACGCCGAAGACGTCCAGCGTATCGTCATAGCGCAGGCGGTGCTTCACGCTGGTGCAGAAATAATAGCAGACGGCGCCTGCGCAGAGCCCGATGATCGCCCCGTGCCAAGGCAGCACATAGCCGGAGGCCGGCGTGATCGTGCCGAGCCCCGCGACGGCGCCGGAGATGACGCCGAGCACCGAGGGCTTGCCTCGCTGCAGCCATTCCAGCCCGGTCCACATCAGGGCGCCGGCGCAGGCGGCGAGATGGGTCGCGACGATCGCGAAGACCGCGCGCGAGCCCGCTGTGAGCGCCGAGCCGCCGTTGAAGCCGAACCAGCCGACCCATAAGAGCCCTGTGCCGATCACCGCGAGCGCGAGATCGAAAGGCGAAAGATTCTCGCGGCCATAGCCCTGGCGCTTGCCGATGAGAAGAGCGGTGACGAGCCCCGCGACGCCCGCGTTGATGTGCACGACGGTGCCGCCCGCGAAATCCAGAAGACCCTGCTTTTGCAGAAAGCCGCCGCCCCACACCCAATGCGCCGAGGGCACATAGACGACGAAGAGCCACAGCACGCAGAACAGGATGAAGGAGGAAAAGCTCATGCGCTCCGCCGTCGAGCCGCCGACGAGCGCGCAGGTGATGACGGCGAAGGTCATCTGATAGGCCATGAAGAGCATTTCCGGGATCGTCTTGGCGAGCGGACTCACCGTGTCGACGCCGACTCCTGCGAGCATGACGCGGGCGAAATCGCCGATTAAGGCGCCATCGCCGGAGAAGACGAGACTATATCCGACCACGCCCCAGAGCAGCGAGACGATCGCCGTGGCGATCAGGCTCTGCGCCATCGTCGCGAGCACGTTCTTCTTGCGCACCATGCCGCTGTAGAAAAGCGCGAGGCCGGGCAGCGTCATCATCAAGACGAGCGCGGTCGCGGCGATCATGAAGCCGGTATCGGCGGCGTCGATCTTGCTGGGCGTTTCGGCGAAAGCGGGCGTGCAGGCGAAAAGGGCAAGAATAATGGCGGCCAAAGCCGTGGCGAACCTCGACATATAGGATCTCGTGCGGTTGATTGCCGGAAGGGGAGCTGAACGAAGGCTAGACCGCGTCGGCGTCCGTCTCGCCGGTGCGAATGCGCAGCGCGTGCTCTATGGGGGAGACGAAGATCTTTCCATCGCCGATATGGCCTGTGCGCGCGGCGCGCAGGATCGCGTCGACCACATCCTTCGCCACGGCCTCGGCGACGACGATCTCGATCTTCACCTTGGGGAGGAAGGCGACGACATATTCGGCGCCCCGGTAGATCTCCGAATGACCCTTCTGACGCCCGTAGCCTTTGACCTCCGTCGACGTCATGCCGCTGATCCCCAGCGTGTTGAGGGACTCGCGCACCTCGTCCAGCTTGAAAGGTTTGATGATCGCGGTCACGAGCTTCATGGCGGCGCTGCTTTGCCTTTGTATTGAGCGTTATGGCGTATTTATAAGCAAATTATGCGCCAACCCCGCAAAATCGCACTACCGGCTGAGGGGAAGTGGCGAGAAACGATCACTTTGGGGGACGCGGCCTAATATGTAGTCATTACTAGCCTAAAGTTTAGGCGTATAGCTCGCTTTTTGTCCGGAGCCCGCCGCAGGCGGCGATGCGACCGCCTTGCGCGACAGCGGCGCGCAAATGGGTTATGGGCTTCTAATTCCCGGGTTTCAACGAAGGAGCGCTACGATGAAACGCAGCTTGTATTTGTTCGGCTTCGTCTCCTTTTTCGCGGCGCAGGCCAGCGGCGGCGCGACGGCCTTCGAGCTGAAGAGCCCGGACATCGCCGCGGGAAACAGAATCGACGACGCCTTCATCTACAATTCCTTTGGCTGCTCGGGACAGAATTTCTCGCCCGCGCTGGAATGGACCGACCCGCCGGCGGGAACGAAGAGCTTCGCCGTGCTGCTGCACGACCCTGACGCGCCCACGGGCGGCGCGGGCTTCTGGCACTGGCTCGCGATCGACATCCCCGCCTCAGTCCGCTCCCTGCCGCGCGGCGCGGGCGCTCCCGACGGCAAGTCGCTGCCGGCGGGCGCAAGGCAGCTCGAGACGGATTTCGGCGAGGTCGGTTATGGAGGCCCCTGCCCGCCCAAGGGCCACGGGGCGCATCGCTATGTTTTCACGGTCTACGCTCTGCCAGTGGAGAAGCTCGACGTGAAGTCGACCGATCGCACGGCCATCGTCGGCTTCACGATCAATCAGAGCGCGCTGGCTAAGGCCAGCATCACCGCGACATACGGCCGCTAAAGGATTGAGCTTCGCTCTACGCGACGCTTTGGCGCTCACGCTTCTGGCGTTGGCGCTCGAGGCGGCGTTCGGCTACCCGCAGCCGCTCTTCGAGCGCATCGGCCATCCCGCAGTCTGGCTCGGCGCGGCGGTCGACGCGCTCGACCGCGGGCTCAATCGCGGGCCTAAGCCGCGACGGCGGGTTCGCGGGTTCGTGGCGCTCGTCCTGCTGCTTCTCCCCTGCTGGGTCGTCGGCGCGGCCTTGCAGGGCGCGCTGGTTTCCCTGCCCTTCGGCCTGCTGCCGCTGGCCGCGATCGCCTCGAGCCTGCTCGCGCAGCGCAGCCTCTATGCGCATGTCGAGGCGGTGGCGCACGCGCTCGAGCGCTCGCTCGAAGAAGGCCGCGCCACTGTGGGCAAGATCGTGGGCCGTGACGTCGCGGCGCTCGACGAAGCGGGCGTGGCGCGCGCGGCGATCGAGTCACTCGCGGAAAATTTCTCGGACGGCGTCGTCGCGCCGGCCTTCTGGATGGCCTTCCTCGGCCTTCCGGGTGGGCTTCTCTATAAAGCGATCAACACCGCCGACAGCATGATCGGCCACCACACCGAACGGCACGAGGAGTTCGGCTTCGCCGCGGCGAAGCTCGACGATTTCGTCAATCTGCCGGCCGCGCGGCTCTCCGCCGGGCTCATCGCGCTGGCGGCGGGCGGAGCGTGGGGACGGGCTCTCGCCTGCGTCGCGCGCGACGCGTCAAAGCACGCCTCGCCCAACGCCGGCTGGCCCGAGGCGGCCATGGCCGGCGCGCTTGGCGTGAGGCTCGGCGGCCCCCGAAGCTATGCAGGCGCGACGCATGACGGCGCCTGGCTCGGCGAGGGGCGGGAGAACGCGGGCGCAGCCGACATCGACCGCGCGCTGCTCATCTACCGCCGCGCGGACGCCGCACTCTGGGCGCTGGCGGCGGGGCTGTGGGCTGTCTTCGCCTTTTGAGCGGATCTTTGCTCCGGCAGCAGTTCTGACAGAGCGCGCATTCTCGGCTTCATCGTGACGAAGATGTCGACCGCAGGCCTCTGTCCGGCCGTACGCCACCCTGCACCTCGACGGCGGTTTGCGCGAAGTCTCGATCTTGCCAAATGCGCCACTTTGCCGAATTCTGGCTTCTGAGCTGGTTTCAGCCATTCCGACTTATTCCTGAGGATAGCATCCATGCGCGATCTCGCATCTTTCGCACGGGTCACAACTGTCGTTGCATTCTGCGTCAGCACACTGACGATGAGCGCTGCCTGGGCCGGGCCTCCCGATGCGGTCGGCGCAGCGCTGACGCCGGATCAAGTCGCCGAGGCAAGGAAGCAAGCCGTCGCGATCCAGGAGCGCCAAACCGCCGAACTGGTCGGCAAAGACAGCTTGGCTGCCGCCGCGGCCGCTCTGAAACGCTCCGATTTCATCACCGCCGCGCGCATTCTCGATCGATTAGCGCAAGCAAATTCGCCAGAAGCGCAGTTCATGCTGGCCGAACTCTATAGGAACGGGAATGGCGTCCCCAAAAGCGATGCTGAAGCGCTGGCACTGTATGAAAAATCCGCCGCCCATGGCTTTCCGTCAGCGGAAAACGCGTTGGGAAATATTTATTTTTCCGCGACGCCGCGCCAGGCTGCACTGGCCGCGAGGTGGTGGGGCAAGGCCGCTGAGCATGGCGTCGCCGCAGCTCAGTTCAACCTAGGTCTTCTTCTTCATGACGGCGAGGGCGTTCCGATTGATCGACGGCAAGCAGCTTTGTGGTACGGCAAAGCGGCGGCGCAGGGAATGGCGCAAGCTCAGTTGAATCTGGGAGTGATGTTGGGGATAGGCGACGGGATCGAGAAAAATGAGGTGAAGGGCGCGGAGTGGGTTCGCAAGTCTGCGGAACAAGGTTTTGCTCCGGCTCAGTTGGTCATGGGCTCAATTCTCGAGCGAGGGGGTATTATACCCAAGAGTGAGGTCGATGCGGTCTCCTGGTATCAGAAGGCTGCCGATAAGAAGCTCACCCTAGCGTATATCAAGCTGGGCGAATTTTACGCCTTTGGAAAAGGGGTAGCTCAAGATCTCGGCGCCGCCTACAAATGGTACGATCTCGCAGCGGCGGCTCCTGATGGCGCCGTTCTGAGCGCAGCCAAATCTCGGGACGATCTTGCGTCAAAGATGACGAAAGAGCAGTTGTCGGCGGCGCAACGCGACGCTTCGTTCATCTTCAACCATGACGTTCGCATATTGCCAGGGCCAGTGTCTCTTGCAGAAGATGCGATGAAGCGCGGCGATTATGCGCGTGCAGCCATGATTCTCAGATTGCACGCCGCGACTGCGGAGGCGACGGGCAACTCCGCCGACTGGGTTGGCGCCGTTCTCTTCGGCGATCTCTTGACGAGCGGCAACGGCGTCCCGCAGAATTTCGCTGCTGCGGCCGAAATCTACCGCAAGGCCGCCAATGCCGGTGTCTCTCAGGGGCAGCTCCGCCTCGCGGAAGCCTACGCCAGCGGGCGGGGCGTCGAGCTCGATCCGGTTTCGTCCTTGGCTTATTACGAGCTTGCCATGGGCGCCAACGATCAAGGAACTCGGAACGAAGCCGTGAAAGCGCGAGATGCTCTCGCGGCGACGCTCACCCCCGATCAGATCGGGGAAGCGAAGAGGCGGGCGGCCGAACTTCCCGCAGTCAAAAACTAAAAATGCTCGCACAGCTTCGAAGGCCCGCCTGCAATGAGTGTTCCCTCGCCCGCCTCAAGAGCTGTCCAGATCGAAGAGCGATGCAGGAGAAACGGGGGTTGGGTAGCCGTCATTACTCACGGAGGAGGAGCTTCCGCCCGCGCTGACGGCGCATAAAGGAACGGCCGACGGAACATGCCGCCCATGTGATGTGGATTGTGGCAATGCAGCGCCAGCGCGTTTGCGCCTTCACGCAGGAAGCTGCCGAGCGGCAGGTCCCATTCGAAGCGGTAGTCGTTGAGCCACCAAAGCTTGTTTTGCTCGCGCCGGCCCGCCTCGCGCCCGTTTACGTAAAACTCGCATTCATTGAAGAGCCCGGGAAAGCGGATATGCGGATGCTCGGCCAGCTGGGCGGGTGAGAGCTCGACATCGGTTCGATACCACAAATCGCCGGTGTAGCTCTGCCGATCCGGATCGCGCACGCCCTGCGCCTGGACGTAAAGATCCGTGCGCAGCGTCTCCCATTGATCGGGGTAGTCCTTGCGGGCATCGCCCGCATAATCGTTCTTGTGCTCATTCCAGAAAGTCAGATCGACCGGACCGTCCAAAAAGCCGCGCTCCCTCCCCGCGCCGACCTTGTCGCGATGGAAGCTCCATTCGAGTGGAAGCTTCGCGACGAGATTTCCTTTTTCGCCATCGAGGATCGCCTTCAGATCACGAAATTGTTGCACCTCTCCAGGCCAGAAGGAGGCGCCTTTCTCCAAACGCGTTGTCGTGAAAGCCGGATTCATCTGCCCCAGCGCGTCCCGCGCCCGCAATCCCGCCTCGCCGGCGACGACCGCGTCGGCGTAGTCTACCTGCGTCGCGGCCGCCGTCTCCATGAGGATGTATGACTTCAGCGTCTCATATCCGAGACGCACGAAGCGCAAGCGCTCCAGATAAAGACGCTCGTTGCGCGAGGGATTTTCGGCGCTGCGCAGAGGCGCGACCGCCGCTTCGGCTTGCGCCAAGAGCGCGCCCAGCCGCTCTACGAGCTCGGGCGTGTAGATCGCCGGCGCAATGAAGGCCTCATGCTCCGTTACGAGCGTGCTGCGCCAAGCGTCGAAAATCGCGTTCCAATAGGCGCGCATCGGCGCTTGCGCGGGTCCGAAAAATCTTCGGTAGAAGTCGTCGAGCAGAGCGTCGACGTCTTCGTCGGGATTCCAAATGAGTCGGCCGCGCAGATAGAGATTCGTGACGGTCGTGGCGAGGGCCATGCGCGTTTCGGTCGTGAAGCCGACGACGCCCAGATCGCGATAGAGCTTCACATCCTTGCTGAAGGCGAGATGCGAGGGGGCCGGCAAGTCGCGCCAAACGAGCATCCCCTGATCGTAGTCGTAGACGATCACCCGGCCGTGGGCCATCTCCAACCATTTTGCGAGGATCTCTCGATACTCGTTCTTGGGAGGAGACTGCGGGTCGCCCATGGCATGAATCGGATCGATGTCAATGGGCGCGACATGCGCAAAAAGCGCCGGCTCGAGATGCGTTTCTCGCTTGGGGGGAACAAACATGTTGGAATAGACCAAGAAATGCAGCTGCGCGGGACTGTCTGGGTACTCCTCGCGCAATTTTCGGGCGACGCCGTTCAAGAGCTCCAGCATCGGATCGGTGACGGCCCACTGCATCGCATATTTGTCCCACTGCAGCGCCATCAGCTCCTTGTCGCGCGGGTAGCTCGAGGAGTAGATGCCGTCGTTCATCCCAAGCGAGATCGCCTTTCCTTCGGCATATTGAGGGGCGACGGCGCGCGCGACCTGCTCCATGGTTTCAGGAGACGTCAGCGGAAGCTTGAAAGGGTCGTCGGCCAGGCCCTTGGCGTATTTCCACAAGGAATGGCCCACAGCCGGAATCTGGCGAAAAGGGACGAACTTATTTCTCAACTCAAATTCTTGCTGGCCGGCGGTGGAGCCGAGCCAAGTGACGCCCATCGACCTGGCTTCGAAAGGCGGCGCATAAAAAAGGTTCAAGCTGCCGACGGCAAGATCGCTCTCCTCGGGAACGCACTCCCCGAAATCGCCCGGCATGAACCACCGCACGCCCCAGGCCCGTAGGAGCTCCGAGACCGCAAAATAGTGGCTCTCGTCATTGGCGCCGGCGACGAAGAGCCTGGTTCCTTCCCGCAGCAGGGCGATCCCATCCGCGCGCAAAACCGGCTTCTTCTTCACGACGGCCTGCAGCCGCTCAGCCAGTTGCGGGTTGGCCTCAAGCGCAGCTCTCCCGAGCCATATCGAGGCGTTCGCGGCGGCGCCCGTGGGCGCTTCTGTCGGGCCCACGATGGGCAGCGTCGCGCCGGTCATGAGCTTCACATATTTCGCCAAGTCTTCGGCTGCTCGCCGCTCCGCCGGGCCCGCGAGCTCCGAGCTTACGATGACGGCAGCGCTCTTGCCGTCTTTGACGATGAAGAGGGGCGCGGCGTCCTCCGCCCCAGCAACCGCGCAACGGGCAGGAGTCGCCATAAGGCTCGCCGTCGCCAGGAGGAGCGCCGTCGCCAGAAGTCGAAGCAGCGTGCCTAGGCGCGCCTCAAGACTCGCCGCACCGCGCGCCGGCGCTGGGCTTCCCGTCATGTCGACCTCTCCGTCAGGAAGCGCCGCTTCAACACAAAACGAAAGGTTGGGACGGCGCTTGCGAAGCGCGGTCGGATTTGGCCATCCGCCAGGGAAAACGGAACCGGCCAGCATCATCCGCTGAAAAAGCGCTTTCGACCAGCCCCCGTCAGCGGAAATCCGGCTGGCGGGCCTTCACTGCAACTCCATCGCGAAGGGCTTGCTCTCGAAACAATCCGCGCCGCGGCCGATCGACGCCACGGCCTCGAGCATGCGGCCCTTACGGTCGAGGATTCGGTCGGCGAGCGCGACAAATCGCCGGTTTGGCGTCGCATGCGGCGAGGCGCTACGCAGCTCACGCGCAATCTCCATCTCGCAGCGGCTCGGTGACAGCGCGCAGGCGCCGATGAAAGCCGCGGCTGGCGACCGGCTCACGCCGGCGTAGCAATGGATCACCAGCGGCGCGGAGCGATCCCAGTCGTGCAGAAAGGCGAGCAGCCGCTCGACATGTTCGGCGCCGGGAAGCACATGGCCTTCGGTCGCAACGTCGATGTCGGAGACCGAGAGCCGCAAGTGGCGGGGCGGCTCGATCTCGCTGGGGCGCGCGGAAGCTGCGCCCGCCGTCAGAATCGTCACAAGCGAACGGGCGCCCGTGGCCCGCACCGTCTCGACGACCTTCGTCAAAGGACAGACATAAAGCCGTCCCGCTTTCCTCGACCCCACGCGTAAGCCCCCCGCTTCGCCGCGCATTCCGCCCGAAACGAAAAACGTTTCGCCCGAAATCAACGATCCCTCTCCAGCGCGAAAAAACGCTCGAGGTAACGCTGCTCCACGATCTCCACGGCAAGCGGCGCGAGCGCCTCGCTCACATCGTCCGATAGAGACGGGGCGCCGAAAATGCGCTCAGCCTCGCGCCGTGTAAAGCCGGCGAGCGAAACCGCCTCGAAAAAGGCCGCCGCGCGGTCGCTTTTCTTGCAAAGCAGCATCAGCGGCTGCGCTGGCTCGGGTTGAAGGGAGAAACGGCGCAGGATCGCCGACAAGATGCGGTTTTCGACGGCCTTATAGGCGTCGCCGATCACCGCCTTGAAGGGCGAGATCATATCGCCGATGACATATTCAGGCGCGTCATGCAGCAGGAAGAACAGCCGCTCCTCATTGGAAATCCGCGCGTTGAGCGCGCCGCCGATTTTTTCGACGAGGAGGCTGTGCTGCGCCACGGAAAAGATATGCGGACCCTGCGTCTGGCCGTTCCAGCGCGCGACTCGGGCGAGCCCATGCGCAATATCCTCAATTTCAATGTCGAGCGGCGACGGATCGAGAAGATCGAGGCGGCGGCCGGAGAGCATGCGCTGCCAAGCGCGCGGCGGCTCTTCCGTCTTATGTGGTTTCACGGCCCCTTCCCCTCTCGGCCGATCTCTTAGCCGGCTTGAGCGCGGCGCGAAAGGCGGAGCGTTCACGCGCCGATATAGCCGCCAAGCAGAAAAGCGAGGCCGGCGAGGCCGAGACCCGCAGCGTAGACGCCGAGGCGCCGCTCGAGCTTCATCCCCGCGACCCAGCGCTGAAGCTGCTCCGGCGTCGCGAGGAGCAGGGGCAGCCCGGCGAAGAACAGGAACCAACCGAAGAGCGTCACGGCCACCGGCAGGAAGCCGCCGCTCCAGACGTCATGGCCGAGGATGATCGCAAGGCCCGCGATGGTTCGCAGCGCGCCTGACAACAGCAAAACGCCCGGATCGTCGATCATGCGCCGGGCGATCTCCAAAATCGTCTGGCCGCGCAAGGCGACCACCGCGGCGAAGACGATCAGGGTCGCCCCAATGAGCTTGGCGAGGAAGAGCGTCAGCGGGTCCATGCGTTGGATCTCCTGCGTCGCGCCGCCGCGCCGGCGCCGGCCCCCGCCTCAATCCCCCCGATAGACGCAGCCCTCAAAACAGCTGTCGCGAAAGACGCCGACCTCGCTTAAGCCCGGCGCGAAGGGCTGCAGGTCTCTCCATATATAGGCGGTGAGATTTTCGAGCGTCGGCTTTCCGAGGCCTTCAAGATCGTTGAGGAAAGAGTGGTCGAGCCGCTCGCGCAACTCCCCCAGACGCCGGCCGAGCTTGCCCAGATCCATCACCCACTCGTCCTCCGCCGTCGGCGCGCCGCGCAGCGTCACGCGCACCCGAAAGGAGTGGCCGTGCAGGTTGCGGTATTTCCCGCCAGTCGGATGATCCGGGTCGTAGAGGGCGTGCGCCGCCTCGAAGTAGAACTCCCGGAAGACCTCGAAACTCGCCACGTCTACTTCACTCCGATGATCTTATGCGTCTGCAACGACAAGCGCCAGCGCGGATGCGCTAGGCAATAGTCGATGGCGGCCTTCGTATTGCGCGAAATCTCCGGCCCGTCCATGGGCTGCAGCAGGAATTCGCGAAAGTTAAGGCTTTCGTAACGCTCCGGCTCGGCCCCGGACTGCGGAAACACGAGCTTCAACTCGTCGCCGCGCGTGAGGACCAGCGGCTCTCCGGCCTTTGGCGAGACGCAGATCCAGTCGAGGCCTTCGGGCGCGTCGAGCGTCCCATTCGTCTCGACGGCGATCTCGAAACCCTCGGCCTTGAGCGCCGCGATGAGCGCGGCGTCGACCTGCAGCAGCGGCTCACCCCCCGTCAGCACCACGAAGCGCCGCTCCCGCCCCTCCCCCCAAAGTTGCGAGAGATGCGCGGCGACATCCTGCGCCGCGGAGAAAACGCCCCCGGCTTCGCCATCCGTTCCAACAAAATCCGTGTCGCAGAAGCGGCAGCGCGCTTGGCCACGGTCCTTCTCGCGGCCGCTCCAGAGATTGCAACCGGCGAAACGGCAGAACACGGCCGCCCGTCCGGCCTGCCCCCCCTCGCCCTGCAGGGTGAGGAAGGCTTCCTTGATCGCATAGGGCATCGGCTTTGGCTGGGCGGCCTCGCGCCGCCCTATCCTTTGGTCGGCGCCCCGGGCTCCTTGTTGGCGGGCGGAGCCGAGGGGGCGTTGGGATCGAGGCTGCGTATATAAGAGACGACGTCGTCGATTTCCTGACGGGTCAGATTCAGATTCGGCATCGGCGGGTGCGGATCGACGAGAAAGCGCGAGATCGCGCGATCGTCCGGCCGGCGCCGCGCAATGTCGGCGAAGGTCGGCACGTCGACCTTCGCAGATTTTTGCTCGGCCGAAACCACATGGCAATTGACGCACCAGCGCTTGGCGATCGCCGCGCCGCGCGCGACGTCGCCGCCGGCATGGGCAGGCAGGGCGCAGCCTAAGGACGCCAACGCGGCGACGAGAGCCAGAGCGGCGCGTTCGATCTTCATGTCAGGTTCCCTCTCCGTGCAGGGCGCGCAAGTGATTCGAAGCCTTGCGCCGCTGGACCCAGAATTAAGCGTCCTTCAACCGTAAAGCAAAAGGGCCGGAACGCGTCACTGCGACGCGGCAATGGTCGGCGCAGGGCCAAAGGAAGGCGAAACTGTTGCCGCTTTGCAACAGCGAGAAAACATTCTCGCGCCTGCGTCCGCACCGGCCGAAACGTCGCTTTTAAGCCATAAACGACGCGCAAATCTCCACACGTCACAAGCTCAATGGAGACGCGGCGACGCCCTCCCGCAAGACATGCGCTTCGGGAAGTCGGGATCGCTTTGCCCAAGAATTCGAGCCGGGACATACGGAAGATTCATTCGCCGCCGCCACTCGGCGCGAGAAAGATAGAGCAAGCGATGTTGAGACAACGCGAAGGACACACATTGAGCGCCGGAGATCAAAGGGGCGCTCTCGTCGCCCGTCTGGGCGCCGGCGTGCTCGGCTTCGCTGCGCTGCTCGCCGTTTTCTCGGGGCCCGCGCCGGCGCTCGATTCGAACGAGCAGCGCGCCCGGGCCGCTGCGTCGACCGAGGCCGCGAAAGTTCAGCGCGACTCGCAGGTCGCCCCGCGAGAGGGTCTCGAGGGGAATCGCTCCGCAGACGCAACCGCCTCCATCGAATCGCTGCGCTCGGCGGCCGACTCCGGCGAGCCGCTCGCCGCCTGGAAGCTCGCGCGCATCTATGCGGATGGCGACGGCGTGCCGCGCGACGACCGCAAGGCTTTCGACTATTTCTCCAAGATCGTCGAGCGTTTCGCCAATGACGATCCGAGCCCCGGCGAGCGCTTCATGGTCTCGAACGCTTTCGTCGCGCTCGGCGACTATCTCAAGGACGGCGCGCCCGCGGCGGGCATCAAGCCCGATTCCGAGCGCGCTTTCGACCTGTTCCGCTATGCCGCCACCTTCTTTCGCAGCGCCGATGCGCAATATAGCCTGGGGCGCATGTATCTCGAAGGCGTCGGCGTGAAGAAGGATACGCGTCAAGGCATGAGCTGGCTCAGCCTCGCCGCGCGCAAGGGACATACGGGAGCGCAGGCGCTCCTGGGACAGGTCATGTTCGAGGTCTCCGCCGAACGCCCGCGCGGGCTGATGTATCTTTCGCTGGCGCGCGCCGCTGCGGGCGATCGTCCGGCCGACAAATGGATCGTCGAGATGCATCAGAAGGCTCTCGCCTCGGCGAGCGAGGCCGACCGCAAGACGGCGGACGTCATGATCGAGAGCTATCTCAAGCGCAAGGACTGAGCGCGGGCTGCAAAGTCCTCGGCGAAGCCATCGAAGCGCGTCCGGGCCCCGGCTCGAACGCGCTTTTTCTGCCTGAAGGCGCGCGTCTCTCCATGCCGGCGCTCTCGCTCACGTCACCCGCCGCAGCGTCAGATTGATGCGCGCGCCCCCCGCCAGAAGCTCGGACGGAAGAGACGGCGCGAGAGTGGGCAGGATCTTGTCGACGCCGTGAAAGCACAGCCGCGCCTCCACGCCGAGCACCAGCGCGTCGCCGGAAGACAGCACGAAGGCGGTTGTTTTCTCCGCGCGCTTCCTCCCGCCGACGCGAAAGCGGCAGTCGGCGCCGAGCGAGACCGATAGGATCGGCGCGTCGAAATCCCTCTCGTCGCGGTCCTGATGCAGGCCCATCTTGGCTTCCGGTCCGTAGACATTCACGAGGCAAGCCTGCGGCGGCAGCGCATAGCCGGCCAGCTCCCCCCAAGCGTCGAGCAGCGCCGAGGGGATCGGCGGCCAGGGCTCGCCCGTCAGCGGATGGCGCGGCTCGTAGCGATAGCCGCCGCCTTTATCCGAATACCAGCCGAAGTCCCCGCAATTGGTCATGCGCACCGACATCGGCGCGCCCGTCTTCGGCATGGTCGAGGTATAGAGCGGCGCGGCGGCGATGACCGAGGCGATCTCTCGCGCCAGCGCGGGCTGCGCCTCGTCGTCGAAGAAGCCGCGATGGAGGCGCACGCCCGAGGGGAGGAAGCTCATGGGCTGTGACTTAAGCCGTTCAGGGCGCCCGCGCCACGTCATCGAAGGGCGCCAGCACGCGCCGCATCTCGTCGATACGCGCAATCTTCTCTTGCAGCGGCCCCCAGTCGTCGCGCTCGGAAATCGCGCTCCAGATGGATTCGACCTCGTCGATGAGCATGTCGCAGGGCTCGGCCCGTGCAAAATAGGGATCGTCGAGGCGGCAGGCGGGGCTCGGCCGATGCGCCCCGAGAGCCGTGCCGAAGACGTCGAACTCCGGGCCCGCATAATGCGCCGAGGCGGGACTGGCTTTCGCCCTTTCTGCGCTTGCGAGACCGCCGCGCCAATCGAAGAAGGTCTGCGCGAAGGGCGCGCGCGAGGCGATCATGAAATCGACGAAGGCCTTGGCGAGACGCGCGTCGGCCTCCTCGCCCGCCGAGGCGAGGCCGAGACGCGCCAGCAGCGCCTCGCGGAAGGCGGCGCGAACCCGAACTTGATAGGTCTGAACCGCCTTCTCCGAAGCGGAGAGACTGACCAGAGGCAGCAGACATTCGGCGAAGCGCGTCAGATTCCAGGCGATCGCGCCCGGCTGCCGCCCGAAGGAATAAAGACCCGACTGGTCGAAATAGGCCGCGGTGAAATTCGCGTCCCAGCTCGGCGCGAAACGCCACGGACCGTAGTCGAAGCTCTCGCCGGTTATGTTGATGTTGTCGCTGTTCAAGACGCCATGCACGAAGCCCGCGCCCATATAGGAGCCGGCGAGCCGAGCGACGCGCGCCGTCACGGCCTCAAGAAGCGCTTCAGCCCGGCGCGCGGCCGGCTCGGCGAGGAGTTCCTCGAAATAATGCGCAATCACATAATCGACGAGCCGGGCGATGGCGGCGTTGTCCTCGAGAAAGGCCAGGCGCTGGAAGGTGCCGATGCGGATATGCGAATGGGAGAGGCGCACGAGCACGCTCGAGCGCGTCGGCGAAGGCTCGTCGCCGCGCGTGAGGGCTTCTCCCGTCTCGATGAGGCTGAAGGTCTTCGAAGTGTTGACGCAGAGCGCCTCGAGCATTTCGGTCGCGAGAATCTCGCGCACGCCGCCTTTCAGCGTGAGCCTCCCGTCGCCCTGGCGCGACCAGGGCGTGCGGCCGCTCCCCTTCGTGCCGAGATCGAGCAGGCGCCCGTCCCTCGAATCGCGCAGCTGCGCGAAGAGAAAGCCGCGGCCGTCGCCGAGATCGGGATTATAGGAGAGGAACTGATGCCCGTGGTAGCGCAGCGCCAGCGGCGTTTCGAAGCCTCCGGGCAACGGCTGGAAGCGGCCGAAATGATCAACCCACTCCGCGTCGGTCAGCTGATCGAGGCCGACGCGCGCGGCCCAGCGCTGATTGCGGTAGCGTAGATCATGCTTGGGAAACTGCGCCGGCGCCACCTCGTCGAAGAAGCCTTCGCCGAGCGTTTGGTGCAGCGTCTCGGCCTGATAAAGCGGGGAAGGCGGCATGAAGCTTGGACCTCTCAGACCCGTCTGCGGCTTGATGGAAACGTCACCGAGGCCGGCTTGCGCTGATGCGTTTTCTTCGGCGGAAAGGCTGTGGCCGGGCCTGTTGGGAGAGCAAATTGCGCGCCGCTTTCCCTTTGGCGCCGCCGCGCTCTCTCGCTTTAATTAGGCGACGTCTCTGCAGCTGATAGGCCCCATGGCGCCCCTCAATCCTTTGGCTTGCAGGCGAGCTTCGTGAATCGCCCGTCCTTGTGGATGAGGAACAAGTCGCCGCTGAAATTGAAATATTCGCCCGTCAGTCCCGCGGCCGAGAATTTCAGCTGGATGGGGTTATTGGCAATTATCGCCGCATTTATTGGCTTATCGGCTCCAGGCAGAGTGATCTCGACGGGTTTTTTGCCTTCCTTCTTGAGGGCGGCGGTTACCGGGGTGGGCGACGGATCGCCCAGTCTTGCGAATTGGTTTCCCTCGCAAACAAGGTCGAGATCGGATGGCTGAGCCATGGCGTAAGAGCCGGCGAGCGTGGCGATAGCTGCAAAGATTCCCGTGAAGGCTGCGACGCAACGAGCACAGTCGATCCGCATTTGGTCCACCCCGTCTCTTGCGATCGGCGCGGCGTTCGTCCGGCGCCTTCCCTTACGGCAATCTGGTTCAATTCGGCGGCCCCGACAAGGCTGAGAAGCGCCACGCAAAAAAGGCGGCCCGTCCGGGGCCGCCTTCTCATCTGCGCTTCGCTGAGGCCTCAGCCTTAGTAGCTGTAATACATGTCGTATTCGATCGGGTGCGGCGACATCTCGAAGCGATATACGTCCTGATATTTCAGGTCGATGTAGCTCTCGATGAAGTCCCTGTTGAACACGTCGCCCTTGGTGAGGAAGTCGTGGTCGGCCTTCAGGCTGTCGAGCGCCTCGCGGAGCGAGCCGCAGACCGTCGGGATCGCCTTCAACTCTTCCGGCGGCAGATCGTAGAGATCCTTGTCGGAGGGCTGGCCCGGATCGATCTTGTTGGCGATGCCGTCGAGGCCCGCCATCAGCATCGCCGAGAAGGCGAGATAGGGATTCGCGGTCGGATCGGGGAAGCGCACCTCGACGCGCTTCGCCTTCGGGCTCGTCACATAGGGGATGCGGCAGGACGCCGAGCGGTTGCGCGACGAATAGGCGAGCAGCACCGGCGCCTCGAAGCCCGGGACGAGACGCTTATAGGAGTTCGTCGAGGGGTTGGTGAAGGCGTTGAGCGCCTTGGCGTGCTTGATGATGCCGCCGATGTACCACAGGCACTCCTGCGAGAGGCCGGCGTATTTGTCGCCCGCCATCACCGGCTTGCCGCCCTTCCAGATCGACTGGTGGACGTGCATGCCCGAGCCGTTGTCGCCGTAGACGGGCTTCGGCATGAAGGTCGCGGTCTTGCCGTAGGAATTGGCGACCTGATGGATCGCATATTTGTAGATCTGCAGATGGTCGGCGACGACCGTCAGCGACGCGAACTTCAGACCGAGCTCGTGCTGAGCGGAGGCGACTTCATGGTGGTGCTTTTCCACCGCGACGCCCATCTGCGCCATGGCGGCGAGCATCTCGCCGCGCATATCCTGCGCCGAATCGACCGGCGGAACCGGGAAATAGCCGCCCTTGGTGCGCACGCGGTGGCCGAGGTTGCCGCCCTCATAGGCGGTGTCGGAGTTGGTCGGAAGCTCGGTCGAATCGACGGTGAAGCCCGTGTTGTAGGGATCGGCGGAGAAGCGCACGTCGTCGAAGACGAAGAATTCGGCTTCTGGACCGAAATAGGCGACGTCGCCGATGCCCGTCGACTTCAGATATTCCTCGGCCTTGCGCGCGATGCCGCGCGGATCGCGATTGTAGCGATGGCCGGTGGTCGGCTCGACGACGTCGCAGACGAGCACGAGCGTCGAGGCGGCGAAGAAGGGATCGAGCGTGGCGGAGTCATAATCCGGCTTCAGCAGCATGTCGGACTCGTTGATCGCCTTCCAGCCCGCGATCGAGGAGCCGTCGAAGGCGATGCCTTCCTCCAGGGCGTCGGCGTCGAGGACCGAGACGTCGAAGGTCACGTGCTGCCACTTGCCGCGCGGGTCGGTGAAGCGGAAATCGACATATTTAATGTCGTTGTCCTTGATCTGCTTGATGACGTCGTTTGCGGTGCTCATGTCGATGAACCCTCTTCTCTCTTTACCCGTTGATTTGTGTTGAGCGCGCGAAGTGGTGATGTCGAATGATCGATTGCTGGGGCGAAACGCGTCAGAGCGCGTCCGTTCCGGTCTCGCCGGTGCGGATTCTGATCGCGCCTTCGACATTGGAGACGAAAATCTTGCCGTCTCCAATGCGCCCCGTCTGCGCAGCCTTTCGAATGGCCTCGACCGCGCCCTCGACCGCCTCATCCGCAAGGACGATCTCGATTTTCACCTTGGGAAGGAAATCGACCACATATTCCGCGCCGCGGTATAATTCGGTGTGACCTTTTTGGCGACCAAAGCCTTTCGCCTCGGTGACGGTGATCCCCTGCAATCCGGTGGCCTGCAGAGCCTCCTTCACTTCATCGAGCTTGAAGGGCTTTATGATCGCCTCGATCTTCTTCATTACACCTCATCCTGCTCGCGCTCGGCTCTCCTCGCCGCGACAAGGCGGGTCGGAGCGCCAAGGGGGGCTCATAGCACCACCTGAACTGTTGCGCTACGGCCAAAGTTTAAGCCGGAGGCGGATTTGATCATCGCCTAGAAAGCAGGCGCCCGGGGAAAGCGCAGAGCGCTTAATCGCCGCAAACGACGGGCAAATCGGCCCTTCCGCCCCATTCCGACCAGGAGCCGTCATAGACCGGCGCCGCGCCATGGCCGCTGGCGGCGAGCGCAAGGCTCAGGATCGAGGCGGTGAGGCCCGAGCCGCAAGTCGCGATGACTTTTCTTTGGGGATCGAAGCCCGCCGCCGCAAATTCCGTCTCGAGCGCCTCCGGCTTTTTGAGCGCGCCATTCTCGACGAGCCTGTTCCAGGGAAGATTGCGCGCGCCCGGCATGTGGCCCGAGCGCAGGCCCGCTCGTGGCTCAGGCGCTTCTCCCTTGAAGCGTTCCGCCGAACGCATGTCGACGACCTGCGCCGACTTGCTCTCGAGCGCCGCCTTGACCTCGCTCGCATCGGCGACGAGGGCGTGGTCGAGGTGCGCGGAGAAATGCGCTTTCGGCCGCGCCGTCTCGCGCTGCTCCAGGCGGCGCCCCTCGGCGATCCATTTCGGCAAGCCGCCCGAGAGGATGGCGACATCGGCGCAGCCGAAGGCGCGCAGCGTCCACCACAGGCGCGGCGCCGAAAAGAGGCCGAGGCTGTCGTAAACGACGGCGCGCATGCCGGAGCCGAAGCCGAGCGCGCTCATCGCCGCCGCAAAGGCGAGGGGATCGGGCAGCATGTGGGGCAAGTCGGTCGAGTGATCGGCGATGGCGTCGATGTCGAAAAAGACCGCGCCGGGAATATGGCCTTGCAGAAACTCGGCCCGCGGATCGCGCCCCGAATTCGGCATGTGCCAAGAGGCGTCGAAAATGCGCAGATCCGGCTGGGTCAGGCGCTCGGCAAGCCACTCCGTCGAGACAAACAGCTTTTCTGGATCGACGGCGTTATGCGACATCAGGCTTTCTCCCAGGTTTCTTGAGCTTATCCGCGCCTTGCGCTTGGGGCGCATATTGCTTCCCGGCGCACAGTCGGCACAATAGGAAATCCGATTCGACGCGTCGAAACGGCGTTCCTCTAGAAAGACGGCCATGCTGGACATCCCCGGAAAGAGCTGCGGCTCCTGCTCCTTTTGCTGCAAGGTGCTGGAAATCGAGGAGTTCCCGAAAAAGGCCGGGGTCACCTGCGCGCATTGCCGGTCCGATGGCGGCTGCGGCGTCTATGACACTCGACCGCAGGTTTGCCGTGACTATATTTGCGACTGGAAGGAGGATCGCGGGCTTTCCGCGCAATATCGCCCCGACCGCGTCGGCACGCTGCTGATGGACGACCCCGACAGCGAGGAATATCATGCGGTCTGCGATCCTGCGAAGCCATTTTCCTGGCGCAATCCCCTGATCTTCAGGCATCTCGTCACGATCGCGAAGGATGGGAGGATTGTCATGGCGAAAGCAGGCTTGCGCTCCTGGCGCATCTTCGCGGACGGCGGCTTCCAGGAATGCGCGTGAGCGCCTGCGCCCGTCGGGCGGATCCCAGCCCCAGCCCGCGCCCGGCTCCTCTGTCGTTGTGGAGCCGCTCGAGCCGCGTTCTTTCCCTCGTCCTTGCCCTCGCGCTTGTCCCCTGGGCTGCGAGCGCTGAGAGCTTCCGGGCGACATACGCCCTGAGCCTGATGGGCATGTCCATCGGCGTGGCCTCGGCGAACGGCTCCATCGACTCGCATGGCTACAAGCTCGAGATCGGCATGCGCACGTCCGGCCTCGCCACGCTCGTCAACAGCTCGAAGGGCGCGGCCACCGCGACAGGCAAGTTCGCCTCGGATGGGGTGAGTCCGGCGACTTTCGCTCACACAATCGCCAATTCGGGCGAGATGCGCACCGTTCGCATGGCGCTCTCGGATAAGTCGGTCCGCCAGGTCGAGGTCAATCCCCAGCCCTGGGACGCCGTACTGCGCCTGCCGGTCACGGAGGAGCAGAAGCGCCGCGTCTTCGATCCGGTGAGCGCCTTGATCATGGCCGTGCCGGCCGGAGAGCCGCTCGTCGGTCCTTCCGCCTGCAACCGGACCATTCCCGTGTTCGACGGGATCGCGCGCTTCGACGTGCACCTCACCTATGTCGAGACGCGCAGCGTGCAGACGCATGGCTATGCGGGACCGGTCTCGGTGTGCAGCGCGCGCTATCTGCCGATCTCGGGCCATCGCCCCGACAGCCAGTCGACGAAATTCATGGCCGAGAACCGCGAGATCAGCGTGTGGCTCGCGCCGATCGCGAGCGCCAGGGTCGTTTTCCCGCTGCGCATCGATATGAGAACGGCCGTGGGCATGATGTCGATCGAGGCCTCCGAATTTCAGACCGGACGCTAGCGCCTTCTTGACCGTTATGCCTCTATGGGCACTCCCTTCACCCGCGGGGGCGACGCGCCGGCGGCGTCCAGGGCCCGAGAGGAGATATCATGAACTACAAGGAATTCCGCACGCTTTATGAAGTCACGGACGCCGATTTCGAACGCGTGCGCTTCTTGGCTCCTCATCTCTCCCCGTCTGTCGATGAGATCATCGACAAGCTTTACGAATTCATGCGTGCGGCGCTTGGACCCGAGTTTGAAATCCATTTCCCGGATGAGGCGTCTGTTCACCGCGCTCAGGCCTTGTCGAGGCGAGCTTGGCTCGAGTTCTTGGACGCCAAATGGGATGATGACTATGTGAAAAGCAGAGTGCGCATCGGGGACGTGCACGCGCAGCTGCAAGTGCAGCCTCGCCATTATCTTGCGACAATGAATAGAGCGCTTCACTTGTGGAGCGACAAAATCTACACGCTCGACCTCGAGAAGAGCGATCTCCAGCGCTCCCTAGAATCCTTCTGGCGCGTCGGTCAGATGGAAGGCGCGCTGGTCGTCGACGTTTACTCGCAGAGAACCTCCGAGATCATTTCCCAGCAGAGCCGCGCTCTGACGGACATGAGCACGCCGATCACCGCGATTTGGGACAACATTCTGATGCTGCCCGTCGTCGGCATTGTCGACAGCCGCCGCGCGCAGGACATCATGCAGCGCATGCTCGAGCAGATCGCCGAGAAACGCGCCCTGGTGTTCATTCTCGACATTTCGGGCGTCGCCGTCGTCGACACGGCAGTGGCGAACCACTTCATCCGCATGACGAAAGCCGCTCGGCTCATGGGAAGCTTTCCGATCGTTTCCGGATTGTCTCCCTCTGTCGCGCAGACGATCGTCGAGCTCGGGATCGAGGTCGGCGACATGAAGACGACGGGCAATCTGCAGGACGCGCTTCGAATAGCCTTCAAGCTCGCGGGCGTGGAGCAAAAAGTTGCAGGAAGCTGAAGCCCGCGTCGCCCTGCAGCAGATCGGGAGGATTTTGATCGCGCCCTTCCCCGATCCTGTGCATGACGCGTTTCTTGCCGAACTGCGAACGTCTGTGTTGCAGCATCTGCATCATGGCTTCATCAAGGGATTGGTGCTCGACCTCTCCAGCGTCGAGCTGCTGGACGAGCACGACTTCGAGATGATCAAGGCCGTCTGCGATGGCGCGATGCTTATGGGAACATGCGTCGTCATTGCGGGAATGAGACCGGGCGTCGCCGCAGGAATCACGATGATGGGTCTCGACGCTTCCTGGGTCGACTCCGCTCTGACGGTGGAAACTGCAATGGAACGGTTGAAATGACGGAATCCTGGCAGCGGCTGCGGGTCTTTTCTCAAAAGGATATTGCGCTGGCCATCGTC
>CAWCTS010000026.1:0-17731 GCA_963798515.1 uncultured Alphaproteobacteria bacterium
AGCGGGTGCGCGAGGCGAAGGCGCGCTTCAAGCTTCCCGTGATCAAGGCGATCGGCGTCGGCGCCGCCGAGGATCTCGTCGCCGCCAGAGCCTATGACGAGGCCGACATGCTGCTCTATGACGCCAAGCCTTCGCCCGCGGCGACGCGGCCTGGAGGCCTCGGCCTCGCCTTCGATTGGAGCCTATTGAGCGCCGCGCCGCGCGAGCGGCCCTGGCTCCTCTCCGGCGGCCTGACGCCCGATACCGTCGCCGAGGCCTTGCGCGCGACAGGGGCGCCCGGCGTCGATGTTTCCTCGGGCGTCGAGAGCGCGCCGGGACAAAAGGACAGGGATCTCATCGCCGCTTTTCTCCGAGCGGCGCGCGGCGCCTTGGCGGAGGCGCAATGACGGAGCTGACAGGGAACGGGGAGGGCGCGCGCCTGCTGCTCGTTGTCGCGGCGGCGCTCATCGACGCCGACAAGCGCATCCTGCTCGCGCGGCGGCCGGAGGGAAAGGCGCTCGCGGGCCTTTGGGAGTTTCCCGGGGGCAAGCTCCATCCCGGCGAACGCCCGGAGCAGGGGCTCGCGCGCGAGCTCATGGAGGAGCTCGGCATCGACGCCTGCGTGTCCTGCATGCAGCCGCTCGCTTTCGCGAGCCACGCCTATGAGGACTTCCATTTGCTGATGCCGCTCTTCGTCTGCCGGCGCTGGGATGGGATCGTCACTGCGCGCGAAGGGCAGGGCCTCGCCTGGGCTTTTGCGCGCGATCTGCGCAAATATCCGATGCCGCCCGCCGACGCGCCGCTCATCGATCCGCTCATCGCGCTGCTCGGATGACGCGAAGATCGCGTTAGCTTCGCAAGCCTTGCTTGGCGATGGGCTGATCCGGATCGAGCGAGAGCGCGCGCTGATAGGCTTCCTTCGCCTTGGCGCGGTTGCCCGAGCGCTCATAGGCGAGGCCGAGCCAGGCCCAGGACATGGCGTTTTTGGAGTCGACGTTCAGCGCCGCGTTGAAGTCCTCGATCGCCTTGTCGTATTTGCCGAGATTGACGAGGCTCTCGCCGCGCGCCTGATAGGGCGCGGCCGCGAAGGGATCGCGGTCGATCGCATTGTCGAAATCGCTGACCGCGCGCGCATTGTCGCCGAGCTTCTGGTGGATCAGCCCGCGCGCGTGAAAAGCCTGGGCGTTCTCGGGATTGAGCCGGATGGCCGTGTCGAGATCGGTCTTGGCCTGATCGAGATTGCCTTGCGAGCGCAGCAGATTGGCGCGGCCGATGAGCGCCGGCGCATGGTTGGGGTTGGCGGCGAGCGCCCGGTCGAAGTCGATGCGCGCGAGATCGTTGCGGTTGCTTTGGCGATAGGCCAAGGCGCGATTGGTGTAGGCCGCGAAATTATTCGGATCGATCCGAATGGCCGCGGTGAAGTCCTCGGTCGCCTCGGGGTAACGGCCGATGCGCGCATAGGCGACCCCGCGCGTGTTGTAGGCGTCCGCGCTCGAAGGATTGCGCTTGATGACGTCAGTGAGCGACGCGATGTTCGTGTCGGCGGCGTGGGCGTCGGTGACGCTCGTCTCGGCGATGCCCTGTCCGGAGGGACGAATCACGCCGTCGCCGGTCGCGCAGGCGCCGAGCGTCAAGGTGAGCGCCGCCATGATCGGCGCCGCCCATCCGCGGCCTGGGACCAAAGCCCAACTCTGGCGCATTCGCCGGGACCCTCCCAAAGTCTCGCGGAATTCGTTTTCGTCGCTCCGCCGGCGGACCCTGAGCCCTGGGCTATTCGCTTCCTGTGGCGATATTGGGCCGCGCCGTCGCGAAAGCGAGAATTAGCGGCCGCCCGGGACCGCCTTCGGCTTGACCGGCAGCAGGCCTTCGCGCTGCAGCTTCTTGCGAGCGAGCTTGCGGGCCCGGCGGACCGCCTCGGCCTTCTCGCGCGCCCGCTTCTCGGAGGGCTTCTCATAGTGCCCGCGCAGCTTCATTTCCCGGAAAATGCCTTCGCGCTGCATCTTCTTCTTCAGCGCCTTAAGAGCCTGATCGACGTTATTGTCGCGAACGAGAACTTGCACGTAGCGGTCCTTGCTTTGCGCCCTCCAGCCGGGGGAGGGTCGGTTCGGGGAATAGCGAAGCGGGCGCTGACGGAGCGCCTTATCCGTACCCTGGGGATAACAGAGTCTCGCGCCCCTGTCCATGCGGAAGACCCGCCGAGACGGCGGAAGGTCCAAATCCGGCCCAAATTTTTGTGAATTGTGTCGGGATGAAGTAAGTCGCTTCAGTCGAGGCCGCGCGGAGACGCCATGCCCTTTCTCTTATCGCAGATGATCGAAGCCTATCGCTGGATCGGCGCGCTGATCGTCATTTCCGTCCATGCGACCAACACCTTCCTGAACCTCGGCGACATCATGACGGCGCCGCATGCGCCGCCGGTCTACGCTTGGTGGTTCGTCGCCAATTTCGCGCTCGGCCATGAGATGGTGCTCGGCTTCTTCGTGCTCTCGGGCTATCTCGTCGGCGGCGCGGTGCTCGCGAGCATCCGCAAGCGCAAGGATTTCCTGCGCGAATATTTCATCCACAGATTTGCGCGCATCTATATCGTCACCGTGCCGACGCTGATTCTGACGCTCGTGCTCGACGGCGCCGGGCGCAGCCTTCCCGATGCGAGCTTCTACGATCTGCCGGTGTTTCAGGGCCATTCGACGCCGGCGATCTTCCTCGGCAACATCCTGAACTTCCAGGAAATACTGGTGCCGCCCTTCGGCACGAACTCGCCTCTGTGGTCGCTCGCCTGCGAGTTCTGGTATTACATCTGCTTCCCGCTTTTGGCCCTGCCGCTGGCGGTGAACTACTCGAAGCCCTTGCGCTATGTGGGCTTTGCGCTCGGCGTCGCGATCTTCCTCTACCTCGGCCTCGCCTCGGCCTGGTTCCGCTTCGGCTTTCTGCTCTGGGTCATCGGAGCGCTGGCGAGCGTGCCGGTGCGCCCGCTGATCGCCTCGCGCTGGGCGTCGCTGGCGCTCTATGTCGCGACGCTCATCCTCTTCCGTTTTCTCGTGCGCGGTCCCGTGCTCGACGCGCATCCCTGGCTGCAGGACATCGCCGATCTCATCGCGGCGCTGCTGCTCTCCAATCTCCTGCTCACCGTGCGCCACAGCTCGGCCGAGGGCTGGAACTGGCTGCGCCCCAAATTCCATCACAACTTCGCGAATTTCTCCTTCTCGATCTACAGCATCCACATGCCGATCCTGGTGCTCAGCCGCGCCCTCGTCGATTCGACGCTCGGCCCAGGCTATGCGCTGCAGCCGGCGACCCCCGCCAATTGGGTCATTCTCTTCGCGGTGCTGGGGATCGTTCTCGTGGCTTCCTACTACTTCTCGCGCGTGACCGAGGCGCATACGGGCGCGGCGCGGCGTTACCTGAGCGCCTCGCTGCCACGCTTCGCCCTCCCTACGAGCCGGGCGCAAGAGTTGCAATCGTAACAGAATCGCCCCATCTTCAAGGACGTGGGCTGGCCCCGGTTTAGGGAGCGTCGACACTGACGAAGAAAGCCGTCTCGACCTTGAGCGAAGCACAGGCGCGCGAGGCGCCCGCGACGCCCTCATTTGGTGAATTGCTCGCCGCAGTTCAGACCAGTCTCGAAGACGCCAAGGCCGAAGACAGCGCCTTCATCGACCTCAAAGGCAAGACGGCGCTCGCCGATGCGATGATCGTGGCGACCGGCCGCTCCACCGTGCATGTCGGCGCGATCGCGGATCGTGTGATCAAGGCCTGCAAGGCCGCCGGACTCGCCGCGCCGCGGGTGGAAGGCCTCCCGCAATGCGATTGGGTGCTCGTCGACGCGGGCGATCTCATCATCCACATCTTCCGCCCCGATGTGCGCCAGTTCTACAACCTCGAGAGAATGTGGGGCGGCGACCGGCCGCGCGAAGTGCGCTCGGCCTAAAGCAGGATCGTCAATAGTGGCCATGCGCCTCGGCCTGCTTTGCGTCGGCCGCATGAAGGCCGGCCCCGAGCGCGAGCTCTTCCAGCGTTACACGCAGCGCATCGGCGAATTCCGCAACCTCGGCCTGCAGGGCCTCGAGGTGAAGGAAATTCCCGAAAGCCGCGCGCGCGCCGCCACTGCTCGCATGAGCGAGGAGGGTGCGGCGCTCCTTGCGGCGCTCCCCGAGAGCGCGACGCTCGCGGTCTTCGACGAGCGGGGCGAAGCGGCGAGCAGCGCGGATTTTTCCGGCTTCATCGAGCGGGAGCGCGACAGAGGCCGCACGAGCCTGTGGTTTGCGATCGGCGGTTCCGAGGGCCTCGACGCGGCGCTGCGCGAGAGGGCGAGCGTCGCCTATAGTTTTGGGCGGATGACACTGCCGCATCAGCTCGTGCGCATTCTCGCCGCCGAGCAGATTTATCGCGCGCTGACAATTCTTTCAGGGCACCCGTATCACCGGGAGTGACAGCAAGCTGGCAAGAACGAAGACATAATTGTAATGTGAATCCGTCCGCCAGAAACGTATTTCGCTCTCTTTGCTATAGCCGAGGACAGGATGCCAGCTCCCGAATCCGTTCAGGATAATTCCTGCAACAAAAGGCGTGATTGGCACGATAGAGCGGCGGTATGGGCGGCGGTCGCCGCCGCTGTGGGAGCTGGCGTGGCCGCCGCTGCCAATGGTTATCAGGCTTATCTTACACGGCAAAATACCATTGTAAGCCAACGGGCTTTTGTCTTTTTTGATGGCATGGAAGTAAAAAATACTATTGACTCCCGCACAAATATAAAAAATGTCAGTTTTCTATCATATTTAATGAATAGTGGTAACACAGCGACCAAGGAGCTCACGTTCGTTATCAAATGTGCCTCCAGTTTGGAAAGCCTTCCTGATCCATGGGTCCTTCTATATCGGGAAAGTCAATATAAAGCAGCGCAGGTTATTGGTCCGCACCAACGGGTAAGTGCCAAATGCGATTTACCTTTAAATTTTATACATGATGTAAAAGAAGGTAAAGGTTATGGGTATTTGATGGGGGATATCACCTATCGAGATAGGCTGGACGAGAGCATACTTCGTAAGACTCAGTTTTCGTTTGAGATAGTCGATATAAACATTTTCGATCCTCCGGCCGGGGCTCCGCCTGAGGCGGCTCCCAATATTTTCATTAATTTGATTCCGAAAGGTCGGCACAATTGTGCCGACGAAGATTGCCCAAGCCAATAGGTTCGGGGCTCTCGCGACGCGTCGCGGTGTTAAACCGGAGCGCCTTTCTTCTCCCAGGCGAGCGCGAGGTCCTCGAGGCCTGAGCGAAACAGCCCACCCACACGCCGCGCGGCGCGCTCGCAGTCGCGGCCCTTGCCCGTGGGAACGGCCTCGCAATTCTTGCCTTCAGAACGCGCGTTCATGCGCGCGATCTCGCGAAAGGTGAGGCTCTCGCCGATGACAAGCACGACAACTCGAGCCGTCTCGGAGCCGACCTCCTGCGTCATCGCCTCTTTCAAGAATCCCGCCGCGCGGCCGGCGTCGATTCGCGCGGCCATGGCGTGCTGCAGCGAGAGCGGCGAGAGCTGCGCGCGATGGCGCTCGCCGAAATCCGTCCCGCTGCGGCGGCCATTGGCGGCCTCGAGCAGGGCGTCGATATAGCGTCCCGTGGCGTAGGCGGCGGGCGTCAGCCGTCCGCGCCCGTGCTCATATTCGAGAATATCGGTGCGCGCGTTGATCGCGACGCGCTGGCGGCGCGGGCCGGGCGTTCGCCCGCGCGACGGCAGATCGAGCCCGTCGGCGAAAAAAGGGTCGATCTCCAGGCCATGCACGATCTCGATCTTGCCGCCGGCCCGCCGCCCCACGCGCGGCAGCTCGGGGCCGGAGAGGCCCTGGGCGGAGGAATAACGGCCGAGCGCGGCCTTCGAAATCGTCGCCATGATCGAATCTTCCTTCCCGGTGAGCGAGGGCGCCCAAAAAAGCGGCCGGTCGGGAAAGACCGCGACCGGCCGCAGAGACCGCGCGAGGCGAGGAGGGGGGACCTGCGCGGGCTGGCTCAACGAGCCAACGCGGCCATTATGATGTTTTAAAGCACCATGTCAATGGTTTTTACACCACTAGCGGCGGGCGCGCGGAAAATTTTAAAATCGCGCCATGAACATCGACATCTCCCGCGATCAGATCGTGCGGCGGCTCGCCGAGCGGCTCAGCGAACTCAAGATGACCGAGAACGAGGCGTCGAGCCGCGCCGGTCTCGAGCGCACCTTCTTGAGCCAGCTGCGGCGCAATCCGCAGCGCTGGCCGCGCGTCGATAATCTGCAGCGCATCTGCGACACGCTGGGCCTGCGCATGTATTGGGTCACGACGGGCCTAGGGCCCCGGCTCATCGAGGAGACGGACCTCGCGGCCGACGTCGCCAATGTGCCGATGGTGTCCTGGCACGTGCCGCTCGTGTCTTCCGTCGCGGCGACGTCGTTCTCGGAAGCCGGCGCGGTTGACAGCTCTGCGGAGATCAGGCGGATCCTGGCCCCGGGCCTGCCGCGCGGCGACTATATCGCGCTCGAGGTCGTCGGCGATTCGATGAACATGATCGCGCCCGAGAAGTCGATCATCGTCGTCGACCGCTCCGACAAGACTCTGCATCCCCGCGCCTTCTACGTTTTCGCGACGCCCAACGAGGATGAGGCGACGTTCAAGCGCTGGATGACGCGTCCCGATCGCCTCGAGCCTTACTCCACCAATCCCGCTTATGAGACGATCTTTCTCGAAAGCCCGCCGACCGTGATCGGCCGCGTGCGCAAGGTGATGCTGGATCTTTGACGCGCTGAGAATGTTGCGGGCGGATCGGAAACCCCTGAAGTGAGGTCTCCGAATCACCTAGGCGGGGTGTTTTCAAACCGCGCCGTTAACCATACGATGTTTTAAAACATCTTTTGTCTTGGCGTGGTGTAAAAACATCGTAAACTCTGTGTCCCGCTCCTTGCTTCGCCAGCGCAGGCCCGATGAATCCCGCTGTCGTCAGCTATCTCAACGGCTTGGACACGCATCTTGCGGGAGTAGGCGACCTCGAAACACGCATCGGCCTGCTCGACGGCGAGCGACGGCGGGTCGAGCGTCTCGAGCGCGCGCTGGGGCAATGGGCGCTCTGCGACCGCAACCTCGCCCCGCAGCCGACGCGCTTTTCCGCTTTCGACCTCGCCTTTCTGCATGGGGCCCTGTCTTCGCGCCTTGCCGCCGCGCGCGCCGCGAGGCGACGCCGGTAACCCGTGATTCAGCATGCTCGTCTAGGAAGTCCCGCGAAGGCGCCCGGCCATAAAATCGCCCGCAAATTCCCTTTGAAGTTCATGGACCGTTTTGTCGCGGGGCGCGCTCGCGCCGCTGTGTTCGAGCGGGATCGGTCAAGCGTTGAGAGGTCGCGTTGAATGACAAGGCGGAGCGAAGTTTGATCGCGGAGCGCGCGGGCGCTTACGGGGTTTTCGCTCTTGGGGAGAGCCGGGTGCGGCGCTTATCGGTAGGGACTGATTCATGGCGGTGAAATTTATAAGAGAGATCGTCGTGTCGTCGCTCGCGACCGCGCTGGTGACGGCCGTCTACACGCATGGTCCCGATCTCAAGGCGATCGGCGCTCTGACCAGCGCTGCGCCGGTCGCGCCGGCAGCGGAGCGGGACCAGGGTGAGAGTCTCGCGCAGTTCCAGGCGCGCATCGCCTCGGCGCATGTCGGAAAATCCTCGCCGCCCTCGGCCATCGTCGAGAAGACTCCGACGGCCAAAGCGGCGTCGGCGAACTCCGAGCCCGTCTGGCCGCCGCAGGACAAAGGAGCCGCGAGATCCGCTCGCGCGAGCGCGGGGACCAAGACCGCCGCGCTGAAGGTCGCGCCGCCGGCTGCGGCCGACGCGCCGCAGGTCGCGCCGCCCGTCGCGATTGACACGGTGAAGGTTGCGCCGCCGCCGGCTGTGGCGGACGTTGCGGAAGCCAAGCCGGCCCCTGCGCCGGAAGCCCCCGCCGTCCAGGCCGAGGTCGCATCGCCATCCTATGCCGCGCGCATCGCCGACAAGTTCAAGGATTATGTCTGGAGCCCCGGCGCTTTTGTCGTAAACGGCGTGTCCAGCGGCGTTTCGACGGTGACGAACAAGATCTCCTCATTCGTCAAGAAGCAGCCTTCGTAAGGCCCGGGCGAATCGCCTCTCGGCGCGCGCTATTTTGCGGGCGCCGTGCAGGCCACCGAGCTCTCGTTATAGACGTAGCAGATCGACATCTGCCCGCTCTTGAGATCGACCCGGAACACGCCGCCTTCCTGCGTGTGATGTGAGGAAACAAGAGCATACTCGCTGGCCGGGCCGGCCTTGGCGCCTTCGCCGGGCGGATAGCAGAGCGTCACGCCGATCGGCGTTCCCTCCTTCAAGCCATATTGGCAGGCGCCGACCTCGCCGGTCGTCTTGTCGAGGCGGAAGACGCGGTTGAGATCGGTCTGCGGCGCGGCGAGAAAGTCATAATTGCCCGCGAGGGCCGCACGGCCGCCCGTAAGCAGCGCAACAGAAGCCAGTAGGGCGCTGACGAGAAGTTTCTGCATCTTCGGCTCGCTCCTTGCCGCGAATCGCTCGCGCGACTTTACACGCGAGCCGCGGAGAAGGGGAGAGCGGCGCGTCAGGGCGCGGACGACGCGGGCGCAACCGAAAGCTAACGATTGCTGCGGCTCAATGCCGACGGGGCTTGCCCCGAGACAGTTTCGGTGCAGCCGCGTGAGGGCGAGAAAACAGCCGCCACTGGGAACGGAAAGGCAGAGGTCGCTCTGTCTCGCCTGGTTCGTCGTCTTCACGCTTCTTGCGGGCGGCTTTTGGCCGCGCGGCTTTGGGGTCGCCTGCATGGCGCTCGCCTATTTCGGCATATTGCATCTCGCGATGCTCGTCCTCGAAGAGATCGTGGGGCCGCACTTTCGCGAGAGCATGAGCCCGCAGGATTTCGAGCGCTACTGCGCGCTCGTTCTGCGCGAGCGCAATTGGGACGCGCGCCTCACGCCGCCGAGCGGGGATCAGGGCGTCGACATCGTTGCGGACAAGCGCGGGCTGCGCATCGTCGTGCAGTGCAAGAAATACGCAAAGCCCGTCGGCAACCGCGCCGTGCAGGAAATCGTCGCCGGCATCGCGCACCAGGACGCGCAAAGGGGCGTCGTGGTCGCGACCAGCGGCTACACGGCTTCGGCCATCAAGCTCGCAGAGTCGAACGAGGTGCTGCTGCTCCATCACTCGGAGCTGCGCCGCATCGACAGGCTCTTGCGCTGAGAAGGCTCAGGCGGTCAGATAGTTGAGATCTTGCCGGATTTTTTCGGAGCGCGCGCGCAGGCTCACGGCCTCATCGCCCTTGGCGCTCTTGAGCTCGCTTTCGAGTTGAAGGAGCTTTTCCTTCAGCTCTCGCAAATAACGCTGCCATACCATCGGGGGTCGCACTGAAACTCGGTCCGCCATTCTCGACTCTTCTTCATGCTTTTCGGGCGACGGGTGGCCGCCCCACTAACGACGCCCGCAGTTAGAGGGCGAATCCGGCAAAATTCCGTTAACTTGTCGACATTGCAGAGGCCCGGCGGCCGCCGCGCGGGCGGGGCAATGGCCACGTTCGCGGTGAAAGCTCCTCAATAGCGTTGCGGAACGCAGCAAGAACAGCTATGTTGCGTTCATGATTTGTTTATGTGCGCCGGATATGCGGGACGCGGGCGGCGCGCCCTTGAGGATCATTCGATGCTGACGAGAAAACAGAGCGATCTCCTGCGCTTCATTCATGAGCGCCTCAAGGAGACGGGCGTTCCGCCTTCCTTCGACGAGATGAAGGAGGCGCTCGATCTGCGGTCGAAATCGGGGATTCACCGGCTGATTCTGGCGCTCGAGGAGCGCGGCTTCATCCGCAGGCTTCCGAACCGCGCCCGGGCGCTCGAGGTGCTGCGCCTGCCCGAATCGTCGACGCCCATGACGGGCGGACGCGCGAGAAAGTTTTCGCCGAGCGTCATCGAGGGCAATCTCGGCCGCGTGCGCTCGCTGCAGGAGCGCGAGGAGGAGGAAAGCGAGCAGAATGTCGCGATCCCCGTCATGGGCCGGATCGCCGCCGGCACGCCGATCTCCGCCATTCAATCGCGGAGCCATACGATCAGCCTGCCGCCGGACCTCCTCACCTCGGGAGAGCATTTCGCGCTCGAGGTGCGCGGCGATTCGATGATCGAGGCGGGCATTCTCGACGGCGACACGGTCGTCATCCGCAAGCAGGAGCAGGCGGAGACGGGCGACATCGTCGTCGCGCTCATCGACGAGGAGGAGGCGACGCTGAAGCGCCTGCGCAAGCGCGGCGCCTCGATCGCGCTCGAGGCCGCCAATCCCGCTTATGAGACGCGCATCTTCGGCCCTGACCGCGTGCGCATCCAGGGCCGGCTCGTGAGCCTGCTGCGCAAATACTGAGGGCAGGGGAGGGGCGAGCCTCGAATCCCGCCTACTGCCGTGTGGCGCGCAAAACGTTCCTGGTGAAGGCCGGTCCGATGCGGTTGTCGACGATCTCCTCGGCGTAGATCGCCGAGCCGTCGTCGAGCGAGACGCGCACCGTCGTCGTGACCGTCAGGCTCGCGCGGGAAAATTCCGCGAGCTTTTCGGCGGAGGTTCCGGGGTTCCTCGCCGCGAGCTCCTTGGTCTCGCGATCGATGACCTCCCGCCACGCCGCCGTCAGCGCCTCGGGGTCGAAGACCTTGGACGAGGAGAAGGTGACGAAGCCGCCGGCCTGATCCTTGTCGATGCGCGTCGTGAATTTGATGGGCACGCTCGCGCCATTGCTGCGGCCTTCGGCGTTGGCGGTCCGCATCATGCCGAGATCCGCCTCGCGCGGCTCGGGCGCTTGAACTTCGGCGAAGAGGCGCGCCGCGGGCGCGATGACGTCCATCGGGAAGAGCGAGCCGGGCTGCAGTCGCTGCAGCAACGCCTGCAAGCGTCCCGTGGCGGGGTCGTCGCTCTTCAAAGCTGCGATGCGATTCTCCACCGACTGCCGCAGCGCGTCGAGGTTTTCGATCTTCGTCGCCGCCCCGCGGCGGTCGGTCTCGACCTCTAACCAATCGGCGCCGAAGGCCTGAATGCGGTCGCGGAAAATCTCGGTGAGCCCCGGCTGCCCCGGCGGCGTTTCCGCGGGCGAAAGCCGCCAGCGCATCTTGAAGCCCGTCGGCGTGAGCGACAGCACGGTCAGGCTATTCGTGAACTCGCCGCGCAGGCTCTTTTCGCCCACTTTGGTCAAGCCGTGCAAGTCGGCGCTGGTCTCGATTTCAACGCGATAGACCCGCTCCTGCCCGATTTGGGGTCGGTAGGGGGGCAGGCGAGTCGTCAGCTCTTCCGACCGGGCGAGGGGTTGGCCAGCGAGGACGAGGGCCGCGCCGAAGAGGGCGCCGAGGCTTCTTCTGGGGAGCTCGACCATATTTTTCCGTGAATTGAGAGGCGGGGACGCCGTCTTCAGACCTATCCCATCCGGCGCTTCGGCGCTAGAAGCGCCGAAGGTCGGCGGCCGGCGCGAGCTTGGTCACCATAGCGACGATTTTCTTTCGGGGCGCCTTGGTTTTGGCCAAGGGCGTGGCCATGATGGGGGTTCCGGCGGCGAGGTCCCGCGGATGCGTCCAAAAGGACTGCCGCGGCGGTCGCGCCGCGAGGCCTGGGAGCGAAGGCGGTCTTTTTTTGAGCGAGAACGACGCCGCGGGCCATCAGTTGTCGGGCAGGGGCCTTGCGGCCCTCTGCGACGCGCTGCCGACGCCGAGCCTGCATGGGTTGCGGCGAACGGCGCGCCTATTGGGCGGCGTCGGCCTCGTCCTCGTGGTCCTCGCCAGCCTCGGCGCCGGGGCCTTCCTTTTCGCCCTGGCGCGCGGTCCCATCGCGCTCTCCTGGCTGGGACCGGTCATCGTCCAGTCGCTCGACGAGCTCTACGGCCGCCGCTACGAATTCGGTCTGGGAAGCGCCGCAATCGTCGAAAGCCCGCAGGGCCCGACGCTCGTGGCCGAGGGCCTCACGGTCAAATCGCAGGGGCGGACGATCGTCGCCGCGCCGCGGGCGGAATTTTCCGTCGATATTCTGGGCCTTCTGACCGGGAGGGTGATCCCGAGACGCATCGAGGCGCTCGATCTCGAGGTGCGTCTCGTCATGCTCCCCGACGGCTCGCTCGCGATTTCGGCCGGCGCCGATCCCAAGGAGGCGCTCGTCATTGGGCCCTCGGGCGAGAAGTCCGCGCCCTCCGACTCGTCGGTCGGAAACCCGAGGCTGCTGCATTTTGCGGGGGCCGCTCTGCGCGGGCTACTGGATCTCGCGACCAATCCGGACAGCGCCATTGGCGGCCTCGACCATATCGGCGTTTTGCACGGGCGGCTCGTCATTGACGACCGCGCGCTCGGCCGCACGATCCGCTACTCCGATCTGACCTTGACCCTGCAGCGGGGGGCGCAAGGCTCGAAATTCGAGCTCGCGGCGACAGGCGCGGCGAGGCGCTGGTCTCTCATCGGAAACGCGCATGGCGCGCCGGGAACGCAGCGCGAGTTCGAAGCCCGCGCGCAGGAGCTCACGATCGACGAGCTGTCACTGCTCAGCGGCGCGCGCAACCAAACCTTCGACACGGACGCAGCGCTCTCGGCGCATCTGCACTTCGCGCTCGACGCCGAGGATCGGATGGTCGACGCCTCCGGCGGCGTCCTCGTGGGTCCGGGATACTTCCGCCTCGACGAGCCGGATCACGAGCCGATCCTGATCGAGCAGGCTTTGGGCGAGGCTCGCTGGGACCGCAAGAACCGTCAGTTTCTGTTCCCGTTGCTGAAGCTCAAGACGAAGGAGGTCGAGCTGGTCGGCGAGGGAACGCTCGCGCCGCCCGCTCCCCTCGACGCGCTCGCCAAGACCTCGACGGATCGCGGCGACATCTGGACCGGCTCGGCGCATCTGGTGAAGCCCGCCAGATTTGCGGGCGAGCGCCCCGGCGAGGAGCCGCTGGTCGTCGACCGCGGGAGCGCTGCGTCTCAGCTTTCAGCCGGCCAACAAGAAGCTCTTCGTCGAACGCTTCGAAGTCGCGGGGCCGCAGCTCAATGCGACAGGCGCATTAGCCTTCGACTTGATGAATGGGCGGCATCTCGTCTTCAACCTCGCGCTCGACAACACCGACGTGATCGCCGTCACGCGGCTGACGCCGACGCATATCGGCGCCCCGGCGCGGCTCTGGCTGCTCGAGCACGTCGCAGGCGGCGCCTTCAAGCACGCGGAGCTGCGCAGCGACGTTTCGGAGGCCGATTTCGTCGCGATGCGCTACGAGCATCCGCCTCCCGATGCGGCGGTGCAAGGCGAAGGCGAGATCGTCAATGGCGTGTTGATCAACGTCCTGCCGGATCTTCCGGCGATACGCGATATTTCGGCGCATGTGCGGGTCACGGGACGCACGGTCGTCGTGGACCGCGCCAGCGGAGTGATGGACACGGCGCACGAGCGTCGGCTGACGTTGAGCGAGGGCTCCTTCGTCATCGCCGACAATGCGCCAATCCCGACGCCTGCGACGCTCGATCTACGCTTTTCGGGAAGCGTCGACACCGTATCCGAGATTTTGTCTCTGCCTTCTCTCGCGCGCTACTCGGCGACGCCGCTCGATCCCGCACAGATCAAGGGACAGATCGACGGCCGCGCGCGGCTCGCTTTCGAGGTCGGCGAAGGCGCGAGGTCCGACCGCGTGAGCGTGCAGCTCAACGCCGACGCGGCCAATCTCTCGGTCGATCGCTTCATTGGCTCGGAGAAGCTCGAATCGGGCGCGCTCACGATCGTTCAGGACCACGGCGGCCTGCGTGTCGGCGGCACGGCGAAGGTGCTCGGCGGCCAGGTGCAGCTCGACATTCGCAAGCCCGTCGGCGACCATGCTCCAAGCCAAGCGCAGATCTCCATGACTCTGGACGAGGCGGCGCGCGCCAAGATGGGTTACGGACTCTCGGGCGTCGGGGGGCCGGTGGTCGCCACCGTCAAGACGCCGATGCCGATCGGCGACACCGAGGCGCAATTCGAGATCGACCTGACCAAGGCTTCTCTGGACAACGCCCTGCCGGGCCTCTCCAAGCCCGCCGGAAAGCCCGCGAAGGCGAGCTTCACGCTGATCAAGCGCGCCGACGGCATGACGCTCGATCATTTCGTGTTGGACGCCAGCCCGACCCTGATGCAGGGCGTCGTCGAGCTCGGGCGCGACGGCGCCTTTCGTTCGGCGAAATTCTCGCAGTTCAGGATTTCGGCCGGAGACGACGTGAAGCTCGAGGCCACGCGCGCGCCTGACGCGTTGAAGCTCGTGGTGCGCGCCGCCAACCTCGACGCTCGCCCAATCCTGCGCTCGCTCGGCTCCGCTGGCGTCGAGCGCTCGGCCACGGGGACCATGACCAAGGGTGCGGTGAGCTTCGACGATGTCGACGTCGATTTGAAATCTCCGCTGCTCTCGGGCTTCGGCAAGCAGATCCTCACCAATGTCGAGCTCAAATGGGAGCGGCGCGGAAACCGCACGCGACGCTATGCGCTTGCCGGACGCTTCGGCCGCGAGTCGCTCGTCGCCTCGCTCGAGCCCGGCGAATCCAGCACGCCGCACATGGAGATCTCCTGCGCCGACGCCGGCGCGCTCTTCTCCTTCCTGGATCTTTATAGCCGCATGGAATCTGGCGTGCTTACCGCCAGCATGGTGCTTGCTCCCTCGGGGCGCACTGAGGGCGAGCTCCTGGTGCGCGATTTCTATCTCAAGAACGAGCCGGCGATGCGCAGCCTGATGGACCAGGGCGCGCATCGCTATGACGATAAGGGGCGCGTGCGCTACGATCCGGAATCGGTCAAGGTGCAGCGCCTGCAGGCGCAATTCGTCTGGATGAGCGGCAGGCTCTATCTGCGCGACGGCGTGATGTCGGGTCCCGAGATGGGCCTCTCCTTCGACGGCAATATCGATTTCGCGCGCGAGGCCTTCGACCTCGGCGGCTCTTACGTGCCCTTCTATGGATTGAACAATCTCTTCAGCAATATTCCGCTCTTTGGCCCGATCGTCACCGGCGGCGCGCATGAAGGGCTCTTCGCGCTCAACTACAGCGTCGTCGGCAGGATCAACTCTCCGACGATCAACGTCTCGCCGCTCTCCATGCTGACGCCCGGACTGTTTCGCAAGATTTTCGGCGTGATGGACGGCACGGCGCGCGGCCTCGAGCTGCCGGGGCGGTAGCGCCGCTCAGCTGCGCTCCAAGAGCACGTGCTTCTTCTTGCCGAGCGAGAGCTTCGCGACGCCGTCCTTCTCGAAATCCGTCTCGCCAAGCAGGGTCTTCTCGTCGGTGACGAGCGTGTCGTTGACGCGCAGGGCGCCGCCCTTGATCTGCCGGCGCGCTTCGCCCGTCGAGGCGACGAGCCCCGCCTTGACGAAGGCCGTGAGCACTCCGATCCCCTGCGCGACTTCCGCAGCGGTCACCCCGACCTTCGGCAAAGTGAGCGAGAGCGCGCCTTCCTCGAAGGTCGTCTTCGCGGTCACTGCCGCTTCTTCGGCGGCCGCGCGGCCGTGCAGCAGCGCGGTGACCTCGGTCGCGAGCGTCTTCTTCGCCTCGTTGATTTCGGCGCCTTGCAGCGCCGAGAGGCGCGCGACCTCGTCCAAAGGCAGGAAGGTGAAGAGCTTCAAGAAGCGCGAGACGTCCGCGTCCTCGGCGTTGCGCCAATATTGCCAGTAATCGTAAGGGCTGAGCAGCGCGGCGTCGAGCCAAACGGCGCCGGCGGCGGTCTTGCCCATCTTGGCGCCCGAGGCCGTCGTCAGCAGCGGCGAGGTCAGTCCATAGAGCTGCGGGCAGCCGAGGCGCCGGCCGAGATCGATGCCCATGACGATGTTGCCCCATTGATCGGAGCCGCCCATCTGCAACACCGCGCCATGGCGCTTGTTGATCTCCGCGAAGTCATAGGCCTGCAGGCACATGTAGTTGAACTCGATGAAGGAGAGCTCATGCTCGCGCTCGAGGCGCAGCTTCACGCTGTCCATCGTCAGCATGCGGTTCACCGAGAAGTGCCGGCCGATGTCGCGCAGGAACTCGATGTAATTGAGCGAGGCGAGCCATTCGGCGTTGTCGAGGAGCTTGGCGTCGCTCGCGCCGTCGCCGAAGGTGAGAAACTTCGCGAAGGTCTTGGTGATGGACGCCTTGTTGGCGTCGATCTCGGCGATGGTCAGCAACTTGCGGCTCTCGTCCTTGCCGGAAGGATCACCGACGCGCGTCGTGCCGCCGCCGACGAGGGGCAGGGGCTTGCCGCCGCTGCGCTGCAGATGCGCGAGCAGCATGATCGGCAGAAGACTGCCGACATGTAGCGACGAGGCGGTGCAGTCGAAGCCGATATAGGCGGAGAGCCCTCCCTCCAGCGCCTTCGCGTCCAGCCCCGCAAGATCGGAACATTGGTGCACGAAGCCGCGCTCGACGAGCGTTGCGAGGAATTCGGATTTGGGAGCGGCGGCGTCGGACATGGGCGGGTGTTAACGGCAAGCGGGCAGGGGCGCAAGGGCGCGCAACTCCATGGCTTCCGCGTATTCTCAGTTCCCAAACGTCAGATGCGACAGGCGGAAAAACGCGCCGAGGAGACGGATCGCGAGGCCGACCAGGCCCGACCCTCCATAGAGGCCCGAGCGGTTGAGCTGAATGAACACGAAGGCCGGGCTTCTCGAGTGATTCGTCATCTCGCAGACGAAAAATCCCTCCCGGGCGCGCAGCGACTCCAAGAGAATGCGCGCCGAGGGCCAGAGGCCCGGCTGCGGCTCGGGCTCGAGCGCGGCGCTGTCTCCGCCGACGATCTCGGCGCGAAAATCGTCCGGGTGGCACTGGCTCGTTGGGCGCAGGCGCGCCGACACATTGACGGTCGAGGCGATGACGTTGCCGAGCGCGAAATCGCGGCTGTCGCCGGGCTCGAGCCGCTCGCTCCAAACCAAGGTTCGTCCCGAGAGGCAGAGGATCGCCGGACGGGAGAGGTCCTCAGGTGGCTCGGCGCGATAGACATAGAGGGCGCGCGCCCAGCTCATCGTCGAGGCGTCGCAGCTGACCGAGGTGAGCGTGATCTCCGCGCTGCTGCAGAGATAGGACGGTTGCAGCAAGAGCAGCGGCGGCGCGCCCTCGCGCGCATATTCGCTCAAGTCGAGCTTCTCCGCGACCGCGCCGTCGCCGGCGGAAAGCAGGGTCTCGCGCTGCTTGCCGAGCGTCTTGATCATGCTGAGCTTCACATCGCCGCCGCCCAGAGTGACGCGCTTGAACGTGTCGATCTCGCGCGCCAGCCAGCCGCGCTTCGGCGTCGGATGCGGCGTCTGCCGCGCGAGGATCTTCGCGCCGGGCCAGCGGCTCACCGTCGCCCCCGGCCGCGCGAACACGGCCGTGTCGGGGCCGAGCGTGACGACGAGGCCCTGCGCCGGCTCCTGCAGGGCGAAGTCGCTCTCGCCGCGGCGCAGAACGAGATGCGTGAGGTTGAAGAAGGGGTGACGCATCGTCTTTGCGGTTTCAGGATTGCGGCCGCACAGGCTTGGTCGCGGCGACGAGCGTGTCGACGCCGTCGCGATATTCGATCTCGACGGGCGCGAAGCCCAAGGCGGCGAGCTCCTCGATAGCGGGAGTGAAAACCATGATGCGATCCGGCAACTCGTCGCTGTAGAGATGGATCACCCACTCCTCGAGAACGTCGGGGCGGCCGAGCTTGGCGAAGGTCGCAAACCAGTGACGGAGCGTCTCCTGCGTGAGCGCCAGATGCGCCTCGCGATCGTCCAGCGCAAAACGGTCGCCGTTGACGAAGCGGCCGCCGGGCTTCAG
>CAWCTS010000027.1:0-7342 GCA_963798515.1 uncultured Alphaproteobacteria bacterium
TGGCGGCGAAGGAGAAGAGCGAGATCGACGTGATTTCGAGCTATCTTCCCGCGCAGCTCGGCGAGGCCGAGGTGGACGAGGCGATCAAGGCGGCGATCGCCGAGGTCGGCGCCAGCTCGATCAAGGACATGGGCAAGGTCGTGGCCGCGCTCAAGGCCAAATACACGGGCAAGATGGACTTCGGCAAAGCGAGCGCCGCGGTGAAGGCGGCGCTGTCGGGGTGATCGCTGGCTTTGAAGATCGCGTCATTGCCCCCTCCCCAACCCTCCCCCGCTTCGCGGGAGAGGGGGCGGGGTGCGCCTTGGATCACGGTGCGGGAGCCCTTGAGCTGAGGGCGTAATGGCGCCGCCGCGACTCCCTCTCCCGCGAAGCGGGGGAGGGCCGGGGAGGGGGCTCCCTCTCTCAATGTCCCAGCGCCTTCGCAACCTCCCCAACATTATGCCGCATCATCGCGACATAGCTCGCCGCCGGGCCATCGGGCTTGGAGAGCGCGTCGGAATAGAGCTCGCCGCCGAGCGTTACGCCGCTTTCCTTGGCGAGGCGCTGCGCGAGGCGCGGATCGGAGATGTTCTCCAGAAAGATGGCGGTCACCTTCTCGCGCCGCGCCGAGTCGATGAT
The DNA here is from genome assembly GCA_963798515.1 of uncultured Alphaproteobacteria bacterium. Lineage (GTDB taxonomy): Bacteria > Pseudomonadota > Alphaproteobacteria > Rhizobiales > Beijerinckiaceae > Methylocystis. The sequence goes on from CAWCTS010000027.1 coordinate 619, forward strand.
GCGGGCGATGTCGCGCGCCGAGGGCTCGGCCTCCGTCGAGACGCCCTGCGGCGCGATGAACTCGAGACCATAGCGCGCGGAAAAATATCCGAAGGCGTCATGCGTCGAGACGACGCGGCGCCGTTGGCTCGGGATCGCCGCGATGGCGCTCGCAACCTCCTTGTCCAGCGCTTCTAGCGTCGTGAGATAGGCCGCGGATTTCTCTTCGTAGAGCGCCGCCCGCTCGGGATCGGCCGATTTCAGCGCGTCGCGGATATTTTCCACATAGCGGCGGGCGTTCGCGATATCTTGCCAGGCGTGCGGATCGACGCCGCCGTCGAGCTTGCGTGGCGTGATTCCCGCGCTCGCAACGAGCACGCGAGACTTGGCGTCGGCGGCTGCGACGAGCCGGTCGAGCCAGCCCTCGAAGCCGAGGCCATTGACGAAGACGAGCTTGGCCTCGCTGACTTTTCGCGCGTCGGCGGGCGTCGGCTCATAGACATGCGCGTCGCCGTCAGGACCGACGAGGACGCTGACGCGGACCGCGTCTCCGCCCACCTCCCGCAGGAAGTCGCCGAGGATCGAGAAGCTCGCGACGACGGGGAGGGGCGCTCGGGTTTGGGCCCCGGCATGCGGAGCGGCGAGCGTCAACATCGCCAGGAAGAGCCACGCCAGTCGTCGCATCGTCATCTCCGCGGCTGGGCCTCGCGCCTTGTCCCGAGGGCGAGCGCGAGGAAATAGGCGAGGCCGGCGCAGAGCACGATGGCGGGGCCGGACGGCGCGCCGGAGTGGTAGGAGAGGACGAGGCCGGCATAGGCCGAAAGCGCGCCGATGAGCGCGGCGAGCAGCAGCGTCGTCGCCAGATCGCGCGCCAGAAGCCTTGCAGCCGCGGCGGGAAGCATCATCAGCCCGACCGCCATCAGCGTGCCCAGCGCCTGAAAGCCCGCGACGAGATTGAGCACGACGAGGCTCAGGAAGAGGAAGGGAATGAACTCGCCCCAGCGGCTCGCGCGGCGCAGGAAGATCGGATCGAGCGTGTCGAGAACGAGCGCACGGTAGAAGATCGCGAGGAGCGCGAGCGTCACGCTCGCGACGCCGGCCAGCAGATAGAGCGCCGCATCGTCGAGCGCGAGCGCCGAGCCGAAGAGCACATGCAGCAGATCGATGCTGGAGCCCTTGATCGAGACGAGCGTGACGCCAAGCGCGAGCGAGACGAGATAGAAGGCCGCGAGCGAGGCGTCCTCGCGCAGCGCCGAAATCCGCGCGACGGCGCCCGACAACAGCGCGACGACGAGCCCGGCGGCGAGGCCGCCCAGCGTCATCGCCGGGAGCGAGAGGCCGGCGATGAGGTAGCCGATCGCCGCGCCCGGAAGAATCGCATGCGAAAGCGCGTCGCCGGCGAGCGACATGCGGCGCAGGACCAGAAAAACGCCGAGGGGACTGCCAGAGAGCGCGAGCGCGACGCCGCCGACAAGAGCGCGGCGCATGAAGCCGTAATCCACGAAAGGCGCGACGAGCAGCTCAATGAGCATGGCGGCGCCCCGGCTCATCCCGAAAGAACTCGCGGCGTCGCGCCGCCGCTTCCGCTTGGGCGAGCGTTTCCTCGGCCAAGGCTTGGCGCGTGGCGCCAAAGAAGATCGGCCTCCCGGCGACGAGCAGCGTCGTGGGAAAAGCGCGGCGCACGAGGTCGAACTCGTGCAGCGCCGCGATCACCGTGCGGCCCTGCTCATGCCAGCGCGCGACGAGCGTCAGCAGATCCTCGGTCGTCGCGCGGTCGATCGCGCCGAAAGGTTCGTCGAGCAGGATCACGTCGCGATCCTCGACGATGAGCCGCGCGAAGAGCGCGCGCTGGAGCTGCCCGCCCGAAAGCGCGCCGAGCGCCCGCCCTTCGAGCCCCGAGAGGCCGACCGCCTCCAGCGCGGCGGCGGCGCGCGCGCGCTCCTCCGCGTCAACCCGCGCAAAGAGCCCGCGCCGGCGCAGCGCGCCGAGCGAGACGAATTCCCCCACGCGGATCGGAAAGGAAAGGTCGAAATCCGCGGCCTGCGGCAGATAGGCGATCTCTCCCGCGGAGCCGCCCTCGATCCGCACCCTTCCGGCGAGCGGCGTCAGCAGCCCGGCGATGGCTTTCAGGATCGTCGATTTGCCGCCGCCGTTCGGGCCGCAGAGCGCGAGGAGCTCGCCGGGGGGGATGACTCCGTCGAGCCCCTCCAGGACGACGCGGCCCTCATAGCCCAGGGTCAGATTTTCCAGCGTGATCGTCGGCGCTCGCGGCGCGCTCATCGCAGCGCCCAGAACACGAGGCCCCAAAGGCCCATGAGCGTGGCCAGAACCGGCGCAAGTCTCTCGAAAGCCGACGCGGCCAGCGCCTCGCGCATCGGCGCGGGGCGAGCGGTCGGCGAGGCGGGTCTTTCGGGCGCGGCGGCGGCGGGCAGGTCGGACATGCGAGTGTTATAACATAACGTCTCCGGCGTGGAAACGGCCTCTGATGGGCAAAGGCCCAAACCGGTGACCATGCTTGCGTCGGCAGGCGAGGCCCTCCACTTAGCGGGGGAAGCGGCGGGAGCGGACCGGCGGCCCGTTTTTTGCCCTGAGCGTCGGTGGATTCTCCTTGCGTCGCGTGGCAAAGGAAAAGCTGAGCCGCACGCGTCTCCCTTTCCGCCCAGGTCAAAGCTTTCCATGGCGATTCCGAAGAAATCGACCGCGCTCGCAAGCAAGGCGGACCGGCCGCAGCTCGCCCTCGACGCGCGTCGGTTCGATGATCGCGTCATTGCGATCCGCGGCGCGCGCGAGCACAATCTCAAGAACGTCGATCTCACGATCCCGCGTGACAAATTCGTCGTCTTCACCGGGCTCTCCGGCTCGGGCAAATCCTCGCTCGCTTTCGACACGATCTATGCGGAGGGCCAGCGCCGCTATGTCGAGTCGCTCTCGGCCTATGCGCGTCAGTTTCTGGAGATGATGCAGAAGCCGGACGTCGATCAGATCGACGGTCTGTCGCCGGCGATCTCGATCGAGCAGAAGACGACGTCGAAGAATCCGCGTTCGACCGTCGGAACGGTCACCGAGATTCACGATTACATGCGCCTTCTCTGGGCGCGCGTCGGCGTGCCTTATTCCCCGGCGACGGGCCTGCCGATCGAAAGCCAGACCGTCTCGCAAATGGTCGACCGTGTTCTGGCGCTGCCGCAGGGGACGCGCCTCTATCTGCTCGCGCCGGTCGTGCGCGGCCGCAAGGGCGAATACAAAAAGGAACTCGCCGAATTCACGCGGCGCGGCTTCCAGCGCGTCAAGATCGATGGCGCCTATCACGAGATCGTCGAGGCGCCGGCGCTCGACAAGAAATTGAAACACGACATCGACGTCGTCGTGGACCGCATCGTCGTGCGTCCCGACATGGCCTCCCGCCTCGCCGACAGTTTTGAGACGGCGCTCGAGCTGGCCTCCGGGCTGGCGGTCGTGGAATTTGCAGATGCAGGGCAGTCGGCGCCGCTCGCTGGCGATCCGCCAACCGCCGCGAATGTCTCCACCCACTACGGCGACCACATCCTCTTCTCCTCCAAATTCGCCTGTCCCGTCTCCGGCTTCACCATCCCCGAGATCGAGCCGCGGCTTTTTTCCTTCAACAATCCCTTCGGCGCCTGTCCCAAATGCGGCGGCATCGGTCATGAGCAGAAGATCGATCCCGATCTCGTCGTGCCCGATCCAAAAATCACGCTGCGCAAAGGCGCCATCGCTCCTTGGGCGAAGTCGAGCTCGCCCTACTACATGCAAACGCTCGAGGCCTTGGCGCGCCATTACAAATTCCGCATGGAGACGCCCTTCGCGCAGCTGCCGGAGAAGGCGCAGCGCGCAATTCTCTACGGTTCGGGCGACGAGGAAATCCGTTTCACCTACGACGACAGCTTCCGCTCTTATGACGTGAAGAAGCCTTTCGAGGGCGTGGTGCCCAATCTCGAAAGGCGTTGGCTCGAGACCGAGAGCGAATGGTCGCGCGAGGAGATCGGCCGCTACATGTCGGCGACGCCCTGCAAAGCCTGCAACGGCTTTCGCCTGAAGCCGGAGGCGCTCGCCGTCAAGATTGCGCAAAAGCACATTGGCGAGATCTCCGAGCTGTCGGTGCGCGCCGCCGCCGAATGGTTCTCGGCGCTGCCGGAGACGCTCAACAAGAAGCAGAATGAGATCGCCTATCGCATCTTGAAGGAGATACGCGAGCGCCTGACCTTCCTCATCGACGTCGGCCTCGATTATCTGACGTTGTCGCGCAGTTCCGGGACGCTGTCCGGCGGCGAAAGTCAGCGCATCAGGCTCGCCTCGCAAATCGGCTCGGGGCTGACGGGCGTGCTTTATGTGCTCGACGAGCCTTCCATCGGCCTGCATCAGCGCGACAACGACCGGCTGCTCGACACGCTGCGGCGTCTGCGCGATCTCGGCAACAGCGTGATCGTCGTCGAGCATGACGAGGACGCCATCCTCGCGGCCGACTATGTCGTCGACGTCGGCCCGGGCGCCGGCATCCACGGCGGGGAGATCGTGGCGCAAGGCACGCCCGCCGAGATCATGGCGAACCCCAAATCGCTCACCGGGCAATATCTCACCGGTGCGAAACAGGTGAAGCTCGCGCACAAGCTGCGCAAGCCCACGGCCGGCCGCTGGCTGAAGCTCTTCGGCGCCAAGGGCAACAATCTCAAAAACGTCGATACGCAGATTCCGCTCGGCCTCTTCACCTGCATCACAGGCGTGTCCGGCGGCGGGAAATCCACGCTCGTCATCGAGACGCTTTACAAGGCCGTCGCCAAGCGCCTCGGCGGCGCGCATGAGCATCCCGCGCCTTTCGACCGACTTGAGGGGTTGGAGCAGATCGACAAGATCATCGACATCGACCAGTCGCCGATCGGCCGCACGCCGCGCTCCAACCCTGCGACCTACACGGGCGCCTTCACGCCGATCCGCGAGTGGTTCGCCGGGCTCCCCGAAGCCAAGGCGCGCGGCTATGCGGCGGGGCGCTTTTCCTTCAACGTGAAGGGCGGGCGCTGCGAGGCCTGCCAGGGCGACGGCGTCATCAAGATCGAAATGCACTTCCTGCCCGACGTCTATGTTACCTGCGACGTGTGCAAGGGCAAGCGCTACGATCGCGAGACGCTGGAGGTGAAATATAGGGAGAAGTCGATCGCTGACGTGCTGGCGATGACGGTCGAGGAGGCCGCGTCGCTCTTCAACGCCGCCCCAGCCATTCGCGACAAGCTGGAGACGTTGAAGCGCGTCGGGCTCGAATATATCAGCGTCGGACAGCAGGCGACGACGCTCTCGGGCGGCGAGGCGCAGCGCGTCAAGCTCGCCAAGGAGCTCGCGCGACGCTCCACCGGCCGCACGCTTTACATTTTGGATGAGCCGACGACGGGCCTGCATTTCCACGACGTCGCGAAGCTGCTCGAGGTGCTGCACGAACTCGTCGAGCAGGGGAACAGCGTCGTCGTGATCGAGCATAATCTGGAAGTGATCAAGACGGCGGATTGGGTTATCGATCTCGGGCCGGAAGGCGGCGACGGCGGCGGCGAGATCGTCGCCAGCGGTCCGCCCGCGGAAATCGCGAAGAATCCGCGGAGCCACACGGGGCGCTATCTCGCCGAGGCGCTGGCGCGACGCGGGGCAGTGCAGGCGGAGTCAAAGACTGCGGATATGGGCGGACGAAAAAAGAAGTGACCAAGCCGCATTCCCAAACCATCCGCGCCACTTTCGACTCCGCCGCCGAAAGCTACGATGCGCTGCGGCGCAAGCTCATTCCAGATTTCGACAGCTTCTACGGCATAGCGCTCGATCTGCTGGAGGAGGCTGTGGGCGACAGGCCCTTCGCCTGCATCGATCTCGGCGTCGGCACGGGTCTCCTCTCCGAGATGATCCTGCGGCGCTTTCCTCGTGCGACGGTTGAAGGGATCGACTTTGCGCCGAAGATGATCGAGGCGGCGCGAGCGCGGCTCGCGGGTTTTGGCGCGCGCATGTCCTTGCGCTGCGCGGATTATGACTCCGCTGCGCTCGGCGGACCGGTCGAGGCCATCGTCTCGGCGCTCTCGATCCATCATCTGGAGGATGAGGCGAAGCGCAGCTTGTTTCGCGCGATCCATGCGGCGCTCGCGCCCGGTGGCGTCTTCATCAACGCGGATCAGTCGCTCGGGGCGACGCCTGAAATCGAGGCGGCCTATCAGCGCCGCTGGGAGCGGGATCTGCGTGCGGCCGGCGTGGGCCAGGAGGATTTCGACGCGGCGCTCGCCCGCGCGGCGCTCGATCGCAGCGCGCCTTTCGCGGATCAGCTCGCTTGGCTGCGAGAGGCGGGCTTCCAAGACGCCGACATCGCCTGGAAGCGCCACCGCTTCACTGTGTTTTCGGCAAGCAAGCCGGGATAGATCTCTCCCCCGCGGCTCACAGAATGAACCGGCTCAAATCCCGATTCCGCGCGAGATCGCCGATGTGCTTGTCGACGAATTGCCCGTCGACGACGATCTTTTCGCCCTGGCGGTCGGAGGCGGTGAAGCTGATGTCGTCGAGCACGCGCTCCATCACTGTTTGCAGGCGGCGCGCGCCGATATTCTCGACCGAGGTGTTGACCTCGACGGCGATCTTGGCGATCGCCGAAATCGCGCTCGGCGCAAACTCCAGCTCGACGCCTTCCGTGCCGAGCAGCGCGGTGTACTGCTTGGTCAGGCAGGCTTCGGTCTCCGTGAGAATGCGACGGAAGTCTTCTTCGTTCAGC
>CAWCTS010000028.1:0-17948 GCA_963798515.1 uncultured Alphaproteobacteria bacterium
TTTGGGCAGGTCGGGCGCAGGCGCAGCCCGTCGCCGAGCTTGTTCCCGACGTGGAGATCTATGGCGCCACGCTCACCCTCGGCCTGGCGCTGTTTTCGGTTTTCCTCGCGCTCGTGTTCATCGCGGAGAGAAAGCGCTGGCGCCGGCGCGAAGCCAACCTCGTCGCAAATCTCGAGGAGACCCGTTCGCAGCGCGATCGCGCCGAGCTTTTTCTTTCGGTCGACCAGCAGGTTTTTCTTGCCTGGGACGGGCCGGTCGGCGAACCGGATATCGAAGGATCCCCGCAACGCCTCATGGAAGCCCCCTCCGCGCATGGCCTTCTGGCTTTCGACGCCTGGCTCGCGCCGGCGGCCGCGGAGGCGCTCGAGAGCGGCGTCGAAAGATTGCGCCAACGCGGAGAAGCCTTTCACTTGTCGCTCGCCGGCGTCTCCGGCCGCCGCTACGACGCCGACGGCCGCGCCGTTGGCGGGCGCGCCATGCTGCGCCTGCGCGAAGTTTCGGACGAGCGACTGGAGCTCGATCGCCTGCGCGAGCGTTGCGCCGAGATCGAAGCCTATAGCGAAGGTCTTCTCGCGCTGCTCGAGGCGTTGCCGACGGCAGTCTGGCTGCGCGACGGCGCCGGCCGTCTTCTTTTCGCCAACAACGCCTATGCGCAAGCCGTCGAGGCGCGGGACGCCGAGGATGTCGTCGAGCGACAGACGGAGCTTCTTGACGAGCCGGCGCGGATCGCCGCCGCCGAGGCGCGCTCGAAAGGCGCGCTCTGGAGCGATGAGATCACCGCTGTGGTCAGCGGGGAGCGCCGCCGTCTCCATGTCATTCAGGCCCCGCTCTACAAGGGCGCCGCGGCGATCGCCTTCGATCAACAAGACATATTGAACCTGCGCGCGGAATTCCAAAAGCAGAAGGATTCGCACGCGCGCACTCTCGATCAGCTGCCGATTGCGGTGGCGATTTTCGACGGCTCGCAACAGCTGATCTACCGCAACGCGGCCTACGAGAAGCTCTGGCGGCTGTCGCCCGTCTTCCTGGACACGCGTCCTTCCGACGGCGAAATCCTGGACCAGCTGAGGCTGGCGCAACGGTTGCCCGATGAGGGCGACTTCCGCGACTGGAAGGCGCGCCTGCTCGAGTCCTATCGCTCGCTCGAGCAGATTCAGCGCGTTTGGCATATGCCCGACAGCCGCACGATCTGCGTGACGATAACGCCCAATCCCGACGGGGGCGTGACCTATCTTTATGACGACAAGACGGAGCGCTACGATCTGCAGTCGCGCTTCAATGCGCTGTACCGCATGCAGAAGGAGACTCTCGAAACGCTGCGCGAGGGCGTCGCGGTTTTCGGCGCCGACGGCCGCTTGAGATTCGGCAATCCGGCCTTCGCCTCGCTCTGGCGGCTTGCGCCCAATCTTCTTCAAGAGAAGCCGCGTTTCGAAACCATCGCGGAGAAATGCCTCAGCCTGCTCCCCAAGGACGATCCGACTTGGCGCGATCTGCGCTGCGTCGTGACGGGGCTGGGCGAGTCCAGAGCCGGGTTCACGCGACGCGTCGAACGCAGTGATGGCGTCGTGCTCGATCTGACCGTGCAGCCCCTCCCGGAAGGCGCGAGCCTCCTCACCTTCGTCGACGTCTCCGCCGACGTCAACGTGGAGCGAGCGCTCACGGAACGCAACACAGCGCTGCTCGCCGCCGAGAAGCTGCGCAACGACTTTATTCACCACGTCAGCTATGAGCTGCGCTCGCCGCTGACCAACATCAACGGCTTCGTCCATCTGCTCGGCGAGGCCTCGACGGGACCGCTCAACGCCCGCCAGTCCGAATATCTGGGATACATGCGCAAATCCTCGGACGCGCTGCTCGCCATCGTGGATGACATTCTCGATCTCGCGACGATTGACGAGGACGCGCTGGCGCTCGAAATCGAAAACGTAGATCCGCGCGCGGCCATCCGCGCTGCGGTCGAGGGCGTCCAGGACCGGCTCGCGGAAAATCAGATCGAGCTCAGGATCGTCGAAGCCGACGATCTCGGAAGCTTCCGCGGCGACAGCAAGCGGGTGCGGCAAATTCTCTTCAATCTTCTCTCGAATGCGATCGGCTTCTCCCGACCCGGCCAGGTCGTCACCCTCGCCGCCATGCTCAGAGACGGGGACGTGGTCTTCAAGGTCGTGGACAACGGGCGCGGCATTCCCCCCGAAGTGCTCGAACGCGTCTTCGACCGATTCGAGTCGCACACCGCGGGCTCCCGTCACCGCGGCGTGGGCCTCGGTCTCTCGATCGTCAAAGCTTTCATGGATCTGCACGGTGGTAAGGTCCTGATCGATTCCGCGCTCGGCGAAGGCACGACGGTGACCTGCGTCTTTCCGGGCGAACAGCGCGCCATCGACGTTCCCCCTGCCGCCGAAGCCACTGTCGTTTCCGCCAAGAGCCTCATCGAGGGAGCGGCGGAGGCCGCCAGGAATGAAGCGGCGAACAAGGGCGTCAAATTGCGCATCCTCGCAGCGGTCACGGACGAGTGCGTCCTCTGCGACGAGAAAGCCGTGAACAGAGCTCTGGAAACATTGCTCCGCAACATGCTCGCTTGCGCCAAAGAGGGAGAAGCCATAAGTTTCGCCGCGCTTCGCCGAGAGGGCGAGGTCGCCTTCAAGCTGTCCCATCGCCATGCGATCCAGGCGGGCGGCGCAGAGCTGCATAGCGAGGCGCGGGCTTTTGTCGAAGCCAATGGGGGCAGAATGCAGGTCGATTTCGCTGCTGGCGAAGGTCTCGTGGTCACTTGCGTCTTTGCGAGCTACGCCAATGAAGTCGATCCGCCGGCGCGAAGCGAGTCGCAATGAAGGATGACGCCACGAACAGCGGCTGGCGGATCGAGGTGGACAGCGAGGCGGCGACCGCCGCGCTCGCTGCGGACCTCGCCTCCTTGCTCAGAGGCGGCGACGTCGTCGCTTTGAGCGGCGAGCTCGGCGTCGGAAAGACCGTATTCGCCCGCGCGCTCATCCGCGCCATAGCCCGAAACCCGGAGATCGAGGCGCCCAGTCCCAGCTTCACGCTGATGCAGGTCTATGAGGGCGACTTCGGGAAGATCGTGCATGCCGATTTCTATCGCATCGAAGCCGTCCACGAGCTCGCCGAGCTCGGCTGGGAGGACGTCGTACAGGATGCGATCGTCATCGTCGAATGGCCGGAGCGCTCCAAGGAGATCATGGACGCGGACCACCTCGACGTGTCGCTGAACTACGCGAGCGAGATCGGACCCGACGCGCGCATCGTGACGGTTGCCGGTCATGGCGTCTTCGCGAAGCGGCTTGAATCCTTCAAGTCGCTGCGCCAGTTCCTCCGCCAGGCGGGCTGGGACGATGCGCGGCGCGACTTCCTGCAAGGCGACGCCTCATCGAGATCCTACGAGACTTCTGACGAAACCCAATGGCGAGCGCGCCATATTGATGATCTCGCCGGCTCGGCCGGACGGGCCGCCGATCCGCTTCGGGCGGTCCTACAGCGCGATCGCGCGGCTCGCCGAGAACATCCGGGCCTTCGTCGCAATCGCCGAAGGCCTCGCGGCCCAAGGCTTTTCCGCGCCGAAGATCATCGCGCGCGACCTCGACGCCGGCCTCGCCATCGTGGAGGATCTCGGACGCGAAGGCCTCGTCGACGCAAACGGCCCCATTCCTGAGCGCTACGACCAGGCGGTCGAAGCACTGGCGCTTTTGCATTCGCGCAAGCTCCCCAGCACCGTGCCCCTGTCAGAGGGCGGCGCCTACCGAATCCCGCCCTATGACATCGACGCGCTGCTGATCGAAGTTGAGCTGCTTCTCGACTGGTATGTGGACAAAGTCGCCAGGATCATCGTGCCTTCGGGAGCGCGCGCCGTCTTCATCAAACTCTGGCGCGCGGTATTGGCGGAGTGCTGCGCCGCCGATCCAACTTGGACATTGCGCGATTTCCACTCCCCGAACCTCCTTTGGCTTCCCGAGCGCGATGGCGTGCAGCGGCTGGGCGTCATCGATTTTCAGGACTGCGTCATGGGGCACCCGGCCTATGACGTGGTTTCGCTCACACAGGACGCGCGGGTCGACGTGCCCGACGAATTGGAGCTTCGCCTCATCGCCTCCTATGCGCTAAAGCGCAAAGAGCTCGATCGGAGTTTCGATATGGCGGGCTTCACCCGAGCCTATGCGATCCTCGGGGCGCAGCGCGCGACGAAAATTCTGGGCATCTTCGCCAGACTGGATCAGCGCGACGGCAAGCCGCAATATCTTGCGCACATGCCGCGCGTTCAACGCTATCTGACGAAAAGCCTGCGTCATCCCGCCCTCGACGACATAGCGCGCTGGTATGCCACCCACCTCCCCAATGTCTTCGTCGCCTGAGGCGCCTCCCCGCTGGGCGATGGTCTTCGCCGCAGGGCTTGGAACCCGAATGCGGCCGCTGACCGAGACGACGCCAAAGCCCCTGGTCAATGTCGGCGGACAGGCGATTCTCGACCGCGTGCTGGATCAGCTCGCCGCCGCCGGCGTCACGCAGGCTGTCGTCAACGTGCATCATCTCGGCGAGCAGATCATTGCCCATCTCGCCGATCGCCGATCGCCGCGCATCGTCATTTCGGACGAGCGCGCCCGGCTGCTCGATCAGGGCGGCGGAATCAAAAAGGCGCTGCCGACGCTGGGAAACGCGCCCTTCTTTATCTGCAACACCGACGCCTTCTGGCGCGAGGAAGGCGCGAACAACATTCAGGCGCTGGCGCGCTACTATGATCCCGAGAGGATGGATGCGGCGCTGCTGCTCGCCGAGACCGAGAACAGCCTCGGTGTGGACTGGGGCGGGGATTTCGAGATCGACGCCGCGGGGCGTCTTTTCCAGCCGGCGGGGCGCCGCCGCTATGTCTACACAGGCGTCGGCATATTGTCGCCTCGGCTGTTTGAAAATGTATCGGAAGAGGTCTTCAAATTGTCGCCGTTCTTTTTCGAGGCCGCGCGTCGCGACCGCCTCTTTGGTTTGCCGACCCGAGGGCTTTGGATGCATGTCGGTTGCGTCGCGGCGATAGAGGAAGCCGAGCGCGCCTTGCGCGCGGCGCCCTATTAAGCCTCGGGTCCTGCGATGGCGCAAAAACTCCTCACGATTGCGCCGGGCGTCTCCTTTCTTCCAACCTTCGTTGCGGCGCTGCTTGACGGGAAGATCGTCGAAGGAATATCGCAAGCGATTGCGCCTCTGGATCTCGCCCGCATCTCGATCTTCACGCCGACTCGCAGAGCGGCGCGCGCGCTCGCTGTCGAATTCGCTCTGAAGCTCGATCGGCCGGCGGCTCTGCTTCCCCGCATCCTACCGCTCGGCGCGCTCGACGAGATCGAGAGCGCCACGCTCCTTTCCGAGACGTCCTTCGACGATTGGGCGCCGACGATCGATGAGGTCGAGCGCCGCTTGGCGCTCGCCGGACTCATCGTCGCCTGGGCTCGCGCGCTCGCAGGCGCGGTCATCTCATCGGATGACGCCGGCCGCACGGCATCCTTCCTCATCGCCCCGAATGCCGCGAACGCCTGCGCCCTCGCCAAGGAGCTCGGCGCGTTGATCGACGAATTCGTGATCGAGGGGGTCGAGCCCGAGGCCGTGCTGGGCTGCGCGGACGAGTCCTTCGACGACTATTGGGCGATCACGCGCGACTTTTTGGGGATCGCGCTGCGTCAATGGCCGGCGGCGCTCGCCGAGCGCGGCGTCGTCGACCGCTCGGCGCACGCCAAGGCGCTGCTCGAAGCGCAGATCGAGAGGATCCGCAACGACGCTTCGAACGATCCCGTCATCGCGCTGGGCTCGACCGGATCCAACCCGACGACCGCTCGACTTCTCGCCGCGATCGCGAAAAAGCCGCGCGGCGCCGTGGTTCTTCCCGGCCTGGATCAGGATCTCGACGAAGAAGGATGGCGCCATATCGGCGATGCGGTCGGCGACAGAGGAGAGCCCGCCTTCACCCATCCACAATCGATGTTGAAGCGTCTGCTGCGCCAGCTCGGCGTCGACCGGGCGGAAGTGCAAGCGCTCGGTCGCGCGCCTGCGGCGCTGGAGGCGCGCCGCCGCTTCGTCTCGCAGGCGTTGCGGCCGGCCGACACGACGCACTTGTGGCGCGGCTTTCGCGCCAGCGCCGACGTCGATTTAGACGCGGCCCTGCAGGGCGTGAGCCTCGTCGAAGCTCCCGATGAAAGCGCGGAAGCGCTGACGCTCGCGCTCTTCATGCGCGAGGCGCTGGACGCAAAGGACCGGACGGCGGCATTGATCACGCCGGATCGCCAGGCGGCGCGCCGGGTTTGCGCCGAGCTCGCGCGTTTCGGCATTGAGGTGGATGATTCCGGCGGCGCGCCCCTCGCCACGACGCCCTTCGGCTCGCTCGCGCGGCGCCTCGCCGCCATCGGTGAGGACGGCGCCTTCTGCCTCGACGCGGCCGCACTCCTCTCGCATCCCCAAACGCGCCTCGGCCTTACCCGGGCGGCGATCGATGCGATTCTTCCTTCTGCCGAAATCGCCGTCTTGCGCGTCGTCCCCGAGAATGGCGAGACCTTCGCGACCAGAGTCGTCGCCGCGAGAGCGATGGCTGCCGAGCGCGACGCCTATCCGCTGACGAAACGCCTGAGCGACCCGGAATGGGAAGCCATCGAGGATCTACTTGCAAGACTTGACGCCGCATTGGCGCCGATCGCCGCCCTCCCCCGCAAGGCGAAGCTCTCCGCGCGCGTCGAGGCGCTGACGCGCGCGCTCGAAGCCGCAGCCCGAAGCGATGAAACAGGCGATACGGAAGGCGCCGAAGAGCTGCTTGCGCTCTTCGAGCGTCTCAGAAGTGACGCCGGCGAAAGACTCGAATTCGATGCGCGAGGCTTCGCCGCCTTCCTCGACGCGCTGCTGTTCGAAACAACGGTGCGCGGTCCGCGCCGCGCGCATCCGCGATTGAAAATTCTCGGGCCCCTCGAGGCGCGTCTCATGCAGGCCGATCTCGTCCTGCTTTCAGGTCTCGACGAGGGCGTCTGGCCGCCGCAGGCGGAAACGGGCGCCTTCCTCAACCGCGCGATGCGCGAGGCGCAGGGCCTGACTCCGCCGGAGCGGCGCATCGGCCAGAGCGCGCATGACTTCGAGATGGCGCTCGGCGCCCCTCAAGTCGTGCTGAGCCGCGCGATGAAGCGCGACGGATCCCCGACAGTGGCCTCACGCTTTCTGACGCGGCTCGAAGCGCTCGCGGGCGAGACCTTCACGCATTGCAGGGAGCGCGGCGAGCGGATGCTCGCCATCGCCAAGGCGCTCGACCGGCCCGAGACGATTGCGCCCTGCAAAAGGCCGGAGCCGAAGCCACCGCTCGAGCTGCGCCCGACGCGGCTCAGCGTCACGCGCATCGAAACACTGCGCCGCGACCCTTATGCGCTTTACGCGGAGCGCATATTGAAGCTGGCGCCGCTTCAGCCTTTCGGCTACGAAAAGGGTCCACGCGAGATCGGCGTCGCCGTGCATGAAACGCTCGCCGAATTCGTGCAAGCCGAACCGCTTGGGCCTTTGAGCGACGGCGCAGAGGAGCGTCTCTTGGCGCGGGCGCAAGACAAATTCGCCCCTTTCCTGAACGATCCCGATTTTATCGCGTTCCGCTGGCCGCGTCTCGTCGCAGGCTTACGGCAGATGTTGCGATTTGAGCGGGTCCGGCGACTGGTGGCGAAGGAAATCTATGTCGAAGAGAAGGGCGAATGGCGTCTCTCGCTCTTTGACGGTTCCTCATTCCATCTGACGGCCGTCGCCGACCGCATCGAGATCGATACGAAAGGCGCCGCTTTCCTCTTCGACTACAAGACGGGCAAGCCACCCAGCGACAAGCAGGTGCATGTGGGCTTCGCGCCGCAGCTGACCTTGGAGGCTGCGATGCTCGAGGCCGGAGCCTTCAGACGTGTGGGACGCCATACCGTCGAACGCGCGGCCTATGTGCGTGTGCGCGAGGACGGCGGGGCGCACTGGATCACGCCTAAAGAAAAAATGAGCTTCCGCGACCTTGTCGCTCAGCATCGCGCGGAGCTTGAAGCGCTTCTCGGTCAATTCCGCGACGAGAGCGTTCCCTATCCTTCGCGCCCCTTCGTCGCACTCTCTGCGCAGGAAGGCGAGTACGATCACCTCGCCCGCGTCAAGGAGTGGTCGCGCGAAGCCGGAGACGAGGCATGAGCCGGCGCCCCATTCCGCTCGCGACGCAGGAGGCGCAGGCGCGTGCGTCCGACCCGAAGCTTTCCGCCTGGGTGTCGGCGCATGCGGGCTCCGGCAAGACTCATGTGTTGACGCAGCGCGTCGTCAGGCTGCTGCTCGAAGGCGTTCCGCCCTCGCGCATTCTCTGCCTCACCTACACCAAGGCGGCGGCGGCGAATATGGCGGCGCGCATTCACGCGCTTCTCGCCAACTGGGCGGTTCTCGACGACGACGCGCTTGACCTGGAGGTCGCCAAGCGCGCGGGTCCGAGGCTCGACGCCACGACGCGCGACTTCGCGAGAAAGCTTTTTGCGCGCGCGGTCGAGACGCCGGGCGGCTTGAAGATTCAAACCATCCACGCTTTTTGTGAGCGCATTCTGCACTGCTTCCCTTTTGAAGCGAATGCGCCGGCGGCCTTCCGCGTGCTCGACGATATCGAGCGCGAGGAACTCCTTTCGCGCGCGCGACGCGAGACGCTGACGCACGCCTTGCACGAAGATGGCCCCCCGCTGGAAGCGGCGCGAATCGTCGCGCGCGAGACAACGGACAAAGACTTCGACGGACTGATCGGGGAACTGCTCAAAAACCGCGCCCGGCTCAGCGAGGCAGCGAGCGAAGCGGGTGTAAAGGCGCTGCGCCGCCGGCTCGGGCTCGAGAAAGGCGAGACGCTGGCCTCGATCGAGAGCGAAATGCTCGAAGGCGGATTGCCGATCAACTCCTGGCCCGACATCGCCAACAGGCTGCGTCGAGGCAGCGCCAAGGACGTCGAGCTTGCCAAGCAACTTGACAGGGCCATCGCGCTGGCGCCGGACCCTGCTGCGCTCGACGAGTATCAACTCGTTTTCCTCACCCAAAAATTGACCCCGCGCGGCATTGGCGACAGGGCGATCCTCACCAAGGGACTCTGCGGGAACGATCCCGAGCTATTGCAGCTGATGGAGGCCGAGCGCGACCGTCTCGTCTCGCGTCTCGAGAAGCGGAAGGCCGGACGCGCGTTCGAGCGTTCGCTGGCGCTCACTCAGCTCGGCGGCGAGGTCGTCGCGGCCTTCGAGGAGCTCAAGCTCGGACGCGGTCTCCTGGATTTCGACGATCTCATCATCCGCACACGGGATTTGCTGCAGCGCGCGAACCCCTCCTGGGTCCTCTACAAGCTGGATCATCAGATCGGCCATATACTGCTCGACGAGGCGCAGGACACGAGCAGCGAGCAATGGGAAATCCTGGCTGCGCTTGCGCGGGAGTTCGCGCAGGAGGAACAGCCCTCGCGACGCCGCACGCTTTTTGCCGTGGGCGATGAGAAGCAGTCGATCTTTTCCTTCCAAGGCGCCGCGCCTGATAAATTCGAGGCGATGCGAGGCGAGTTCGAGCGCCGCTTCAATGCGGCCGGGCTTCCCTTCGAGCGCGTGCCGCTCAACCTGTCCTTCCGGTCGTCGACGGAAATTCTCCAAGCCGTCGACGCGATCTTCGCTTACGCGGACAACCGGCGCGGGCTCTCCTTCGATCCGGCGGAGCCGCCGCCCGAGCATATCGCCTGGAAGAGCGACGCGCCGGGCCTCGTCGAGATCTGGGAGCCGATCGGCCCCGAAAAGAAAGAGGAACCGACCGATTGGCGCCTGCCAATGGATTATGTCTCGGCAAGCGATCCCGCCGCGCTCTGCGCGCGCAAGGTGGCGCGCAAGGCGAAAAGCCTGCTGAGCGAGGCGGAAGGCGCATGGGTCGAGGGCGAAGCGGGACCTCGGCGGGTTGAACCGGGCGACATCCTCATTCTCGTGCGCAAGCGCGACGCGTTTTTCGAGGCGGTCATACGCGCCTTGAAGGAAGAACATATTCCAGTCGCAGGCGCCGATCGTCTCGACCTCGCTTCCCACATTGCGGTGATGGACCTCTGCGCGCTCGGAGGCGCCGCGCTGCTACCGCAAGACGATCTCACCTTGGCGACGCTGTTGAAGTCGCCGCTGGTCGGACTCGACGACGAAGACCTCATCGCGCTCGCGCCTCGCCGCGACGGCGCGCTCATCGATGCGCTGCGCCAGTCTCCCCAGGCCCGCCATGGGGACGCAGCGCGGCAGATTGACGAATGGCGGCAAGCGGCGGCGTCTCTCTCTCCCTTCGAGTTTTTTGCGCGCGCGCTGGGCGCGGGAGGCGGGCGCAAGCGCCTCGTGTCGCGCCTGGGGCTCGAGGCCAATGACGCGATCGACGAATTCCTGCGCCTCGCTTTGACCTATGAACGCGACGAAGCCAACGGGCTCGTCGGTTTTCTCTCAAGGATCGCGGCGCTCGACATATCGATCAAACGCGACATGGAGACTGCCGGCGGCGCCGTGCGCGTGATGACAGTGCATGCGGCCAAGGGACTCGAGGCGAAGATCGTCTTCCTGCCGGACTCCTGCAGCGCTCCCACCGGGCGTTCCGATCCGAAGATCTTTGCGCTCGAGGATGCCTCGGGACCATCGAGCCTGCTCTGGTCGCCGCGCAAGACGGAAGACCCGCACGCGGCGGCGCAGGCCAGAGCGCAACGGCAGGCGGCGGCGCAGGAAGAGCACCGCCGTCTGCTCTATGTCGCGCTGACGCGCGCCGAGGAGAGGCTCTATGTCGCGGGCTTTCATGGCACGCGCGGGCTGGAGGAGGGATGCTGGCATGCAATGATCCGCGCGGCGCTTGCCGACCGGCTCGAGGAGCTGCCCGATCCCTTCCATGAAGGACGACGGATTCTGCGCAGCCGCGAGCCCCCGCCCTCTCGCAAGCCAGACGCCTCGCGCCCTACGCCCGCTCCCACCGGTCTGCCGGACTTCGCGCTGACCCCCGCGCCGCACGAGCGCGCGGCCAAGCCGCCGCTGCAGCCATCGAGCGCGCTCGCGGGCGCCGATGAACCGATTTCCTTCTCCGCGGACGCCGCCTCGCAGCGGGAGGCCGAAGCGCTGCTCTTGGGCAAGCTCATCCACGCCATGCTGCAGCATCTGCCGCAGATCGCGCTCGACGAGAGACTTGCTGCCGCTCTGCGCTTCCTCGCCTTGCGCGCCCCTCGCCTGGACGAGGGGCGCCGCGCAGAAGCGGCGCGCGCGGCGCTGCGTGTCCTCGAAGATCCTTCGCTCGCGCCTCTCTTCGGGGCGCAGTCGCTCGCCGAGGTCGACATCGTCGCGCGCATTGAGACGCCACAAGGCGCGCGCGAGATCGTTGGGCGCATCGATCGTTTCGCCATCACGGAAGACGAAATTCTCATCGCCGACTTCAAGACTGGGCGTCCGCGCAAGCAGCCCCTGCCCTCGGAGCTGCGCCAGCTCGCGCTCTACCGCGCCGCGGCGATCAAGCTTTATCCCGGCAAAGCGGCGCGCTGCGTGCTAATCTTCACGCGCGATGCGAGCGTCGTCGAACCTGCAGCCTCTGCCCTCGACGCGGCGCTAACGGAGACGCCTGCGCACATAGCTGGGGAATCAGGCTGAGCAAAAAAGCTCAGGTTAAAAAGAGCCGCCCGTCGAGAAATCGTCGCCGCCGCCGAAGGACGGGCCGTCGTCGAAGCCTCCCGGGAAAACCGGCCCTGACGAACGGCCGCCGCCCCAGCCGGAGGGCGGGCCCCAGCCATCGTCGCGCGGACCCCAGCCCGGCGGCGGGCCGCGATAGCCTTGTTGCAGCACCTGACCGAGCACCGCGCCCTGGATCACGCCCTGCAGAATGCCGCCGAGCACGTCGTGGATCGCGGCTTCGTTTCCAAAACCCCCGCCCGGATAATTGTAGCCGCGCTGCAGGAACTCGGCGCGCGCGCGCTCTATCTCGGCGCGTCTGCGCGACGTTTCGACGAGGCTACCGCGCAGCTGCGCCACCTGACGATCGGCGCTGGCGATCCCCTTGGTCAATTGATCGATCTTCTCGACGATCGCGCGGTCCTCGGGGCTCTTGGTGCGCGCGGCCTCGCGAAACAGCGTGGCGATGTCGTCGCGTGAATCGTTCTCGACCATAAGATCGATCGCCTGGGCATAGACGCCCTTCTCACCCCTGTCGGCAACGGTCCGATATTGCTCCTCCGCGGCGTTGAAGGCCTGATGGGCGCGAGAGACCTCCACCTCCGCCGCGTCGAGCGCCGCCTTGGCGTCAACGGCCTTCTGCTGCAAGGGAACGCCGCCGGCGGCCGCGATCTTCTCCTGCTGGAAGGCGGCGACCCGTTGCGTCGCGGCTTCCCGCGCTGCGGCGAGGCCCTCGACATGCGCCCGCAGCCTCGCGGGGATCTCGTTCAAGGTCGCGTAATTGGCGCGCGCCTCGCGATAATTGATGAGCCGCGCGATCCATTCGTCGACCCAGCGAACGAGAAAGCCCGAGGTGTAATCGGAGGTGCCGAGCTTGCGCCGCCAGAGATACAGAAACAGCCGGTCGCCCTCATAGGGGACCTTCTTTTTCTCGCGGTCGTCCTCGGCCTGCTTCGTCTTCTTTTCCGCTTCGTCGTGCGTCTTTTGCGCCGTCTCCAAGCCCGTCTTCAAGGCAAGCCAATCGGCGTCCGCGGCGTAGCGGGCGGCGACGTCCGCCTCGAAAGTCTTTAAAGCGCCGACCGCCGCCTCCAGAGCGCTCGCGCGCTCGTTGCGCGCCGCCTCGGCGGAGAGGATCGCCCGATGCGCCGCGTCGCGCCGCCGCGCCGCCGCGTCCATCTCGGCGCGCGCGCGGTCGAGCAGCTCTTTGACGCGCTGCTCCGCGGCGTCGAGGTCTCGCACGAGCGCGCCGCTCTGCAGACGCTTGAACTTCAGCTCCGCCAGCGCCTTCAGCTGATTGAGCCGTTCCTGGCGCAGCCGCGCGGCGTCTTCCAACGCCGAGCGCAGCCCGGCGTCGAGGCGCGCCTCCTCATTGCGCAGCTGCGCATAGGCCTGATCTATCGATTGCTGCGCCTCAAAGCCCGAAAGCATTCCC
This sequence comes from uncultured Alphaproteobacteria bacterium, assembly GCA_963798515.1. GTDB lineage: Bacteria > Pseudomonadota > Alphaproteobacteria > Rhizobiales > Beijerinckiaceae > Methylocystis. The sequence goes on from CAWCTS010000028.1 coordinate 13,078, forward strand.
GCGCCTCACCATTTGGTTATCGTGCCGCCGATAACGGGGATGACATAGTCGAGATCGAGATGGCCGCGCTCTTTCTTCGCCACGATGTTGCTTTCGATGATGCCGGTCTGCCGCTTCTCGGCGGCGACGCGCTCATAGATCTCGCGGCTGACGCGCACGCCCCATTTGTCGACCTTGGTCAGTTCGTTCGTCTCTTCGTTCAAGATTTTGCGCTGCAGAACCGTCCCGTCCGGCGTGACCGCCTCGACGATCAGATAGTCGTTGCGGCCTTGCGGATTGTTCGGCGGTCGCCGCCAGACGCCGCTCGCCTCCCCGCGCCGGTTGACGATCCGCAGCACATAGACCGCGCGCAGCTCGTTGAGCAGCGCATCCATGTCCGCAATGTCCTTGCGGGCGGCAGGGAGATCGCCGCGCGTCAGGGCCGCCTTGCCGTCGGAGAGAATCTGCGCCGCGGCCTTATTCGCCTGCTCGGACTTCGACTCGCGCATCACCTCCGCGAAACCGTCGTCGAGCAACTTTGGCAGCGTGACGGTGAGCTCCTGCCGCTCCCTGGCGCGCGCCTGCTCCTGCGGCTGCGTGACGAGGAAGTAGTGACCCGCCCCGATGATCGCAAGGATCGCCAGAACGCCCGCGAGAATGGCCCCGTAGCGCGCGCGGTCGATCCACATCAACGCGAGCGAGCGCGCAAGCCCCGGCGCCGGGGGCTTGTAGGAGAAGCGCTTCTCGCGCAGCGCCTTGACGCCCTCCTGCAGCACCGGATCGGAGACCTCGATCCCCTGCCCTTTGTAAATCTCGCGCAGACGCTCGATGAGCGCCTCGTCGGAAAGTCTCTCTGAGAGCTCCTGCTCCACGACGCGCTGGTCGTGGCGCAGCGTGTCGACGACATCCATCGCCAACATCAGATCGTCGAGCTTGGGGCTTTGCCCGGCTGCAGCCGCGTCAGACATTGACGCCGTAAGTCTTGCCTTCGAGGATCAGCTTCTCGACGCGCTTGCGCCCGTCCTCGACCGCGGCCTCGATCTCCTGCGCGTTCTGCGTGGAGAGCTTGCGCATCTCCTGCACGATCCCGAAAGTCTTCTCCTGGAAATTGGTGATCGAGTCGACGAGCTTGACCACCGCGTCGGAGCGGATGGTCGGCCCGTAGCCCGCGCGCAGCGCCGCCTCCTGCACCTTGTCGCCGAGCTCGGAGAGCACCTCGATGCTGCGCGAGACGCCTTCCTTCATCGTCTCGAGCGTCTGCGTGGATTCATGCAGGCCGGCGAGGCCCGTGAACGAGGCCTTGAGCGCGGTCAGCACCGAATCGTTGGTGGCAAAAAAGCTCACGGCCTGCGCATAGACGCGCTCCTTGGCGCTCGTCGTCTGATTGAGCCGCGCCATGATGACTTCCGACGTATTGTAGCCGATGGTCAGATTGTCGGAGAGGTCCTTGGCGATCTGATAGCGCTTGTCCTCGTCCTGCACCGCGCGCAGCTTCTCGTCGCGGGCGAGCTCCAGCTTCGCGCGCTCGGCGAGATCCTCGCCCTTATATTGCGCGAGTGAGTTGGCCGCCTTGGCGAGCTCGCCCTTGGCCGCCTCGAGCTTGCCATCGGCCTCTTTGAGCACCTCGAGCGCCAGCACCTCGGCATGCTTCATAGCGCCCCGGAAATCCTGATAGGCTTGCAGGATTTTGGCCTCGCGCTCGATCTGGTCTTTCGTGGACTTCGTCACCGCGAGATAGCTCGAGCGGATTTCCTCGAAGCGCGCGGCGATGTCGCCGCGGGATAGCTTCATCCAGATGTTCGTCACGCGCTCCAAAATGTCGATCTTGCCGTCGGCAAGCTGGTCGACCATGGTCTTCGCGTCGTCGCGAATGGAATTGAAGGCCTTGGCGATGTCCTCATAGCGCCGGCCGATATCCATGGCTTGCGTCTGATCGCGCACGACCTCGTTGAAGACCTCGGTCTGAGACAGCGTCCGGGCGATGACGGCGACGCGGTCCTTATCGAGGTCGGTGATCTTGTCGAGCAGCACGTTGATCGGCGTGAAATCCGCCTTGGGCGGCGTGATGCCGAGATCGCGCAGCGCGCCAGTGGCGCGATCGAGATATTGGATTGGCGTGCTCGCCGCGGGAACGCTCATGACTCCCCCCTCAAATCTTTCTCGAAACCCGGCTCTAACCAGAAGCCCAAGCGCCGGCGTCGAGGCCGGCGCGACGGATACTGCCCGCAATCGATTACACGGGCAAGTCAACGCTTGAAGCCTTAGATAGCGCGGTTCCCGCCCCGGCCAAGCCGCGTGCAGAGGCTGAAGATTTCGTGCTACAAGACCCCCTCGCGCCGCGCGCCCGACTAGCGGCTCCGTCTCCCTCTCGCCCCAGCCGCAGCATGAGGCACGTCCCGGCGCCCCCGAGCGCCAAGCCCCTGTTCTCCTACCGCAAGCATTGGGCGCATCGCTTCGGCGTCGCGCCCTTTCTGCCGATGACGCGCGCCGAGATGGAGAATCTCGGCTGGGACAGCTGCGACGTGATCCTCGTCACCGGAGACGCCTATATCGACCATCCGAGCTTCGGCATGGCGATCGTCGGCCGCCTCCTCGAGGCGCAGGGGTTTCGCGTCGGCATCATCGCCCAGCCGGAGTGGCGCGACGCGCAGGCCTTCACCGCGCTCGGCAAGCCCAATCTCTTCTTCGGCGTGACCAGCGGCAATATGGACTCCATGGTCAACCGCTACACGGCCGACCGCAGGCTCAGGCACAACGACTCCTACACGCCGAACGGCGAAGGCGGAAAGCGGCCGGACCGCGCGACGATCGTCTATGCCCAGCGGGCGCGCGAAGCCTTTCCAGACGCGCCCATCGTGCTGGGCGGCATTGAGGCGTCGCTGAGGCGCATCGCGCATTACGACTATTGGTCCGACAAGGTGCGCCGCTCGATCCTGCTCGACGCCAAGGCCGATCTGTTGCTCTACGGCAACGCCGAGCGCGCGCTGGTCGAGGTCGCGCATCGGATCGCGAAGAAAGGGATCGACCAGGATCTTTCGGATGTGCGCGGCGCCGCCTTCCTGCGGAGCGGCACGCCCGAGGGCTGGAGCGAGGCGCATGCGGACGATCTCGACTCGGCGGAGGAAGGCCGCGGCGGGAAGGGGGAAAACATTGTCGTGCGGCTCCCCGCCTACGAGCAGGTCGCGAACGATCCCGAGGCCTATGCGCGCGCCTCGCGCGTGCTCCACAAGGAAAGCAACCCCGGCAATGCGCGTCCGCTAACGCAACGCCATGGCGCAAAGGACGTCTGGCTCACCGCGCCGCCCATTCCCTTGACGAGCGCGGAGATGGACGGCGTCTACGAGCTGCCCTTCGCGCGCGCGCCGCATCCCGCCTACGCGGGCGCCAAAATCCCCGCCTGGGAGATGATCCGGCACTCCGTCACCATCATGCGCGGCTGCTTTGGCGGCTGCTCCTTCTGCTCGATCACTGAGCATGAAGGCCGCATCATTCAGTCGCGCTCGGAAGGCTCGATCCTGCGCGAGATCGAGACGATCCGCGACAAGACGGAAGGCTTCACGGGGATCATCTCCGACATTGGCGGTCCGACCGCCAATATGTATCGCATGGCCTGCAAGGACCCTGAGACGGAGGCCGTATGCCGCCGTCTTTCCTGCGTCTATCCCGACATTTGCAAGAACCTCGATACGAGCCATGAGGCGCTGATCTCGCTCTATCGCAAGGCGCGGGCGATTCCCGGCGTGAAGAAGGTGATGGTGGCCTCGGGCGTCCGCTACGATCTCGCGGTGAAGAGCCCCGCCTATATCAAAGAGCTCGTCGAGCATCACGTCGGCGGCTATCTGAAGATTGCCCCGGAACATACGGAGGCCGGGCCGCTTTCGAAGATGATGAAGCCCGGCATAGGCGCCTATGACCGCTTCAAGCAGCTCTTCGACGCGGCGGCGCGCGCCGCGGGCAAGGAATATTTCCTCATCCCCTATTTCATCGCCGCGCATCCCGGCACGCGCGACGAGGACATGATGAATTTGGCGCTCTGGCTCAAGCGCAACAAATATCGCGCCGATCAGGTGCAGACTTTCTTGCCCTCGCCCATGGCGCTCGCGACCGCAATGTATCATTCGGGCGTGAACCCGCTGAAGCCCGTGCGCCACGACGCCTCTGAGAGAGTGGAAGCCGTCAAAGGCCTGCGCCAGCGCCGACTGCACAAGGCGTTTCTGCGCTATCACGATCCCGAGAACTGGCCCGTGCTGCGCGAAGCGCTGAAGGCCATGGGCCGCGCGGATCTCATCGGCCCCGGCAAGCATCAGCTCGTGCCGAGCTGGCAGCCCAAGGGCACGGGCGCAGCGGGCGAAGGGCGGCGCGCGGGAGCGAAGGGTGCGCGGATCGAAGGCGGCAAGTTCTTGACCAAGGGCGTGCGCGAGCAACGGCCGGCGGCGAAGCGGTAAGCTGACGGCGCAGGCCCTTGCGCTTAGGCGGGCAGGCCTGCGCCAAACTTCCCCGCACGGAAATCCGCGAGCGCCTCGCGAATTTCGGCCTCCGTGTTCATCACGAAGGGACCATAGGCCGCTATGGGCTCACCGACCGGCGCCCCGGCGAGCAGCAGCAGCTCGGAGCCTTGTTCCGCAGCGATTTCGACAGGACCGCCCTCGCGGCTGAGCGTCGCGACTTGGCCGGGACCCAGAGGCGCGCCGTCACCGAGCGTCACGGCGCCGTTGCGCAGAAGAACAGAAACCGTATGGCCCTCGGGGATATCGAAGACCGCGCGCTTTCCGCCGACGAGCCGCAGGTCGAGGACGCTGAGCTCGGTGAAGGTTTGCGCCGGCCCCTTCACGCCGCCGTAAGCGCCGGCGATGACGCGCAGCGCGCCGGCGCCGTCGGGAAGTTCCACCGTC
>CAWCTS010000029.1:0-7412 GCA_963798515.1 uncultured Alphaproteobacteria bacterium
GGCGCGGATGGCGCGTGCTTCGCATATGGCTCCGAGCGGATAGCGCGGCCGAGCGGCGAAAGAAAGCGCGATCGCAGGTCAGAGCCCACAATCTAAGGAACGCCAATGGAGGCGCAGGCGCGAGCAAGGAAAGATGCGCCGTCAACGCCCGCCGCCGCGCAGGGGAGAGCGCTAATCCGCTTCCTCGGCCGGAACCGCCTCGCCATTGATGACCGCCACCAGGACGGGCGAGGCTTTGAAGGTCAATACGCGGCGCGGCGTGATCGCCGCTTCGACGCCGGTCTTGGGATTGCGACCCACGCGCGCGCGCTTGGCCCGGACGGTGAAGGTCCCGAAGGATCGCAGCTTCACCTGCTCGCCGCGCAAGAGCGCTCCGCAAATCTCGTCGAAGGTTGCGTCGAGTAGCCGACGCGCCTCCGCCCGCGACAAGGTCGGGCAGCAGCCGTACACAGCTTCGCGTAGCGCGGCGCGTGTGAGCGCGCTTCCTTGAGGTTTTTCCCGGGTCACGACGCGCCCGTTATACGACGGAATTTGACCTCAAATAGACTACGAGACACATCGATCACGATATACTCCCGCCCCGACTGCGTTTTATTTTTTCGGCTTCACCGCCGTGTCGCCTTTGCAGGCGACGGAACGCAGCACCCCGCCGGTCAGATTAGAGGCAAATCCAAAAATTGCAAGTGCGCCCGTGCGTTGTGAAACAATGGGTACGCTTTGTGTAGCTGCGGCATTTGAAGACATGAATCTCAAAGTACGAAGCAGCTTTAGCGGGCGGCGAGAATTTTCAGAGCTTAACCTTGTGCTTCGCCACCGGTATCATGGACCTGATCTTGCGGATGCGGTCGGCGTCGAGATGCGTTGAGACGAGGCCGGCGCCCTCCGAGGATTTGGCGACCACATGTCCCCAAGGGTCGGCGATGAGAGAGTTGCCGTAGCTGAAACGCGTTTCGTGTCCCGCCTTGTGCGCGCCGGTTTGCGCGGGGGCGCAAATATAGGCTTGCACCTCGATGGCGCGCGCCCGGCACAGCACTTCCCAATGGTCCTTGCCCGTCACCAGAGTGAAAGCCGAGGGGAGGGCGATCACATCCGCGCCGCGCTCGGCGAGCGCCTGGAAGAGGTACGGGAAGCGCAGATCGTAGCAGATCGCGCATCCGATCGTCAGTCCCTCGCACTCATAGGTGACGACCTCGCCGCCCGGCTTGAAGGCGGCGCTTTCGTGATATTTCGCGCCGTCAGGAGCCGTGATGTCGAACATGTGTATCTTGCGATAGCGCGCAACCTCGACGCCGTCGCGGTTGAAGGCGACGCTGGTGTTGTGAATGCGGTCGTCGCCGGGGATCCTCTCCAGGATCGAGCCGGCGTGAATATGCACCTTATTCTCTCTGGCCAGCGACCGGCACATCTCATAGGCCGGACCGCCCGGCAGGTCTTCCGCCGCAGCGATTTTGTCGGCGCGCGTTCCGCCGATGAAGTCGAAACATTCGGGCAAGCAGATCCAGTCTGGCCGCTCCTGCTCGATCGCCCGCTCGATCAAGGCGCAAGCCGTCGCAAGGTTGGCGGCCTTGTCGCTGATGGAGTTCATCTGGACCAGAGTGACTTTCATGTTGCATCTCATTTGCGCTTCGAACGCGCGAGGCGAAGCGTCGCCGGTTGACCTCCGAGCATAATACAAAAGCGCTGCTTGGCGTAAAGTGAAGGCGGAGCTACGGTAAACGCGCCGCGCTCAGAAGGCTTCGCGATCGTCTGCGCCGCCGCGAGACCTAAACAGAGCGAGCGCCGCCCAGACCGCCAGCGCCGTCCAGGCGAGAATGGTCATCGAGCCCCCGATCGGCGCCACATAGGAAAAGAGCTTCTGCTGCAAGAAGGCGCTCAGCGCGAGACCGCCGCTGAAAAGGGTCACGCCCGCCTGCAGCGTGAAAACGATATAGGCGAAAGCGCGGCCCTGTGGCCGCAGCGCGAGCAGCACCCCCGCAAGCGCGGCGCCGGCCCCGGCGTGAATCTCCAGAAATCGACCAGCCGTGGCGAGCAGGGGACTCGTGTCGGCATGGGCGGCGGCGGCGGTAAGCGCAACGCCAAAAGCTCCATGCAGCGCGGCGATCAAAAGAATAACGAGAGCCTGACGGCGCATTTTGGCGCTCCACCCCTGTTGGTCCGCCCGTTTTCGTGATCCGCGAGGCGCATAGGCTGAGGAGCGGCAAAAGGGCGAGAGCGCCAGCATATAGATCGGAAGCCGTGACGACCAGCCGGGTCGGCGGAACGAGCTCAGAATATCCGCTCGCGCACGGTCACCGTATCTCCGGGGCGGAGCGGCGTATCGAGCGGCACGCGACCTGTGACCGGCTCTCCGTCGACGACCCGAGTGAGGTCGGCGGCGTCTTGATAGCCGCGCGCGCTGAAGCCGCCCGCGATCGCAACCGCCGTGCGCGCCGTCATGCCCTCGACGTAGGGAAACTGCCCGGCGCTCTGCACCTCGCCCAGCACGAAGAAGGGGCGGAACGCCTCGACCTCCACGGAAACGCGCGGGTCGCGAAGATATCCCTTGCGCAACCGCAGCGCGATCTCGCGCTCCACCGCGGCCGGATCGCGTCCGGCGACAGGAACCGAGCCGATGAGCGGCATGGATATGCGCCCTGATCCGTCCACAGCGTAGCTGTTGGAGAGCTGGTCCTGACCGAAGACGATGACGCGCAGACGATCTCCGCTCGCGAGCGCGTAGCGGTTCAAAGGCGGCGTGTGCTCGAGCTCCGCTCGATACTGCCCGGGCGCCGCGCAGCCTGCGAGCGACGCGACGAGAGGCGAGCAGAGCAGAAGCATTCGACGTTTCGTCATCGTGGAGAGCACAAGCCGTTAGCAATTCATTGCGCGCAGTCCGCTCATCGAGCGAACTATGTGCGTGGTTAACAAAGGCTCAAGCCGCTTGCTGTTCACAAACGCAAAATCGCCTGCGTCTCGCATGCGGCAACGCCCGCGCAACCATGGCCGAAGATTTTCTCTCGTGATTGAAGGAGCGTGAGGATGAATGAGGCCAGCGCCGTCGTTGAGGGCGAGGTCGAGTCGGGGCAGCTCTTGCGCGCCGTTGTCGGCAAACGTTGGACCATCCTGGGCTGCAGCCTGTCTTGTTTCGGCGCGGCACTGCTCTTCGTGAGCCTCGTCCCCGCGAGATATTCCGCAGACGCAAGGCTTCTGCTCGAAAACCAGGACAGCTTTCTCCCACGCGCCGACAAGGGCGACGCGAAGAGCGACGCCGCGCCGCTCGACCCCGAAGCGGTGCAGAGCCAGATCGAGCTCATCAAGTCCCGCGACCTCGCGCGTCGCGTCATAAGGACGCTCGGACTGAACGGCAATGACGAGTTCGATCCTTTGGCTCGGAGCTCAAACGTCCTGATGCGCGCGCTGACGGCGATCGGGCTCGCTCGCGACTGGGCGCAGGTCTCGCCTGAGGATCGCATGTTGGAGAATTTCGGCGAAAGGCTCAATGCGATCTCGCCGACCAAAACCCGGGTGCTCGCGATCGAGTTCAGCTCGCGCGATCCCGATCTCGCGGCCAGGGGCGCGAACGCCGTCGCTGACGCTTACATTGAGCTTCAGCGCGAGGCCAAAAGAGAAAACGCCTGCGCCGCCGCCAAGACCCTCGCGCCTCTGGTGGCTGGGCTGAGCAAGCGCGTGAGCCGGGCGGATGACGCGGCGGAAGCCTTCCGCGTCAAGTCCGGTCTTCTCGTCGGCGCCAACAACACGACGATCAACGCGCAGCATTTGAGCGATCTGAACACGCAGCTCTCGCTTTCCCGCAGCGCGCAGGCCGATGCGCAAGCCAAGGCGAATTTGATCCGTGAGATGTTGCAGAGCAAGAGGCTCGCTGACATTCCGGATGTCGCCAATAATGAGGTGATGCGAAGATTCACGGAGCAGCGCGTGGCCCTGCGGGCGCAGCTGGCGTTGGAGTTGCGCACATTGCTGCCAGGCCATCCCCGCATCGCAGAATTGCAGGCGCAACTCTCCGATCTCGACCTGCAGATGCATGCGGCCGCCGAGCGGATCGTGCGGACGCTGGAAAATGAGGCCCGCATCGCCGGCGCCCGGGTGGATAATCTTTCGCAGGCGCTCGACGAGCAGAAGAAGGTCGTGGCCGCTTCGCAAGCCGACGAGGCGCGGCTGCGCGAGCTGGAGCGCACGGCGAGGCTTTATAGGGAGCAGCTCGAAGCGGCGACCGCGAAATATCAGGAAGCGCTGTCGCGCGAGAGCGCCGAGGCCAATCCCGCCGACGCGCGAATCGTGCAGCGCGCCCTGGCCCCGCAGACGCCCTCCTTTCCAAAGAAGCTGCCGATTATCGGTTTCGCTTCGCTCGCGGGCTTCGTGCTCTCGCTTGGTGCGGTCGTCGTCGGCGCGTTGCTGAAGCCGCCGCCAAAAGGGCGGGTCGCGTCATATGATGAGCATGTGCACGCTTCTGGCTGAACGAGCGGCAAGGAAAGGCCCCTCCCTGTTATTCACTCGCCTCGCAGGAGAGGGGACGCCCAACCGGCATGACTCGAGGTCTTGATGAAGGGTCGAATCTGCTCCCTCTCCCGCGAAGCGGGGGAGCATTGGGGAGGGGTGTGCATCTCATCGAATTCAATGCAGCGTCTACGCTGTCGCCGCCTGTACCTGATCGGAATCGGCGCAGCCGCTGGAGGCAAGCTAAAAGCCATGGACTCTGTTTGATGGCGCGCTTGCAGGCGACGCTCGCCCGTAGCATCGGGGCGGCGAGGGCGCCCGCCGGCGAGACGGGGAGCACAGTGTCGTAAAGCGCGATGGCTTCCTCGCAGACGGCCGTCTTGTATTGCGCCTCGCCGACCCCGAGGTCGAAATCGGCAAAGCCGCGCTGCGCAAGATTTTCGAGTAGCGCATTGAGGAGCGTCTCCCCGGGCGAGAAGCGCGCGGCGGCGCTCCCTTCGTCGAAGGAATTGGCCAAGACGCAAAAGCGCCTGTGGCGGGCGAGACCGACATAGGTCGCGACGATATGGCCATCGATCGTCATCGCATGCGCTTCGAGCAGTTCTTTCTCGGCGAGAGACTGAAGAAAGCGCCCCGTCGCTCCGCCTGAATAGGGGTTGGCGCGCCCGAGGTGATAAAGGCGCGCGGCCTTTTGCGCGCAGAGCGTTGCGACGATCTCTCGGCGTCGGCGTCCCGTCGCCGCGTGTTCAAAGGCGAGGGGCCCGAGCGCGGCCAAGCGCCGGTGACGGTAGCTCGCTTTCTTGACGCTGCGGGGGGAAAGGCGGTCTTCGAGAGAGAAGCGGAGCGAACCGCCGAAGGCCGCGCTGGGACTGAGGTAGGCGTCGGAAAGGACGAGCGGATTCTCCCGCCCGCCAAATCGATGCGGCTGATTGCGCAGGAAATAGATGTCCAAGGCCTCGGGCGAGACTTTCGCTGCGGCGAGCAGCACAGCGCGGAAATCGAGCGGCGCTGTTCCCGGCCGCACGAGGGCGAGGTTGAGATTGCTCTCGCGACCGCAGGCGAATTCGGCGACCCGCAGCCCCAGCCTTCGTCGTACGGCAAGCGGGAGCAACGCGAGTGGCAACCCCGCGTCGTCGTGCGCCACGACAACTCTCGGCTCGATGTCGAGCTCGCCGCCAAAGGCGTCAAACCAAAGTCTCACGTAATCGTAGTCTTGGTAGGGGCTGACGGGCGCGGCGTCATAGAGCGCGCGCCAAGACTCTCGCGCGTCATCGAGGCGGCTGTATACACACAGCGACGGCGATTCGACCGTTTCGGCGTGCGTTTCTTTGCGCATGGCGCCTGAAACTCCTCATTTGCCGGAGATTTCGCGTGCTATCTCAAGAAAAGGTCAAGAATGACCCTTCAGAATGGCTAAAACCGCGATCGCCGCGGCGGAGAGCACGCATGTTCAAATGGCGCGAGAAGGTCATCGACGCGGGGATGGGCCTCTTTTGCGCCAGCGGCGCGCACAGGCTCGCGGCTCCCTTCACGCGCGGGCGCGGCGCGATCCTGACCCTTCACCATGTGCGCCCCGGCGTGGCTCGGGGCTTCTCTCCCAATCGCGGGCTGGAGATAGAGCCGCAATTCCTCGACGCGCTCCTCGGGCGTCTGCGGCGCAGCGGTTACCGCTTCCTCTCGCTCGATGAAGCGCTCGAATCGCTTGCGGAACCCTCGCCTGCGCAGGCTCCTTTCGTGGCGTTGACCTTCGACGACGGCTATCGAGACCTCGTCGAGTTCGCGCTGCCCGTGCTCGAACGGCATCGGGCGCCCTTCACTGCCTATGTCACGACGAATTTCGCCGAAGGGGAGGCGCGGCTTTGGTGGATCGAGCTCGAGGCGGCGATCGCCCGTCTCGACCGCATCGAGATCGAAACCGGCGGGGAGCTGTTCACTGCGAAAGCCGCGAGCGCGAGCGAGAAGGCCCGGGCTTTCGATCAACTCTATTGGCGCTTGCGCGGCGGGTCGGAGGCAGAGCTGCTGCGCGTCGCGGCGGCGCTCTGTGGGCACGCGGGCGTCGAGACCTCGAGCTTTGCAAAGCGCCTCTGTCTCGATTGGCGCGAGCTCGCTTTACTGGCGCGGCACGAGCTCGCGACCATCGGCACCCATTCGGTGACTCATGCGCGGCTTGCAAAGCTCAATTCGGAGGCGGCGCGTGCGGAGATCGCCGAGAGCCGGGCGAGAATCGCTCAAAAGCTTGAGATCGACGTCCGCCATTTCTGCTACGCTGTCGGCGATCCGACCTCCGCCGGGCCGCGCGAGTTTGCGCTGGCGCGCGATCTTGGCTTTAGGAGCGCGGTGACGACAAGGCCCGGCGTCCTTTTGCCGGAGCATCTTGGGGCGCCCTTCTCTCTGCCGCGAATTTCGGTAAACGGACGGCATCAGAAAATCGCGGCTATGGACGTTCTGCTGAGCGGCGCGCCCTTTGCACTTATGAACCACGGGCGCGGCGCGCGCGCAGCATGAGGCTTGGCGGAGGCTGATCATTTCCTTCGAGAACTTCCACCCCCGCTCCGGCGCGCCGGGCTCGTCTCGCGGCGTCGCGCTGGCCGTCCTGGCGGCTGCGGCCGCGCTGGCGGTCGCGGTCCTGGCGCCTTTGCTCTATCCGGCGCTGACCGCCCTTCGCGAGCTTGGGCCGCTCGCCGTGGATCCCGTCCGTGCGGCTTCCTTGCTCGAGCTTCACAAATTTCCTTTCCATGAGGCCGCTTTGGCGGGGGGACGCGAGGCTCTCGCCGCAGCCTTCTCCGTCCAGACGAAGATCTTCGCCTTGGGTCTCTGCGCGATCGGAGCCTATTTCGCGTGGCGCGGCTACGCCAATCCCCGGCCGCGCGGCTGGGGCCCGTTCTTCTGGGTCACGGCCGTCTGCCTCTTCTTCTTCGCGCCGACGGCGTTTCCCAAGCTTTCCGCACAGCGCGTGGACTATGCCGCGACGGCGGTGC
>CAWCTS010000030.1:0-11768 GCA_963798515.1 uncultured Alphaproteobacteria bacterium
GGCCTCATCGTCCTCATCGCGCGGGCGATCATTCCCGCGGATGTCGAGCTCAGCTTCGACAAGCTCGTCACCTTCTGCCTGAGCACTTCCGTCGGACGCGCCTGGGTCGCGACTGAGATTGTCGCGCTCATCTTCGCGCTCGCGGCGCTCGCCCGACTGCGCGTCGAATCCGATCTCCTCGACAAGACCGCGCTTGGCCTCGGCGTGCTGGTGCTCGCTCTGACCTCCGTGACGGGCCATGCGATCGACGACAGCTTCACTTGGTGGCAGCAGGGAAGCTTCCTTCTGCACACGGCCGCGGGGCTGACGTGGCTCGGGGGACTTCTCGGCCTCGTCTGGTGGATGTTCAAGGGGCGCGGCAATCCGCCGGAGGTCGCGGCGCAGCTGGCGGAACGTTGGTCGCTCATCGCCAAGATCGCGATCGTGCTCGTCGTGATCAGCGGCGTCGTGATGGCCTGGGAGAATGTCGGCAGTTTCGCCAATCTGCTCGCCACGCCTTATGGCCGGCTGCTCACGATCAAGCTCGCCTTGTTTTGCGGCTCCATGCTCGCAGCGCTGGCGCTGGCGCGTTATCTCAACCGCCGGCCGGCCGGCGAATTCGACTACGATTGGTATGGCCGCGTCGGCGTCGCCGAAGCGGTCGCGGCGGTCGCTCTCGTCTTCATCGCGGGCTGGATCGCCGTCATCACGCCCGCTTCGCACGAGACCGATCTCTATTGGCCGCTGCCCTTCCGTCTCTCCTGGTCGGCGACCTGGGGCTATGTGGGCGCGAAGCTGCCGGGTCTCGACGTGCCCAATTGGTATCTCGCGCCCGCCTGGTCCGGCGTCGCCGCGCTCGTCTTCGCCGCGCTCGCGGCCGTCACCTGGTGGCTGCCGCGGCTCAAGCCCTGGCGGCACTATGCGACGCCGGCCGCGCTGGCCGTCGCGGCGCTGTTCACGGGCTCTTCCTTCGCCACGCTCGCCTATACCGACACCTATAACGATCCGGCCGTGGATTACACCGCGGAGTCGGTGGTGCGCGGGCAAAAGGCGTTCAATGCGAATTGCATCGCCTGCCATGGCGTTTCCGGCGAAGGCAATGGAGAGCTCGCCTCTGGCCTCAGGGACGCCAAGGGATTGCCGGTCGTGCCCGCCGATCTCACCGCGCCGCATGTCGGCAACCACACGATCGGCGACATCTACCACTGGCTCACCTATGGCGGCACGAGCGGCGTCATGCCGGGCTTCAAGGAGACGCTCGACTCCGACGACCGCTGGGACGTGATCAACTTTCTCTTGATGATGTCCTACTCCAACCGCGCGCGCTTCATCGGCGCGCAGCCGATGGTGCAGTGGCTCATCGCGCCGGACTTCCAGCTCCTCGATCCCGAGGACAAGATCACGACCTTCTATGGTCTGCGCGGCGCGCCGGCGCTGATCTCCTTCGCGCGCTGCAACGCGCCGGACGTCGACGAGGCCGCGCTCGAGGCCTCCCTCGCCACCGCCGCGGAGACCGCCAAGGCCGCGGGCGCGCATCATGTGACCGTCTATCAGGGCGGCTGTCCCGAAGCGCTCATGGGGCGCAAGCCCACGCGCCCGCAGGCGGTCGAGCGCGCCTATTCGGTCATCAACCGCTATCCCAACGAGAAGCCCGCCGACGAGATCGCCGAAGCGCATTACCTCATCGACCGCTCCGGCTATCTGCGCGCGCGCTATCGCCACTTCGAGCCGGGCAACGGGCAGGCGGCGCAGCTTTCCGCCGCCATCGCGCAGCTCGCCAAGGAGCCCTTCATCACTGTGAGCCTGCACTCGCATTGACGTCCGAAGGGAACGACCATCCGCGTCGAATGCGGATGGCGAAACAGGAGGAACGGTTATGATGAAGCGGCGTGAACTTTTGCGCTCGGCCGGCGCTCTGCTCGTCGGGCTCGTGACGGGAAGGCTCTTCTCCATCGGGGCTGCGAGCGCGCATGAATATGAGCTCGGCAAGCTCATCGTCGAGCATCCCTGGATTCGCGCGCCCAAGGAGGGCGAGACCAAGGCCTATCTCTACGCCTTCATTCACAATGAAGGGTCGGAGCCGGATCGTCTGATCAGCGCGACGGGCGAGAAGTTCGGCAATTTCGAGATCTATCCCGATGCGCGCAGCGGCGCGAAGGGGAAGGGCATTCTCATCCCGCCGAACGCCACGACGACGCTCGCGCCGGGCGGCGCCTATGTGCTGCTGCTCGACTTCAAGAAGCATCTCGAGGTGGGCTGGGGCCTGGAGCTCACGCTCAAATTCGAGAAGGCCGGCGAGGTCGTCATCGACGCCGCGATCGAGGCCCCGGACGCCGCCCATGCGCATGACGCGGAAGCGCAAGCGCGCTGGGAGAAGGCCCAGGCCTCAGGCGGCGCAGCCGCAGCAACGCCCCCCGCAGGCCACGACAACGATCACGATCATCACCATCCCTAAAGCGGGACGCTCGTCACTTCGCGCTGCGCTCGCAAGGGCGTAGCGGGGCTCAAGGGTGCTCTTTGCAATGACCAAGCGGGCGAGCGAACGCCCGCTTGGTCATTGCCGTCGACTGCGGTCGTTGTCGCCGCGGCTCTGGAATCAAGCTTCAACGACGGAGACGCGTCGTCTGCGCTACTTGACCTGCGCCGGGGGCTCGTCGTTGAGCGGCGCGACTTCTCCTGGCGCCGGCGCGTCGCCTTGGCAATTGACCATGAAGTTGTTCACGAAGGACATCGGCACTTGCAGGAGCATCCAGGCGCCGATCAGAATCCAGGCGAGCTTGTGCTTGCCCTGTCCGTAGAAATAGGCGCCGGCGAGCGGGATGAGCAGGAGTAGGAAGGGCCAAGGACCCGCGACGATCTGATCGCAGTACCAGCTTTCCGAATTCGGCATAATGTTCACCTCGGCAGATCGGTTGCGCCCATTAGGAATTCGTCAATCGCCGCGGCGCATTGCCGCCCTTCGCGAATCGCCCAAACGACGAGCGACTGGCCGCGTCGCATGTCGCCGCAGGCGAAGACCTTTTGACGAGAAGCCGCATAGCTTCGTACATCCGCCGCGACATTGCCGCGCGGGTCGAGCGCGAGCCCCAGCTTCTCCAGCAACCCTTCTCTTTCAGGACCGACGAAGCCCATGGCGAGGAGCACCAGATCGGTTTTGAGGGAAAAGCTGCTCCCCGGAATCTCGGCGAATTTGTCGTCCACCTTGACACAGCGCAAGGCTTTCACCACGCCGTTCTCGCCGACGAACTCCGCGGTCTTGACCGAGAACTCGCGCTCCGCGCCTTCCTCATGCGAGGAGGAGGTGCGCATCTTCAGCGGCCAGTCCGGCCACACGCGCAGCTTATCCTCCCGGTCCGGCGGACGCGGCATGATCTCGAGCTGGGTGATGGAGAGCGCGCCCTGGCGGCGCGAGGTGCCGATGCAGTCGGAGCCGGTGTCGCCGCCGCCGATCACGACGACATGCTTGCCGGTCGCGAGAATTGGCGCGTTGGTCGTCGCCGGCTCGCCGGAGACGCGACGGTTCTGCTGTGGGAGAAAATCCATCGCGAAGTGGACGCCCGCAAGATCGCGCCCCGGTATGGGGAGGTCGCGCGGCGCCTCCGCTCCGCCAGCCAGCGCCACCGCGTCGTAGGACTGGAGCAGGGACTCGGCGTCCGTGTCGAAGCCGACCGCCTTGTTGTAGTGGAAGACGACGCCTTCCGCCTCCATCTGCGCGACCCTGCGGTCGACGAGGTGCTTCTCCATCTTGAAGTCGGGGATGCCGTAGCGTAGAAGGCCGCCCGCCTTGGCGTGCTTCTCGAAGACATGCGCCTCATGCCCGGCGCGTGCGAGCTGCTGTGCGCAGGCGAGACCGGCGGGTCCGGAGCCCACGACCGCGACGCGCTTGCCGGTCTTGCGGCGCGGCGGCTCGGGGACGATCCAGCCCGCGGCGAAGCCGCGATCCACGATCGCGCATTCGATCGATTTGATCGTGACCGGCTGGTCGTTGAGGTTGAGGGTGCAGGCGGCCTCGCAGGGCGCGGGGCAGACCCTTCCCGTAAATTCCGGAAAGTTGTTCGTCGAGTGCAGATTGGCGAGCGCTCGCTTCCAATCTCCCTCATAGACGAGGTCGTTCCAATCGGGGATCTGATTATTGACCGGGCAGCCGTTGTGGCAGAACGGGATGCCGCAGTTCATGCAGCGCGCCGCTTGCGCGCGCGTCGCCTCCTCCGTCAGCGGAATGACGAACTCGTCGTAATGGCGAATGCGATCGGCCGCCGGCTTATATTTGCGGTCCTGCCGGTCGATCTCCAGGAATCCCGTCGCTTTGCCCATGTCGTCTTTCGCCTCGCGCCTCCAGGGCGCGTCATTGGGTTTTCGTGCTGCGCTCGGGCCTTTCGCCAGAAGCAAAATTCTCATCACGCAGGCGGACGCCGCCGCCCGACGCTTCTTCGATGTCCTCTAAAGAGCCTTGAGGGCGCGTCGTCAAGCGGGGAGGGCGCAGGACAACGCATGCGACCCTTGTGCCGGCCCCGAACTGAGCCCTAGATTACCCGCATCATGAGCCATGAAGAAAAGCTGGCGCTCGAGGAGGGCGCGGAATTCAGCCCCCGCTTCGACGCGCAGGGCCTCATCGTCTGCGTGACCGTCGAGGCGCAAACGCAGCAGGTGCTGATGGTCGCCTATATGAATCAGCTTGCGCTGGATAAGACCGTCGAGACGGGAGAGGCGCATTACTGGTCGCGCTCGCGCCAGAGCCTCTGGCGCAAGGGCGAGACCTCGGGGCAAATCCAGCGCGTCGTGAGCTTGAGCGTGGACTGCGATCAGGACGCGCTTCTGCTCGAAGTCGAGCCCCAGGGCGACGGCGGCGCCTGTCATACAGGCAGGAAGTCCTGCTTTTACCGGAGGCTTGAGCGTGACCGCGGCAGGCTCGTTTTCACAGAAATAGGCGGTAAGGGACGGTACGTTAGCTGATCCTCTACTTTCAGGGAGCAGGCTTCGATCCTAAATCCAACTCAATGACCATGTTCACTCGCGGAAACGGTCAAGGATGAAGAGAGCTATGTTCTCCTTGGTGCGAAAGAGCTTCGACATGTCGGAGGAGCGTCGCGGAAACCCGGCGCCGCCGCCCACGGGCGAAACGAAAAGCGGGGGCTCGGCGGGCCGTGTGAAGATCGGCCTCGCGCTGGGCTCTGGAGCGGCGCGGGGCTGGGCGCATATCGGCGTGCTCAGAGAGCTCGCGGACCACGGCATCGTGCCCGACGTGATCGCAGGCACCTCGATCGGCGCGGTCGTCGGCGGTTGCTACGCCGCTGGCAAGCTCGACGCGATCGAGGCTTTCGCGCGCTCGCTGACCAAGCGGCGCGTCTTCGCGCTGATGGATCTCTCCTTCTCCGGCATGAGCCTGATCAGCGGCGAGCGCCTGAAGGCCTCGCTCGAGCACGAGGTCGGAGGCGTGCTGATCGAGGATCTGCCCATTCCCTTCGCCGCGGTCGCGACCGAGGTCGGAACGGGCCACGAAATCTGGCTGCAGCGCGGCGCGCTCGATCTCGCCATACGCGCCTCGTACGCGCTGCCCGGCATTTTCGAGCCGGTGCGTGTCGGCGAGCGCTATCTCTTCGACGGCGCGCTGGTCAATCCGGTGCCGGTCACGGTCTGCCGGGCGCTGGGCGCGGAATATGTCATCGGCATCAACATGGCCGCCGACATGATGTATCGCTCGAAAGTCGTGCCCGATCAGGCGGCGTCGCCCGGCGCGGCGGCGGGGATCGGGCCTTTTGCCAGCCGGCTCGGCGCGGCGCTCGAGACCGGGCTGCTGCCCCCCTATTTCGAGCGCAGCGCCAGCGGCGCGCCCAATGTCGCGACCGCCATGGTCGACGCCTTCAACATCGTGCAGGATCGCATCCTGCGCTCCCGCCTCGCCGGCGATCCTCCCGACGCGATCGTGAACACGCGCGGCAACGACATCGGCATGTTCGATTTTCACCGGGCGGACGAGGCGATCGCCATGGGGCGCGACGCAGCGAAGCGCGCCCTGCCGACGATCTTTGCGCATATTCCGGTCGCGGCGGTTTCGAGCTGAGGGGCTGGCTGGATTACCGGGTCGCCGGGGCGCCGCGGGGCTTGCGCGGCTCGAACCAGCCGTAGAGCAGGAGCCCTGCGAAAAAGCCGCCGAGATGCGCCTCCCAGGCGATGGGTCCACCGCCGCCCGGAGCCATGGTGAGCGTTCCAAACAGGATATTGGCGGCGAGCCAGGTCACGACGAAAATCGCGGCTCGGCGGTTATCCAAGAGCCCCTGCAGCGGCTGCGTGGCGCCGCCGGCTCCGGCGCGCCCCCAGTCCTCATGCAGCGCGCCGCCCGGCGCGAAGGCGAAGCGCGCCACCGCCGCGACCGCGCCTGAAATGCCCGCCGAGGCGCCGACGACCGCCTCGAGCGAGAAAGGGTGCGTCGCGAGATGCGCGAGCGCGCCGGCGACGGCGGTCGCCATGAAGAAGAGAAAGAAGCGCAGCGAGCCGAGCCGTTTGGCGACCGGCGATCCGAAGGCGAGCAGCGAGATGGCATTGACGCCGAGATGCGTCCAATTGGCGTGAAGGAAGGCGTAGGTGCCGAGCGTCAGGATCGCGAAGGGGCCGAGATCGAAGAGCCCCGTCATTTCGTCGGCGTCGAGATTGGGCAGGGCCTGCAGCGTCGCGGCCGGCGCGACGAGGAAGCTCAGCCGCGCGGGCACGAAGGCGAAGGTCGAGACGAGCCAGAGCCCGAACGCTTCCGGCAGCAGCTCGACCGCGAGTTGAATGGCGACGAGGACGGCTGTGAGCGCGGCGATGGCCGAGGGAACGTTGAAGATCGGCTCCCGCTTCACCACGACTCCTCTGCGAAGGTCCCTGCGCCTTCTCGGCCCGCCCCTCTACCTGAGAAGCCACGGCGGGAGCGGAGCGTCCGCGCGCTTTTTTCCCAAAGACCGCATGAGAGTGCCATGCAACGTCCGGATGGGCAACCGCCGCTGTTAACAAAGGTAAACGCCAGACTGGCGCGCCGTCTGCAATCGTGAGGTCGGAGCGCCCGCGGGGCGCTCCCGTCGTGCCGAAGCGACGCAATGTTGTTTCAAATTTCGGAATGGGGGCGCGCATGCGACATGCGATCAACAAGGATCTCTACGCCTATTGGGACAGGTTGCGCGGGGCGCGCGTCGCTCCCGATCGCAACGACATCGATCCGAGCGCCATCCGTCACCTGCTGGCCGATTGTTTCATCGTCGAGATCGATGACGCCTGCGAATTTCCGCTGAGACTTTCGGGAACGCGCCTCAACGCGCTGCGAGGCTCGGAGGGCAGGGGAGCGCCCTTCCTGGAGATGTGGCGGGAGGAGGATCGGCGCGAGCTCGCGGCGGCCGTGCTGACCGTCATCGATGGCGCGACGCCCATCGTGGGCGCGGTCAAGGCGCGCGCCGCGGCTGACGACGGCGAGGGCGCCGCGCGACGCGATCTGGACCTAGAGCTGCTGCTCTTGCCGTTGCGCCATTTCGGCAAGAAGCGCTCGCGGCTGCTCGGCGCGCTGGCGCCTTTCGGCGAGGTCGACTGGTTCGGGCGCGTTCCCGCCGCCAAGCTCGAAATCGGCTGCCTGCGCATGATGAGCGCGCATGAGCGCAGCATGAGGCGTGCGCCCACGCCTCCCTTCCCCCCGCAGGCCGGGGGCGTGCGCCATCTCATTGTCTACGAAGGCGGAAAAGCCCGCGCCTGATCCGCGCGGCCTCGTCCGCGTAAGCGCGCGTTAAGCCGGGCTCGCTAGCCTCGTCATCGATTGGAGCTTGACCCAGCGCGATCGATGACGGGCATGACGTCGAAACCACAAGCGGCGCTCGAAATAGCGGAAAGCCGGCGCTTTCAGCGCGTGCCCGTTTCGCTGTTCGGCCGCTACATGCTCGAGTCGAAGGACGAATATCCCTGCCAGACGAGCGAAATGTCGCCGGGCGACATGCTGCTGCTCGCGCCGACCCTGCCGGCGCTGGGCGAGCAGGTCGTCGTCTATCTCGACGACCTCGGACGCTTCGCCGGCCCCTGCGTGCGCCTCGACGCCAGCGGTTTCGCGCTGCTGCTCAATCTGCCGGCGGGCAAGCGCGACAAGCTCGCGGACCAGCTGACCTGGTTCGCCAACCGTCACAGCTTCGGGATCGCCGACGATCGCCGCCACGAACGCATTGTCCCCGTGATGCGCCGCGCCGTGCTGCGCACGCAGGACGACCGGGAGAGCATCGTCCGCATCCAGGACATTTCCCTCTCGGGCGCCGGTCTCGAGAGCGAGCTGCGGCCGCCGCTCGGCGCGCATATCGTCCTGGGCTCGACGCCCGCCGTTGTGGTGCGCCATTTCGAAGGCGGCTTCGCCTGCGCCTTTCAAAAACAGTTTCCGCCGGGCTCGATCAATGAGTTGACAAGGTTGTGAGGCGCCGTGGAAGCCGCGCACTTCATTGGGGTTCCCTGTGCTACATTTTCCTCGAAGAGGGTTTATCTTCTTCCAGACGCGTTGACCCTGCCCAACAAGCTTTGGCGAAAGGCATTTCCTATGACTGCGAGCGAGAAGGAGACGCTCATTCGGCGATACGCCGCTGGCGAGGTCACGTGGCATATGCTGCGCGAAAACGGATTTGAGGATTACGTCCAGGTGCTCGGCGCGCTGGGCGAGCTTGGGCTTCGTCCGCCCATTGCGCGAATGGAAGGGCCGAATGTCGAAGCGCGCCGCCGCGGGCGGGCGATCATTCGCGAGGCTCTGAAGGCGCATTCATGAGCCATCCGTTCGGTCTCATTGTCACCGACACATCGCCGCTTTTCACCTTGGTTCTGGCGGACGCGCTCGACGCTTTGCTCCGTCCGGGCTTGGCCGTCAGCATTCCCGATGCGGTTTATATCGAAGCCACGCGCGTGCGCGGCGCTCCTGGAGCCGAACAGATCGTCGAATGGATCAACGCGCATCTCGACGCCGTTCGCATCGTTCCGACCGACATTGGCATCGACCAGCAACGGCGCCTCGAAGAAGGACGCTCAATTCGTGGGCTCGGCGAACAGGGCGCCATCGAAACGCTGGAGCGTTTCCTGCGGAGCGATCCGGCCGCCGAGGCGCTTCTGCTTTTCGAGGACACCGATATTGAGAAGCGGCGCGCGGTGGTGGATGAGCGCGTGAGCCTCATCAGCACCGGCGATTTTTTGCGTGAGCTGGAAGCCGCGCGCCTTATCCAATCCGCGGACTTCATTCTCGACCAGGCCGCGGGCCCAAGGCCGCAATGAAAGCCCTAGGGCGCGATCATTGCAGCGCCTTTGCGAGTTGTTGAATTCGCATCTGGTACGCAGATCGAAGGCATTGTTCATCGCCAGCGCAGGCTTCGCGCATTAGAATCCATTGCCTTTGGGCAACTTTTATCGGACGTTGATCACCGCCATCTTTGACGCGCAATGCGGCCCTGTAAAGCGAGAGCGTTGCTCGGTCGCTCGCGATGAGATCGGGCGATTGGCAAATCTTGAGCTCGCTGCTCGTTTTAGCCTTGGTGCAGTCGAAACTCGGCTGCTTGGGCAAAACGTCGACTCCGATCTTTCGGAGGCGAGCCTCGGCAATCAGGCACCAGTTGATTGGACCGTTCGACGAGATTTCAGTCTTTACCTCATCGATATTTCTCAGCATTAACCTGACGAATGTTTCTGCACCGGCAACCGCATTGCCTTGCTTTACGGCGTCTCCCGTTGCAGCCTTCAAATCTGAAGCCGGTATCTCGAAAAGACTAGCGCAATTGTTGGCCATTCCAGCAAAGAGCGCCGTGAGAGTGGCTAGAGTGTCGACGGTCGGCTTTGCCGCTGGGGTGGTGATATTGGCACCGGATTGCTCGAAGACTTCGATCCCGAGCCCGCGCGCAATCTCGGGGGTCAGAAGTGAAACGCTGTTGGGCGGCGCTTGGGTGATGAATCGGATCGCCTCGATCCTGAGCCCCAAGTGGGTCAAGTATGAACCGATCTCAGCGTTGCCCATTCCGGTTTCGTATTTCTTTCCGTTCCTCTAAGTCCAGGCGGCGTGGAACCCGATGAGTGACGTTTTCGCCAAGTATCTCCTGAACGCTGATATCCATATGAGGGCGCAGGCAGAGTAGCATTGCTGGTCAGGTAAAACCATCGTCGCAAATGAATGCGATCGTATAAAAGCGCCAATTCGTAGCGCTTCCGCGACCGAGCCTCCCGGGCCGCTCAGCATGACAGTCGCTTTTTCGATGCTGCCGATAACAGCCTCGAACTTATCGGCATCCCCTTCAACAATTGCTTCTTTCATTATGACGATAGCAAACTGAGTTCCTGGCGGGTGAATTATGTCAAATTCCGCCGCTCTCGCCTCGCAAGAGAGCAATGCAGCCACCATATGAGCAACTAGCAGGCGTGCGAGAGTTAGCATGAGTGTTCCGGGTTGCCTTTGGCGGTCAGAAATGCTCGGAAGTTATCGGGTGTTTCTGTCGTGATCTCGTCGGCGGACCCCCAAGTCGCCGACATCGGCCATCGATGAAAATTCTGTATCATCTACAAAGAAGGGAATCTGTAGTGCCGAAAGCACCGGTAAATCGTCAAGAACTATTGAGCTAGAAATCGCAGCATCCGGCAAGCTTTGGCTGACAATCTCCGTAATACACTGCCCAAATAGGCACTGAATCCGGCTCGAGACTGAAATTGTCAGGTCACATAACGCTCCGAAGCTCCGCAGCTGTGCGTCAAGATAAGGCTCTGCAGGATCACGGGAATTGTCAGCGAGGGAGATAATTCCTCCTCCAACCACCAACTCTGACGCGTAGAAGAAGCAGTTGCCGTACATATTGGAAAGATAAAACTCCCAGGCCTCCGCATCAGGAATTTGCTGAAAGCTCTGCTCAACTAAATCCCCTTCGTCTTTGTAATGAAATGAAAACCGATTGCGAATCAGTCTCAACGGGCTATGTGTCGAGAAATGCTTGTTCAAGTCGGCAAGAGCGGCCAGGGCTTCGGCGTTGAATTTCGGCTGGTACCGCGTCCGAATTTGTTGGTCGGCTTGAAAGCGCGTTTTGAACAACTCCCACGCCTCGTACAATTTACCGATCAAAACCCGCATGAGGATCAAGGTTTGACCGGACTGTACATGATCCACAAATTTGTGTGGAGTTCCAAACTGACCACTCACCAAAATCAGTTTTTGCAAAACTGAGATTTCATTAGTCGCATGACCAAGCAATAAGAGAAGCCGCCGCTCGGCAGGCGGCATTGCCGCTAGACTTTTCTTGGTCAACGTGAGCTGATAAATTTCCGTCATTGCCTAAGACTCGCAATCGTCCACCCGCTGACGTTATAGCTGCGGCCAATTTCCGCAAGCGTCTCGTCGCCTGCCTCGCGTCGCTTGATGGCCAGGCGCTTCTGTTGGTCGGTGCCCGCCGGAGACCCTCTAAAGCGACCGGAACGAAGCCTATGGAGGGCCATCCGCGCGCTCAAACCTGCGGGCGTGCTGAAAAGCGCCAATGGCCCCGCGTCGCCCACCGTCCCCCCTCTGTAACCAGCCCTTAAAGCGCCTCGGTTAATCCTTAACCGCTCTACCGCCGCGATGCTGCGGCGCAGGGGAGGCCGATGGCGCGCAGGGACAACCGTCGCGAGCCCTATTTCGAGGACGCGAGGCGCGGCGAGCTGAGAGCCGATCCCCGCGATCGCCCCTCTGCGTCCGCCGCCCGCAAGCGCGCCGCCTCCGAGCCGAAGGACCCGCCGCCGCCCAAGGACCCGCCGCCGCCCCGCGCGAGGCGGCGCCCCTCGAGAGGCTCCTCCTCGCT
>CAWCTS010000031.1:0-20647 GCA_963798515.1 uncultured Alphaproteobacteria bacterium
GCGTCCTTTCTGCCCTTCTATGAATATGATGAAGCGCGATTTTTCGATTGCGACGGCGCCTCGCCCGAGATCGCGGCGCGCCGTCGCGCCGGCTTCAATCGTCTCGCGGAAACCTATCGCGAGCGCTTCCCGGAAACGAACCATCTGAGCGCGGAGGCCGCCAAGAGCATTTCCGACCTGCAATTCACCGAGCGCTACCGCACGCCGTTCCAGTTCAGCCGCTATGTGGCGAAGCATTTGCCTTCGGGCGCCTTTCTTGCGGCCTCGTCCGGCGTCACGCTGACCGACCTCGACGGGAACGTCTTCTATGACCTCGCCGCCTCCTATGGCGTGAATGTCTTCGGCAATGATTTCTACAAAGAGACGATCGCCGAGGGGGAGGCGGACGCGCGCGCGCTCGGCCCCGTGCTCGGACCCTATCACCCTGCCATCGTCGACGCCGTGCGCATGTTGAAGGCGATATCGGGCCAGGACGAAGTCTCCTTCCATATGTCCGGCACCGAGGCGGTCATGCAGGCGGTTCGCCTCGCGCGTTATCATACGGGCCGCCCGCGGCTCTTGCGCTTTTGCGGCGCCTATCACGGCTGGTGGGGCGATGTGCAGCCGGGCATCGGCAATCCGGCGCCGGCGCGTGACACCTTCACGCTGAGCGAAATGTCGCCCGATACGCTGCATGTCCTGCGCACGCGCAGCGACATCGCCTGCGTGCTCGTCAATCCGCTGCAGGCGCTGGCAGTCAATGCGCCGGCCCCGGCCGATTCTTCGCTCGTCGACAGCTCGCGCCGGGCGCATTTCGACCGCGCCGCCTATACGCAATGGCTCAAAGAACTGCGCGCGATCTGCACCGAGCGCGGCATCGTGCTGATCTTCGACGAGGTGCTTGTCGGCTTTCGTCTCGCGCGTGGCGGCGCGCAGGAATATTTCGGCGTCAAAGCCGATCTCGTCACCTATGGTAAGACGCTCGGCGGCGGCTTTCCGGTCGGCGTTCTCTGCGGACGCGGGGACCTCATGCGGCGCTATCGCGAGGATCGTCCGGGAGACATTTGCTTCGCGCGCGGCACCTTCAACTCGCATCCTTATGTGATTTGCGCCATGCGGCGCTTTCTGCAGCGGCTCGACGAGCCCTTCTGTCGCGACCTTTATCGCGATCTCGATGGCGTCTGGGACGAGCGCGCGCATAGCCTCAACGCGCGGCTGGAGGCTGAAAATCTGCCCGTGCGCGTCGCCAATATGTCGAGCATCATGATGGTCTGCTACAGCGAGCCGTCACGCTACAATTGGATGCTGCAATATTATCTGCGCGCCGAGGGGCTGGCTCTGCCCTGGACGGGCACGGGACGCCTGATCTTCAGCCTGAATTATACGGATGCGGATTTCGCGGCCGTCACGGAACGCTTCGTTGCGGCGGCGAAGGCCATGCGCGACGACGGCTGGCAGCTCGCGCCCGCCGGCCTGACGAACAAGGCGATTCGCCGCGGGGTGCTCAAGGAGATGCTGCGCTATCGGCTTTTCGGACTAGCTCGAAAAGCTTTGACCTCGTTGAGCGCGGGACCCGCGCCGACCTGATCGAGCAGCTCGACGTCGATCTCCGCTATCTCCTGGTCTCGCGGCGCTTGCACCACGGTCCAGAGCGGATAGTCGAACAGATGAACGATCTGCTCTTGCCTTCGACCGTCTGCCGCGCGGAAGCGGATACGAACATGGGGCGTGCCAAGCCGTTTTTCTAAGTTTTCGAATGTTTTGCGGCCGCCAATTGACCCCAGCAGCCATACTGTGTCGAGCTTGGCAGGAGCGGCAGGCCGCAGCGTCGCGACCGCGCCGGGAGCGCCTGGGGCCCACCAGTCCTCGCAGCGTTCGGTGATGGACCCGTCGACGAGCGCCGGGACGGAGGACTGGAGCGAAACCTCCGTCCGCTTCAGCAACTCGGCCTTGTCGCGACGCAAATAAACGGCCGCGCATTCCGGTCTTCGCGTCATTTCCACAGATGAGGCGGCGACGCGTTCAAACAGGGCGGGGAAGCTGCGCAGGGGCGATTGCATAGGGGGCATGCGTTCATCCGGGAACCAAGATCCGTCGCGCATCGTGTCGATCGTCAGGGCGGGATCCTTGCCTTCGAGATCGCGCAGGAGCCGCGCACGGAAATAGTCGCGACCATGATTGGGTCGAATCAAATATTCCGCGTGGGTGGTCCGATCCGCCGATTTGACTTCTGCAAAGGCCAACAGCCAAGGCTCCCAACCCCACATGATGGCCCGATCCCCGGGTCCGATCCCCGCCCATGTGAAAAGACTGCGCGACTCGCCATCGCGCGCGAAAGCGAGCTCTTCCGCCGCGGCGCCGATAGAACTGGTCATGTTCGGAAGGCGGTGAATGATATAGCCAGCGAGAAGAAGAAAAAATGCCCCCGCGAGGTAACGCCGCCTTGCGGGGTTTTCGCGGCTCGCGGGCAAGGCGCGTTCCGGCAAGATGCACGAAAGCGGCAAAGCCACGAATGCATAGAGGAGATAATGATGGAAGTTCTGTCCCGGCAGCCAGATGGTAAGAAGGGTGACGGGCCAAAGGCCGAGGGCCAGGATCAGCAGATCGATCCGTTGAAGAGCTTGCCAACGCCGCGAAGGCTCAAGGAGCCGCGCCAAGACGTAGAACAAGCCAAAGCCAGAAACAATGGCGAGGCACACAAAACCTCCGTGGTCGAACGAATTTAAGGTGCGCACGCCTTTATAATTGGCTCCGAGACCGAGGTAGCCGGTTATGAAGGCGTCCTGCTCGCCGACGAAGAACAAGGGCGCAACAAGAACGAGAACAGGCAATAGCGCGCCAAAAGCGTAGGCGAAAAAGGCGCGCCAAGAGAAAGTCCCACGATGCGCCTCGATGCCGAAGCGCAGCAGGCAGCAGGCGTGGAACAAGCCGCTGAACAAGGACGATTGCAGCTTGGCGAACACGAGGCTCGTGGCTAAGAGACCGCATCCCAGCCAGCGAAGCGCGGAGGCGTCTCCTGGCTTGGCGGTGGCGAACAACATGCAAAAACCGGCGATCAGAACGATCGACAAATCTTCGCTGCTGTAATGATTGAAGTCCCGATCGATGTTCGTGCTGAGGAACGCGACCGACATCAAAGTCGCCGCCGTCCCCGCCGAGAACAGAGCGTTCGGGCGGATAAGCAGCGCCAGACCGAGCATCGCCCCGCTTTGCAGGAGAAGGCCGGTCAGCCGCGACGTCGCGATACTGGGAAGCAGGCCGAACAAGTTCGGCCATGCGACGACAACCGCGTTCAAGGGGCCGCTCGTCATCAGATCGTTTCTTCGCCACAAAATGATGTCATCGAAAATCTGACGCGCCGAAACGGTCCACTGCGCCTCGTCGGGGTTTAGCGGCTCGGGCTGGAGCAGAAGGTAGAGGCGCGCAAGGAGCGGTAAAAGAGCGCATCCGATCACGAAGGACAGATAGAGCCAGTCAGTCTTTTTCTCCGCACGACCGGACAACTTTAGCCACGATGTTTTTTCCCCGTCGGAACCGGCCTCGGTGTCTTGAATCGCGTCCTGCGAGATTTGCATGCATAACTCTCCCGGGCTCGGCGAATGCGAATCGGGCGGACACCGAGGGCGAGAGCGCCACAGGGTCGGGCATCCGCCGATCGCTAAACTACACTTCAGCCTTACAGAAAAATTCGCGAGCGGTCATGGTTTTCTCGCTAGCCGCGTGTTAAAATTCTTTAAGTTCCTGTCGTGTTGGCGAGGACGTGGAGGTCTGCTTGATCCAGTTTCTTCGCTTTGTCCTCGCAGCAGGCGCCTCTGTGCCGTTCAATGTCGGCTCGCGCGTGCTCTTCTCGTTCGCCGTTCCCTTCGAGATCGCTGTGATTCTTTCACACTGCGTTGGCATGGCCGTGGCGTATACACTGACGCGCGCCTTCGTCTTCCAGAGCACGCGACAGCGCCGCAGCGATGAAATGACGCGCTTCGCTGTGGTCAACTTAATCTCCGTCGCGCAAACTTGGCTTGTTGCGGTCGCTCTATTGCGGCTCGCCGCATTCCCAGAACTAGTCGCCCATCTGGGCGGCCTCGCCACCTCCTCCGTCACATCCTTTTTCGGGCATCGACACTTCTCTTTCCGCGAGAAGTCGACGCGCACGACCGGATAGGCCCGACGTCAGCGTCAAAGTGCCGTTGAAATCCGACGGGTTTGCAGAAATGCCAACGCGCTCAACGTGATGAAAATTTTGGAGCCGCGCAGGGCCTAAGCGCCGCAATCGCGCTCGCGCATTCAGGGGCGCTTATCAGTCAACCGCCCGAAACCACCGCCGAGCCGGCGATCTTGCTCGGCGCGCGGCGCTCGTCCTGATTGGCGACCTTGTTCATGTGTTCGAGGAACTGGCGAGCGCTATTCTCCCAGGAATAGCCCAGAGCGAAGTCGCGACAGGCGCTGCGCGAGACATTGAGCGCCGCAAGGCAAGCCGCCCGCAGATTCTCGTTCAACGCGCCGATGGGATTGGCGCCGACCACATCGAGCGGGCCGGTGACGGGATAGGCGGCGATCGGCAGGCCGCAGGCGAGCGCTTCGAGCTGCACGATGCCGAAAGTGTCGGTCTTGCTTGGGAAGACGAAAACGTCCGCCGCGGCGAGATAGCCGGCGAGCGTCTCATGCTCGAGCTCGCCGAGGAACACAGTCTCCGGATAGCGCTGCTTCAGCTCGTCGAGCTGAGGGCCGCCGCCGATCACGAGCTTCGTTCCCGGCAGATCGAGCGACAGGAAGGCGTCGAGGTTTTTCTCCACCGCCACCCGTCCCACCGTGACGAAGAGCGGACGCGGGAGATCGAGCGCAATGGCGCGGTCCGGCCGGAACACGTCCGTGTCGACGCCGCGCGTCCACATGCCGAGATTGGCGAAATTGCGCTCGCGCAGCTCGTTGTAAAGCGAGGGCGTCGAGACCATCGTGACGGAGGCCGCCGCGTGAAACCAGCGCAGCACCGCATAGGACCAGCTCGGCGGGATAGGGTAGCGCGCCGCGATATATTCGGGAAAGCGCGTGGTGTAGCTCGTCGTGAAGCGGCGCCGGCGCCGCACGCAATAGGCGCGGGTCAAATGGCCGATCGGGCCTTCGGTAGCGATGTGGATCGCGTCGGGGTTTGCGGCCTCGATGCGCGCCGCTATGGCGCCGGGGGAGGGCAGGGCCAGACGAAGCTGTGGATAGCTCGGCATCGGGACCGACCAAAAGCCCTCCGGAGAGAGGAAATCGATCTCCGCGCCGAGCCCGCGCGCGGCGCGCGCGAGCGCCGAGAGCGTGCGCACCACCCCGTTGACCTGCGGGCGCCAAGCGTCCGTCGCCACCAAAATCCGCATTAGGTCAAACGCTCCCGTTAGTGGCGGCCAAGCTGCCGCCCCGTCATTCGTCTCTAATAGTCGCTACCGAATTTCTCCGTTATGTGACGGCGGGAAAAGAAGGCGCTGGCGGAGGCGGGTTTCGGGCTCCAAAACGGGCCCTTCCCGAATGTCTCGATTTTAGGCGCTGACCGGCTTGTCCTGCGCAGGGATGGCCCTAACTCCTCTTCCACCTCTTTTGCGGCGAGAGGCGTCAGCACGTGGAGGTTATCATGATCTCGACCAAAGAACACGTCACGATGGCGACTGTTGGCGGCATGATGGGCGCGGTGATTGGCGCCGCGATCGGTGGGGCCTTGTTTGGAGTTCCGGGGCTTCTCACAGCGGCTTTGCTGGGCGCCATCGGCGGCACGATTTTCGGCTCCTTTATGTAGGAGCGGCGACAATCTTTGAGAAGAAAAAGCCCGCTTGACGGCGGGCTTTTGCATAAGCAGCAGAAGTTTTGACTGACATAGCGTCGGCTCTTCCTTGGAGGCGATCATGAAATCTGTGATGACGACAGCTCTGGCGGCCGCGATGCTGGCGGGTGGGATGGCGACGCCCTCCGCGAGGGAAGGGACGCCGGGCGGAGGTTCGACCCTTGCGCAAAGCGCCTCGCCTCAGGAGTGCGCGGCGCTGCAGCGGGAGGAGTTGGAGGCGCGAAGGCGCGGCGATCGCTGGAGGGCCGACCAGCTTCAGGACCAATATGAGAGCGAATGTCGTGATGGGAGCCGCTGACGCTCGCGCGCTTGCTCACGCCGTCGGCGGCGCCCCGCTCGGCTTGGCGATCTTGCGTCGGCGACGCGGCTTGTCGAGGCTCTTCCACTCGTTGGGCCTGAGGTCGATCGTGCGCGGACCGCGTTGCCCCTCGCCGCGCAGGCGTTTCGCCAGGCTGGCGCGGACCGACGGGGCCTTCAAGGCGAGTCCGACGAGATCGGAGGCGAAGCCCGGCAGGATCAGCAGCGTCGTGGCGAGCGCGTGCAGGCCCGTCTCCATCATATCGGGCTTGGGCTCGCCCTCCTTCGCCTTCTTGCCCGAGCCCGAGCGGCGGCGCAGATAGTCATAGAGTTTTTTGATGTCGAGGAGGCCGATGAGCGTGGTCGCCGCGGCGAGAGCGAGCGCCGCCGTCACGCCGAAAAGCTCGACGACGGTCACGAAAGCCAGGGCTTCCACGATCAGCCAGGCCGCCAAGGCGTAGGCGAAGACTTTCGACTTGTTCACGTCTGTCGAGACCCTCGGATCGCGCTGTGATGAAGTGGAAGATATCGTGATCGATTCCAAAAGTTTAGAGCGCCGATCGCGCGAGATACAGCCTACCGACTCTTTTCATGGCGCTCTAACTTGAACGGAAGCCCTGCGCCCATCCGCGAACGGCGCTTGATTCGTGACTTCTGCACTCTCACATGATACCCCAGCCGGAAAGCTTTCGGGAGCGTCCCCCTTGAACATTGAGCAGGCCTTTGATCCGACAATCCTCGTCTTTGCGGCGCTCGCCGCCTTCGTGCTGTGGAAGCTGCATTCCGTGCTCGGCATGCGCAGCGAGCGCGACGCGCCCGAGCCGCCGCGCGAGCGCTTCACGGCGCCGCAGGGGGGCTTTTTCCGCGGACGGCAGGCGGCTCCGGCTCCTGCGCCCGCCGTTTTGGACGCAGAGCGCTGGACGGGTCTCGCCGAGAAGGGGAGCAAGGCCTGGGCCGGCCTGGACGCCATAGCGGCCACCGACCCCTCCTTCGAGCGGGAACGTTTCGTCGAGGGCGCCCGCAAGGCCTATGAAATGATCGTCGCGGCCTTCGCCAAAGGCGACCGCGACACGCTGCGTCGCCTGCTGGCTTCTGATGTCTACGACAATTTCGCCCGCGAGATCTCGAGGCGCGAGGCGAATGGCGAGAGCCTCGAGTCCGCGGTCGTCTCGATCGACGATACGCGCGTCGAGGACGCCCGCTCCGAGGGGGGCGTAAATACGGTGACGCTTCGCTTTGCGGTGAAGCTCATGTCGACCCGCCGTGATAAAGACGGGCAGATCGTCGAGGGGGGAGAGCATCCCGTCTCGGTCGTCGATCTTTGGAGCTTCGCGCGCGCGCCCGCCTCGCGCGACCCGAACTGGAAGCTCGTCGCGACGGAGACGCTGCATTCGTCGTGACGCTGAGCGGCGGGGAGGCGACCTTAAGTTCGCCTTAAGCCTGACGCATCTTCGCCGCCATGCGATTCTCGACGAGCCCCCTCCGCACGGCGCAGGATTTCGGCGCGCTTTTTGGTCCCGTTGGCGACGACGGCCTCCCGCGACTCGGCGGTGAAACCGTCGATTTCACGGACATCCCGGGATTTGAGCGCGACGATCTGGCGCAGGCCTTCGCAGCTTTTCGCCGTTCCGCCGAGGCGATCGTATCCAACGCCGCGCTGCTGCGTCCGGCGCGTCCGGCTTTCCTGGGGCTCGAGGAGATTTCCCGCGCGGCGCTCGCGGATCCCAAAGACCCCGCGACCTTCTTCAAGCGTTGGTTTCAGCCCTTTCGATTGCATCGGACGGGCCTTCTCACCGGCTATTACGAGGTCGAGGTCGAGGCGCGCCGGGAAGCCGAGCCGGGCTTTTCCATCCCCGTGCTGGCGCGGCCGGCCGACCTTGTCACCTTGAACGAGACGCCGCTGATCGTGGACGGCGCGCCGCCCCTATTCGCCGCGCGACGGCGCCCGGACGGCGCGCTCGAGCCCTATCCCGCCCGCCAGGAAATCGAAGAAGGACCCTGGCAGAGCCCGTCGCCGCCGCTCGCCTATCTCGCCGATTGGGTCGAGCTCTTTCTGATCCAGGTCCAGGGCTCGGCGCGGTTGAAATTCCCGGACGGTTCGAGCGCCGCACTCACCTATGACGGGCGCAACGGCCATCCCTACACCTCCGTCGGCCGGCTTCTGATCGAGCGCGGCCTCGTCGAGCCGGAGGCCATGTCGCTTTCCGCGCTCAAGGCGGCGCTGCGCTCGATGGGCTCGGCTCCCGGCGAGGCCGGGCGGCGGCTCATGCACGAAAACCACTCCTACATCTTCTTTCGCTTGGACGATTCGCCGGAACGCGCCCTCGGCCCGATCGGCGGCGCGGGGCTCGCGCTTTCGCCTCTGCGCTCCATCGCCGTCGACCGCACGATCTGGTGCTATGGGCTGCCCTTCTGGATCGAGGCGGATATTCCCTGGCGCCGTTCGCAGCCCGAATCCTTCGCGCGCCTGATGATTGCGCAGGACACAGGCTCGGCAATCCTTGGCGAAGCCCGAGCCGATCTCTACTTTGGCTCGGGAGAGAAAGCCGGCGCGCTCGCGGGCGGCATTCGGCATGACGCGCGCTTTTTCGCGCTGCTGCCGAAGGTCGGGTGAGTCCGGCGCGCGCTTCGCGAGGGGATTGGGAGATGGATCGCGGGGAGGGAAGACGATCGAGAGCGCTCACCGCCCTGGACCTCGAGCTCTGGTCGGCGGTGACGGCTGATGTGAAGCCGTTTCGCGAGCGTCCCATCGTGCCGAAGCCCGCGGCGCAGCCCGTTTCCGCGCGCGGCGCCGAGGTCCCGACCGCGCCGCGTCACGCGCCGCCGCCGCATAAGCGCGCCGAACCGTCGATGACGATCGACGAGACGACGCGGCGCAAGCTCAAGCGCGGGCGGCTCGACGTCGACGTGAAGCTCGATCTGCACGGGTTGCGCCAGCAGGAGGCGCATGCGGCGCTTCACGACTTTTTGCGTCGGGCGCAGGCGCGCGGCGCAAAGCTCGCCATTATCGTCACCGGCAAGGGATTCGGCCGCGCCGACGGCGGCGTGCTGCGCCGGCTCGCGCCGCTTTGGCTGCAGGGACCCGGACTGCGCGAGATCGTCGTGGGCTATGGCGAAGCCGCGCGCCAGCACGGCGGCGAGGGCGCGCTTTATGTGCGCCTGCGCCGCGCCGATCGCAGCTCAGGCGCCGGCAGAGTCTGAGGCGATCGCCGCGACCGGCGCGTGATGCTGGAAGGCCGCCGGAATCTCTTGCGCCGGCCCCGCTGGCGGAGCCGGAGGCTGCGCCCATTCGAAGGCGTCGATCCGCCCGGTTTTCGGGGAGATCGGTGCCCAGCTGCGCGAGATCACGCCGTCGGCGATCCAGACCGGGTCGCGCGGCGCGCGCGAGCCGCGCGCGAGCCATTCGCGTACGGGCCCGCTCGGACCGAGCTCGGCGTCCTCGATTTCCGCCATGAGCAGGCAGGTGTGGGCGGTCGGCGTCTTTCCCTGGGCGACGAGCGGCGCGAGCGCCGCGCGCGCCTTGGAGAAAGCCCGCGCCGAGAGCGCGGCCTGCGCCACCGCCTGCCGGCTTTCGGGCGCCTGGGGCGCGAGCGCGGCGAGGCGCTCGGCGCGCGCCAGCTTCTGCGCGTTGGTTTCGTTCGGGAAACAGTCGAGATAGGCCGCCGCGAGCTCCGGGTGAGGCGCGCTCGGCCAAGCCTTTTCGATGAGCTTCGTCGCGAGCTTGGCGTCGTTGCGCTCGATGAGGATGCGCGTGGCGACGAGGAGCGCCGGGACGAAGTTCGGCCGCCGCTTCAACGCCAGATGCGCGAGATGCAGCGCCGCATGCGGGTCCTGCTTCTCCTTCTGCATCGCCGCGGCGGTTTCGAGCACGGCGCGGTAGCGCTCCGCGGTGGCGGCGTCGAGGGCGCCCGCCTTGTAATTTTGCTCCAGCACCTTGCGCGCCTCTTCCCATTCGCCGGCCGCGGCGTGATGCTCGAGCAGCGCGGTTCCCGCCCAGGGCAGGGGCGCGATCTCATGCGCCTCCCTGGCGAAGTGATGCGCGGCTTCCGCGTCCGAGCGCCGCGTCGCCTGAATGTGCAGCCCGCGCAAACCCAGAAGGCGCGTCGTGGGGTTGAGCGTCATCTGCTGGAAGGCGGCCTCGGCCTTGCCGAAATCGCCTTCGATCTGAGCCGCCTGCGACTTGAGATAATGGACAAGCGGCTCATTGGGCAGGAGCTTCTCCGCCGCCTTCGCGGCGTGCTTCGCCGCCGCAGCGTCGCCGGAGGCCGCGGCGACGATGCCTTTGGTCACGGC
Organism: uncultured Alphaproteobacteria bacterium; assembly: GCA_963798515.1. Classification (GTDB taxonomy): domain Bacteria; phylum Pseudomonadota; class Alphaproteobacteria; order Rhizobiales; family Beijerinckiaceae; genus Methylocystis. The sequence goes on from CAWCTS010000031.1 coordinate 10,385, forward strand.
GTCGATTCCCTTCTCGCGCCGGCGCCATTGTGAGCTCTGCCGCAGACGCTTCGGCATTCTGATCGTGCCGGCGAGGAGCGCCCAGATCAGGACGAAGGAGGCGAGAGCGACCAGAACCGCCGCCGCCGCGACGGGAATGGAGGCGTCGATGTGATGCGGGCCCCAGTCGATCGAGACCGAGCCGGGCTGATCGATCACCTGCTCCACCCCATAGGCGAGGGCGGCGAGCAGCAGGATGAACAACAGGATGAACCACATGGGCGACGGTTCCTTGAGAGATGAACTGCTGGAGGAGTTATTCCTTGCCGGCGTCGAGTTCGCCGATCGCGCCGGCGACGAGCGCCGCCACCGCTTCCTCGGCTGCGCGCCTTGCGGCGAGCGTGTCTCCGAACTCCTTGGCTTGCGCGCGCGTGGCCGGGGCGAGAGCTAGGAAGTTTTGCAAGGCGTCGACGAGGTCGTCATGCGCCAGCGCTTTCTCGATCTTGGGCGTGAGGTCGTCCGCGGTCGCCTTGCTCGCCTCTCCCTTCGGCCGCACACGGACGAGCCTTTGCGCCTCGTGGATGAGCTGATCCGTGATCGCAGACCCCTCCGGCGGCTTGTCCTCGAAGGCGCGAAGCTTCTTGCCCAGCGGCTCGAAGGCGGTGAGGAGATCGTGCGGCGTCGGCGCCCCTTTGTCGGCGAAAGGCGCAAGCTCCCCCACCCGTTTCGGATCGGCGCCGAGTTGGCGCAGGGCGGCGAGTTCGGCTGCGTAAGGTCTCGAGTGGTCGAGCGCGCGCTGCAGGGCCTGCGCAAGCGCGAGCGATTGCAGGGCCGTGAGCGCCTTCCCCTGCTGCGGTGGACGGGCGGCGGCGGTGTCCACTTCGGGCTGCGCGCGCGTTCCGACCTTGGGTTGCTCGAGCTGCTGCTGCAGCTTGGACAGGGCCTGCGTGAGGTCGTTTATCTGAGCCTCCAGCGGAGCGATCAGAGTCTTCGTCTCTGCAGCCGCCGCCGCAGGCGGTTCGGCCGGCTCGGGCGCCGGTTTAGCCTCGGCCGCGCGGCGCGCCTCCGCTGCGGCGTCGTTGGCCGCCCGCACCTCCGCCTCCAGCGTCTCGAGGCGCTTGAGTATCGGCGCGATATCGGCGCTTCCGGGGGCGCTCAGGGCAGGGGCAGGCGCCGGCGCCGGCGCCGGACTCTGCGGCGGGGGCTCCGCCTGCGCCCGGATCTCGGGCAGCTTCGTCTGCGGCGCCTGTGGCTCCGACCATCCCGGCGCCTCCGTGGCCGGCGCGCTCTCAACGGGAGCCGTGGCCTTCACGCCGCCGCCGCCAGACGGCGGCCCCAGAGCGGCCCGCTGCGCTGGCCCTTCATGCGGCAGCTTCTCGGCGAGCCAGGCGCCGAGCTCTTCCTTTTCCTTCAGCGCGAAGGCCTTGGGATTTTGAGCCGTCTGCTCGATCGCGTCGGCGATCGCGCTGAGACGCGCATCCTGGTTCCTGAATACGAAGGCTGCCCCGCCGAGCGCGGTCAGAAGGAGGCCGACGGACGCGAGGAAGAGGGTAAATCGCCCGCGGCGCCGCTTTTTGCGCGGGCTCGGCGCGGCGCCTTCAGCCTCGGGCGCCCATTCCGCGGGGTGGGACCCTTCTTCCTGAGACGCCGGCGGCGGCGCCTCCGCGTTGTTTTCTGCCATCGTCAGTTCCTCGCCTGCGCTCTTATAATCGACCCCGCCTTTTGGCGAAACCTTGGGCGCCTAAGCGTTACGCTCCCCCCACCAGCGCCAGCGCGCGCCGCGCCTCGTCGAGGTGCAGGCGCTCCACCATGCGGCCCTCGATCTGCACGACGCCCCTGTCCCGGTTTTCCGGCAGGTCGAAAGCGGCGAGGATTTTTCTCGCGAACTCGACCTCGGCCGGGCTCGGCGCGAAAATCTCGTTCACCGGCCCGATCTGACCGGGATGGATCAGCATTTTGCCGTCCATGCCGAGATCACGACCCTGTTCGGCCTCGGCCCGCAGTCCGGCTTCGTCGTTGAAATCGTTGTAAATGCCGTCGATGATATCGATCCCGTGCACCCGGGCGGCGAGCACGGCCGCCGAGAGCCAGGCGAGGAGGCCCGGCCGGCCCTTGATCAACCGGACACGTGTCGACTTGGCGATGTCGTTTGGCCCGAGCATCAGCGTCTCGAGGCGGGGGGCCGCTTTGACGGCGCCGGCGATCTTCTCCACCTCGAGAATCGCCCGCGGCGTCTCGATCATCGCCCAGAGCCGCACGGACGAAGGCATCCCGACGGCGGCCAGATCGTCCGACGCCCGCAGCACGTCCTCGGGTCCATTCACCTTGGGGATGACGATCGCGGCCGGCGGGGCGGAGACGAGCGCGGCGATGTCGTCCTTGTACCAAGGGGAGGCGCGCAGATTGACCCTGACGAGGATCTGGCGCTCGCCGTAGCCGCCACCGTTGAGAGCGGCGACGACCTGCTCGCGCGCGATCGTCTTGGCGCTTTCGGCGACTCCGTCCTCGAGCTCGAACATCAGCGCGTCCGCGCTAAGCGACTTGCCCTTCTCGAGCGCGCGCGCATTGGACCCCGGCATCGCCAGGACGCTGCGTTTCAATTTCGGGATCATTTCCTTCCCCGTCTGACGCCGACCCCGCTTGCCGCGGGATTCTTTCTTTGATTGAAGGCCGCAACTCCAGCATAAGGGGAAGGGTATGGGCGCGCCAAGCCCGGTGTCGCGTGCGGCGAAAACCACGGACGGAACATGACCGACAATTCCAGCGCGACGACGATCGGTGGCCCGCTGCCCGGACATCTCGTCGAAGGATACGAAAACTTCCTGTCCGGACGCTTCGGCCAGGAGCAGCAACGCTTCCGCACGCTCGCCGAGCAGGGTCAGCGGCCGACGACGATGATCGTGAGCTGCTGCGATTCCCGCGTCTCGCCGGAGGTGATCTTCGACGCTCGCCCTGGCGAGCTGTTCGTTCTGCGCAATGTCGCGAACCTCGTGCCGCCCTATGAGCCCGACAATCATTATCACGGCGCCTCGGCGGCGCTCGAATATGCGGTGATGGCGCTCAAGGTGCGGCACATAGTGGTTCTCGGGCACGCGCAATGCGGCGGCGTCGCAGCTTTCGCCGACGCGCTCGCCAACCCCGACGTGCCGCCTTTGTCGGAAGGCGACTTCATCGGGCGCTGGATCAAGCTGCTCGGTCCCGCCGTGGATCACGTCGGCCTGCCGCCGACCCCCGTCGATCGCGCCTATGTCGAACGTCTGGAGCTCGAGGCGGTCAAGCAGGGCCTGCGCAACCTCCGCACCTTTCCGTGGATCGAGACGCTCGAGAAGCGCCACTACCTCCACCTGCACGGGGCCTATTTCGGCGTCATGGACGGGCGGCTCTTGGCGCTCGACGAGACGCGCAACGTCTTCTCGCCGGTCGCGCCGAACTCGCACGCCCAGGCGCTCGAGGTCGCGAGATTTTGAGCGCCGCGCCCGTTCCGGCGATTTCCAGCCTCTCGGAGCTCGCGCCCCATTATGACGCCATCCTCTGCGACGTCTGGGGCGTGCTCATCGACGGCCTGCGTTGCTATCCGGGCGCAGCGGGGGCGCTGCGCGCCTTTCGCCGGCAGGGCGGGCGCGTTGCGCTGATCACCAACGCCTCCCGTCCGAGCGCCGAGGTGACACGGCAGCTCGACGGGCTCGGCGTCCCGCGCGATTGCTGGGACGCGATCGTGAGCGCGGGGGAGCTCACGCTGCGCGAGATCGTCGCGCGGCGCGGAGAGGCTTGCTTCCATCTCGGCCCGGCGCAGGACAAGGGGCTCTTCGAGGCCGCGGCGCATCTCGGCGCGCCGCCACGGCTCACAAGCCTGGAAGACGCCGACTACGTCGTCTGCACCGGTCTCGTCGACGATGAGCGCGAGGAGCCGCAGGATTACGACGAGCCTCTGCGCGCCATGCTGGGCCGAGGTTTGACGATGCTCTGCGCCAATCCGGACGTCGTCGTCGATGTCGGCGGCCAACGCTTCTACTGCGCGGGCGCGCTGGCGCGCCGCTACGAGACGTTGGGCGGGCGCGTGCTGACCTTCGGCAAGCCGCATGGCGCGATCTATGACGCGGCGCGGGCGGCCCTAGGCGCGGACCCGCGCAGCGTCCTCGCCATCGGAGACGGGGCGGAGACCGACCTCGCCGGGGCCGGCCGCGCCGGGATCGATTGTCTCTTCGTGACCGAGGGCGTCCACCGCGAGGAAATCCGCGACGCCGCCGGCGCGCTCGACCTTGAGGCGCTCGAGAGACTGTTTTTACGCGCGAAAGCGCGCCCCGTGGCTATGGCTAGCGAACTTGTGTGGTAAAGAGGGGCGCGAGCCTAGGGCGGCTTCCGCAAAAGTTGAGAGGCTTTTGCGATCGGAGTTCGCTCCAGTTCTTAGCTTTGGCGCAATCTGCGAGCGCTCGAACGATCCTGTCCGAGCCAAAAGCGCGCTATAGGCCCGCTTGGGCCCAGCCGGTGTGAAGAATGTCGATCCCGTTCAAAATATACCACTTCGAAGACCTCAGCATCGGCATGCGCGAAACCTTGATGAAGGCGGTCATGGACGATGACGTCATTGCCTTTGCGGATCTCTCCGGCGACCGCAACCCGATCCATCTCTCGGAACACTTTGCGAGCAAGACGCGCTTTGGCGAGCGCATCGTGCACGGCCTCTACACCGCCTCGCTGATCTCGACGGTGATCGGCATGTATTTGCCGGGTCCCGGAGCGGTCTATCTCTCCCAGACCCTGTTTTTCCGCGCGCCGGTCAAGATCGGAGACGTGATCACCGTGGTCGTCGAGGTGGTCGAGCTCGTCGAGAAAGGCCGGCGCGCCCGTCTCAAATGCGAGTGCCTCGTCGACGGCAAGGTGGTGCTCGACGGCGAGGCCATGGTGATGGTGCCGAGCCGCGAGCAGGCGAGCCGCTCCGCCGGGGCCGCCTGATCGCTTGCGGCGAGCCGCGTGCAGAGCTTCACTGGCCTCTTAGCTTCACGATCTCAATGAGCCCGCTCGCGAAACCCTTCATCGACTGCCGCGATCCGCTCGCCCCGCCGCCCGGCCTCGAGGGCGCCGTGGTGGCGCTCGGCAATTTCGACGGGCTGCATCGCGGCCATCTCGGGGTGATCCAGCGGGCGAGGACGCTCGCCGCGCAGCTTGGCCGCCCCTGCGCGGTGCTGACTTTCGAGCCGCATCCGGCGGATGTCTTCGCTGGCCGCTCGGTGATCTTCCGGCTGACTCCGCCGCTCGCCAAGGCCGCCCTGCTGAAAAGGCTCGGCCTCGACGGCATGATCACCCTGACTTTCGACGCGGATTTCGCCGCGCTGACGGCGGAGGCCTTTACGGGCGACATTCTGCGTCGGCGAGTGAGCGTCTCCGCCGTCGTAGCGGGCTATGACTTTCGTTTCGGCAAGGGCCGGCGCGGCGACGCGGAATTTCTCAAAAGCGAGGGCCAGCGGCTCGGCTTCCGCGTGGAGATCGTCGAGCGCATCGCCTGGGACGAGGCGGGCAGCCTCGACGCCGTCTCCTCGACCGCGACGCGCGAGGCGCTGGAGCGCGGCGACGTGCGGCTCGCCCGCCTCCTGCTCGGCCGCCCCTATTTCGTCGAGGGCGAGGTGGTCAAAGGCGCGCAGCGCGGGCGGATGCTCGGTTTCCCGACGGCCAATATCGCGCTCGATCCGTCGAACCGCCTGCGCTACGGCGTCTACGCCGTGACGCTCGAGACGCGCGGAAAACGCCATGGCGGCGTGGCGAGCTTCGGGAAGCGCCCGACCTTCGACGACGGGCCGCCGCTGCTCGAGGTCTTCGTCTTCGATTTCGACGGCGATCTCTACGGCGAGACGGTCGAGGTCGCCTTCTACGAATTCCTGCGCGGGGAGGCGAAATTCGCCTCAGTTGAGGCGCTCGTCGCGCAGATGCATGCGGATACCGAGGCGGCGCGCGCGATCTTGCGCGAGGAGCTTCGCCTCTGAACGAGCGCTTGCCCAGCCCACCGCAGAAAAACACGGATTTGCGCTTGCGAGGCGGGGAGTGCTCGATTTTCGAGCGCCGGACGAGCGACCGTCCACCCTATTCCTTCGCCCGATCTCGGTCCGGAGCCTGACGGTGGCAAGCCCTCGCGGCTTTCCCCACCGGAGTTCGCCTGCTATTCGCCGGCGATGACCGACGTCCTCCCGCATCGCCGCTTGCACGGCCGCTCGAAAGGCAAGGCGCTGCGCCGCCATCAGGCGGAACTCGTGGAAACGCTGCTGCCTCGCCTTTCCCTCGATCTCGCCGGTCCCTTTGACGCCCGCGGGCTTTTTTCCGCGCCGGTCGAAGAACTGCGGCTCGAGATCGGCTTTGGCGGCGGGGAGCATTTGATCGAGGCCGCGACCCGTGAGCCAGGGGTCGGCTTCATCGGCTGCGAGCCCTTCGTCAACGGCGTGGCGAAGCTTCTGGCGGCCATAGAACAGATGGGCGCCCAGAATATTCGCCTCCATCGCGGCGACGCCGCGCTGGCGCTCGACTGGCTGCCCGCCGCGAGCCTTTCGCGCGTCTATCTCTTCTATCCCGATCCCTGGCCCAAGCGCCGTCAGCGCAAGCGCCGCTTCGTGAATTCCGAAACCCTGGATCTCCTCGCGCGCACGATGCGGCCGGGAGCCGAGCTGCGCTTTGCGACCGATATCGACGATTACGCCGCCTGGACGCTCGCCCGTCTTCGCGCGCATCCGGCCTTCGTGTGGCGCGCGGCCTCGGCCCGGGATTGGACAATTCCCTGGGACGGCTGGAGACCGACCAAATATGAGCGCAAGGCGATAGCGGAAGGGCGAAAACCCGTCTATTTGACCTTCTTACGCCTTTGACGAGAGCCGTCACGCTGCGGGAGCCCCGTCTATGAGTTTCGAAAGTTCTGCGCCCTCGCCAAGCGGCGCGCCGCCGAAGGAGGCGACAAGCGCCAGCCTGCGCGCGGATGTTTTGGAGGCGTCGCTACGCCGCCCCGTCGTCGTTGAATTTTACGCGCCGGGCGCGGCGCCCTGCGCGGCTCTGACGCGAGAGCTCGCGCGTCTCGTGGGGGCCACGGAAGGCAAGCTGGCGCACGTGCGGCTCAATGTCGCCGCCGAGCCCGAGATCGCCGCCCAGCTTGGGGTGAAGGCTTTGCCGGCCGTCATCGTTTTCGACCGCGGCCGCGCGACCGACGGCTTCGTCGGCGCTCTCTCCGGCCGGGCGCTGCGCGGCTTCCTCGAGCGGCTCGTCGGCCCGATCGCGGCTGACGAGGATGCGTTCCGCCGGCTCGAAGAGCTGCAAGCCGAGGGCGATCTCGACGGCGCCGAGGCTTTGCTGCGCGGGCTCGTCGATGAGGAGGCGCCCGCCTCGCGCGCCGTCGCCGAGTTGGCCCGTCTCTTGATTGCGACGGAACGTCTCGACGAGGCTGAGGCTTTGCTCGCCTCCGTCTCGGAGGGACAACGCCGCGACGCCGCAATCGCCGCCGCTTTTGCGGCGCTCGAAAACGCGCGTCAGGCGAGCGCGCTCGGAGAGGTTGAGGAGTTGCGGCGCCGCATGGCCGCTTCGCCCGACGATTTTCAGGCGCGCTTCGACCTTGCCTTGGCGCTCAACGCCAAAGGTCTACGTGATGAAGCCGCTGCCGAGCTTCTTGACATTGTTCGGCGCGACCGTAGTTGGAACGACGATGGCGCCCGCAAGCAGCTTGTGCAGTTCTTCGATGCCTGGGGGCCGACCGACAAGGCGACCGCCGCGGCGCGCAGAAAGCTGTCGTCGCTGCTCTTCTCGTGATGAGAGGGTCGTCCAGCCAGAGCAGGAGCGACGGGGCGAGGGCGCGGCATGAGCATGAACCGGCCATACCTTTCGACCGAGGAGCTTCCTCAGACGCTGCGTCTGTTCCCGCTCGCCGGCGCGCTGCTGCTGCCGCGCGGGGAGTTGCCGCTCAATATTTTCGAGCCGCGCTATCTCGCCATGGTTGATGCCGCGCTGGCTTCCGACCGTCTTGTCGGCATGGTGCAGCCGGCGATGCGTTCTGCCGCCGAAACAGGGGCCGCGCCGCTGTGCGAAATCGGCTGCGCCGGCCGGCTTACGCGTCTCGCCGAAACGGGCGACGGCCGCTACCTCATTACCCTTTGCGGCGTCGGCCGTTTCCGCATCGTGAACGAGATCGAGAACGACGAGCCCTATCGTTCGGCGCGCGTGGACTTCTCGGGCTTTTCGCGCGATCTCGAAGCCGGCGCGGGCGAGGCGGCCGTGGACCGCGATCGCATGATCGAGATGCTGCGCAGCTTTGCGAACTCCTCTCGCCTCGAGGTCGATTGGACCAGCATAGACGCCGCGCCGACGGAGACGCTGGTCAACGCCCTTGCGATGATGAGCCCCTTCGGCGCACGAGAGAAGCAGTCGCTGCTCGAGGCGGAGGATCTCAGAGCGCGCGCGGAAATGCTCATTGCGCTGGCGCAGTTCGAGCTGGCGCAAACGCAGGGCGCGCCGGAAGTCAGCTCCCGGCCGCATTGAAAGCAAGCGAAACAACCGCCGCATCGGAGGGGCCGCATGGACGATTCCAATGAACTACCCGCGCAGGAGACGGCGGAGCCGCGGCGCGTCGATCCGCGCCTGCTCGAAATCCTGGTCTGCCCGCTGACCAAGACGACCTTGGAATATGACGTGGAGCGCCAGGAGCTGATCTCGCGCCAGGCGCATCTTGCCTATCCGATCCGCGACGGCATTCCCATTATGCTCACCGACGAGGCGCGCCCGCTCGAGTGACCGCGTCATGCCTCTTAGTGACTCGGTCGTTGAGCTCTTAGGACTCCTCGATCTCGAAACGCTCGGCGAAGACGAGTTCCGCGGCTTCAGCCCCGAGAATGCTCCGCGCTCGGTCTATGGCGGGCAGGCGGTCGCCCAGGCGCTCGTCGCCGCGCAACGCACCGTGCCTGCCGACCGTCCGGTGCATTCGCTGCACGGCTATTTCATCCTGGCTGGCGATCCCAAGACGCCGATCGACTACAGCGTCGAGCGCGTTCGCGATGGCAAGAGCTTCACGACGCGGCGCTGCGCCGCGCGTCAAAATGGTCGGACGATCTTCTCGCTCGAAGCCTCCTTCCAGATGGTTGAAGAAGGCTTCGAACACGCCATAGAGCCGCCAGAGGTTCCGCCTCCGGAAAGTCTGCCGACGTCGAGCGCGCTCGCGGAGAGGCTGCAGTCCTTCCTGCCTCACAAGGTTGTGGCGCGGCTGAAGTCGCCCTCGGCGCTCGACATGCGCGTCGTCGATCCCGCCGCGGCCTTCGGCGCCGTCAGGCCCGGAGCTGCGCGGCAGTATTTCTGGTTTCGCATCGACGGGCCTTTGCCCGACGACGACGCCCTGCATCGCGCGCTGCTCGCCTATCTTTCAGACATGACGCTCCTCAGCACGGCGCTAGCGCTGCATGGACGCACGATCTTCGATTCGTCCATGCAGGTGGCGAGCCTCGATCACGCGCTCTGGTTTCATCGGCCGGTGCGCGCCGACGATTGGTTGCTTTATGCGCAGGAGAGTCCGAGCGCCTCGGGGGGCCGCGCATTGACGCGGGGGTCCTTGTTCACGCGCGACGGCCGCCTCGTCGCCTCCAGCGCGCAAGAAGGTCTGATCCGGCGGCGCGATTGAAGGCGCCGGGCGAAGTGGGCGGACCCGGGGTAGGGGCCCGCCCCGCGCGAAGGCTTCCAATCCGCGCGTTATTTCAGGGCGTCGAGAGCGGCCCCGAAATTGATGTGATAGGCGTGGCCGTCGATGACGAAAGCCGGAACCGATTTGACGCCGGCGGCTTCCGCTTCCGCGATGCGGTTCTTGCTCTCTCCGAGATGCACGACCTCGACGTTGTACTGCCTGGGGTCGAGCTTGTCGGCGAACTGACGCTCGGCGTCGACGCAGATCGGACAGCCGGCATGATAGAAGACAGCTTTGCTCGTCATGACCTTGCGCTCCTCTCTATTGCGGGCTCCTGACGGGCGACCGCCCGCCAATCGCCCCCTCTGGTCATCGACGCTTTTGCGCGTCGATCTCTTGCGCGGCGGCGCTCATGGCGCCGCCCTCTTTTCTGCGGCAAATCTCCGCCAGGAGGTTTCCTGCTGGGGCGCTGGCGCCGGCTCATGCTCCGCGCAATCGAGCCGCAGCGCCTCGACGCCGAAGGCCGCATCGACGTAATCGCAATGATGCGGGGCGCTGGGATTCTCATGCGCATGGGCGCGGAAATATTTGCAGGTGACGCAGAGGCGCTGCGGCGCGATCGCGCCCGCAACCTGCAAGGCGCGGATGGTTTT
>CAWCTS010000032.1:0-9502 GCA_963798515.1 uncultured Alphaproteobacteria bacterium
CGTAGAGCAGATGCAGATCGGCGTCTCCCGCCTTGTCGAGCCAGTTCAGCCGGCGCCCTGCCTCCGGATGGCCGCGCAGACGCTCCTGCAGCGCCGTCGTGTTCCAGCCCGGGCGGCCGACGATCGTGTAGCCGATGTTCGCGCCTTTAGCCCAGAGCGCCTCGAAAGCGGCGAGCGCGGTCGGATAGGCCTTGCGCGGCTCAAGCGTGCCGACGCTGAGGAAATACGGCGGCCCTTCCGCGATGCGCCGCGCATTGTCGCTCGCGGCGCCGCCGGCGGCCTTGGCGAAATCGGCGCCGAGCGGCCACCACCCGACCGGCAGCGGCTTTCCGCGAGGCGCGGCGGCGAGATAGTCGACGACGCTTTCGGCCGTCGAGCGCGAGATCGCAATCGCCGCGTCGGCGGCGCGCACGATCTCGTCGAACCAGCGCTTGAAGTCCCCGCCCACCTTCAAGTTGAACAGCGACGGATGCAGCAGCGGCAGAATGTCGTAGACCGCGACGACAGTGGTCCCGCCCTTTTCCTTCACGCGGCGCATGGCGGGCGGATAAAGCGCGGCCTCGTTCCAGGCGGCGTCGAGCAGCAGCAGAATGTCGCCAGGCTCAGGCGCGATCTCCTCGGGAAGTCCCGGAACGGGATAGCGTCGCAGGAAGCGCCCGTCGTCCTGAATGGTGATGGGCGCGCCGAGACCCGCCAGCGCGCATTCGCGGGCGATCTCGCGCACGACGCGCTGAATGCCGGTCCTCGCCCCCGAGCGCACGGTCGGCGTCATGTCGATCAGAAGGCGCGGCTTTTGCGCCGGTTCGGAGATTTCCGCGCCGAGATCGTCCGGAAGCTCCGTGCGCGCGACGCCGCGCAGCCGGTCGAGGCCTTCGCGCAAATGGCGCAGGACTCGCGCGCTCGTCCAATAGAACTCGAGCGCGCGAACATAAGTCCATTTGCTGTAGCGGTCGATCGGATAGCGGTTCAGCGCGTCGAGCTCGGCACTGAGGCTCTCCAGCAGATAGGCGTCGATCTTGCGCCGTTGCGTCTCGGTGTCACTCATGCCGCCGCATCTAGCCCCAAATTGATGACGCCCATAAGCGGACCTGCGCCCGTCCAGCCTTGCGCGGCGCTGTCTACGCCGCCCTTGCGCGCAAAGGCCAGCGAGGTTAGGCCACACCATGACCGTAAGCGCTCCGATCATCGTTTTCGACCTGGACGGCACGCTGGCCGACACGGCGCCCGATCTCGTGGCGACGCTCAATAAGTTACTTTCGCGGGAAAATCTTCCCCCGCAGAAGGTGGAGACAGCGCGGCCCTTTGTCGGCGCGGGGGCGAAATGGCTCCTCGAAAGGGGCTTCGCCGCCGCGGGCGCTCCCCTCGCAGAGCCGCGAGCCTCGGCGCTTCTGGTGGATTTTCTCGAGCTTTACGAAGCGCATATCGCCGAAGAGACCCGGCTTTTTCCCGGCGCCGAGCGGTCGCTCGATCTTTTTGCGAACGCGGGGTTTCGGCTGGCGGTCTGCACCAACAAGAGCGAGCGCCTCGCGCGCATCCTCCTCGACCGGCTTGGCGTCGCCGCCCGCTTTCGCGCGATCTGCGGGCGCGAGACCTTCGCCCATATGAAGCCGGACGGCCGCGCGCTGCTCTCCACGATCGAGCGCGCGGAGGGTGATCCGGCGCGCGCGGTCATGGTGGGCGATTCGCGGACCGACGTCGCGGCGGCCCGCAGCGCCGGGGCGCCGGTCGTCGCCGTCGACTTCGGCTATAGCGATCCGCCGGTCGCCACCTTCCACCCCGATCGCCTGATCTCGCACTTCGACGAACTTTGGGACGTGGTTAACGGGCTCTTGCGCGAACGTCGCCAAGCCGGCTAAACGGCCCGCCGTCCCGGAGTTTTCCACAGGGGGGCGCGGCCATGCGCCGAGGCGCGGCGCGCTGCAAAACTGCGCCTAAGCTGGCTCGCGGCTCGAAAAACCCACAGCCCCCGTCGTAATTCCGCCTAAATGTTAACGAATTGCTAATTTAGGTCTATGATGGGGCGTAACGGTTGGAGTGGGCGATGAATTCGATCGATGTGAACCAACTCGGCAGAAAGATCGTGCCCCGAGACGATATCGGCGGTTCGGCCGCCGGCGAAGATCACGAGGCTGAGCCCGGCGACAAGGCCGCGGTCGCGCTGGAGATGGTCACGGAAGCCGCCGCGGCGATCAGAGAGCTCGAGGAGCAGTCCGCGCAGGCGGTCGCCCGCGCGCAGGACCTCGCCAATTCGATCGTCAATCAGCTCGAGGCCGCGGAGGCCAGAGCCGAGCGCGCCGAAACGGCGCAGAGAGACGCCGAAACGGCGGTGCAGGAGCTTTCCGCCGCGCTCGCGCGGACGCGCTCCGATCTCGAGATCACGCGCCGGCAGCTCGCCAAAAAATCCGAGGAGCTGACCCAGACCGAGGAGCGCCTGCGCCTGGCCGAAGCCGACGCGCGTTTCGCCCATCAGCGGGCGAACGAAGCCAACACGAAGATCGAGCAAATCGTCGAGGCGATCCGGACGCAGCTGCCGAGCCGCGACGACCTCTCCTCCGGCCACTGATCGTCCCGGTCTTCAGGGCGACAGCGCCCGATTTATTCGCCGTTTTGGAGACGCTTGCGCCTCAAGAGCCAAGCGATTATACCCCTGCGGCGCGCCCCGTCCCGAGCGGCGCGCGAGAGGGCGCGTAGCTCAGCGGGAGAGCACTTCGTTGACATCGAAGGGGTCACAGGTTCAATCCCTGTCGCGCCCACCATCATTTCTAAAAAAATAAGGGGTCGCGGCGCGCTTTCCCACCCGAGATTGGCGTGGGCCGCATTGCCGCGCGTAGCGTAATTGCGCTCTACACATCGCCACGCCCTGCGCCGTCTAAGATTTCGGACCAGCTGCGTGACGTCCTTATCGGGCCTCGCCGCTGACGCGGGCGAACGTCCAGCTGAAGGCTGAGCCGGCATGGAACATACAACTTCCTGAATCCACGTGGGATCCAGCCCATTTGTGCTGTCATATAACTGTGATGTGCGCGTATTTAGCTGCCGGTTAGACTAGTGTTAGTCGTAAACGGGGACCCTCACATGACGTCCGTCACTTCCGGCGCCGATATCGATCTCAAGGTCGGCTCGAACGATCCCAAGCCAAAGCTCGATCATCAGACGAACATTCAGAGCATCCTGCTCTTCTTGGGGATCCTGGCGCTCGGACTGGGCTTCACGGCCTACAGCATCTGGCGCGACGTGCAGGAGACGGGCGCGCCCGTCGTGACCTATCTTCCCTTCGCCCTGCTCGGCGTCGCGCTCCTGATCGCGCTCGGCTTCGAGTTCGTGAACGGCTTCCACGACACCGCCAATGCGGTGGCGACCGTCATCTACACGCATTCGCTGCCGGCGAATGTCGCGGTGATCTGGTCAGGCTTCTTCAATTTTCTCGGCGTGCTGTTCTCGACCGGCGCGGTCGCCTTCAGCATCGTCTCGCTGCTGCCGGTCGAACTGATCCTGCAGGTCGGCTCCGCGGCCGGCTTCGCCATGGTCTTCGCCCTGCTCATCGCGGCGATCGTCTGGAACCTCGGCACCTGGTGGCTGGGTCTCCCGGCCTCGAGCTCGCATACGCTGATCGGCTCGATCATCGGCGTCGGCATCACCAACGCCCTCATGCGCGGTCGCGACGGGACTTCCGGCGTCGACTGGCACAAGGCGACCGAGGTCGGCGAGGCGCTCCTCATCTCGCCCGTCGTCGGATTCGTCTGCGCGGGCGCGCTGCTGCTCCTTATGAAATTCGTGATCCGCAATCCGGCGCTTTATTCCGAGCCGAAGGGCCAGACGCCGCCGCCCTGGTGGATTCGCGGTCTGCTCGTCCTGACCTGCACGGGCGTCTCCTTCGCGCATGGCTCCAATGACGGGCAGAAGGGCATGGGTCTCATCATGCTCATCCTGATCGGCACGGTGCCGACGGCCTATGCGCTGAACCGTTCGCTGCCGGCGAGTCACATTGCCGAATTCGCCAGAACGTCTGCTGCGGCGATCAAGGTCGTCCAATCGAAGGAAGCCGGGCATCGGATGCTCGGCAATCCGCGTCCCGCCGTGTCGTCCTACATCACCTATCACGGCGATGCGGGCTTCACGCCGTCGGAGGGAACCTATGTCGCGCTCGCCTCGCTGATGCAGGAAATCTCGAAGGAGATCGAGGATTATGGCGCGATCTCGAAAATCCCCTTCGCGGCGGTCGGCAATACGAGAAACGACATCTATCTCGCTTCGGAAGCGCTGCGCTTCCTCGCCAAGGACGAGGGCGCGGATCTGAGCGCCGGCGAGAAGAAGATCCTTGCCGACTATAAGACGCAGATCGACGCCGCGACGAAATTCATCCCGACCTGGGTCAAGGTCGCGGTGGCCGTCGCGCTCGGCCTCGGCACGATGATCGGCTGGAAACGCATCGTCGTGACGGTCGGCGAGAAGATCGGCAAGGAGCATCTGACCTATGGCCAGGGCGCCGCGGCCGAGCTCGTCGCCATGACGACGATCGGCATAGCGGACACCTTTGGCCTGCCGGTCTCGACGACGCATGTGCTCTCTTCGGGCGTCGCCGGCACGATGGCGGCGAACGGGTCCGGCATACAGATGAGCACGGTGAAGAGCATTGCGATGGCCTGGGTGCTCACCCTGCCCTGCGCCATGATCCTCGCGGGTTCGCTCTACTTCTTCTTCAGCAAGGTGTTCTGAGGCGGAGCCTCTCCCCGCCCCATCCAGCGACGACTGCAGCGCCGCCTCACCCGAGGCGGCGCTGTTTTCTTGCCCCTATGCTTCGGAATGCGGGCGGATTATACAAGCCGCAGCCAGCGCCGCCGCGGCGCCTCCGCCCAACGGATCGGTTCCATGTCAGAACACGCCACGCCGCATTTCCACAATCAGCCGGGCGTCCCGCGCATCCGCGTCGGGGCGAAGGAATTCATGTGCATCGGGGCGCTGCCGCCTTTCGATCATCCGCACGTGTTCTTGGACATGGGCGCGGCGAATGAAGCGGTCTGCCCCTATTGCTCGACGCTCTATGTTTACGACGCGTCGCTGCACAGCGCCGCCGACCCGGCCGAATGCGTCTATGAGTTGGCGGAGCCCGAAACCGCCGCGTGAGCCGTTCCGCTTCGGACTTGCCGCTCGTCGTCGCCGGCGCCGGAATCGGCGGGCTCACCGCGGCGCTCTCTCTGGCGCGGGCCGGCAGGGGCGTCGCGCTGCTGGAGAAAGCGCCTAGGATCGAAGAGGTCGGCGCCGGCCTGCAGATCGCGCCGAACGCGGGGCGCATTCTCCAAAATCTTGGACTCACGCAGGCGCTCGATGGCGCCGCGCTGCGGCCGGAAGCCATCGTTATCCGCCGCGCGCGCGACGCCAGAGCACTCTCGCGCATCCCGCTCGCCGGCGCGACGGCGCGCTTCGGCGCCCCGTTCAGGCTCTTCCACCGCGCCGATCTGCAAGCTCTGCTGCTCGAGGCTGCGCAGGCCCATGAGGCCATCGCGATCCGCACCAACGCCCGCGTCGGCGACTTCGAGGAGGAGGACGAAAAAGTCTTTCTGCGCGTTCACGGCGCCGCGGGTCCCGAGGATATAGAGTCCGAAGGCCTCATCGGCGCCGACGGCGTGCGCTCCTCGGTGCGCGGATTTCTGCTCCGCGACGAGAGGGATGCCCCTTTCTACACGGGCAACACGGCTTGGCGCGCGCTGCTGCCAGCCGAAGCGGTTCCCGCGAGCCTGCGCGCGAAAGAGGTCAATCTCTGGCTCGGACGGGGCGCGCATGTGGTGCATTATCCGCTGCGCGGCGGAGAGATCGTGAACGCGCTGCTGGTCATCGAGGACGGCGACGTCGAGCCGCCGACGGGCGAGCCGACGCAAAATGGCGCAAGCCTTCTCGAAGCGGCGGATTTCGAGGGCTGCGCCCCTGCGCTGCGTGCGCTCATCGCGGCCTGCGAGAGCTGGCGTCGTTGGCCGCTCTGGGGCCGCCCGGCGCTGCGCGCCTGGACGCGCGGCGCGGTGACGCTGCTCGGCGACGCGGCGCACCCGATGCTGCCCTTCCTGGCGCAGGGCGCGGCGCAAGCGATCGAGGATGCGCAGGCCTTAGGCGACGCCTTCGCTGCGGGCGCGTCGCCGCCGCAGGCTTTCGCCAGCTATGAGCGGGCCCGCATCGCGCGCGCGACAAAAGTGCAGACGGCCTCGCGCCGCCAGGGGCGTTTCTCGCACGCCGGCTTCCCCTCGGCGCAAGCGCGCGATTTCGTGATGGCGCGGCTTGGCGGAGGCGGGATGCTGGAGCGTAACGCTTGGCTGTATCGCTAGGCGCACAGCCGTCTAAACTTACATTGCAGCTCGACCATGGAGAGTGTGACGAATATGCAACACTCGCTGAAAATCGACAGGTGAGCCGCCTTATTAATTGGCATTTCTATTGACCTCAAAAGATGCATCGACATACCTTTTCTAATCGGCGAGTCGAAAGGCAAGTCTTCCCATCGCGCAATAGGTTTCGCGTCTTTGTTGCTTACAGGTCTTCGGCCGTTGCGACTGCCCGCGCTCGAAACGAGGAGGCGATCCCCATGAGAAAGCGTGCTTCGGTAGCCGGCTTGGCGCTGGCGCTCACCACCGCATCGGCGTTTGCTGCCGATCTTCCAAGCCTCAAGGCGCCGATCGTCTCGCCGCCGCCCGCGTTCAGCTGGACCGGCCTCTATGGCGGCGTCAACATCGGCTATGGCTTCGGCAATAGCGATCAGGACCCGGGCTGGATGCAATACCAGACCTTCGTCCTCCCGTGCTGCACAATCGATTTGCCGGCCCCGGCTTGGTCTATTTCCAACGACCCTCACGGCGTGCTCGGCGGCGGACAGATCGGCTATAATTACCAGTTCAACCCCTGGCTCGTCTTTGGCCTCGAGGCCGACGTTCAGGCGACTGACGTGCATAGCCAGGGGAACGGCTCTAACGCAGCGCCCGCTGCAGCGCCCGCAAACGGCGGCGCGGTCTTCTTCGGCCCGAATTTCGCCTTAGCCTCGCAAAACAAGAGCGTCGACTGGTTCGGCACGGTGCGCGGACGCGTCGGCGTGACCTTCCCCAACCTGCCCAATTTGCTGTTTTACGTCACCGGCGGCTTGGCCTATGGCGATGTGGTCCACAGCGCCAATGTGTCGGACTTCTTCCCTTACCTCGAAAACGTCGTCGCGGGCGGTGGAACGAATTACGACCAGACGAAGGTCGGCTGGACGGCCGGCGGCGGCGTCGAGTGGTTCCCGCTGCCCGCGCACCCGCTGTGGGGCGCGTTTTCCGTCAAGCTTGAATATCTCTACACCGACCTTGGGGCGACGACGCTCCATGGCACGTCGATTTTCACCGTCCCGGACGGGGGACCGAGCTTCTTCTACTCCCAGACGTCCCAGACTCGCTGGCACACCATACGCACCGGCGTGAACTGGCACTTCAATCCCTTCGCGCCTGGCCCGGTGCTCGCGAAGTATTGATCGAAGGGGGCGACCCTCCCCTTCGATTATTTCGACAGGCGTCTTTTCATCGGCGGCGGGTGGATCTCGCTCGGCAAGCGGCGCCGGGGTTCCCGGCGCCGCCGCATTACTCCCCCGTGCGGCGGCGAAATAATTTCACCGCGGCAACGGAAAGCACCGCTCCAAGAACCCCTGCGCCGATTTCCGGAGCCGGCGCAGCTGCGCAGCCTTGATTCCAGGGCGTCCCGGCGAACGCGCTTCCGCTGGCTAGCGAGCCTGCAGCGGCGATGACGCCGATCGCAAGTAAATGTCCCGGCGCGAGCCAGCGCCGAGAATTGGTCATCCCTCCGCTGATCGCGGAGACTTTTCGATTTGTAGCCATTTGAGATCCCTCGACTGAGTTGCACGCGGGCTCCCCAGCCCGAGATCCGCGGGAACGCTGCGGTTACGCGCAGGGTTGAGCGCATCTCTGCATCGGAGGGACCAAGGCTCGGTTTGTGACGAATCAATGACTTCCGGCCTGTCTGAGCCGGTTTGCCACGCGGCAATTGCGAATTGCAATTGAATTTGCAGCGCAGGAACAAAAAAAGCAGCTTGAACGGAGCATTTCTATTTGAATCAGTTGTGCTTTTCGCCGCGCTGGACTTTGGCGTGCGCGGCCAGAAAAAACCCCCGCCGTGGTCGGCGGGGGTGCTCAATCGCGACGCTCGGAAGAGCAAAGCCTCGTCGAACTACTGGCTTCGACGGAAATATTTGACCGCGGCGACCGAGAGGATCGCTCCCAATACCCCGTTGCCGACCTTAGGCGCCGGCGCACCTCCGTCTGGCGTGCAGGCGAGGGCGCGCTCGACCGTCATTGAGGCCGCCGCGATGCCGACGATAGCTGCAAGATTTCTTGCGACGAACGCGCGTCGGGACCTGGATGTCGCTTCGCTGGTCGCGGAGATTCTGAGATTTGCGGCCACTGAGATTGCCTCCCTTTTGATTTTCACTACGAGCGCGCGCCCTCCCCTCGCCCAGGGACCAGCGCGCGACCCGCCACGGGAGGTCGAATGTTTGCATTCGCGGGGCCAACAGCTGGATTACGAAAAACTCAAGACTCTCTGGGCTGTTAAGATCGAGGCGCGATTATGCGCTCGCAACTTGCGAATCAAACTGCGGCGCAATGAGGCGCTTTTACCCCTTGGTTCGGGGGAAGGATTGCGGGCGCTCGGACAGCGGATGCGCCGCCAGAAAGCGCTCGCCCGGAATTAAGCCTGCGGCTTTCAAAACAATGCACACATGCGGTGGCGAGGCGCCCGGAGGCAACTGCGGTTCCTTCCCCCTTCTGAGTTGCGCACCGCGCGCGCAAGCATCGGCGGGCCTTTTCGCCCCGCCGATGCTGCTTCTCGAAGATGGGAACGCCGTCGTCTCTTCCGGAGGGCCGAACCGCTGACCATCAGTCCGGCTACGCCAAATCCCCTGCCGACTTGAAACGCTCTGTCTCATCGGCGAGGTCAACACTTGGAAGAGCGACAGTTTTACCGGGCGCGGCGGAAGTACTTGACGGCGGCGACCGAGAGGATCGCGCCCATGACTCCGACGCCGATCTCCGGCGCCGGCGCGCCGCCGCCCTGCTGCGGATGCCATTCCGCGAACGCGCTCTGGCTCGTCATCGCGCTCATCGCGATCACGCCGATCGCCAGCTTGTTGGACATTGCGACGCCGATCGCAGAGATTTTACGCTTGGTAACCATTTAAATCGCCTCCGCTTGAATTGCGCTCGGAGGCGCGAACGCCCCGAAACGTTGAGAACCGGCGCGACGCGCGCCGACGGGCAATTGACTGCACCTGAGGCGCCACAAGTCGGATCACGAAGAATCAATAATTTCCGGCCTCAGCTGAACCGGGTTGTCATTCAGCAATCGCAAATTGCGAAGGAATTTGCAGTGCAAAAACTAGGAAAGCAGCTTGACCAGGCGGTGTGCACGCGTTCCAGCCAGAAATCGCGGCCTCGCTGCACTTTGCCTTCTTAAGCTACCGCGACATTCCCCCAAA
>CAWCTS010000033.1:0-5119 GCA_963798515.1 uncultured Alphaproteobacteria bacterium
CTCCCGAAAAGCGCGCGCCGCAATTTTGCGACTGGCTCATCGCCAAAGGCGCCACGACGGTGACCTCGACGAAGCACGATTATGTTTTCCGAGCCGACAACGCCCTGTGGCGCAAGCTCGCGGCGCGCATCGGGAGCTAGAACCGTGAAGCCTGAGCGTGAAGGAGAATCGTGATGCTTGATGTCGTCGCGCTGGTTTCCGACAAATTCACCCGCAGGCTGACGAGCGAGTTCCAGCGGGCTTTCAGTCACAGCGACGGACGCTATCTCGAGGTCATCGAGAACGCCTCGCGCCTAGCGGTCGAGCGCATCGGCGTGAGCAATGCCCTGTACCACAACTTCGAGCACACGATTCTCGTCACCCAGGTCGGCTGGGAAATCCTGAAAGGCAAGAGAGTCCATCAGAAGGTCGACGCGGACGACGCCATGCATTTCCTGCTCGCCTGCCTCATGCATGACATCGGCTATGTGCGCGGCTTATGCGCCGGGGATACGTCCGACCGCGTCGTCATCAACGAGGCCGGCGACACGATCCCATTGTCCTTGGACGTGTCGGACGCGGCGCTCGCCCCCTATCATGTGGATAGATCGAAGCTCTTCATCCGGGAACGCGCCGCGCTCGTCGATTTCATCGATGGCGAACGCATCGCAGCCGCGGTCGAGCTCACGCGCTTTCCCGTTCCCAACGACGCCGATCACGCCGAGACCGATACGGAAGCCGGACTCGTGCGGGCCGCCGATTTGATCGGGCAGCTTGCGGACCCCTATTATCCGCGCAAATGCGTGGCCTTGTTTTACGAGTTCGAGGAGACGGGTCTCAACAAGCAGCTCGGCTATTCGAGCCCCACGGACTTGATCCGCGGATATCCGAAGTTCTTCTGGGACTCGACCTATAAATACATCAAGCCCGGCCTGAGATATTTGGAGGGCACGGCTTCCGGGCGCCAGGTGACGGCTAATCTGTTCCGGCACGTCTTCGCCAGCGAGCATCTGCGCGATCTCGGCTAGATGCACGAGCGTGGCGGGCGTCGCGATCCTGCGACGCCGCGCTTCCGCCGGGTTCGGCGTCAGTATTGTGCGGCGAGCGCCGCGCGTTCGCGGAATTTTTCTTCGACCGCGCAGGGTTCAATCGTGATGTCGATCTCGAGCACGGAGGTCATGTCGCGCCGATGCATCGAGACCTCGACCTTTTGCGGGTCGATCGGCAGGTGCTTGGCGACGGCGTTGAGCACTTCTTTATGCAGCACCGCGACAAGATCGGCCTGATAGGCCGATTTCCGCTCATGCGCCAGAAGGATTTGCAGCCTTTCGCGCGCCACCGGCGCGGTCGCGCGCCGATTGAGAAATCCGAAGAGGCTCATGCCGCCCTCCGACCGAACAGCTTGCGGAGCAGGCTGGTTTGAAGCGACGGAACGTTCATCGGCACATTGACGCCGCAGAGACGCTGCGCGGCGTCGGTATAGGCGCGCGCCGGGGCGCTGGCCGCATTGTGCAAGACGATCGGCGAACCGAGGTTGGAGGCGCGCAACACCTCCTCATTGTCGGGGACGATTCCGAGCAAGGGGATCGAGAGGATTTCCAGCACGTCCTCCACGCTCAGCATTTCGCCGCGCGCGACGCGGCCTGGGTCGTATCGCGTCAGCAGAAGATGCTTCTCCATCCGCCCGCCTTTTTCGGCTTGGCAGGTCTTGGCGTCGAGAAGGCCGATGATGCGGTCCGAGTTCGCGCACGGAGGAGACCTCCGGATTCGCGACGACGACCGCCGCATCCGCGAAGCGCATGGCGAGCGTCGCGCCACGCTCGATTCCGGCAGGACTGTCGCAAATCACAAAGTCGAAGCGGCTGCGCAGCTCGTCGATGACGCGCTCCACGCCTTCCTCCGTCAGCGCGTCCTTGTCGCGCGTCTGCGAGGCCGCCAAAAGGCTGAGATTGGGAAGGCGCTTGTCGCGAATGAGCGCCTGATTGAGCTTCGCGTCGCCCTGGGCGACATTGATCAAATCAAAGACGACGCGTCTTTCCGCGCCCATGATGAGATCGAGATTGCGCAAGCCGACGTCGAAATCCACGACAGCGACCTTGTGGCCCTCCAACGCCAGAGCGGCGCCGAGGGCTGCGGTCGATGTGGTCTTTCCCACGCCGCCCTTGCCGGATGTGACAACAATTATCTTCGACATGTTTCCTCGTCCTCTTTCAGTCGAGCCGAGCGATTCTGATGCTGTCCTGTTCGAGCCACGCTTGAACGGGCTGACCGCGCACGCTTGTTCCGATCTCATCCGCGGTCAGATAAACACCCGTGACCGCGAGAAGCTCCGCCTCCAGGCGACGGCAGAAGATGCGCGCCTGTCCCTCGCCCTCGGCGCCGGCGAAGGCGCGCCCGCGCAGGGCGCCGTAGATGTGAATGGAGCCGCCGGCGATGACGTCGGCGCCGGAGGCGACGGAGCCGATGATGGTCACGTCGCCTTCGAGATATTGAATCGTCTGACCCGATCGCACGGGAGAATTGACGACGAGCGGCGCGGCGGCGCTCGGCCGCGACAGCGCCTCGCTAGGCTCGGCCGGCGGGACTTGGCCGTCCTTCGCCAGCGCATTCGCGATTTCCTCGAAGGCCGCTTGCTCGCTGGCGCTCAGCCCCTTCGCCGCGTTGCGCGCCTGCTCGGCGGCGTCGAGATTCACGGGCTCGCGCGCTTTGGGCAGAATCGGCGGCAGGTCTTCGCTGGACCACGCAGGATCTGCGCCCGCCAGCCCGATGATGCGAATGCCGCGTCCGTTTAGATTTTTCACCAATTCGGCGGCTTCAGCCCGGTCAAGCTGAAGCTTTGTCACGTCGACGACGATGGGCTTGTAAGAAAAGAAAGAAGGAAAATTGGCGAGATAAACGTCCAGCCGGTCGATCCACGATGAGAGCGGCGCCTCAGGTTCAAGCGCAAGCGCCTCGAAAGAGCGTCCACGGAAACGAATACTGCGACAAGTGGCTTGAGTCACGGCGGCCTCGCTCGAACAACTCTGAATTATTAATGAAGACTGTCTTAAGAAACAGTTAACGGCGCCCCAGAACGAGGCGCCTTTTAAGGTTTGGCTCCGGCCGCGGCTTCGGCGATGGGCTGCCCGCCGACAAAGAGATTCTCGATCACGCCCGCGCCATCGCGCACACGCAGCAAGACATAGGCGTCCTGCGCGCCGCGGCGATTGTGCTCCCGATAGGCCTGCTCGGCCGCCGGCGCCTTCGCCTCCTCCATGTAGAAGCGGTCGAAGGGCAATTGCAGATTGATCCCGCCCTTGTCATTCGCAACGCCCGCCTGGACCTTGAGGTAGGGCTTGTCCTTTGGACGCGAGAGCGAGGCTGCGCCGAATCGGGCGAAGCCGTCTGAGCCGGTTTCGATCGTCGCATAGACGGTCTGCCCGTAAGTCGCGGCTTTCGCCTGCGGCCAGGCGGCCTCGGCGTTCTCGATGCGCAGCGAGACGTAGCGCCCGCGAAAAGCGTCATAAGGGTCGACGGGCGCCGTGCGGAACTTGAAGGCCTCGCCCTGCGCCAGCGTGCGCTCGCGGCTCAGGATCATGCCGGCGGGCACGGCGATCTGCAGCAGCGCCATCGCCGCGAAGAGCCAGAGTTTTACTCTCGAGGTCATGGCTGCGCGGCTCCGCGTCGGCGAATCATCGCGAGGTTGACGATGAGGAAGCCCGCGCCCAGCGCGATGAAGGCGAGGCCGCGCGCGATGAAGCCGATATCCGCGTCGAAGAAGCGCGAAAGGATCAAGGCGGCGAGAATGAGCATCCCGCTATTCACCCTGCCGAGGCTCTGCTCGCGAAGACCCGCGAGCAGCGTGCCGAGACCCAGCGCGAAGAGATAGACGTTGAGGAACAGCATCGCCGCGAGCGGATAGTCGAAGCGCGTCAGAACGAGGCCGAGCGCGACGAAGACCGGCAGCGCGCCCAGAAGCGCTCGCGCCCAGTCCCTGAAGCGCAAGCTATCGACGAACAGCGCGAGCCAGAGCAGCAGCCACAGACCCGCGATCGCAAAGGCGATCGGATCGGCGGAGAGCGCGCGCCGGAAAGCGCTCGCGCCCTCTGTCCAATCCCGCATTTGCGAGCGCCAAACATCCTCGAAGGAGAAAACCAGGCCCAGAACGACGACAGCCAAAGCGCCAAGCGTCTGCAAGGGCTGTTGCAATCGGGATATCCCCTCGCCCCAGAAGCGCCGGCCCGCCAGGAACAGCGCCGCCGCGATGGCGCCCGAGAGCAGCATCCAGACCCCCTGCAGGTCGAAGGCGTCGTGCAGCGAGGCTGTCACGCCATAGGGCAGGAGCAGCGCGAAGGCCCAGGCGAAGATGATGGGGCGAGGCCGATAGGGATTGTGCTTCGCTTCGAAGAACCACCACGGCAGGATGAGCGCGATGAGCACGAAATAGCCGATCGCCTCGGCGTTCGAGGTCCATTGCGCGGCCGCCCAAGCCGTGATGCCGATCAGATAAAGCAGCGCCGGAACGATCGCCGGCGTCACATAGACGATGGGCAGCGCGAGCAGGCTCCAGGTCAGGAGAAAGTCGCCGACATCCCCGCTGATATTGTAGGTCTGCGCGACGAGCGCGATCGAGGCGCCGATGGCGAGCGTGAGAAAGGCGCCGGCGCCCTCGCGCCAGGGAACGCTCTCGGGCTTGCGCCACAGCGCGTAACCCGCCAGCGCCTGCGCCAGCACGAGCGGCGCGAAGGAGAGCGCGGCGCGTGTCGTGCGGGAGAAATCGTCCCAATTATGCGCAAGGAGCAGAATGATCCCGCCGCCGACTAGCACGGCGCCGAGCACGCCAAACAGCGTCGCGGCCTGCATTCCGCGGCCGCCCTCCGCTTCGCCATAGCGCTCGCGCAGCCGTTGCGCACCCTCGCTCGTAAGCGTTCCGTCGCTCACGAGGCCGGGAAGCTGTTCATAAAGCCAAGCGATGTGCTTTTGATCGCGCATTGAACTTGCTTCCAGTCTCGGCTTCAGCTCATAGACGCGCGTACTGCCCGCTCACCCCTGCAGCGGACCCCAGGCGGGATCGGAAGCATAGCCCGGCGTCGGGGCCTGCGTCTCGGAACGTCCGAACACGTCGACCATGAAAATCTTCGGCCCCCCTGCCCCGCCGGAG
>CAWCTS010000034.1:0-37122 GCA_963798515.1 uncultured Alphaproteobacteria bacterium
TGGCGCGCGCAACGGCGGCGCCGGCGAGCTCCAAGGCGTCGCAAAGGCCGAGAAATGCCGAGCCTAAACAATGTGTTAGGCCAGCAACGACGATCTTGGCCATTCCCATCCCGCACGTTGGCGAATTGTGCAGCCACCTTGGCGAATGCGCAATGCTGCTTATTTTTGCCACAGGAGCATAATGCAGTTTAATGTGGCGACAAGCCCAGCTAGGCGTGCGCCTTGGTCAGATCGAATAAGGCTGCTGTCCGGCATGTCGGGAGAGACACGATGAATCCCAAATGGAAAAAATTTGCCCCATGGATCCTGATCGGCGCGCTCACGGCGCTCGGGATCTATCTTGCGCTCGATCAGCGCGGGCAACGCACGTCCATCCGCGACATCACCTATAGCGAGCTGCTGATTCAGATCGATGAAGGCCGCGTCCACGACGTGACCATCTCCGGCAATGAGATCACCGGCCACTTCAACGACAACCGCAGCTTTGCGACCTACGCCCCGAGCGACCCGGACCTCGTTTCCAAGCTCGAAGCCAAAAAAGTCCAGATCTCGGCCAGGCCTTCGGGCGACGTGAACGGCTTCTGGATGACGCTGCTGCTCAATGCGCTGCCGCTCGTCCTCTTCATCGGCCTGTGGATCTATATGTCCCGCCAGATGCAGGGGGGCATGGGCGGCCGGGCCATGGGCTTCGGCAAGTCGAAGGCGAAGCTTTTGACCGAGTCGCAGGGGCGCGTGACCTTCGAGGACGTCGCCGGCGTGGATGAGGCGAAGGACGAACTGAAGGAGGTCATCGAGTTCCTGCGAACGGCCCGAAGGAGTCCGCCGACTTGGCGGAAAGATCCCCAAGAGGGGTTTTGCTCGTCGGCCCGCCCGGAACGGGGAAGACGCTGCTCGCGCGCGCCGCGGCGGGGGAGGCGGAGGTGCCGTTCAACATGATCAGCGGCACAGAGTTCGTCGAGATGTTCGTGGGCGTCGGGGCCGCCCGTGTGCGTGACCTCTTCCGGAAGGCGAAGGCGCGCGCGCCGTGCATCGTCTTCATCGATGAGCTGGACTCCCTGGGCCGTCGCGCGGCGCCTCGGCGGTGGCAACGAAGAGCGGGAGCAGACGCTCAACCAGATGCTCGTCGCGATGGACGGGTTCGAGCCAAACGCGGGTGTCGTGGTGATCGCCGCCACCAACCGGCCGGAGGTGCTCGATCGGGCGCTCCTGCGGGCGGGCCGTTTCGATCGCCAGATCACCGTGCCGAACCCGGATTTCATCGGGCGCGAGAAGATCCTGAAGGTGCATGCGCGCAAGGTGCCGCTGGCGCCGGACGTGGATCTGAAGGTCGTGGCGCGCGGCACGCCGGGCTTTTCGGGCGCGGATCTGATGAACCTCGTCAACGAGGCGGCGCTGCTCGCGGCGCGGCGCTCGAAGCGGATCGTCACGAAGCAGGAGTTCGAGGACTCGCGCGACAAGATCATGATGGGCGCGGAGCGGCGCACGCTGATGATGACGGAGGAGGAGAAGACGCCTCACCGCCTATCACGAAGGCGGGCACGCGCTGGTCTCGCTTGAACATGAAAGGCCTCCGTGCCGATCCACAAGGCGACGATCATCCCGCGCGGCCGCGCGCTCGGCATGGTGCAGGGCTTGCCGGAGCGCGATCAGATCTCGCAGAGCTATGAGCAGTTCATCGCCATGCTCGCGATGGCGATGGGCGGTCGCGTCGCCGAGGAGCTCGTCTTCGGCCACGACAAGGTCACCTCGGGCGCGGCGAGCGACATTCAGCAATGCACGCGCGTGGCGCGTGCGATGGTGACGCAGCTCGGCTTCTCCGACAAGCTCGGCACGGTGGCCTATGCCGATCCGCAGCAGGAGCAGTTCCTCGGCTATTCGCTGGGCCGGCAGGTGACGCTGTCGGAAGCGACTCAGCAGACGATCGACGCCGAGGTGCGAAGGGGGCCGCTTCGCCCGTGGCGCGCGCAACGGCGGCGCCGGCGAGCTCCAAGGCGTCGCAAAGGCCGAGAAATGCCGAGCCTAAACAATGTGTTAGGCCAGCAACGACGATCTTGGCCATTCCCATCCCGCACGTTGGCGAATTGTGCAGCCACCTTGGCGAATGCGCAATGCTGCTTATTTTTGCCACAGGAGCATAATGCAGTTTAATGTGGCGACAAGCCCAGCTAGGCGTGCGCCTTGGTCAGATCGAATAAGGCTGCTGTCCGGCATGTCGGGAGAGACACGATGAATCCCAAATGGAAAAAATTTGCCCCATGGATCCTGATCGGCGCGCTCACGGCGCTCGGGATCTATCTTGCGCTCGATCAGCGCGGGCAACGCACGTCCATCCGCGACATCACCTATAGCGAGCTGCTGATTCAGATCGATGAAGGCCGCGTCCACGACGTGACCATCTCCGGCAATGAGATCACCGGCCACTTCAACGACAACCGCAGCTTTGCGACCTACGCCCCGAGCGACCCGGACCTCGTTTCCAAGCTCGAAGCCAAAAAAGTCCAGATCTCGGCCAGGCCTTCGGGCGACGTGAACGGCTTCTGGATGACGCTGCTGCTCAATGCGCTGCCGCTCGTCCTCTTCATCGGCCTGTGGATCTATATGTCCCGCCAGATGCAGGGGGGCATGGGCGGCCGGGCCATGGGCTTCGGCAAGTCGAAGGCGAAGCTTTTGACCGAGTTGCAGGGGCGCGTGACCTTCGAGGACGTCGCCGGCGTCGACGAGGCCAAGGAGGATCTGCAGGAGATCGTCGAGTTCCTGCGCGATCCGCAGAAGTTCCAGCGGCTCGGCGGTCGCATTCCGCGCGGCGTGCTGCTCGTCGGCCCGCCCGGCACCGGCAAGACGCTGCTGGCGCGCGCCATCGCGGGCGAGGCGAATGTGCCCTTCTTCACGATCTCGGGCTCCGACTTCGTCGAGATGTTCGTGGGCGTCGGCGCTTCGCGCGTGCGCGACATGTTCGAGCAGGCGAAGAAGAACGCGCCTTGCATCATCTTCGTCGACGAGATCGACGCGGTGGGCCGTCATCGCGGCGCGGGGCTTGGCGGCGGCAATGACGAGCGCGAGCAGACGCTGAACCAGCTGCTCGTCGAGATGGACGGGTTTGAAGCGAATGAGGGCATCATCCTCATCGCCGCGACGAACCGTCCGGACGTGCTCGATCCGGCGCTGATGCGTCCCGGCCGCTTCGACCGGCAGATCACCGTGCCGAACCCGGATTTCATCGGGCGCGAGAAGATCCTGAAGGTGCATGCGCGCAAGGTGCCGCTGGCGCCGGACGTGGATCTGAAGGTCGTGGCGCGCGGCACGCCGGGCTTTTCGGGCGCGGATCTGATGAATCTCGTCAATGAGGCGGCGCTGCTCGCGGCGCGGCGCTCGAAGCGGATCGTCACGAAGCAGGAGTTCGAGGACTCCCGCGACAAGATCATGATGGGCGCGGAGCGGCGCACGCTGATGATGACGGAGGAGGAGAAGAAGCTCACCGCCTATCACGAAGGCGGGCACGCGCTGGTCTCCTTGAACATGAAAGGCTCCGTGCCGATCCACAAGGCGACGATCATCCCGCGCGGCCGCGCGCTCGGCATGGTGCAGGGCTTGCCGGAGCGCGATCAGATCTCGCAGAGCTATGAGCAGTTCATCGCCATGCTCGCGATGGCGATGGGCGGTCGCGTGGCCGAGGAGCTCGTCTTCGGCCACGACAAGGTCACCTCGGGCGCAGCGAGCGACATTCAGCAATGCACGCGCGTGGCGCGTGCGATGGTGACGCAGCTCGGCTTCTCCGACAAGCTCGGCACGGTGGCCTATGCCGATCCGCAGCAGGAGCAGTTCCTCGGCTATTCGCTGGGCCGGCAGGTGACGCTGTCGGAAGCGACTCAGCAGACGATCGACGCCGAGGTGCGCCGACTCGTGGCCGAGGCGTACGAGACGGCGAAGCGCATCCTCACGGAAAAGCGCACCGATCTCGAGACGATCGCCAAGGGCTTGCTCGATTTCGAGACGCTCACAGGCGACGAGCTCAAGGGCCTGCTCAACGGCGTGCAGCCGGTGCGCGAGGACTCGGGGAATGCGCCTCAGCCCCCGCGCTCTCCGGCCGTGCCCTCCACCGGCCGCAAGCCGGAGCCAGACGTCGGCGGCATGGAGCCGCATCCGGTTTGACGAGCATCGACACTTTTTGGAAAACCCGGCGGCCACGCCGGGTTTTTTCATTTTTGTTCCGCCCTTTCCTTTCCGCTGCGGCTGGTCTAAGGCGGGGTTCGACGACGCGCGTCTCGCGCCTCGGCCTCAGCGCAACACGACCATGACCCGCGAAGACGGCGCTTCTGCTGACGTTCACGCGCCGCTCGACGAAACCGCCGCCGCGCGCCGCAGGATTCGCGTGCGCGCTTGGCGGCGCGGCATGCGCGAGATGGATCTGCTGCTCGGCTCCTTCGCCGATGCGCGCGTGAATGCACTCGGGCCCGAGCAGCTCGCGCATTTCGAGGCGCTTCTTGAAGCGCCCGACAATGAGGCGTTCGGCTGGTTTTGCGCCGGCGTGGCGCCGGCGCCCTACGACACGCCGCTCTTCGCCGAGATCCTCGCTTTCCACGCAGAGCGCGAGCGGTGAGCGCGCTCGTAAGATCCAAGTCCGGCGACGCGGGGCTGCTGGACGCCGCGCTCGCGGGCTTCAAGGCCGGCAGGAAGCTCCTCTTCGCCCATGCGCCCGAGGGCTTTGACGCCTTCGTCGCGGGCGATCTCGCGCGCGCGCTTGCGCCGGCCGCCGAAGGCCAGGCGGCGGTATTCGTGCATGTCGCGCGCGACACTCAGCGCTCGGCGCAGTTTCGCGAGGCGTTGCGGTTCTGCGCGCCTTTCTGCGAGATCCTGGAGCTTCCGGGCTGGGATTGTCAGCCCTATGATCGCGTCTCGCCCTCGGCCGCCGTCGCCTCGCGACGCATGGTGGCTCTCGCCCGACTCGTGCGCGCCAAATCCTCGGCCGCGCGGCCCCGCGTCATCGCGACGACGATCGATTGTCTGTTGCAACGCGTTCCGCCCATGGCCCGCGTGGCCGCCGACACGCTGTCCGCCGCCCCGGGCAATGTCGTCCGCCTCGACGACCTCACGGCTTGGCTCGAGGCCAATGGTTTTGCGCGTGCGACGACGGTGCGCGAGGTCGGTGAATATGCGCAGCGTGGCGGGCTCATCGATCTCTACGCGCCGACTTTGCCTGGACCGATCCGCCTCGATTTCTTCGGCGACACGCTGGAATCGATCCGCAGCTTCGATCCCGAGACGCAGCGCACGACGGGTCAGCTTCGCGCGCTCGATCTCGTCCCGATGAGCGAGCTGCGCATCGTCACCGAGACGATGCGGCGATTTCGCCAGTCCTACACGGCGCTCTTTGGCGGCGAGACGCGCGGCGACACGCTCTATGAAGCGATCAGCGAGGGACGCCGCCATCCCGGCGCGGAACATTGGCTGCCGCTCTTCTATGAGCGCCTCGACACGATCTTCGATTATGTCGGCGACGCGCCTTTGCTGCTGGACGCGCGCTGCGAGGAGGCGGCCAAAGAGCGTCTCGCGCAGATCGCCGATTATCACGAGGCGAGAAAAAGCGCCTTCGATCACGAGGGCGCCCGCTGCAACTACAAGCCGCTCGCGCCCGAGGCGCTCTATCTCTCGCCGGAGGAGTGGCAGGCGCGGCTCGAGGATCGCCCGCAGGCGCATTTTTCGGCGCAGGCGGCGCATGACGGCGAGGCCAATGCGCTCGATTTCGGCGCGCGCGTCGGGCGCGACTTTGCGCCGGAGCGCGCGCAAACCGAGATCAATGTGTTCGAGGTCGCGGCGGACCACATAAGATCGCTCGCCGCCGCCGGCCGCAATGTCGTGATCGCCGCGTGGTCCGAAGGGTCGCGCGAGAGGCTCGGCCATGTTCTCGTCGAGCACGGGCTCGCCACGCCGCCCGAGGTTTCCGACTGGCCGCAGGCGCAGAGCCTCGGTCCCGGCGCCGTCTCGCTCGCCGTTCTCGGGCTCGAGCACGGTTTCGAGACTTCGAGCCTCGCGATCGTCGGCGAGCAGGACATTCTCGGCGATCGTCTCGTGCGGCGCCGCCGCAAGACGAAGCGCGCCGAAAATCTGCTGAGCGAGGCCGCGGCGCTTTCCGCCGGCGATCTCGTCGTGCATGTCGATTACGGCATCGGCCGCTTCATCAAAATCGAAACGATCACCGCGGCGGGCTCGCCGCATGATTGTCTCGAAATCCACTATGCGGAGGGCGCCAAGCTCCATCTGCCGGTCGAGAACATCGAGCTCGTCTCCCGCTACGGCACGGAGGACGCGGAGGTCCAGCTCGACCGGCTTGGCGGCGCCGCGTGGCAAAACCGCAAAGCGCGCATGAAGAAGCGCATTCGCGAGATGGCCAAGGGCCTCATTGCGATCGCCGCTCAACGCATGCTGCGCGCCGCCGAAAAGCTTGCGCCGCCCGAGGGCCTCTACGAGGAATTTTGCGCGCGCTTCCCCTATGACGAGACCGAGGATCAGGCGGCGGCGATCGACGCGACGCTCTGTGATCTCGGCGCGGGGCGGCCGATGGATCGCCTCGTTTGCGGCGACGTCGGCTTCGGCAAGACCGAGGTCGCGCTGCGCGCCGCCTTTTGCGCGGCGATCAACGGCAAGCAGGTCGCCGTCGTCGCGCCGACGACGTTGCTCGCGCGCCAGCACTACGCCAATTTCACGCAGCGTTTCGCGGGCTTTCCGATTCGCGTCGGTCGGCTGTCGCGCATGGTCGGCGCGGCCGAGACGCGCGAGTCGAAGAAAGCGCTGGCCGAGGGCGCGCTCGACATCATCGTCGGCACGCACGCCGTGCTTGGAAAGAGCGTGAGCTTCAAGGACCTCGGTCTCGTCGTCATCGACGAGGAACAGCATTTCGGCGTGGGCCATAAGGAACGCCTCAAGGAGCTGCGCGCCGAGGTGCATGTGCTGACGCTCTCGGCCACGCCCATTCCCCGCACCTTGCAGCTCGCCATGACGGGCGTGCGGGAATTGTCGCTGATCGCGACGCCGCCGATCGACCGGCTTGCGGTCAGGAGCTTCGTCTCGCCTTTCGATCCGCTGATCGTGCGCGAAGCGCTGCTCAGGGAGCGCTATCGCGGCGGTCAGGCCTTTTTCGTTTGTCCGCGCATCGAGGATCTGGAGGAAGCCGCGGCCTTCCTGCGTGAGAATGCGCCGGAGGCGAAATTTGTCGTCGCGCACGGGCAGCTGACGCCAAGCGAGCTCGAAGAGAAGATGTCCGCCTTCTACGACGGCAAATACGACATTCTGCTCTCGACGAGCATCGTCGAATCCGGTCTCGATATTCCCAACGCCAATACGCTCATCGTCTGGCGCGCCGATATGTTCGGGTTGGCGCAGCTCTATCAGCTGCGCGGCCGCGTCGGCCGCGGCAAGACGCGCGCCTATGCTCTGTTCACGACGCCGGCGAACCGCACGATCACACCGCAGGCGCAAAAGCGCCTCGACGTGCTGCAGTCGCTCGACACGCTGGGCGCCGGCTTCCAGCTCGCGAGCCACGATCTCGATTTGCGCGGCGCCGGCAATTTGCTTGGAGACGAGCAATCCGGCCACATCAAGGAAGTCGGCTACGAGCTCTATCAGCAAATGCTCTCCGACCAGATTGCGCTCCTGAAGGCCGGCGTCGAGGAGCCGCAGGAAGAGGTCTGGTCACCGACGATCTCCGTCGGCGCGCCGGTGACGATCCCGGAGGACTATGTTCCCGATCTCACCTTGCGCCTGCAGCTCTATCGGAGGCTCTCGACGCTCGAAACGGACACGGATATCGAGAGCTTCGCGGCGGAGATGGTCGACCGCTTCGGCAAGGCGCCGCCCGAGGTCGAGCTGCTTTTGCGGATCGTGGGGATCAAAGCCCTGTGCCGGCGTGCGCATGTCGAAAAGATCGACGCGGGACCCAAGGGCATGACAATCAGCTTCAAGGACAATCTCTTCGCGGACCCGGCGGGGCTCGTGCGCTTCATCGGGGAGCAGGGATCGCGCGCCAAGGTTCGGCCGGATCAGAAAATCGTTTTCGCCGGCGAGTTCCACTCTTTGAAGGAGCGGCTCGCCGGTGTCCGACATATTTTGCGCGCGCTCGTCGCGATCGCCGAGAAGAAGAGAAAGTAGCGAATGTTTCGCCGCTTCAGCGCGGATGCATCGCCACCTTGGCGCCCGCAGCGTGCTGGGGCTTGGCGATCGTCACGGGAGCCGTCGGTTTTGTAGCGGCGGCGTCGAGACTTTCATCCGGGACGGTCGGCTCGTTGGCGGTGCGCGCCGCGACTGCCGCAACCATCTTGGTGACCAGCACGTCGCGCACATTCGCGCCTTCGGCTGTGAGCGTCACCTTATAGCAACGCAGCGGCGCGCCGAGTTCTTTCCCCGGCGCGCGCTTATCGCCGGTGCGGATGCGCCAATCGACCAGATTTTTGGTCTCCGAGTCGTCGTCGATCGTCACCAGTCCCATCTCACGTAGACGGTCGTCCAGCACGGCGGCTTGTTCCGCTTTCCACTCCCGCGTGTCATATTTGCAAAGCTCCTTGAGGCTCTCGACGAAAATGAGGCGCTTCATCAAAGGCGCATCCATCTTTTTGATGTCCTGCGAGAGCTTCCAGCTCGTTTCGCGCGTGAAGTCGGTATGGCTAATATCGAACAAGGCCTCATCGGCGTGAATGACTTGAGCATCGAAGGTGAGATCGGCGCCGGCGACCTTTAGCTCGTGAAGCGAGTCGAAGCGGTCGGCGAGATAGCTCGAAATCGATCCGATGTTGACGGCGGAGTAGAGAACCACGCCGCCGAAGATCAGGGTGTAGAGCCATTGATTGGCCGTCGATGAAAGCTCCTTGATAAATTGCGTGTTCATGTCCCCCTCCCAGACCGAAAATGCGTTCCGGCAGCTTGCAGGGTTAACAATTGCTTAACGCTGTCCGCGGGTCTGTGCGACTTCGCACGCCTCGGCCGGCCGCGCCTTTCACGCCGCTTCGAAGCGCGCCGTAAAATGACGCAGGAAGGGCGCCTGCTGCGTGATGCGATGCGGGCGGATCGCGTCGCGCGCGCGCCAGACGGCGTCGACGACTTCGATCACATAGTCGAAGTGGCTTTGCGTGTAGACACGCCGGGGCAGGGCGAGCCGCACCAGCTCATGCGCGGCCGGTTCCTCCACGCCGCCCGGCCCGCGATTTCCGAACATGACGCTCCCGAGCTCCACGGCGCGCACGCCGCCTTCGATATAAAGCGCGTTGACGAGTCCGATGCCGGGATAATCGCGCGGCGAAAGATGCGGGCAAAAGGCCGCGGCGTCGATGAAGACGGCGTGGCCGCCGGGCGGTCGCACCATCGGAACGCCGCGCTGAGCGAGCTTCTCGCCGAGATAGCGCACGGTGGCGTGGCGGTAGCGCTGATAGTCTTCCTCGAGCGCCTCCATCAGCCCGACCGCAATGGCTTCGAGATCGCGGCCGGCAAGACCGCCATAGGTCGGGAAGCCCTCGGTGAGGATCAGAAGATTGCGGAAATCCTCGGCCCATTTGTCGTCGTTGCAGGCGAAAAACCCGCCAATATTGGCCAGACCGTCTTTCTTCGCGCTCATCGTCGCGCCATCGGCGATCGAGAACATCTCGCGAGCGATGTCGAGAAGGCTCTTGTCGCTCCAACCGTTCTCGTCCTGCCTGATGAAATAGGCGTTCTCGGCGAAGCGGCAGGCGTCAAGGATCAGCGGAATTTCATGTCGCTTCAGCAATTCCTTCGCATTGCGAATGTTGCGCAGCGAGACGGGCTGCCCGCCGCCGCTGTTGTTGGTGACCGTGATCATGCAGAAGGGGATGTTCTTGGCGCCCTCAAGCTCGATCAGACGCTCCAGCGCGACGAGATCAATGTCGCCCTTGAAACGCCGCTCGGAATGGAGGTCGCGGCCCGCGGGCGTCAGCAGATCGACCGCCTTGGCCCCCACATATTCGATATTGGCGCGCGTCGTGTCGAAGTGGCTGTTGTTGGGGACGATGTCGCCCGGCTTCAGGCGTGTCGCGGCGAGGATGCGCTCTGCGGCCCGTCCTTGATGCGTGGGGAAGATGTGCTTGAAGCCGGTGATCTCCCGCACGACGCGCTCGAAGCGGCGCCAGGAGGCGCTTCCGGCGTAGCTTTCGTCGCCGCGCATCAGCGCGGCCCACTGCCGGTCCGACATGGCGCCCGTGCCGCTGTCGGTCAGAAGATCGATCGTCACATCCTCGGCGTCGAGAAGGAAAATATTATTGTGCGCGCGAAAGCAGCCGCTTCTCGCGCTCCTCGCGCGTGGTCAAAGGCAGGGCTTCCGTCATCTTGATGCGGAAGGGCTCAATGATCGTGCGCATCTCGTCGCTCCCCGTAGGATGGGCCCTGTCGCTCTGGCGCTGGCGCGCATTCTTGCCGGGTTACTTCGGCGGTGGATGCGCGGCGTCAAGCGCCTGGCGCATTCTGCCGGAATGGCGTCAAAACTGCATTGAATCGCCCGTCAATCGGCATAAATGCAGTCCGAGGAAGGAATAGATCCTATGATGAACGAGATGAAGACTTTCCCCGTCACGCGCACCGACGCGGAGTGGCGCGAGCGCCTTTCCCCCGAGCAATATCACGTGATGCGCCGGCATGGGACCGAGCCGCCGGGGAGTTGCGCGCTCAACCACGAGAAGCGCGCCGGAGTTTTTACTTGCGCCGGCTGTGATCAAAAGCTCTTCGTCTCGGGCGGCAAGTTCGAGAGCGGCACTGGCTGGCCGAGCTTCTTCGAGCCGGTCGAAGGCTCGATCGAAACGAGCCTCGACGAAAGCTACCTCATGCGCCGTACCGAGGTTCACTGCAGCCGCTGCGGTTCGCATCTCGGCCATGTCTTCAACGACGGGCCGCCCCCGACCGGCCTGCGCTACTGCATCAATGGGGTGGCGCTGAACTTTTCGCCCGAGTGATCGCGGCTGCGACAATTTTTCTCGCCCCGTCGCCAGACGCCGTTTCGGCCTTGCGCCGGCGCCCCGTCTCTGGGGTTGGCGGCGCTTTCTATTGATCTGCAAAAGTCTCGTGTCTATGCGCCATGCGCCCCGCCTGTCGGTTGTCGCGCGCCGGATCGGATGAGCGGAAAAACGCCCAGGCGCGGGGCGCTCGCCCGCACGGCGGGATGGCACGATATAGCCACCCATAAGTATGGGTGATGGATAGGCGCTGACGCCTACTCGAATTGACCGATGCGGATGGCCGCGTGCTGTTCGCCCGTGCGGGTAAGTGCATCGACGCGCGCTTGCGGACCGCTTGCAGAGCAAGGATTCCGCGATCTTTCCGCTTGACGCGACCGCGCCTGCTCCCGCATAGGGGCGATCAAGCAGGGAAGCTGATGCGCGCAAGCTGGTCGAGCGCGACGCGTCTTCTTGTCGCTTGATGACCGTCGGATAAAATTCTAGGGTCGCTGTATTCAGCCGTCGAAGCTTTATTCGTCGGCGCGGCTGCCGTCGGGGGGCGGAAGCCAAGCGCATTAAGCGTTTTACGCCCTTCCTGAATCGACGGATCGCTCAAAGCGCCGGCAAAGAGCGCTTTCTTATATGTCGAGTCCGCCCGCGCGGCTCGTGGAGGGAGTGAAGCAGATTATGACGACGGCAACGCCGGCGCCAGGCGCGAGCGGGAAGAACAATCAGCACATTTCGCCCAAGTCCGACATCGAGATCTCCCAGGCCGCCAAGATGCGGCCGATCCTCGACGTGGCCCGCGACAAGCTCGGCGTTCCTGCCGAATATGTGCAGCCCTATGGACACTACAAGGGCAAGATCTCGCTCGAATATCTCGAGCAGCTGAAATCGCGCCCCGACGGCAAGCTCATCCTCGTCACCGCGATCACGCCGACGCCTGCGGGCGAAGGCAAGACGACGACGACGGTCGGTCTCACGGACGGCTTGAACTTCATCGGCAAGAAAGCCCTCTGCTGCCTGCGCGAGCCCTCGCTCGGACCCTGTTTCGGGGTCAAGGGCGGCGCCGCTGGCGGCGGCTATGCACAGGTTGTGCCGATGGAGGACATCAACCTCCACTTCACCGGCGACTTCCACGCGATCGGCGCGGCCAACAATCTCCTCGCCGCCCTGGTCGACAACCACATCTATTGGGGCAATACGCTGGGCCTCGACACGCGTCGCATCTCCTGGCGCCGCGTCGTCGACATGAACGATCGCGCGCTGCGCTCGATCGTCTCCTCGCTCGGCGGCGTTTCCAACGGCTTTTCGCGCGAGGACGGCTTCGACATCACGGTTGCGTCCGAGGTCATGGCGATCTTCTGCCTCGCCTCCGATTTCGCCGATCTGCAGAAGCGCCTCGGCAATATCGTTGTCGGCCAGACGCGCGAGAAGAAGAACATCCGCGCTTCCGAGATCAAGGCCGCGGGCTCGATGGCCGCGCTGTTGAAGGACGCCATCGCGCCCAATCTCGTGCAGACGCTCGAGAACAATCCGGCGATCATCCACGGCGGTCCCTTCGCCAATATCGCGCATGGCTGCAACTCGGTCATCGCGACCAGGGCCGGTCTCAAGCTCGCCGATTACGTCGTGACCGAGGCGGGCTTCGGCGCCGACCTCGGCGCGGAGAAGTTTTTCGACATCAAATGCCGCAAGGCGGGTCTCAAACCCGACATCACTGTCATTGTCGCGACCATCCGCGCGCTCAAGATGCATGGCGGCGTCGCCAAGGACGATCTGAAGGCGGAGAGCGTCGAGGCGGTCGAGAAGGGCTTCGCCAATCTCAAGCGCCACATCGCCAATGTGAAGAAGTTCGGCGTGCCGGTGCTCGTCACCGTCAATAAGTTCTCGTCGGACACCGCGGCCGAGATGGCGAAGCTCGAGGCCTTGTGCAAGGCGGAGGGCGTCGATTGCGTCGTCGCCGACAACTGGGGCTCGGGCGGCGAAGGCGCAGCCGACCTCGCGCGCGCGGTCGTCTCGACGATCGAGAAACAGCCGTCGAACTTCAAGCCGCTC
Source organism: uncultured Alphaproteobacteria bacterium (assembly GCA_963798515.1). Taxonomy (GTDB): domain Bacteria; phylum Pseudomonadota; class Alphaproteobacteria; order Rhizobiales; family Beijerinckiaceae; genus Methylocystis. The sequence continues at coordinate 12,984 of CAWCTS010000034.1, forward strand.
TACGCCGACGATCTGCCGCTTGCGGAGAAGCTGCGCACGATCGCGCGCGAGCTCTATGGCGCGTCCGACATCTCCTACAACTCGAGCATCAAGTCGCGTTTCGCGGAGTTCGAGAAGGAGGGCTTCGGCCATCTGCCGGTATGCGTCGCGAAGACGCAATACAGCTTCTCGACCGACGCCAACGCCAAGGGCGCGCCCTCGGGTCATGTGATCCCGGTGCGCGAGCTGCGGCTTTCGGCGGGGGCCGAGTTCATTGTCGCGGTGTGCGGCGACATCATGACGATGCCTGGTCTGCCGAAGGTTCCGGCGGCGAATAACATCGAAGTGGGAGCGGACGGGCGTATCCAGGGCCTGTTCTGATCCAGCTGACGCATGCCAAACCGCCGCCGCGAGCTCGAGAGCCGCGGAGGCGATCCACTCAAACCAGCCAAAAGCGCTCGAAGGGAGCCCGCTATGTCGAATTCCAGAATTCCCGGCCGCAACTTTCTCTTTGTGCCGGGCCCAACCAATCTTCCGGACCGCGTGCAGCGTGCGATGATGGTCGCTTCCGAGGACCATCGCTCGCCGATCTTCCCCGATCTCGTGAAGCCGCTGTTCCCGCAGCTCAAGAAGGTGTTCGAGACCGAGAAGGGCCACGCCTTCATCTTCCCGGCGTCCGGCACGGGCGGCTGGGAGGCGGCGATCACCAACACGCTGTCGCCCGGCGACAAGGTTCTGGCGCAGCGCTTTGGCCAGTTCTCGCATCTGTGGATCGATCTCGCGAACCGTCTCGGCCTCGAGGTCGTCAAGCAGGAGCGTCCCTGGGGCACCGGCAATGATCCGGAGCTCATCGAGGAGACGCTGAAGGCCGACAAGAATCACGAGATCAAGGCCGTCTTCGCCACGCACAACGAGACCGCGACGGGCGTGACCTCGGACATCGGCGCAGTGCGCAAGGCCATCGACGCCGCCAAGCATCCGGCGCTGCTCTTCGTGGACGGCGTGTCTTCCGTGGCCTCGCTGCCCTTCCACATGGACAAGTGGGGCGTCGACGTGATCGTCTCCGGCTCGCAGAAGGGCTTCATGCTCCCGGCCGGCCTGCTGCTCATGGCGGCGAGCCAGAAGGCGGTCGAGGCGGGCAAGAGCAACAAGTCGAAGCGCGCCTATTTCGAATTCCAGGACATGATCAAGAACAACGAGACCGGCTACTTCCCCTACACGCCGTCGATCCCGTTGCTGCATGGCCTCAAGGAAGCGCTGGCGATCCTCTTCGAGGAAGGTCTCGATCAGGTCTACAAGCGCCACCATCACCTCGCCAAGGGATGCCGCGCCGCGGTCGAGGCCTGGGGCCTCAAGACCTGCGCCAAGGAGCCGAAGTGGAATTCGGACACGGTCACCGCGATTGTCGTGCCGGAAGGCTTTGACGCGGCCAAGGTCATCTCGACCGCCTATAAGCGCTACAATCTGGCGCTCGGCGCAGGCCTCTCGGAAGTCGCGGGCAAGGTGTTCCGCATCGGCCATCTCGGCGATCTGAACGAGTTGATGCTGCTCGGCGCCATCGCCGGCGCGGAGATGGCGATGCTCGACAATGGCATCAAGATCCAGCCCGGCTCCGGCGTCGCCGCCGCCCAGGCGGTCTATCGCGCCGATCCGCTGCTGAAAGTCTAAAGGCCATAGGCGGCCGGCGCGAGGCAGTCGGATCTCACGACTGCCGACTGCCGACCGCCAACAAAATAAAAATCAAGAAAACTTCTCCGCACCGGGGGAAACGGCATGTCGCATAAAATCGTCTTTCTCGACCGCGAAACGCTCGACGCCCAGTTGCGCATACCCAATTTCCCCCACGAGTATAAGGAATATGCGCAGACCGCTCCGTCCGAGGTTGTCGAGCGCCTGAAAGGCGCCGACATCTGCATCACCAACAAGGTGCCCTTGCGTGAAGACGCGCTGAAGCAGCTTCCCGATCTCAAGTTCATCGCGGTGGCTGCGACCGGCACGGATGTGATCGACAAGGTCTATACGACGGCGCATGGGATCACGGTCTCCAACATCCGCAACTACGCCTTCAACACGCTGCCCGAGCATGTCTTTGCGCTGCTCTTCGCGCTGCGGCGCAATCTCGTGAACTTCCATACCTCGGTGTTTCACGGGCGCTGGGGCTACAACAGCCAGTTCTGCTATTTCGACTATCCGATCTACGACATCGCCGGCTCGACCTTGGGCATCATCGGCTATGGCGCGCTCGGCCGGGAGATCGAAAAGCGTGCGCTCGCCCTGGGCATGAAAGTGCTGATCAACGAGGTCGCCGACATCCCCAACAAGGTCGACCTGCCGACGCTCCTACGCGAGTCGGATGTCGTCACGCTCAACATTCCGCTGACGCCGCAGACCAAGCACCTGATCGGCGCAAAGGAATTGGCGTCGATGAAAAAGACCGCCAGCATCATCAACACGGCGCGCGGGGGCATCATCGACGAGCAGGCGCTCGCCGACGCGTTGCGCAAGGGCGTCATCGCCGGCGCCGGCATGGACGTCTTGACGGTCGAACCGCCCAAGAACGGCAATGTGCTGCTCGATCCCACAATTCCGAATCTGATCGTAACCCCGCATGTCGCCTGGGCCTCCAAGGAAGCGATGCAGGTGCTGGCCGATCAACTCATCGACAATGTCGACGCCTATGTCGCGGGCGACCCGCGCAATGTGGTGACGGCGTAACAAGTAGAATGAGGGTTGCGACGCTCCGCCGTCATTGCGAGCGAAGCGAAGCACCCCAGAAGTCGTAAACAGTGGCAGAACGAGCGGCAAGCTGTAATCCCTTTGGATTGCTTCGCTTCGCTCGCAATGACGCTTTGAGCCGCCATCGAGATCCAACATGACCCAGAAGCTGCTTTTCCTGCTCGACACAGACCCCGTTCCGAGCGTCTTCGACACCGTCGTCGGCTATGACGGCGGCGCCGATCACGTCATCGGCTATGGCGGCGTGACGACGGACAACGTCGGCGCGCTCGTCGACGGCGCGATCTACACGCGCGGCCCCAAAGAGAAGCAGTTCACGGCGCTTTTCGTCGGCGGCGGCAGCATGGTCAAGGGCGAGGCGCTGTTCAAGACCGTCAAGAAGCGCTTCTTCTCCAATTTCCGCGTTTCGACGATGCTCGATTCGAACGGCTCCAACACGACGGCCGCGGCCGGCGTCGCGCTGCTCGCCAAGGCCAAGCCGCTCGCAGGCATGAAGGCGGTCGTGCTTGCCGGCACGGGTCCGGTCGGCATGCGCGCCGCGGCGATGCTGCACATCGAAGGCGCCGAGGTGGCGCTGACCTCCCGCCAGCTTGCGCGCGCCAAGGCGTCGAGCGAGGCGATCAAGGAGCGCTTCGGCTTTGCGCCGACGCCGATCGAGGCTGCCGATAATGCGGCGCGCGCCACTGCGGTGAAGGGCGCGCAGGTCGTTTTTGCGGCGGGCGCCATCGGCGTGTCGCTGCTCGACGAGAAAGACTGGCAGAACGATCCCGACGATCGAGCTTCTCGCCGACTGCAACGCGCAGCCGCCGCTGGGACTGGGCGGCGTCGAGGCGACGGACAAGGCGAAGGAGCGTCACGGCAAGACCGTCATCGGCGCGCTGGGGCTCGGCGGCTTGAAGCTGAAGCTGCATCGCGAATGCGTGGGCAAGATGTTCGAGGCCGCCGACAAGGTGTTCGACGCCGAGAACATTTACGCGCTGGCCAAAGAACTCGCTTAAAACAGAAGGGAACCTCGCCGTGAGCGCGAAGAACGAACAGATTGGCGCCTTCCTCGATGCGCTGGCGAGCGAGAAGCCGACGCCGGGCGGCGGCGGCGCGGCGGCGATCATGGGGTCGGTCGGCGCGGCTCTCGTCTCGATGGTCGCGAATCTGACGATCGGCAAGAAGGGCTATGAGGCCCATGAGGCCGATCTCAAGGCGACGAACGCGAAGGCGGAAGCCGTGCGCGCGGACCTGACCGCGGCGATCGACGAGGATGTCGTCGCCTTCAATGCGGTCATGGGCGCCTATGGCCTGCCGCGCGGCACGGACGAGGAGAAGGCGAAGCGCGCCGCCGCGATCCAGCAGGCGCTCAAGCTTGCGACCGATGCGCCCCTGCGCGCCGTGAAGGCCTGCCACGAGGTGATCAAGCTCTCTGCGATCGTCGCGGAGAAAGGCAATCTCAACGTGATCAGCGACGCGGGCGTCGCCGTGCTCGCCGCCAACGCTGGCCTGCGCAGCGCCGCGCTCAATGTGTTCATCAACGCAAAGTCGATCAAGGACCGCGACTTCGCCGAAACGCGCCTCGGCGAGGTCAATGCGCTGCTCGACCTCTCGGCCAAGAAGACCGAGGAAGTCTACGACGTGGTGCGCGGCAAGATCGGCTCGTAAAGCCTTTCGGTTGAGGGAGGACGATAATGGACGTCCACGAGTATCAGGCCAAGGAAATCCTGTCGAAGCACGGGGTCGCCGTGCCGCCCGGCACGATCGCTTTCAGCCCCGATCAGGCGGTCTATGCGGCGACGGAGCTCGGCGGATCGCACTGGGTCGTCAAGGCGCAGATCCACGCCGGCGCGCGCGGCAAGGCGGGCGGCGTCAAATTCTGCCGCACCTATCACGAGGTGCAGCAGGCGGCGCGCGAGCTTCTGGGCAAGCGCCTCGTCACGGGGCAGACGGGTCCGGAAGGCAAGCCCGTGCAGCGCGTCTATGTCGAGCTCGCCGATCCCTTCGAGCGCGAAATTTATCTCGGCTATGTGCTCGACAGAAAGCTCGAGCGCGTCCGCGTCATCGCCTCGAAGCATGGCGGCATGGAGATCGAGGAGATCGCCAAGAACACGCCCGACGAGCTTCTGCAGGTCATCGTCGAGCCGGCGGTCGGCCTCCAGCCGTTCCAGGCGCGCGAGCTCGCCTTTCAGCTCGGCCTCAATCTCAAGCAAGTGTCGCGCGCCGTGCAGACGATCCTGGGCGCCTATCGCGCCTTCCGCGACTGCGATGCGACGATGCTCGAGATCAATCCGCTCGTCGTGACCAAGGACGACAAGGTCCTGGCGCTCGACGCGAAGATGTCCTTCGACGACAATGCGCTGTTCCGCCGCCGCAACATCGTCGACATGCAGGACCCGTCGCAGAGCGACCCGCGCGAGGCGGAGGCCGCGAAATATAATCTCAACTATATCGGGCTCGACGGCGAGATCGGCTGCATCGTCAATGGCGCCGGTCTGGCGATGGCGACAATGGACATGATCAAGCTCGCCGGCGCGAGCCCGGCGAACTTCCTCGACGTCGGCGGCGGAGCGTCGGCCGAGCGCGTCGCGACCGCCTTCAGGCTCGTGCTCTCCGATTCGCGCGTCAAGGGCGTGCTGGTCAACATCTTCGCGGGCATCAACCGTTGCGACTGGGTCGCGCAGGGCGTCGTCGACGCGGTGCGCGAGACCAACATCGCCGTGCCGCTCGTCGTGAGGCTCGCCGGCACGAATGTGGAAGCGGGCCGCAAAATTTTGCAGGAGAGCGGGATCAACATCATCACTGCCGACACGCTGAAGGAGGCCGCGGAGAAAGCCGTCGCCGCCATCGGCAAGACGGCCTGAGTCGCGGCGCGGTCGCGGAGGACAGCATGAGCATTCTGATCGACGAGACGACGCCGATCCTGGTCCAGGGCATAACCGGCGACAAGGGCAGCTTCCACGCCAAGGAGATGCTCGACTACGGCAGCAAGGTCGTGGCGGGCGTCACGCCCGGCAAGGGCGGCAAGTCCGTTCACGGCGTGCCGGTCTTCAACACGGTGAAGGAAGCCGTGAAGGAGACGGGAGCGACGACGAGCATCACCTTCGTCGCGCCGCCCTTCGCCGCCGACGCGATCATGGAGGCTGCCGACGCCGGCATCAAGCTGATCTGCTCGATCACCGACGGCATTCCGGCGCAGGACATGATGCGCGTGAAGCGCTATTTCATGCGCTATCCCAAGGACCGCCGGCCCATGATGGTCGGGCCGAACTGCGCCGGCATCATCAGCCCCGGCAAGTCCATGCTCGGCATCATGCCCGGCCATATCTACAAGCAAGGCAATATCGGGCTGATCTCGCGCTCGGGCACGCTCGGCTATGAGGCGGCCTCGCAGCTGAAGGCGCTCGGCTACGGCATCTCGACCTCGGTGGGCATCGGCGGCGATCCGATCAACGGCTCCTCCTTCCTCGATCATCTCGTGCTGTTCGACAAGGATCCGGAGACGGCGGCGGTGCTGATCATCGGCGAGATCGGCGGACCGCAGGAGGCGGAAGCCGCCGCCTGGATCAAGGACAATTTCTCGAAGCCCGTGATCGGCTTCGTCGCAGGGCTCACGGCGCCGAAGGGGCGGCGCATGGGCCATGCAGGCGCCATCATCTCCTCGGCCGGCGACAGCGCGGCCGAGAAGACCGAGATCATGAAGTCCTTCGGCCTGACGATCGCGCCGAGCCCTTCGGAGTTCGGCGAGACGGTCGCAAAGGTGTTGAAGAGCGCCTGAAGCTTGGGTCTCCGCCTGGCGGCGCAGGCGGAGGCTTGAGGTTGAAGGGCGCATCGGAACCATACGCTACCTGAGCGGGGATACAGTACGCATGAACGACGTCGCTCCCGTATCCTCCTCCGCCGCGCCCTCGGCTTTCGCGACGCGTTCCGTCAACGAGGCTTCGGCATGGCTCGTCGAGCAGCTTCTGCTCGTCGTCGAGCGGCAACTGCCGCAGATCGCGCCCGTGCTGCGCGGCTTCTCCGCGAGCTCCAAGCTCAGCGATTACGAGATGGGCCGCACGCTGCAGGCGCAGGGCATTCTGTTCCAGCTCGTCTCGATCGCCGAGCAGGCCTATGCGATGCGCCGGCGCCGTCACATCGAGCGCGAGCGCGGGCACGATCAGCTCCTCGGCACTTTCGATCAGGTGCTGGCCGGCGCGAAGCGCGCGGGCGTGACGGCAGACGAAATCCGGGCGCAGCTGCAGACGCTACGCATCCGCCCCGTGATCACGGCGCATCCGACCGAAGCCAAACGCGTCTCCATCTTGGAGAAGAACCGCAAAATCTATCTGCTGCTGCGCGACCTCGAATCCACGCGCTGGACCGACCGTGAGCGAAATGCGCTCGGCGCGCAATTGCGCGATCAGGTCGAGCTTCTGTTTCTGACCGGCGATCTGCATCTCGAAAAACCCACGGTCGAGCACGAGGTCGCCTGGGGCCAGCACTTCTTCGCGGAGACGATCTTCGATCTCGCTCCCGAGCTCTTGGCGAATTTCGAGGCGGCGCTCGCCAAGCACTATCCGGACGAAACCTTTGAGGTGACGCCCTTCTTCCAGTTCGGTTCCTGGATCGGCGGCGACCGCGACGGCAATCCATTCGTCACCAATACGGTGACGCGCGAGACCATGCGCAACAATGCGCTGGCGAGCCTGAATTATTATCGCGGCCGCACGATCGAGCTCGGCCGCATGCTGTCGATCAGCCCGCGCGCCGCGCAAATTCCGCAAATATTGCGCGACGAGCTGGAGAAGCGACTCTCGACGTTGCGCGATTCGAGCTTCATTCGCTCGCGCAATCAGATGGAGCCCTATCGCCAGTTCTGCAATCTGATCGTCTATAAGCTCGACCAGACCCTGCTCGCGACGCGGGGCGAGGCGACCACCGACGCGCGTTACGCAAGTGCCGACGAGCTGATCGGGGCCTTCAAGGTCATGGAGGAGGCGCTCGTCGAAGGCGGCTCTCCAGGGCTCGCTACCGACCTCGTGCGCCCGTTGCGACGCGCGGTCGAGATTTTTCGCTTTTCGACGGTGCGGCTCGATCTGCGCGAGAACACCACGCGCACCACCAATGCGCTGTGCGACCTGTGGCGTGCGACGCGCGACGGAGAGCCGCCGGCAGTCGATGCGCCGGAATGGCGCGCCTGGCTCGATGATCAGATCACGACGCCGCCGCTGAGCGCCGAGGAGCGGGAGCGCTTCTCCTCCGAGACGCGCGACACAATCGAAATGTTCGAGGTCGTCGCCGATCTGCAGTCGAAACTCGATCGCGAGGCCTTCGGCAGCTTCATCCTCTCGATGACCCACAGCGTCGCTGACGTGCTCGGCGCCTATGTGCTCGCCAAGGAGGCGGGGCTCGTCAAGCAGGGCTCCAAGGGCGTCTATTGCTCGCTGCCGATCGTGCCGCTGTTCGAGACGATCGAGGACCTGCGCGACGCGCCTGCGATCATGCGCGAGCTGCTCGCCATCCCGATCGTCAAGCGCAGCGCCCAGCGGCAGGGCGATCTGCAAGAGGTGATGATCGGCTACTCGGACAGCAACAAGGACGGCGGCTTCCTGCCGTCGAACTGGGAGCTGTACAAGGCGCAGGCGCGACTCACGGCGGTGGGCAGAGAGGAGGGGGTCGCGATCGCCTTCTTCCACGGCCGCGGCGGCTCGGTTTCGCGCGGCGGCGCGCCGACAGGACACGCCATCGCCGCGCAGCCGGCGGGCTCGATCCGCGGGCGGTTCCGCGTCACCGAGCAGGGCGAGGTCGTATCCTTCAAATACGCCAATCGCGGCACCGCCGCCTATCAGATGGAGCTGCTCGCCTCCTCGGTTTTCACCCATGCGTTGAAGTCCGAACGCGAGGAGGCGCTGATCCCGCGCGCGGAGTTCGAGCAGGCCTTCGAGGATATGTCGACCGCGGCGCTGAAGGCCTACACAGAATTCGTGGGCGACAGCGATCTCGTGCTCTATTTCCAGGCCGCCTCGCCGCTCGAGGAAATCTCGCTGCTCAACATCGGCTCGCGTCCGGCGCGGCGCTTCGGCGCCAAGAGCCTCGCGGATTTGCGCGCGATCCCCTGGGTCTTCGCCTGGGCGCAGAATCGCCACGCGATCACGAGCTGGTTTGGGGTCGGCTCGGGTCTGAAGGCGTTTCTCGACGAGCGCGGCGACGCCGGCCTCGAGCTGCTGCGCCGCATGCACGCGGATTCGCGCCTCTTCCGCCTCGTGCTCGACGAGGTCGAGAAGACGCTGATGCTCGTCGATCTCGAGATCGCCGGCAAATATGCGAGCCTCGTCGAGGATGCTGCGGTGCGCGAGAAGATCTTCGGGAAGATTTCGGCCGAGCATGCGCTCACCCGCGCCATGGTGCTGAAGGTGACGGGCGCCGCGATGCTCGGCGAGCGCTTCAAGGCCTATAAGGCGCGTCTCGACGATCGCCTGCCGACCATCAACCAAGTCAATCTCGAGCAGGTCGAGCTGCTGCGGCGCTTCCGAAGCTCGCAGGACGAAGCGGCGCGAGAGCTGATCAAAATTCCGCTCTTGCTATCTATCAGTTGCATCGCCTCTGGCCTGGGCGCCACGGGCTAATAAGAAAGGAAGGGAGTTATGTCTTTCACGCTCATCGAACAGGCCACCTCGCGCCTGCATCGCTCCGAGCTCGCCGTGCCGGGCTCCGCGCCCGGCATGTTTGAGAAGGCCGCGGCCTCCAAGGCCGACGTGGTGTTTCTCGATCTCGAGGACGCCGTCGCGCCCGACGACAAGGAGCAGGCGCGCAAGAACATCATCCAGGGCCTCAACGACATCGATTGGGGCAAGAAGACGATGACGCTGCGCATCAACGGCCTCGATACGCATTATTGCTATCGCGACGTCGTCGACGTGCTCGAGAACTGCCCGCGTCTCGACGTCGTGCTGATCCCCAAGGTCGGCGTGCCGGAGGACGTCTACGCCATCGACATGCTGATCACGCAGATCGAGCAGTATAAGAAGCGCACCAAGAAGACCGGCATCGAGATCCTTATCGAGACGGCGCTCGGCATGGCCAATGTCGAGGCGATCGCGAAGTCCTCGAAGCGCCTGGAGGCCATGTCCTTCGGCGTCGCCGACTACGCGGCTTCGACGCGCGCGCGCACGACCGTCATCGGCGGCGTCAATCCGGACTACGGCGTCCTCACCGACAAGGATAAGGACGGCGCTCGCGACTATTACTGGATGGACCAGTGGCACGCGGCGCAAACGCGCATGATGGTCGCCTGCAGAGCTTACGGCCTGCGTCCGATCGACGGCCCCTTCGGCGACTTCAACGATCCGGAAGGCTATAAGGCCGCCGCGAAGCGCGCCGCCGTGCTCGGCTATGAGGGCAAATGGGCGATCCATCCCTCGCAGATCGAGCTCGCCAATGAGGTCTTCACGCCGTCCGAGGCGGAGGTGAACAAGGCCCGCCGCATTCTCGACGCGATGGCTCAGGCCGCCAAGGAAGGCAAGGGCGCAGTCTCGCTCGACGGCCGCCTCATCGACATCGCCTCGATTCGCATGGCCGAGGCGCTGATCGAAAAAGCCAACGCGATGGCCGCGTAACAAGCGCGCACGAATGACTTTCGCGCCCTCTCCCGTCAGCGGGGGAGGGCGTTTTTTGTTGCAAGGAAGTCAGGCGGACGTCATCCCTCTGGCGGCTTCGCGGAGAGCGGCGGGGTGCGCGAGACGACATTGCGCTTGAAACATTCCGGGCGGTCGCGCCAGGCGGGCACGCCATCAAGGCTCAAGGCGTGAAGCTTCGCCGAGGTCACGACGTCCTCGACATGGCCGGCGCCTTCGAGACCCGTCAGCACATAGGTCCATTTGCCGGGCGCCGTCAGCGCGACGCTGGTCGGCAGCCGGCAGATCGACAGACATTCGACCGGAACAACCTGCAGCGCAGCCGCGTCGCCCTGCTGCACGCGTTCGCCGAGCGCCTCGTAGAAATCCCGGCCGGGCCGGGAAGCCGGGTCGTTCGATCCGCGGCAGGTCACGCAAACGAAAATCGTCGTCGCCTCTTTGGCGCCTTGCGTCACTGTTCAGGTCTCCTGGGTGAGGGCAGGGGAGGGCGGTTTCGCGCGCCTGCGGCTCAAACGCAAGAGAGCCGCCGCAAGACGCGGCGGCTCTCCAGCCTGTTCGTAGCCTTCTGGCTTATTCCCGCTCCGCGGTGCGGTCGCGCAGCGCCTGCGAGGCGACATTGTCTCCCGGACCGACGCCGGGAATGCGGGCCAGCACGTCCTTGATCGGGAATTCGGTCCAGGCCTGCGTCACATAGCTCTCGTGGGTATAGTCCGAGCCCGTGTCGAAGAAGGTGACGCCGCGGCCGACCTTCGATTCGTCGTCGCTGAACGGCACGCCGCGGGTGGCGAGCATGTGCTTGAGGTCGTTGTTGTGGCCCTTCGTCGAGAGCGTGTAGGAGCTCACGAAGAAGCCCGCCGTTCTTCTGCTCATGGGTAGCCCAATGGGCGTAGGTGTCGAGCTCGCCATAGGCCGCGTCGAGCAGCACGACGCCTTTCACGCGGCTGGGCGAGGCGATGTCCCTGAGGCAGTAGGCCGCCGGCGCGAAGCCGCCGCTATAGGCGACCACGACGATCGGCATCTTCTGGAATACGGCCTCCGAATTCGGATCGCCGCGCAGCGTGGCCAGCTGATGCGCCGCCTCGTCGAGGAAGCGGTTGAAGGCGCCATGCTGCCAGAAGCGGCCGGCGCTACCGTCGCGGGCGTCGACCGCGAATTGCGGAGCGACGAGAACCGCATTGGCGCCCGAGGCCGTCACCTGGGCCGGAACCTTCTGACGGCGCAGCACGTCGCGCGTCAGCGTCGCGCCGAAGCCATGGAAGAACACGACCATCACGGCGGGCTTGGTGGGATCGAAGCTGTCCGGCACGTGAACCAGCACGCGCGAATCGCCGAAAACCTCGTTCTCCCAGAGGACCTTGCCGGTGTAGGAGCGATGGCCGCGCTGATCGCCGTCCCTCACGTTGAGGAACGGGCCGCCGCCCGGAACGAGCCCCTCATAGGGGAAGGGCGCCGTGTTGAAGGCGACGAGCTTCGTGAGGGTCTCGGAGCGGGGGCTGGTCATGCTCGGCTGGCTCGGCGCGGCGACGACGCTGGCCGCGCGCTGCGAGACCTCCTCCTCCTCCTCGACGGCTGCGTTTCTCGCGGCGAGGCGCAGGTCGAACGGGGTGATGGCGAAAGCCAAATCCTTGGGTTGCGGCTCGGCCGCCCGCGCTTCGACCTTTCCTGGCCGAACGCGCGCGAGGCGCTCCCGCCGCGCGCCGTCGGCGGAAAACTGGGCGTCCAGGCCCATTTCCGTCCCTTGGGGTTTCTGCACGACATTCTGGGTCGCATTGCGGTCGCAGGCTGCAAGCAGCGTCAGGAGACCGAGCGCTGCGACCTTGAGCAGCGCGCCGCCCCCATTACGGGCCGGGAGAGCCTTCCGCCGATCCGCGGAAAGTCCCGGCTCGACGCGCCAACAGGCTTTTCGCCAACAGTTCATCGCGTCAACCTTTTACGGACGCTCGGCGACGCCGTGCTCGCCGATACAAGTTATGCGTCCTTGGTTACCAATTGCTTTCCCCAAGCTGAGAGCGCGTCCGAAGGACTTGCCATCCGTTGGGGTTAATCGAAATTACGCATTGCGAAGGCGGCAGGTTTATGGTGTAAATGCGATAAATTCTTGCAGAGCCCGCCGCGCGATGAACTCTCAGTCTCAAAGCAATACCAACACCGCCGCAGTGTCCCTGGTCGCCGCCACGGCAATAGTCATCGCCGACATGGTCGGCGTCGGAGTTTTTACTAGCCTGGGATTTCAGGTTCAGGGGCTCTCTTCGCCGCTAGTCGTGCTGCTCTTGTGGATCGTGGGCGGCGCCGTCGCTTTGTGCGGGGCGTTTTGCTATGCGGAACTTGCCGCCATGTTTCCGCGATCGAGCGGCGAATACAACTTCCTGACACATTCTTTTGGGGCGCCGGTCGGCTTTCTGGCCGGCTGGCTTTCCGCAACGGTCGGCTTTTCGGCGCCGGTCGCGCTCGCGGCGATGGCGCTCGGAGAATATGCGAAGTCCTTCTGGCCGGGCGCCTCGCCGATGCTGCTGGGACTGGGGTCGATTCTCCTCGTTTCGACGATCCATCTGAGCGGGGTTCGGCAGGGCAGCATCTTCCAGGTCGGCCTCGACGGGGCTGAAGCTCGCGGTCATCGCCGCCTTCATCGTCGTCGGAGCCTTTGCGAGCTGGCGCGCCCCGGCCGTGGATCTGAAGAGCACCTTCCAACCGGAGCAGATTCTTCACCGCCCCCTTCGCGATCAGCCTCGTCTTCGTCATGTACGCCTATTCGGGCTGGAACGCCGCGACCTACATCGTCGGAGAAATCCGCGACCCGCAAAAGAACCTGCCGCGCGCGCTCTTCCTGGGCACGGGGCTGGTGATCTTTCTCTATGTCGCGCTCAATACTGTGTTTCTGCTGACGACCCCGATCCCGGATCTGGCGGGCAAGATCAATGTGGCGCAGATCGCGGGCGTGAACATATTCGGCGCGAGCGGCGGCCGTCTCGTCGACGCGCTCATCTCGATCGGGCTCGTCTCGACGGTAAGCGCAATGATGTGGATCGGCCCGCGCGTCACCATGGTGATGGGCGAGGACATACCGGCTCTGCGGCCCTTCGCGCAGCGCACCAAGAATGGCGCGCCGGCTTTCGCGACGTTGGCGCAGATGGCCGTGGCGAGCCTCATGCTGTTCTCGCAGAGCTTCGAGGCCATTCTGGAGTTTACGCAGTTCAGCCTGACATTTAGTTCTTTTTTGACAGTTCTCGGAATGGTCAAGTTACGCTATACGCGTCCGGATATCCTGCGGCCCTATCGAGCCTGGGGCTATCCCCTGACCCCGCTCGTCTTCCTCTCGGTGACGCTCTACATGATGTATTATCTCCTTGAAACGCGCCCAATGCAGTCGCTCGCCGGCCTCGCCGTCATGGCCGCCGGCCTCGTCGTTTACGCGCTCGTCTCCTCGGCGCAGATCGGCGCCATGGCCGGGCGCTTGTCGAAACTCCGGCTCGGCCTCATTTTCGCCGTCGCCGCGCTGGGCGGGCTCTGCCTCGCGGCGCCCAAGGCGCAGGCCGCGAGCGCGGACGACAACGCCCGCTTCCTCGCCGGGCTGCCGGTTTCGGCTGATTCGCCCCTGGCGCCGCTGACCAAGACCCCCGCCTGGCAAAATCATGCGAGAAGCTTCGACCAGGCTTTCAAGCTGGTCGACTCCGCTCAGCTGTCTCACGTGCGCAACTGGGCCAAGGAAAATCTGAACCTGCCGAAGCGGCCCAATCTCTTCTACCTCTTCAGCGGGCCGGACTTTCTCTACGCCAACGCCTTTTTCCCCGACCGCCAGACCTATGTGATGGCCGGTCTGGAGCCCCCCGGCACGCCGCCGGACGTGACCCAGATTCCAGAGAAATTGATCCCCGCCGCCCTGCAGGGTCTGGAAAAATCGACCCGCACGATCCTCCAGGTGAGCTTTTTCCGCACCAAGGAGATGTCTGGCCAGTTCCTCTTCACCCCGACGAAGGGGACGCTCCCCGTTCTCTATGTGTTCCTGGTGCGCTCGGGTAAGGTCATCCACGACGCGCAGGTCGTGCGGCTCCTCGAGAACGGCGACATCGTCACAGGCGAGAAGGCGTCGGACCCAGCCGCCCCGGGAACCAAGGGCGCCAAGATCGTCTTTTCCTCGCCGGGCGGCCCCGATCAGACGCTTTATTACTTCCAGGCGAATGTCGTGAACGGCTCTTTCGCCAAGACGGGACTCGACGCCCTGTTCACGAAGCTCGGCGAAGGCGACGCTTTGGTCAAGAGCGCCTCCTACCTGCTGCATGGCGGGAATTTCACAGAAGTGAGGAACTCTCTTCTTTCGCATAGTAGCGCCATCCTGCAGGACGACACTGGCGTTCCCTACCGGATGTACGGGGCCGACTGGACGATAAAGCCCTTCGGCCACTATTCGCGGCCGATTCCGATCTTCCGCTATGCCTGGCAAGGGGATTTGGCGAAGCTTTACCAGAAGGAGTCTCCGGCGGCGCTGCCCTTCGGCATCGGCTATCGCTGGCGGCCGAACGAATCGAGCCTGCTTCTCGCCGTCAAGAAGGAAACCAAAGCCGCAGCGGCGCCGATGACGATGCCCGCGGCAGCCGCGCCTACGGCGGCTGCAGCCGCTCCGGCGCACTGATCGGCTCGTGAAACCAGCGCGGCGGCGCAGTCCGGAACGGTCGCTCATCCTCGACCGGCCCCGGGCTAGCCTGCCGCACTCACCGACATGTCAGAGCCCACGCCCTCCCGAATCGCGCTGGTGACCGGCGCCTCGCGCGGCGTCGGTCGCGCGCTGGCGCTACAGCTCGCGCGCGACGGAGCCCATCTCGTGCTGCTTGCGCGAACCATGGGCGCGCTCGAGGCACTCGACGACGAGATCTCGGCTTTCGGCGGCTCCACGACCCTGGTCCCTTGCGATCTCGCTGACTTCGAGGCGCTGGATCGGCTCGGCGCCGCGCTTTATAAGCGATTTGGACGCCTCGACGCACTGGCCTGCGTCGGCGGCCAGCTTGGGCCTCTCTCGCCTCTCGGGCATGTCGAGCCGAAGGATTGGGAGACGCTTCTGGCGGTCAATCTGACCGCGAATTGGCGGCTCCTGCGCTCGCTGGATCCTCTGCTGCGGGCGGGCCGCGCGCCGCGCGTGCTGATGATCACTTCGGGCGCGGCGCATCGCGCGCAACTCAAGCCCTATTGGGGACCTTATGCGGTGACGAAAGCGGGGCTCGAGGCGCTGGCGCGAACCTATGCCGCCGAATGCGCGAACACGTCGGATATCAAAGTGATGCTCGCCAATCCCGGGCCATTGCGCACAGCCATGCGGGCGAAGGCCATGCCCGGCGAGGACCCCGCAACCTTGCGCACGCCGCAGGAATTCGCAGAGAAAGCCGCCCTGCTGCTCCGCCCCGAGTGGACCGAGAGCGGCCGGCTCTATGATTTTCCCTCGGATCGGCTGCTCGATTTCGCCGCGCCGTCGTAAAGGGAGCGGCGATTCTCGCCGCCCCCAGAAGCTGTCCTAGCCGTGGTGATGCTTGTGCTTGCGCAGGCTGTGCGGGAAGACCGGCGGCGGAACGTCCGGCACGAAGGTCAGGTCCAGGCTTTCGGCGCCGGCGGTCAGACCAAAGCCCTTGCCGGTCTCGACCTCGAGCGGCTGCAGCGAGATCGTGTTGTTGCTGCCGCCGACGAGCAAAGCGCCGCCGCCGCCCACCCCGACCTTCACGGTCGTCTCGGGTCCGGCGTAGGAGCCCGCCAGCGCGCCGGGACCGACATCGCGCGTCGCCGCGATGACGCCCCAGGCCAGCTGCCCCGGTCCGTCGACCGCGAAATTGGCCCCGACCTTCGTGAGCTTGCCGACGTAATGCCCTGGCGCGACGCCGTCTCTGTCGTCTTCATAGAGGCAGTCGACGGTCTGATTCTCGACGAGCACACTGAGAGTGCTCCCGGAAAGCTTGCACTGCAGGGAGCCGATCCGGTCGCCAGCCAGCGCCTGGTCCGGAAGCACGAGCGCGAGCAACGCCGCGCCGAGGCTCGCGCCGCTTACGCCGATCGATCCGAATTTGAACAGTCCGAGCATATTTTCCCCTCCGATGCGGCGGGGGGCCTGTCACGACCTCGACCGCCGCTGCAATGCAGCGCAAGCCTAACCGCGCTGTAGCGTTTTACCTAAACATCGCTCCCCCGAATGCAAGGCGGCTCAGCCCAGGCCTCGGCGCGGCGCGACGCCGCAGCCTCGCTCGCGGGCCACGCTCCAGACGACTCTACAGCGCAGCGAGGCGGTGTAGAGTTGCCAAGTCGTCGCGATCGCAAACGCGCGGCGAGAACGGAGATGCTGATGCGGAAAACAATTCTCGCGCTCGCTCTTGCCGGCGTCGCCTGCCCCAACTCCTCCATGGCGCAGCAGAGCGACGATCTTCTGGTCTCGACGGCGCGCGACTGGGGCGGCGACGGCGGCGTCTACACCTGCGATCAATGGCGCGCCTATATGGCGAAGCTCTATCGTTTCGCCGACCCCAAGAAGCGCGGCTACATCGACGAGAAGAGCTTCGCCGTCATTCCGCGAACGAGCTCGGTCTTCGCCTCCGCGACTTTCGACTATTTCGACCAGGCCGGCAAAGGCCGCGTCACGCGTGAGGAGTTCATGGATTTCCCCAGTCCCTTCTTCGCGCGTTTCGACAAGAAGCACAGTTGTCACGTCTCCCAGGCGGATCTGCGCGCGGCTAGTCCCGCAGCCGCCAAGAAGGAGGAGCAGCCGCAGCAGATCGGCGGCGGACATCATGGCATGGGCGGCGCGGGCGGGGGAGCGGGCGGCGGCGGCTTCGGCGGCGGGGGGGCGGCGGGTTCGGCCGTTAGACGGGCGCTGCGTCGGCGCTCATTTTCTCGCCTCTTCGAGCTCAGGATGTTCGGGTCGAACGCGGCGTGAACCTGGAAAGGGCGCTGATTCGGACCCGCTTCGTTCGGCTTCGACCCCAAAGCTTAAGAGCCGGCCGGTTCTACGCGGAGCGAGCGGGCTCAAAATCGGGCGCCGGCTTAACCCTGGCGCGAAAGGGGATGCGCCTCCCGCGATTCGCCAGGGGGAGACGAATTCTCGACAGGCCGGCCGCCACGGCGCGCCGACAAATGCGGGTCAAACAAGCGCGTACAGAAACAGAATATCGCTTTTAATCAGGTGTTTGGCGCCGAGAAAAAATCGCTCGCGCCTTCCGCCGCCGCCAATTGACAAATGTCTCCCGCAGAGTCCTGGAAGGAATCTCAAAAATTCGCGTCAAGATTTGGAGGGCTGGCCACCCCTAGTGGCGCGAAGCCGCCGCGCCGCCACATCTGGGCGAACAGAGCGCGATTCTCCCCAGCCTTCCGATTCGGGCGCGATTTGTTCCAGCTGCGTTCGGATCGTGAATTTGCCGCGTGCAGGCGCATCCCATTTCGGCGCCCCTGGCCTTCGCCCGAGCCGAAGAGGTTAAGGGGCCGCAATTGCGACGGCCGAGCGAGCCCCGGCGTCGCATTGCGCTGCCCGCCTTTCTGCGTCAGGTTCCGTTTTGGCGGAGCCCGACCGAGCGCCGCCGCAGGATTGCGCGCCAAAATACGTTTCGCGAACCGAACCTTAGAATTCTCCGAGGATCTGCATGTCGCCGATCGCTCACGCCATCGAAATCCAAGCGCCTCGCCGCCCATGCCCGAGCCGCCGCTCGGCGCGCTCGCCCATATTCCCGGCACGGATGGCTGGCCCTTGCTCGGCAACACGCTGCAAATGCTGGCCGACCCTAAAGGCGAGCCCGAGCGCCTCGCCAAGCGCTTTGGCCCCGTATTCCGCACCCATACTTTCGGCGGTCGTCTCGTAACGCTGCTCGGCCCGCAGGCGAATGAATTCGTTCTGCTCGATCAGGCCAAGCTTTTTTCCGCGCAGCACGGTTGGGAGCGCATTTTCGGCCGCCTTGTTTCCGGGCGGTCTGCTGCTGATGGATGCTGACGAGCATCGGCTGCAGCGCAAGGCGCTTTCCGTCGCCTTCAAGGCGGGACCGTTGAAGTCCTATCTCGAAAGTCTCAACCAAGGGATCGCCGCGGGAATATCGAGCTGGCTGAGCGCCTCTACCGATCTTCACTTTTATCCCGCGGCCAAACGTCTGACCTTGGACCTCGCCGCGACCGTCTTTCTTGGCGAAGGCATGGGCGCTGACGCGGAACGCATCAAGCGAGCCTTCATCGACATGGTCGCGGCGACCGTCGCCGTCGTGCGCAGTCCTCTGCCCGGCACGCAGATGCGCCGCGGCGTCAAGGCGCGCCAGTTCATGATCGACTACTTCAAGAGCCAGATCGCCGCGCGCCGCGAAAGCCGCTCGCAAGACCTCTTCACTCTGCTCTGCAACACGACCACCGAGGACGGAAATCTGCTGCCGGCGCAGGAAATCGCGGATCACATGAACTTCATGATGATGGCTGCGCATGACACGCTGGCCTCGTCCCTTTCCGCATTTGATTTATTTCCTCGCTATTCAATCCCGATTGGCAGGAGAGGCTGCGAGAGGAGATGAAGGCCCTCGGCCTCGCCCGAGGCGAGCCTTTGCCTTACGAGCTTATTGACGCTCTGCCGCTGACGGAGATGGCTTTCAACGAATCGATGCGCCTCTTTCCGCCCGTGCCCGCTACGCGACGCTGCGCGATGCGCGATACGGAGTTCGCAGGGTTTCGAATTCCGCGCGGGACGCGCGTGGTCGTAAATCCGCTCTACACGCAGCGCATGCCGGAGGTCTGGCCGGACCCGGAGACATTCGACCCTCTGCGCTTTTCAGACGAAGCGGTGCGCGCGCGTCACAAATATGCCTTCACGCCTTTCGGCGGCGGCGCGCATATGTGCCTCGGCCAGCGTTTCGCTTATCTTCAGGCCAAATGCTTCGCCTATCATCTGCTTTCGACGGCGGAGGTTTCCGTCGGCCTCGGCTACAGTCCGGAGTGGACCTATTGGCCCATTCCGCGCCCGCGCGACGGATTGCAGGTGAAGCTCACGCGGCTTGGCTGAAACGGCGGAGCGAAGCGCGCCGCGCGCAAAGGAGATCTTCAATGGCGGATGATTTTCGCGCGCTGAGCGTCGCGCTCGACATGAAAGGGAGCGAGCGCGGCCCGCTTGCCGGCCTCACCTTCGTCGTCAAGGAGAACATCGACGTCGCAGGCCAGGTCTCGACCAATGGCCATCCGGAATTCGCCGCGAGCCATGCGCCCGCAAAGGTCAATGCGCCCGTCGTCACGACGTTGCTTGCGGCCGGCGCGCGGCTCGTCGGCAAGAGCCAGATGGACGAGATGGCCTATAGTCTGATGGGCGCCAACGCTCATTACGGCACGCCCATCAACCCGCGCGCGCCAGACCGCCATCCCGGCGGCTCATCGTCGGGCTCGGCGGTTGCTGTCGCGGCGGGGCTCGCAGACTTCGCGCTCGGCACCGACACGGCGGGCTCCTGCCGAGCGCCGGCGAGCTTTTGCGGCGTCTTCGGATTTCGTCCGAGCCATGACGCGCTCTCGCTCGAAGGGATCGTGCCGCTTGCGCCGAGCTTCGACGTCGTCGGCTTTTTCGCGCGCGACGCGGCGACATTGGAGAAGGTCGGCGATGTCCTCCTGCCTGTGGATTCCGATCGCCGCCCGCTCGCGCGCAATCAGTTTCTCGACGAGGCTTTCGCGGACTGTCCGCCGGCGGAGGCTGCGCGCTTCGCCGCCGCCGTGACGGCGCTCGCGCCCGAGCTCCCGATGCGCGAGGTTGCGCTGGATGCGTCCTTCTGGCCGCAGGCGCTCGCGCTTTTTCGCAACTTCCAGGCTTTCGAAGCCTGGCGCTCGCATGGCGCCTGGATCGAGCGAGAGCGCCCGCGCTTCGGGCCGGGAATTTCCGAGCGCTTCGCCTATGCGGCGACGGTCACGCAGGCGCAAAGCCGAGAGGCGGAAGCTTTTCGCGACGCGGCGCGCCCGAAAATCGATGCGCTTTTCGGGGAGGACGGCTTGCTCGTCCTGCCGACGACGCCCTTCGTCTCGCCGCGCCTCGACGAGAGCGTTGAGTCGCTCGACGCGAAGCGCTATCAGATGTTCCGGCTCTTTCTGCTCGCAAGCTATTTCGGCCTGCCGCAGGTGAGCCTGCCGCTCGCCTCCGACCCGCCGCTGGGCCTGTCGCTTATCGGCAGACGCGGAACGGACCGCGCGCTATTGGCGCTCGCGCGGAGGCTCGCGCCGCGTCTTTGCGGGCTGGAAAAAGCGGGTTGTTAGGGCCAGAGGTTCTCCGGGTTGGCGCGCCAGTCCGGACCGTCGATTGGCGCCGAGAGTGCGGCAAAAATACAACAGTTGAGAACTATTCTCGTTCTGCAACGTGCCGACGTTTACATTCTGGTAAGCCTATGAGACCGTCCTGGTGCGGCGTTCGCACTGCCGCTTAATCGGTCGTGTTTTCAAGGAGGCTCAAATGGTCGGTTCCAGGGTGCTCGTGCGAGCCGGGCTCGCGGTAGTGGCGGCTCTGTCGGTCAGCGGCGCGGCCCGCGCGGCCAGCCCGACCTACATCTACACGCTCAGTGGTGGGTCTTATGACTTCCTCCGTCCGCCCGAAACAGTAGATCCTGGGATTTCAGGAACGATCACGGTCGCCAACGATCTTGTCACCGGGCTCGATCTGAGCGTCGACTTGCCGTCAAGCACAGTGGTCACGTTTCTCACGTCGGGAATTCTAGATCAGGGAGCGGTGTCCGGTGACTGGGAAGTCCGTGTGAGCAGTGATAGCCCGATCGGCTTCAACCTCATCCTCGACTTACAGACGGCTTCAACGCTATTCGGCGGCGGGGCGACACTTGGTCCAGACACACAGCTTTTTGTTAGGGATGGTGACCTTCCTCCAAGGCAAATCGGAAACAACTTCACGGGCACCTTCGCCGCTCCTAGCCCCGTTCCCGGCTCGGGCCTCGCCGGCCTCGCTGCGCTTGCGCTCGCCGGCCTCTATGTGCGGGCGCGCCGCGCCTAAGCGCTAGTCGTCGCCGTCGAGTCCGCTCGGGAGATCTCTTTCGCGCCCGCCCGATCCCACGCTCCGTCCGAGCGTTCGTCCTGACGGCAAAGGTCTCGGGTTCCGTTGCAACTGTAACGGGCCGCCACTGGCTCGTCTCAACATGTTTTTTAGAATTCAATCGCTGAGCATGACGCAGGCGACAAGAAACCTTCTACCCGCGAGCTCGACGATACGCCATTCGCCGGCCGCCAGACGCGCCTCGGCGCCCTCGTCAGAGGAGGCGAAAGTCCAGATCGACCGCAATTGTCGCCGGCTCGCGCGAAAAGCCCGTGCCCAGCGCCTTGAGATAGGCTTCCTTGGCGGTCCAGAGGCGCAGGAAGGCTGCGCTCTGCGCGTCTTGCGGAAGCGCGCGCAGCCGCGCCGCTTCGCTTCGATGCAGCGCGCTCCACACGGGCTCCGCCTCAGGCTCCAGCGGCTCGATGTCGACGCCGATCGCGCTCGAGCCGAGCGCGATCGCGCAAAAATCCTCGCGGCCGGAGACGGAGAGACAGAGTGGCGCTTGCGGCGTGAGGAGACGCGGCGCGCCCTGGGGATCGTGCCCGATCTCGACCTCGCTCGCCGCAACGCCGAGCCGCTGCGCAACGAGCCGTCGCGTCGCCGCGCGCCGGCGCAGAAACGCCTCGCGTCTCGCGCCCTCCGGCGCTTCAGCAAGATCGCGCGGTGTGGGCGCCAAATCGTCCGCGTCGAGGAGGAGCGCGAAAACTTGCGCGTCCGTCGTCCCGATGCGGAAATCCACGGCGTTCAACCCTGGCCATCCCAGGGGCGGTGCAGATAGCTCTTGATGCGCGCCGCGAGCCCGTCGCGCGTCTGGCGATAGGCGTCGAGAATGGTCTCGCGCGAGCCTTGCGTGGCGGAAGGGTCGGGCGTCGGCCAATAGACGACCTCGGCGCGAAAGATCGCGCGCGAATTCGAGCGCGCGGTGATGCGCTTCGGGGGAGAGCGTGACGATCAGATCGTAGCTCGCGTCCTCGATGTCCTCGAAGGTTTTGGGCTTATGGCGCGAGATGTCCATGCCGATCTCCGCCATCGCCGCAATGGCGAATCCGTTCGGCTCGGCGTGCTTCAGGCCCGCGGAGTCGAAGCGAATGCCGCGCCCGAAATAGTGACGGGCGATCGCCTCGGCCATGGGCGAGCGAACGGCGTTGAGCGTGCAGGCGAAGAGCACGGATTGCGGGCGCCCGCGCGCCTTGACTGCCGGCTGGGCTGACGGCGGATCGGCCATCTTGCGCTAGCCTTTCCAGTGCAGCGCCGTGACCAGCGTGAAGATCCGCCGCGCCGTGTCGATGTCGATGTCGAGCTTGCCGGTCAGGCGCTCGAGCAGAAGCTGCGCGCCTTCATTGTGCAGCCCCCGCCGGCCCATGTCGATCGCCTCGATGCGGCTCGGCGAAGCGCTGCGGATCGCCGCGTAATAATTCTCGCAGACCATGAAATAGTCTTTGAGGATGCGCTTGAACGGCGTCAGCGACAGAATATGCGTGACGACGGGATTGCCCGCTGCATCGGTCACCGCCAGCACGAGCTTCGCGTCATGCAGCGAGAGGGCGAGCGCATAGGGCCCGCCGTCATGGCCGACGACGCCGAATTGATTGTCGTCGATGAGGTCGTAGATGGCGGTTTCGCGTTCATGCTCTTGATCGGCCGTGCCGCGGCCGATCGAGTTCTCGTCCAGCGTGACCTGGGTGAGGCGCCGAACGCTGTCTTGCGCCACCTCAGGCTCCAAGCGAGTTCAGCCGGATCGAGACGGAACGCGCATGGGCGGTGAGCCCCTCCGCCTCGCCCAGCGTCACGGCCGCGCCGCCAATGGCGCGCAACGCCTCCGCGTCGCATTTGAGGATCGAGCTGCGCTTCAGGAAGTCGAGCACGTTGAGTCCCGAGGAGAAGCGCGCGGAGCGCGCGGTCGGGAGCACGTGGTTCGAGCCGCCGACGTAATCTCCGATGGCCTCGGGCGTGTAGCCGCCGATGAAGATCGCGCCCGCGTTCTTGATCTTGACCGCCAGCGCCTCGGCGTCCTCGCAAACGAGCTCGAGATGCTCGGCGGCGATCCTGTCTGCGAGGGGCAGGGCGTCGGAGAGCTTGTTCGTCAGAATGACGGCCCCATAGTCCCGCCAGGAGGCCGAGGCGATCTCGTGACGCGACAGCGTCTTGAGATGGCGCTCGACGGCGGCGACGACCGCGTCGGCGAGCGAGGCGTCGTCGGTGATCAGGATCGACTGCGCCGACTCGTCGTGCTCCGCCTGAGCGAGCAGATCGGCGGCGATCCAGTCCGGATTGGCGCTCTTGTCGGCGAGAATGAGCACCTCGGAAGGGCCGGCGATCATGTCGATGCCGACCTGGCCGAACACGCGGCGCTTGGCCGCCGCGACATAGGCGTTGCCGGGACCGACGATCTTGTCCACCGCCGCGATGGTCTTGGTGCCATAGGCGAGCGCCGCCACGGCCTGCGCGCCGCCGACGCGATAGATTTCCTCAATGCCGGAACGCTTGGCGGCGGCGAGCACCAGCGGCGAGACCTCGCCGCCAGGCGTCGGCACGACCATGGCGATGCGGGCGACGCCGGCGACCTTCGCCGGCGCGACGTTCATGAGCACGGAGGAGGGATAGGCGGCGGTGCCGCCGGGGACATAGAGCCCGACCGACTCTACCGGCGTCCAGCGCCATCCGAGCTCCACGCCGACCGGATCGGTGAAGCGCAGGTCCTGCGGCCGCTGCCGCTCATGGAAGGCGAGAATGCGCTCGAGCGCGAGGTCGAGCGCGTCGAGCTGCGCCTTCGAGCAGCGTCCCTCGGCGGCGTCGATCTCGGCCTTGGAGATCGCGATGCCGG